>CAYFOM010000013.1:0-101468 GCA_964344765.1 uncultured Planctomycetales bacterium | reverse complement strand
GGTGGCGGTGGCCTCAAATCGGTCTGTAGGTGGGCCAATGAAAGGGGCCAGCTTCTAGCGGATCCGCTTCAGGACTTCTTTGTTTAATCCACTTGGCATAAACGCATCGACCTCACGCAGCCAGCGTTTGCCGTCGACGCCGTAGCCTTTGGTTGCAGTCAAATCGGGTGCTTGTTGCAACCACCATTGATTAAACAAATCCATGCTGCGCTCACGACTTTGCTTGGCAGCCAGCGAGGCCAATGCAACCGGCAAGTAGTTGCCGTCGGCCTTTTCCGAGAAGCGGATTTGCACGTCGCGGTTGGCGAACTTCAGCGTGTAAGTGGAACCGCCACTGGTTTCGCCGTGGTGCACAATCAGGTCCGGCTTTAGTGCATCCTTTAGCTTCGGTGCGTAATGCATGCGTCCGCCGTGGCGATCCAACTCGATGCGCAGCGGTGAATGACCGGTGCGGTCGAGCAGCAAGCGCACGACTTCCATCGTCACCTGAAACAGCGTTTCGCCTTTGTTTGAAGTGCGACGAATCCATTGATTCCATTCGCCGACCGGCACAACGCGGGAGCCGAAGGCGTCGAGGCTGCAGCCGTTGCGGTCCATGCATTGGCGTAAGCCAACGGCGTCGAGGCGACTGCGGTCGTGCGACACGCTCGGGCAAAACGGGACTTCTAAATCGCGCAGCCAAGGACTGCGATCCAACCAAATGGATGGACCGGCCGGCGGCGCTTTGACCCAGGATTGAAAATCAATTGCGTCGGCGTTGCTTAACTCGCGAAACGCGGCAACACTTCGTTCCAAACGTCCACGACCCAGTGGTCCGCTATGCACTTTTTTGGAATCATCGACCCGCAACCGCCGATCTTTGCGCGACGGCGTTCGCGTCGCAACCTTATCCAGCGCCTGCCAAAGGTCGATTTCTAAATCGGGCACACGGAACAAGCTATAGCCAACCGTAAACGGGCCGACGAAAGGGCCATAGCCCGCTTCGTCGATGCCAGCCAGGAAGACCATCGTTCTGCCGGATTACTTCGTTTGGATCGGGATGTCCGGCGTCACGCGCAAGTCATTGCGCTTGGCCAATCGCGTGTAGAAAAACGCCACCACTACAAAGCTCACCGCGGCAACCATCTGCGAAGTTGAAATCAGCAACTCGGGTTGCACGCCATCAGTGCCGTTGAGCAGCAGTTGGCGGAAGCCTTGGTAGTCGACAATTTGACCGGACGGCGTAGCCACGCCCAACTCATGCAAACGCTGACCGACGTCGGCGGGGCTGAGTCCGTCCTTGAAAATGCCGCCGCGTGCTTGTGCATCGCCACGGAAAATTTCGACGATGGAGCGCAGCAGCGCATAACCGCCCATCAATACCAACATGACTTGGCCGTGGAACTTTTTGCGTTTCAGCAGCCACATGCCGACCACGAACAAAATGAATGCCTTCAACGACATATACATCTGCGTGGGCTGCAGCGGAATGTCGGTCAAATACGGCGGAAACGCCGAACCATTGCGCAGCGGACTATCAAAAGTCACGCTCCACCATGGCGCGGTGCCGTCGGCATTTTTGGCGACTACCTTGCCGAAGTCATCGCCGACGGCCAAGCAGCCGAAGCGGCCGATGGCTTGGCCGAGGAAGGCGGCGGTCAGCGAATAGTCGGCGGTTTGCAGTGGATTCATCTGCAAGCTTCGAGTCTTCCTCAAGCCTAGGATCAGGGCTAAAATAAGCCCCCCGTACATGACCAGGCCGCCTTCCCAAATTTTGAGAATGGAGACCGGGTTGTCGAGGAAAACATCGAGGTTGACCAGCACGTAAGCCAAGCGCGCACCGATCAAAACGCCGAGCAAAACCGTCCAACTTAGGTCCGGAATGCGTTCGGCATCATTTTCAGGATCGCTGCCATAAGTACGCGACAAACGGCCCGCCAGCTGAACGCCTACGAGAAAACCCAACGCCACAAAGAAGCCGAAGCTTCTGAGCGGAACACCGAACACCACAAAAATTTCCGGCCACACGGCCGCATTTTAACCGTGCCCGAAGCTAGTTCCTCCAATAGTCCGCAAGCGAACAAGGAATCCGCATCGCCTGCCCGCCAGGCGCCGGTGAAGGTGTATTTCGAGGGCCGCTATCGCAAGTTGACGCGCGATTTGCCGCAGACCTTGTTTTACTGCCCGGAGTGTCGCGGCAAAGGTTGCGACCGCTGCGAAGGCTTCGGCAAGCTGACGCGCGATTCGGTGCAGGAGTTGATTGCCTGGGTGGCGATGCCGCGCTTTAAAGGACGGCGCAATAAGTTCCATGGTGCCGGCCGTGAAGACTTGAATGTGCGCATGTTGGGGGAGGGACGGCCATTTGTCATGGAAATCCTCAAAGCCAAGCGTCCGGATGTCGACTTGCAGGAGTTGGCCGCGGAAATCAATCGTCGCAATGAAGGTCGCTTAGAGATTTCGGATCTGCATTACACCAACCGCAAGCGGGTGGTGGAGTTGAAGGAGATGAAAGCGGCTAAGGATTATCGTGCGCTGATTGCGCTGGGGCCAGCCGACGCTACTGCTGTAACGGCAGGCGATGCCGATGTAAGCGCGGGCGATGAGGCTGTTGCTGCGAAGATGGACGAGCTCAAAGCCCAAGGGCGGCTGGACATCGTGCAAAGCACTCCGGCGCGCGTTGCCCATCGCCGGGCGGCGTTAGATCGCGAACGCTGGATTGAGATCCTCGAATACAGCCGCGCGGAGAATAGCGAAAGCGGCCGACCACAATGGTGGGTGACGATGCGCTCGCAGCATGGCACCTACATCAAAGAGGCGATCTCGTCGGATGAAGGTCGCACCAAGCCTTCCATCGCCGAATGGTTTGGCGTGGAAGCCGAATGCGCCGAGCTGGACGTCGTCGGCATTTTGCCCGAGCAAAATGAAGCCGAAGACGTGGCCGCTAGTCAGTAACAACTGGCGCTAGAACGGCATGCCGAGCACAGTTGCCTCGGCCACCACTTCACCAGTGGCTCGAATCACCTGGCCTTTCCAGCGCAAATAGCCGCGCTTGGCATTAATGCGCGTTAGGTGTCCGGGAATCCACAGGTCTTCGTTGGGACCGACCGCATCGCGGAAGCGCACGTCGTCGATTCCGGCAAAGCCGATCCAATCGTGGTATTCCTTGACGCCGAATTCGGCGAAGGCGTGGACCACACCGGTTTGCGCCATCGCTTCGACCATCAACACGCCGGGGAAGATTGGGCGTCCCGGAATATGTCCGCGCTCCCAGAACTCGTCGGGCTGGCCCTTTCGGAAGCCTACGCTGAATTTGCTTTCCTTATCCCAATCCAAAATGGAATGTACCTGCGTGAACTCATAGCGATGAGGCAGGAACTTTTGAATGCCGTCTAGATCCAGTACACAACGGTCAGACGGGTAGTCGGCGGGGTTGATGAGCGCGGCGGCCATGAGGGATTAGGAGTGGGGAGTGGCTGGACGATGGAGGCCTATGTATCGGAACACCGCAACTATAGCGATGAGCTTGATACAGTTGGAAATATTAAACGCCCACCAAATCCCTTGCGGGCCCCACAAAAGGTGGTGAGCTAAGAACCAAGCCAACGGAATGCGCAAGGCCAAGCCGCTCATCGTGGTCAGCGACATCAGGAAGGTGCGGCCCGCGCCGGACATCGCCTGTTGTAGCACCGAGTCGGCGGCGGTCATCATTTGCGTCCAGCCGGCCACCCACAGGTATAAGGTGGCGGCGGCTAGCACCTCGGGGCTGTCGGTATACAGCGATACCAACCTGCCCGGGATGAACAAAAACAGCACCGTGGCGATCGCGGCAATGACCAGCGACATGGTCAAGCATGCGCGGATGGCGGCTGCGGCACCGGCATGATCGCCGGCTCCTAGCCGTCGGCCGACTAGGGATGAGCAGGCAATCGCCGGGCCCATGTAGCCGCAATAGCTGACCGCTTCCAAACCGTTGAAGGCGACGCCGATGCCGGCTTGTACATCGCGGCCGAAGGGCTCGACGCTGGTTTTCAAAACGGCGATGAAGCTCAGCGCATAAGCGGCGTTGCTAAAACAAACCGGCAGGCCGATTTGCAGCACGCGTTTGAGTTCGGCGAGGTTGAGCTTCGGCTGCCACGGTCGGAAGTCGTAATGGCGGGCGAGCAGAAACAGGCCGACTACCCCGCAGAAACCGCGCGAGATGCAGGTAGCGATGCCGGCGCCGCCGATGCCCATTTCCGGGAAGCCGAAATGGCCGTAAATCAGCAGTGGGTTGAGCACAAAGTTCAGCGCAACCGAGGCGGCGGCCAGCAACATCGGCGTAAAAGTATTGCCGACGCCGAGAAAGACACCGTCAATGAACGGCTTCAGTGCAAGCAGCGGCAAGCCCAAGTAGATCATGCGCAAATACTCGACCGCCAAAGTGTGAACCTCGCCGCTGGCACCCAGCATCGTGGCGACCGTCGGCGTGGTCATCCAACCAATGACGCCGATGGCAACAAACCACAAGAAGCCCACCGGCACCATGGTTTGAAAGACGGCATCGCGACTGGCTCGATCACCGCTGCCTGTGTGGCGTGCAATGCGGGCAAGCGTGCCGGATTGCACCAATACGATCAGTGCAAAGTTCAGAATCAGCTGGAACGACGTGACTCCAAACGCCGCTTGCGCATCGGCACCGAGCGGGCCAATCCAATATTGATCATTGACGCGATAACCGGCGTGCAGCAGTAGCGACAACGTCGCCGGCCACGACATACGGGCGGCTTCGCGCCAGGCGCTTGCCTTGGCGGCTGCGAGGGAGGAGGGGGCCAAGGATTACTTCAGCGGCAGTACCGAGACGCGGAATTCACCGGTAGCACCTGCGGCGACCTCGAAGCGTTGGGTCTTGGTTTTGTAGCTGCCTGGCTGCAGGAAAGTAAACGAATACTCGCCTGGGGGAATGGCGGGGAATTTGGCCACGCCGTTTTCGTCGGTTTGCTTAAACGTGACGTGACCGGGTATGCCTTCCGAAGCGACGGTGATGCGTTCGGCTTGCACGCGCATGCGCGCAATCGGCGCTTGCGTGGTTTCGTTGACCACGGTGATCTGCGCTGCACCCATGCGCGGAATGGTTAAGTCAGCCCACGCCTCGTCGCCGATCAGATCAGTTTCGACCATCGGGCCGATGGCGCTGCGCAACTCGCCGGCGAACACCCAGTACTTGCCCTCGGGCAGACCGGACAGGCGGTAGCGCCCTTCTTCATCAGTGGTGGTGGTCGCCCGCGTCACGGTGAAGCCGACGATGGCTTCCACCGGCCGCGCACTGACGGCTACCGATGCGACTCCGGCGCCGGTGCTATCGATGACGCGACCGCGAATGCTGCGCGCCGGTTTTAAATTGAGCACTTGGCGCGGCGATGGCGCTTTCTCCGACACGGTCAGCGGCACCTCGACGGCTTGAAAGCCGCGTGGGGCGCAGCGCACCAACCACGAACCAAATGGCACGTCGTCGAACTGCACGAATTTGCCACCGTTTTTGGTCCATAAGTGGCGTTTTTCCGCCGGATTGCTGCCCTGAGGAATCAGCTCGACGCGCACCGTATCCGGCATTTCCGCCCACGCCGGCAGCGCCAGCAAAACCGCCACCGTGGCTTGCACCAGCGGCGAATCGCGGCGTTCCGGCGAAACCACCGGCGTTTGGTCGAGCTCGGCGAAGTCCGGCTGCTCGTTTTCAGCGATGGTGGGGTCGCCGCCGTTGCCGGGATCCAGCTCGGTCGAGCCGCCGGGCCACAGCACCAGCGCACTGACGGCCAATAACAAAGCCAGCCCGACCACTACTAGGATCGGGCTGGCTCCAGTGTTTCCGGACCGCTGCGGCATTCCCGTCATTCTACGTCAATGTAGGCAACGGCGGGCCGCGGCAACTTCCGTTCTATGTCAAATCTGTGATTCTGACGAAATGGCTGACTCAGTCGCCGGCGTAGCCGAGGTCGGCGAGGCTGGCGGAGTCGCCGGAGCGAACGGCGTCGATGGCGAGGCCGACCTTTTCAAGGTCGTAAGAGCCCGGATTGTCGCCGAGGGTCTCCAATGCAACATCGAAGACAGCTTGGGCCATGTCGGCAACTTTTTCGTTGATGCACCAGTCGGTCAACAACTGCAGGTTGACGTCGGTGAGGCTGGCGCCCATGTCCGACTTCATCGTCGCCAGCAGCGCGGTGGCGGCGGCGTTGTCGTTGTTCTTGACGTGAGCTTTGAACAACTCCTGGGAAATCTTGAACTTCATGCCGGCGTCGGCAGTGTTGTCCATCGCATATTGATAGCCGGCGACGGCGGTGCCGTAGTCCTTGCTGTTCAGGGCCGAAGCGGCTTGGTCCATGGCCGACGCGGCGTCGGTAAAGGTAGCCGGGGCAGGCTCTTCGGAGCCGCAGGAGGCCAGGGCCAGCAGTGCCGCGGCAAACAGAGTCGTGAATTTACGCATGTTTCAGGGGTCTGAATCTAGGTGGGCTGGAATTCTACCTGTAAATGTCGGAGATCCGGCAACGTTTCATGAAATGGAATTTTAGTTCACGCATTGGGTGACCGATAGGAGTGCGGTCGGTGGAGTACGGATGCATATCCAAGGGTGCTTCAGATCGGAACACTCCAATTGGAGTGCGATTGGCTCCCCAAATACACCCCAAAAAAGCATCCACTTGTAGCCTAATCGGTGTATACTCTCCCGCTTCATTCGTCACGGACCATGCAAAAAGAAAGCAAAGTCACCGTCAAGATCCCGCGCCCGCTCTACAGGCGGATCCAGCAGGTCATTGAAAACAGCGGCTTCTCGTCGCCCACAGGCTTCATTGTCTTTGTGCTCCGTGACCTCATGGGAGAGGTCGAGACTAAGACCGATTCCAACGAATTCACTCCGGAGGAACTCAGCGCCGTCAAGCAAAAGCTGAAGAACTTGGGCTACCTGTAAAGCCCCGGTTCGAGCCGCCCACAACCCTCTGCTGACTCACTGAACCCTCTTCAAACACGTCTAACGACACAAGGGAAACCCTTAAAACGATGTACGCTCCCCACGGTGGAACTCTGATCAACCGTCTGGTCTCTGGCGCCGAAGCTGAAGCTCTGCTCGCCAAAGCCGCTGACCTGCCTGCCATCACCCTGAACTCGCGCGAGACCAGCGATCTGGAAATGATCGCCACTGGTGCGATGAGCCCGCTGACGGGTTTCATGTGTCAGGAAGACTACAATAGTGTGGTCGCCAACATGCGCTTGGCCGACAACACTCCGTGGCCGTTGCCGATCACTTTGGCAACCAAGGGCGACGCCGCCGCACCTGCTGTAGGTTCGGAAGTCGCTTTGACCGCGGAAGACGGCACCATCTACGGTGTGCTGACGGTCAAGGACGTCTACCAGCCGGATCGCGAAGTCGAGCTGGACAAGTGCTACAGCGGCACCGGTGCCAAGGCCGACCACGACCACCCGGCTTGGGGCTACCTGAGCACCTTGGGCGCTTACAACGTTGCCGGTGAAATCACCGTTGCCAACATTCCGAGCTACGATAAGCACAACGACTACCGCTTCACTCCGGAGCAGACCCGCGCTGCTTTCGCTGAGAAGGGTTGGGAAACCATCGTTGCTTTCCAGACTCGCAACCCGATCCACCGCGCTCACGAGTACCTGACCAAGGTCGCTCTGGAGCAGACCGATGGTTTGTTGGTCCACCCGCTGGTCGGCGACACCAAGTCCGACGACATCCCGTCCGACGTTCGCATGGAGTGCTACCACGCACTGCTGTCGAAGTACTATCCGCTCGATCGCACCATGCTCGGCGTTTACCCGCAGGCCATGCGTTACGGCGGCCCGCGCGAAGCCATCCTGCACGCCATCTGCCGTCAGAACTACGGCTGCACCCACATCATCATTGGTCGCGACCACGCTGGTGTAGGTAGCTACTACGGCACCTTTGACGCTCAGGAAATCTTCAACAACTACGAAGAAGGCGAACTGAAGATCAACACCCTGTTGTTCGAGCACGCATTCTTCTGCAAGCTGACCGGTGGCATGGCTTCCACCAAGTCCAGCCCGGCCTCGAACGAAGACAAGATCTTCCTGTCGGGCACCAAAGTTCGGGAAATGTTGAGCAACGGTGAGCGTCCGCCCGCCGAGTTCACTCGTCCCGAAGTCGCTGACATCTTGATTGCGTCCTACGCCAAGCAAGAGACCGCGAACGCCTAATTTCCTGTCTGAGAGAGTAGAGAGTAATAGCGAAGGAGTACGTCCATGTTTGGTCTGTTTGGAAAGAAAAGAGAGCAAAACCACTTGCTGGTGATCACCCTGGATTCCTGCCGTTGGGATTCCTTCATGGCTGCCAAGCCGGAGAACATCGCCAAGTTGGTGGGGGGGCTGGACAACGTCGAGCGACGTTTCAGCTACGCCTCATGGACGGCTCCATCGCACTACAACCTGCTCACCGGTCTGGTTCCGCACACCAGCCCGCCCGAGGTCTACGCTTCTGAGTACTACAAGCATGACCTCTACAAGTTCAAGGATCGTCTCGGTGTAGACGAAGCCGGCTTCGAAGCCATGATTCCGCACTTGTGGCTGCCGAAGTACTTGAAAAACAAAGGCTACGAAACTCACGCGCTGGTTTCGTTGCCGGTGTTGAACCCGGCCACCGGGATCAACAAAGACTTCGACACCTTCAAGTTGATGCCTAAGCACAACGACATGTTGTCGATGTTGGATGAGATCGAAACTCATACCAAGCGCGAGTCCAAAGGCATCAAGGGCAACAAGCCGCAGTTTTACCTGATGAACGTTGGGGAAACTCACTACCCGTACGGGTTGCCTGATGAGGATAAAAACGATCTGCCGCACATCTCTGGTGTGAACGGAATTTTCCGCAAGCTGGATGGCCAGATCGACGATGACGGAGCCTTGGTCTCCGACAACGAGTCCGGTGACTTTATGGACATGGACATGATCGAGAAGTGCCGTCAGCGCCAAATCGAGACCGTCCGCTACCTCGATCAAGAGGTGTTCCCGCGCTTCTACGAAATGCTGCCGAAGGATACTTGGGTCATCGTGACCGCAGACCACGGCGAATTGTTCGGTGAAGCCGGCTACTTCGGCCACGGGCCGATCATGCACGACAAGTGCTTCGAAGTACCTTTCCTCGAAGGAAAGCTCAAATAACTCATTGATGGCCTAAAAGCCAAATCCTAAGACCATGTCTAACAAGAAAGGTTTCTGCCTCTGGTTCACCGGCCTGTCCGGTTCCGGAAAGTCCACCCTGTCCCGAATGCTCGAGCCGGAACTGCGCAAGCGCGGCTGTGGCGTTGAGATTCTCGACGGCGACGAAGTTCGCGAAAACTTGTCGAAGGGCCTCGGCTTCTCGAAGGAAGACCGTGACACCAACATTCGTCGTATCGGTTACGTCGCCAAGCTGCTGGCTCGCAATGGTGCAATCGTCATGACTGCCGCCATTTCGCCTTACGCCGACGTCCGTCGTCAGTGCCGCTCCATGATCGGCAACTTCGTCGAAGTTTACGCCGAGTGCTCGGTCGAAGAACTGACCCGTCGCGACGTCAAGGGCTTGTACGCCAAGGCGCTGTCCGGCGAGATCAAGAACTTCACCGGAATTTCCGATCCATATGAGATCCCGGAGAACGCCGAAGTTACCGTCAACTCCGAGACGCAGTCTCCGGAGGAGAGCGTGAAGGTCATTATCGATTACCTCGAAGCCAATGACCTGATTCCTGCTGCGGAAACCGCAAACGCTTAGAATCTTCACGGGGAGGGGCTATAGTCTCCTCCCCGATCCTCCCCCTTCGGGGTTTGTCCCAGCCGGACACCGATGAGTCGCAACCGCACCCGTCTCTTTGTTTTCGCAACCCTAGCGGCAGTTTTCGCCGCTTCCCAGCCGGCCCAGGCCTACATCGGCCCCGGGGCCGGATTCGCCTTTTTGTCGGGCGGATTGGTGCTGGTGGGTGCACTGTTTTTAGCAGTCGCAATTGTTGCTGCTTATCCGGTCAAGCTGTTGCTGCGCGCAGTGAGCGGCAAAGGTCGGATTAAAGGCGACACCAAGCGTCTGGTCATCATCGGTTTTGATGGCATGGACCCGCAGCTGGCGCAACGCTTCATGGACGAGGGCCGCATGCCCAACATGAAGAAGGTTGCCGAAGAGGGTGTGTTCCGTCCGCTGCAGACTTCGTACCCGTCGATGTCGCCGGTGGCATGGTCGTCGTTCACCACAGGTGTCGACGCCTCGCGCCACAACATCTTCGACTTCATCACTCGCGACCCTTGCACCTACTTGCCGGTGCTGTCGTCTTCCGAAATTACGGCTGGGGAGAAGGCGCTGCTGAAGATCGGTAAGAAAGAGTTCTTTAAGCGTCCGACCGGTGGCATTCGCTTGCTGCGTAAAGGCAAGCCATGGTGGAGCTTCTTGGGCGACAAGAAGATCTTCTCGAACATCATTCGTGTACCGATTACTTTCCCGCCGGAGAAATTCCACGGCGCGAGTTTGTCGGGCATGTGCGTGCCTGACTTGAAAGGTACCCAGGGTTCGTTCACCTTCTGGACGTCCAACGCCAAGCAAGCCGGTCCGGAAGCTGGTGGTGACGTCCTCATGGTCGGTCGCGATGGCAATACGCTGCGCTGCCCGATCACCGGTCCGGCTGACCCCGGTGCCAAGAAGCCCGAGCCGATGCGCATCCCGATGAAGGTCGAGGTGCTGGAAGAGGACAAGCGCTTGCGTTTGACCATCGGAGCCAAGGGCGACGAGCAGACGGTTGAGCTGGGCATTAAGGAGTACAGCGATTGGATTACGCTGGAATTCAAGTCCAAGTACTCGAAGGCCAAAGCCACCGGCATTGCCCGCTTCTATTGCATGGGCACCTCGCCGGAGTTTGGTTTGTACATGACTCCGATCCAGATCGACCCCGCCAACCCGGCGATGCCGATCTCGCACCCGACGGTGTACTCGATTTACTTGGCCAAGAAGCTGGGTCCGTTTGCGACCTTGGGCCTGGCCGAAGACACCTGGGCGCTGAACGAACGCGTCATTGATGAAGAGGCGTTCTGGAAGCAGTCGCTGAACATCTGGCAAGAACGTCGCGCGCAGTTGTTCGATGCGCTGAAGACCACGCGCAAAGGTTCGGTGGTCTGCGTATTCGACGGCACCGACCGCGTGTCGCACATGTTCCACCGCTACCTTGACGAGTCGCACCCGGCGAACAAGGGCAAGGACACTGAGTGGGGCAAGGACAAGGTCGCCGAGATCTACGGCATTGCCGATGATTTGATCGCCGAAGTGCGTCAGAAGTTGGATCCGAAGCGCGATCGTTTGTTCATCATCTCGGACCACGGCTTCTGCCAGTTCAAGCGCGGCGTCAACCTCAACGCTTGGCTGCGTGACAACGGCTTCTTGGTGCTGAAAGACACCGCACCGGTCGACGAGAAGACCGGCAAGCAAATTTCGCGCGACTGGATGGTCGACGTCGATTGGAGCAAGACCAAAGCCTTCTCGATGGGCCTGACCGGATTGTTCATCAACCGCAAAGCGCGCGAGCGTGACGGCATCGTCGAGGAAGGCGAAGAACTGTTCGAGGTCAAGCGCCAGATCAAAGAGGGCTTGATGAAGCTCGAAGATCCGGAAACCGGTCAACTGATTTTCCGCGACGTCTTCGACGCCGACGAAATCTTCACCGGCCCATACGTGTTCGAAGCACCGGACTTGTTCGCTGGCTACGTGCGCGGATACCGCAACTCGTGGAACTGCGCGACGGGTTCATGCCCGCCGAACGTGTTCTCGAACAACACCAAGTCTTGGTCCGGCGACCACTGCATCGACCCACGCGAAGTGCCGGGCGTGATGTTCTGCGACCAGCCGATCAACACCGAAACTCCGAACCTGATGGACCTGGCGCCGACCGCGCTGCGTTTGTTCGGTCTGAAGATTCCGCCGTACATGCAGGGTCAAGCTCTGTTCGGCGATCGCAAGCCGGATCCGGCACCCCCTGAACCAACCTCTCGCGCGGAGAAGCCGCAAGTGGAGGAGGTAGCCTAATGCGTTTCCCCCTGCTGACTTTGTTGTTTGGAGCTGCGCTGCTGCCTGCGTGCGGCGACGCGGAGCCGACCTCCGAAACCCGCATGGTGGTGTTCGGAGTCGACGGTCTGGACCCGGAGATGCTGCAAGAGCGCATCGACCGCGGCATGCTGCCGAACTTCGCCAAACTGGCCGGTAGCGGCACTTTTCAGCCGCTGCAGACCTCTTGGCCGCCGCAGTCGCCTGTGTCCTGGTCGAACTTCATCACCGGAACCAACCCTGGTAAGCACGGCCTGTACGACTTCATTCACGTCGACTACAACAATTACGGCGTGTTGAACTCGATGGCCACCTCCGAGCCGATCGATTTTGAAATCAGCTTGGCGGGTTACAAGATCCCGGTGCTGGGCGGCGATCAAGATCTGACTCGCGCCTTCCCGGCGTTTTGGGAAGTGATGTCCGATGCTGGTGTGCCGGTTTACGTGCACCGCATGCCGGCGAACTACCCGATGCGCGAAACGCCGGCGGTCACCTTCCCCGATATGGGTGCGCCCGACCTGGCCGGTGCGGCTTCAGGTAAGGCGTTCTTGTGGAGTGAAGATCCCAGCCGTAGTGATAAGGACAGTGATTCTTATTACATCCGCAACGTCAGCGTCAACCGCTTGTCGTTGGAGATGGGTGGCGGCAAGGGCATCGTCAAGATTCCGCTGACCATTTACGGTCCGGAAGATACCGCCAAAGACTTGGATGCCGAGCACGATCAGATCACGCAGTTGGAAAGCGAGCGCAAAGAGGCTGAAGCTGCCGGCAATAGCGCGCGCGTAACCGAGATCGGTAACCAGATCGCGGCGATCAACCGCACCATCAAAGAAGAGATGGAAGTGTCGACGCCGTTCGACGCCTATCTCGACTACCACGGCAGCGAAGTGCAGATGACCGTCGAAATCGGCGACTCTTACGGCATGGCCGGAGTCGGCGAATGGACCGATTGGGTCAATGTTGAGTTCGAAGTACTCGGCGGCATGATGTCGCTGAGCGGATACACCCGCTTCTTGCTGAAGTCGGCCGAACCGTTTGAACTTTACGCCGCGCCGGTGCAGGTCGACCCGTGGAACCAGGCGATGCCGATTTCCACGCCGGAAGATGCAGCCACCGATCTTGCCGATGCCATCGGCCCTTACTACACCCAGGGCTTCCCGGATGCATACAAGGCCTATAAAGCGGGCTTGCTCGATACCGGCGACTACGTTTCGCAGTCGGACACGGTGTTTGAGGAGCGCTGGCAGATGATGGATTACGCGATGGACCAGCTGAACAATACCGGCGGTCTGTTGTTCTTCTACACCGGTTCGTTGGACTTGCGCTCGCACATGCTGTGGTGGGCACAAGATGAAAAGCACCCTTACCAAGATGTACAGGGCAGCATCGACGACGAACTCTATCCGCAGTACTCGCAGCAGATCGACCGCATTTACAAGCAGGTCGACGACATGCTTGGCCGCATGATCGAGCGCATCGAGCAGATGGAAACCGATGGTTCGCGCATCGAGTTGGTGGTCATGTCCGACCACGGTTTTGCGCCGTTCCGCCGCCGCATGAACATCAACGATTGGTTGGTGCAAGAGGGCTACTTGGTTCTCAAAGAAGGCGAAACCACCGGCAGCATCTCGGCGATGGGCACGTTGGAAAACGGCGACATCGATTGGGATAGCTCAATCGTCGATTGGAGCAAGAGCCGCGCCTACTGCATTGGCTTTAACGGCATCTTGATCAACCGCACCGACCGCGAAGCCAAGGGCATCGTCAAGCCGGATGAAGTCAACCCGCTGCTCGACGAGATTCGCGACAAGTTGCTGTCGCTGGCGGATGAAGATGGCACGCAAGTCTTTACTCGCGTGCTCAAAGCGACCGAAGTATTCAGTGGAGACATGCTCCATTACGCTCCGGATCTGCAGCTCGGATTCAACGTCGGCTACGGCGGTTCCGACCCCGCGGCCACTGGTGAAGTTACCGGTGGTCCAGTGATCGAGGACAACCTCAGCCGTTGGTCCGGATCCCACCTGATGGATCCCGAATTGGTTCGGGGCACAATCATTGTTCGCAGCGGCGCAAACCTGTCCAAGGATCCGGCGCTTGAGGACATCACCGCTACGCTCTACAGTCAGTTTGGCGTGACTCCGCCAGCCGATATGGACGGTAAAGCCCTGTTCTAGCGGTAAGAATCACTCAACCACAAAAGGAGAGAAAAAATGTTTGGAGGCCCAAAGGTCAAAATTAACAAGGACATCCTCGAGCGCGCCAAGAAGGTTGCCGAGGTTGCAGGTTACTCTTCCGTCGAAGAGTTCGTTGAGCACGTCCTGGAAAAGGAACTGAAGGAAATCGAAAGCGCAGGCTCGTCCGATGCCGATATCACGGAATCGTTGCGCGGCCTGGGTTACATCAGCTAATCCACTGAAATGATCGGAACTCTCATCGTCATCGCCATCTGTGCGGCTCTGGCAGGCATCGGCTATTTTGCGCCGGTCGTCCTCAACGCGTTATTCAGTGCACTGGATATCGGCTTGGGCTGGATGGGACCATTCATGATGGTCACTCTGGTCAGCGCACTGACCGGCGTATTGTTCATTCTTGCCTTCCCGCACGTGTCGGCCCAAGGACTGATCGTGGCGGTGAAAGATCGGATCAAATACAACTTGCTCGGCATCCGCATCTTCCAAGATGACATGCCGACGGTTGCCAAAGGCGTCGCCGGTTCGCTGGGCTGGAACGTGGGTTACCTAAGCTTGAACATCCTGCCGATGGTCGTGTTGGCAGCGCCGTTCATGGTGATCTGGTTCCAGCTGAACGCGTTGTACGCCTACAAGCCGGCCGAGGTCGGTCAAGAAATGCAAATCGTTGCCGAGTTGCGCGAAGGCATCCAAGCTCACGAGGTCGAGGTCAAAGTACCCGCCGGACTCGAGCTGGAGCGCCGCGGCAACACCCGCAACAAGGTGGTGCTCAACGTCACCGCCACCAACGAAGGATCGCAAGACTTAGTCTTCGTCCACAAAGGCGAAGAGGTCAACAAGCTCATCGAAGTCGGCACTGATCCAACTCGATTAGCCAAGCTGCGCACCGCCGACCCGTTCGGCAATTTCGTAGCCGCCAAGGACCCCATCCTATTCTTCGGCGACGACGTGCTGCCCAGCAGCTCCTTCGTGCAAACCATCACCGTGCCCTACGACAACGCCCCGTTAGGCTTCATGGGCGGCGGCGAAATCAGCATCATGCTCTGGTTCATCGTCGTCTCGATGGCCGTGGGTTTCGGCCTCAAAGGCTTCTTCGGCGTCGAAATCTGATCGGACCTTGCGAGGTTCGGCCGGCGTCTTCGCGGCCGGGGCCTCCTATCTCGTCGTTGCTTCGGCTTGCGCGTAGCTAAGGCTACGCGCCGCGCCTCGCGCCTAGAGCTAGAAGCCCCCGATCCACGAATCCACTCGGCCGAACCCCGCAAGGCCCTCACCGGTCCCGGTCTTAGTTTGCCCCGGCCGGCGCCTGCGCGGCGGAGTTTGAGTCGTGGATAGTTTCTGGGTCTTGGTGGCGGAGCTTCATGCGCCGTCCTTGGATAGTCGTGCGTGGGGTGGTTCGTGAATCCACGCGGTTTATGCGGTGGCGTGAGGCCAGCTTCGGCGGCTTTTGCGCAGCGCAGCGGAGCCTTGCCGCCGAAGCTGGCCTCACGCCACACCAGAACCAGAATCATTCACGAACCACCCCACGCACGACTATCCTAGGCGCGTGAAGCTGCACACAAAGATCCTACTCTTCATGGCTCTCGGAGTCGTGGTTGGGTTATTGCTGCAGTTTTTCACCGAAGACGCCTACATCGAGTCGTCGGTCACGATTATGAGTGGGGAGACCTTCGTCAAGAAGGTGTTGGACCCGAACTGTCAGCGGGCGGCTTGGATTCAGCCGTTTGCGATGGTGGCGCAGATCTTTATGAGTCTGCTGAAGATGCTGATCGTGCCGTTGATCTTGACCAGCATCGTCACCGGCGTAGCCAGCTTGGGCAGCGGCAAGGATTTTGGTCGCTTGGGCGGCAAGACGCTGCTCTATTACATGACCACGTCGCTGCTGGCGATCTCGACCGGTTTGATTGCCGTCAACTTGTTGAAGCCCGGGGTAGATGCAAACCTCGGCTTGCAGATTCCTGAGAGTTTCGAACCGGCAGCCGGGTCGTCGTTCGGCGACGTTTTGACGCGCATGGTGCCGTCGAACGTCTTCGATGCGCTGACGCAAAACGGCCAGATGCTGCAGATCATCGTTTTTGCGCTGATCTTTGGCTTCTTCGCCGCGCGCACGCCGAAGCCGCACGGACCGCGCATCATCGACTTCTTCCGCTCCGCCTTCGAGGTGATGATGCGGGTCGCCGATTGGGTGCTTTCGCTGATTCCTTATGGCGTTTTTGCGCTGATGGTCAAGGTGGTCGGCGAAACCGGCTTGGAGCCGTTCAAAGATCTGATGGTGTTCATGGTGGTGGTGGCCGGCACGCTGTTGTTCCACGCGCTGATTACGCTGCCGGTGATGCTGCGCTTCCTCGGCCGCCTCAGCCCAATCGGCTGGGCCAAAGCGATGTCGCCGGCGCTGATGACCGCCTTCAGCAGCAGTTCGTCGTCGATGACGCTGCCGGTTTCGATGGAATCGGCCGAACGTCGTGGCGGCGTCAGTAACCGCATCACTTCCTTCACTCTGCCGCTGGGCGCGACCATCAACATGGATGGCACCGCGCTGTACGAATGCGTCGGCGTGATCTTTTTGTCGCAATATTACGCCGCCCATTCCGCCGCTTTCGATCTGACCCTGGGCATGCAGTTTTTCGTCGTCATCACCGCGCTGCTGGCGTCGGTGGGGGCGGCCGGTATTCCCAGCGCCGGTTTGGTGCTGAAGGCAATGATCCTCAAAGCGCTCGGCTTGCCCGATGATGGAGTCCTGCTCTTGCTGGCGATCGACCGCCCGCTCGACATGCTGCGCACCGTCGTCAATGTTTGGTCGGATTCCTGCGGTGCGGCGATCATCGGCCGCTCGGAAGGCGATAAAATTCTGTCGGCGCGCGAATGACCCACCCGCGGTCCGCCTGCCACCGTCGCCATGACCAAAAGTAAAGAGAAAGACCCGATCGAAGATCTAGTCGAGCCGGAAGAGTCGTCCCAACAAGAGGAAGACGGCCAAGATCCTGATCCCGAGCACGAAGAGGTCGACGTCGAGCCGCTCGATGAAATCGATATCGCCGATCAGGCTTCCGATTCCACCGAGGTGCACGAGCAGTTGCACATCGCTGCCAGCGAGGTGGCTAATTTGCCGGCGATCAAAGAGGGATCGCCACCCTCGGTCTTGGTGATATTCCCGCTGCGGCGATCGGTTCCGTTCCCGAGCCTGATCATGCCGGTGCTGGCCGAAGCCGGCGAAGAAGTGGCGATCATGGAAAAGGCGATGGCCCAAGGCCGTCACATCGGCTTGCTGCATTCGCCTGGATTCGACGAGGACAAAAAGAATCCCGATCGCAGCGACTTCGCCGTGACCGGAGTCTTGGCCGAGGTGCACAAGCGCATCCGCCTACCCGACGGCAATTCCAATTACATTTGCCGCGGGGTGCGCCGCTTTCGAGTGGAGCGATTTGTTCGCCTTAAAGGTGTGCCGGTTGCCCGCGTCAGCTACCCGGAAGACGTCTACCCGCCGGGCGGTGAAACCGATGCGTTGTCGCGCAACGTGCTTGGCTTGGCGCAAAAAGTTGCTTCCCACAATCCGACCTTGGGCGATGGCTTCAACCTGGCCGCGTTGAATATCGACCCGGCAGGCGGTTTGGCGGATTTTTCTGCGGCTTATCTGCTGCGCGAACCGTCGGAAAAGCAACCGGTGCTCGACGAACTCGACGTGCGCGAACGACTGCGCACCGTCGACGAAGCGCTGACTCGCGAATTGGTCACCCTGGAGTTAGGCGACCGCATTCAAGCCGAGATTCGCGAGCGCATTGAGCAACAGCAAAAGGAATTCTTCCTGCGCGAGCAGATCAAAATCATTCGTCGCGAGTTAGGCGAAGAGCAGGATCCGCCGGAACGCGATCGCGAAGCCTTCCTGAAGAAACTCGAAGAAGGGGACTACCCCGACGAGGTCGCGAAAAAGGTCAAAGACGAAATCGAGCGCCTGTCGATGATTCCGTCCATGTCGCCGGAATACCCGGTGGCGCGCACGTACATCGAGTGGCTGCTGGAACTGCCGTGGAAGCAGGCCAGCGAGGATCGCATCGACATTGATCAGGCCGAGAAGATCCTCGACCGCGATCACTACGGCCTGAAAGAAGCCAAAGAGCGCATTCTCGAATTCCTCGGCGTGCGCAAGTTGCGCCCGGAACACTCCGGCGCAATTCTTTGCTTCGTCGGACCTCCCGGCGTCGGTAAAACCTCGTTGGCGATGGCGATTGCCGAATCGATGGGCCGCAGCCTCGAACGCATGAGCTTGGGCGGGATGCGCGATGAGGCCGAAATCAAAGGACACCGTCGGACTTACGTTGGTGCGTTGCCGGGGCGGATCATGCAGATGGTGCGTCGGGCCGGAACCAACAACCCGGTGATCGTGCTGGACGAGGTCGACAAGTTGGGCAAGGACTTCCGCGGCGATCCTTCCAGCGCCTTGCTCGAGGTCTTGGATCCGGCGCAGAACAGCTCCTTCCTCGACCTGTATCTGGACCTGCCGTTCGACTTGTCGCGGGTGATGTTCATTGCCACCGCCAACGTGCTCGAGCAAATCCCAGGTCCGCTGCGCGACCGCATGGAAGTGATTGCACTGCCGGGTTACGTGACGGCCGAGAAGGTGCAAATTGCGCGCCGCCACCTGCTGCCGCGCCAGATCGAAGACCACGGCTTAGACGCCAAAAAAATCAAGCTTCCGGTTGCAACGCTGCGCGCATTGGTGAATTCGTACACGCGTGAAGCCGGTGTGCGCGGATTGGAGAAGTTCATTGCCAATTTGTGCCGCAAGCGCACGTTGGAAGTCGCGCGCCGCAAACGTCCGAAGCCGGAAATCAAAACCGATCAGCTCGAGAAGTATCTCGGACCGCCGAAGTTTGAAGATGATCCAGTACGCCTGCGGCCGGACGTCGGCGTGGCGTTGGGCTTGGCTTACACCTCGTATGGCGGCGATGTGCTCGAGATCGAGTGCGTCACCGTGCAGGAGAAAGGCAAGGGCATGGTCGGTTACACCGGTTCGCTTGGCGATGTCATGTCCGAATCGTGTCGCATTGCGCATAGCTACCTGCGGTCCGATTGCGATGGCTTGGGTTTGGATGCTTGCGCCATTCACAGCCGTGACCTGCACGTGCACTTCCCATCGGGCGCGGTGCCGAAGGATGGACCGTCGGCGGGCATCACCATTACTTGCGCGATGCTGTCGCAGCTGACCGGGCGCAAACTTAAGCCGCGCTTGGCGATGACCGGCGAAATCACGTTGACCGGTGAAGTGCTGCCGGTGGGCGGCATTCGCGAAAAGGTGCTTGCCGCCAAACGCTATGGAGTGAAGCAGGTCATCCTGCCGAAGGCCAACGAGCGCGACGTCAAGATTCTCGACCCGGAATGGACGCGCGGCATGACCTTCCATTTCGTTGGCCATTTCAACGATGTGGTCGATCTTGCATTTGCCGGCCGCAAAGCGAAGACCAAGCGCTAAATCGGCGGTTAGCGGGGTTTTGCTAGGCTCTGCCCATGAAATCCCGCTCTCTCCTCCTCAGCTTTGCATTAGCTGCGGCGCTAGGCGGCTGCATCAAAGGCGGCCATAAAGCCAGCGTGCAGCTCTTGTTCGATCCGGCTGCCGGCGTCGTGCCGGTGCCGAGCGACATTCTGTTTCTGACCAGCCAAGACGGCACCTTAGATGCACCGGTGGCGGACCCCGCCGACATCACCGACCTTGCCGTTCAGCTCAACGCTTTGGACGGTTGGTCGACCGCTGCTAGTTTCACGCTGACTTTCGAAAGCGGCGTCGAAGCCAGCTCTGCAGTGCCCGGCGAAAGCGTGCGCCTGTTTGTGGTTGAGAGCGATACCAGCCTGGTCCCTCGCGGCGGCGGCGTAACCCAAATCCTCAGCGAAGTCGACGGCGAGGATTTCCAAGTGGTCGCTGCGGCCGAGGACACGAGCGGCGCAACCTTGCGCGTGCTTCCGGCAGCCCCGTTGATGTCGGCAACCAGCTATATGGTCATCGTTACCAATGGCGTCAAAGACAGTGGTGGAGCGCCTACTGCTGGCTCCGACTTCTTCTTTAACGCAGCGAGCACAACGTTCGTTGCCACCGACATTTTCACCATCGCGGTAAAGTCGATGGTGCAGGCGGCGCAGGCCTGGGGAGTCAACCGCAGCAGCATCATCTTTGCCAATACTTTCACCACTCAATCGGTGGGGGCAACCTTGGACGCGTTGTACGACATTTCGTTGGGCCAAGAACAAAGTGTCATTGACGGTTTGGTTGCCGGCGGCATGTTGGATACCAGCGCCGGTACCGCGCCTGAAGTAATAGGTGCGTCGGCAGTGGTCGATGGCGGCCCTATTCCCAGTGATGGCGGTTTGGCTCACGTTTACATGGGCGGCTTGACCGTTCCGTATTTCCTCACCGCCGGCTCGAACAGCACGGCAAGCGATGCCGCGATCGACTTCCGCCCGAATTTGGAATGGTGGCGAGCGCGCTACCCATACGCATTGACCAGCGGCACCGATAGCGATCGCAACCTTAGCGCAATGAACCCGCTGCCACAGGTGCGCTCGGTGGAGGAGATCCCAATGTTGGTTTCGGTGCCCGCCTCGCATACTTTTGGTACTCCGCTACCGGTAGTCATCTTCCAGCACGGCATCACCGCCGACCGCAGCAACTTGTTCGGCATTGCCGATGCCCTCGCCGCCGCCGGATTCGCCGCCGTTGCCATCGACCTGCCGCTGCACGGCGTGGAGTACTATTCGCCGTTCTTTACCAGCTACATGGACGGCGGTCGTCGCGAACGCACCTTCGGTTTAGACGTGTGGGATAATGCCACCGGAGAAGCCGGCCCCGACGGTTACGCCGACGGATCGGGTGCCAGTTTCGTCAACCTCGGTTTGCCGTTGGTTTCGCGCGACAACATTCGCCAAGCGGTATCCGACTTGTTCCAGTTGACCAGCGTCATTGGTGACATCGACGTCAACGGCGACATGACTGCCGACCTTGATCCGAACCAGGTTTATTACCTTGGCCATTCTTTGGGCGGAATCATCGGCACTATCTACCTGAGCTACGCCGAGCAGGTGCGCGCCGCGAGTTTGGGTATGCCGGGTGGTGCGATTCCTAAGTTGCTGGAAGGCTCGGCGGTGTTCGGTCCGGTGGTTACTGGCGGTTTGATGGCGGCAGGTTTGACGCCGGGAACCGCAGAGTGGGAGAGCTTCTTCACCGTGGCTCAAGCGCTGATCGATACTGCCGATCCGATTAACTACGCCGGCCTGGGGCTAAACCCGGATCGCCCGACCCACCTAATTGAAGTCGTCGGCAGCGGCACCAGCTTCCCGGACCTAGTCGTGCCCAACTCGGTCGACGGTGCGCCGCTGGCCGGCACCGATCCGCTGATTGAAGCGCTGGGCTTGGACATCCTCGATACCACCACCGCCAGTGCCGGCGGCATGCGCGGTGCGGTGCGCTTCACCGCCGGCGGTCACAGCAGCTTGCTGGAGCCGTTCACCGACGCCGCCGCATGGGCGGAAATGCAGGCCCAAGTCGCGGCATTTTTCGCCTCCGACGGCACCGCAATCGTCATCAGCGACGACTCTGTTATCGCCGACGCAGACTAAAGGCCTACGAATAGGGGAGTTCCGTTCATTGCAAAGAGCGGAAACTCCCTTCGATTACCACCGCGGCCTCCCGCCTCCAAAGCGGGAGGCCGCTGCTATTGGACAGCAAGGATTTAGTTTCAATGCAAATATCGTGAAACTAATTATCTTCGGATTTCGACCGTAAAAGGGGTGTTTGGCGCTAAATTAGTATGAGACTCTTCCTCAATACATCCCCAATCATGACTGCCACCCCCTTAAGCCACGATGAAATTGTGGGCCAACTTGCCGGCCGCCTTGCTGAACTTTTACGTCTTGAGTCCACCGATTCCATCAAGCCGGAGTCGGAGCTGCGCAAAGACCTTGGCGTCGACAGCCTCGGCTTGGTCGACCTCGTCACTTTGATCGAAGAAGATTTCAGCGTACGCTTTGCGTCGAATACCGACCTGTCCGAAATCGTCACCGTGGGCGATGTCGCCGGTTTGGTGCAAAGCCGCATTGAAGCAGGTCAAGAAGCGTAACGATGGCGATTCGCCCTCCTTACCCCAGCTTCGATACTCCGGACACCATCGACGATTTTTTTGTAGCCGGCCGCAACCTTTGGCCGGACTTGGCGGAGCTGAAAAAGCTCCAATACGATCGTGAAAAGGTGCCCGATGAGGTCGTCAAGTTCCTGCGGTCGACGGCGTTGAACGAGCATGGTGTAGCCCATTATTTGGGCGGCTATTTCCATAACTACCACAACGACTTCAAGCTGCGCTTTTGGTCGGCGATGTGGACCGCCGAGGAATACACCCACTACATCGTGCTGCGGCGCATTTGTCAGGGCTTAAACGACGACCTGACCGAGCGCGATTTCCAAGGCTTGGAAGATGGCGATTACATCGAGAACTATTTGAAGTATCTGGATGACATCTGCATCGATAAGGCGATGGACCGGCGCATGCTGCAGTTGATTTACGGCGTGCTGCAGGAATACGGTGCTGTCATTGCTTACACCGCTGCCGCCGAGCAGTGCAACGACGAAGGCATGGCCAAGTTGTTAAAGCGCGTGGCTAAGGATGAAATGCGCCATTGCCGTTTCAACCAGGTCGCGCTGGAAGCGATGATGGAGAATTGCTCCGAAGACGAGAAGGCTTTGGTTTGGCCGCAGTTCCGCGCCATTTGGGGCGATTTGCAAATGCCCACTGAGCACATTCATTACTTCTCGGAAATCGGCGCCACTGATTTGTACACCAGCTTGTGGGACGGCGAAAAGCGCTCGAAGATCGTGCTTTACTTGTCGCATTACTTCTCGAAGTACCGCAAGTACACCAACGATCCGGCGACTGCTTAACCGTCCAGCGATGTCCCAACCCCTGTACGACACCTTGTATCACCGCCTCGAGAAGGTGCGGTGGCACATGTACGACGTGCCGTTTGATCAAATCGATCGCAGCAAGGTCAGCGAAGAAACCATTCGCCACGTCAAAGTCAATTGCTTGATGGAACTGTCGTCGTTGTACGCAACGCGCATGTTCCTGCGCGACTTCCAAGAGAACCCGGATTTCTGTCAGTTTCAGAGCATCTGGTACTTCGAGGAAATGCGCCATTACTTGATCCTGCGCGAGTACTTGAAGGCTTTCGGCGAGGAGCCGGCGTTTGAATCGCTGGATGAATACGACACCGACCTTAAACCTGCACCGTGGCCGAATACTTTGGCTATGCACTGGTGTGGCGAGTTGCGTTTGGGCCGTTGGTATTTGCGCTGGTCGAAGGAAGCAGAAGAGCCGGTGCTGAAGCAGGTCTACAAGTTGATCGCCGACGACGAATTCCGTCATGCCCAGGCATATGAGGAATTCATGACCCAGGCGCTCGAGAAAGACCCGTCGCTGTTGCTGCCCTTTGCCAACTCGACCAAGTGGATGCTGCTGAACCCCGATGGCGACAAGCACCCGACCACTTACGCCGACGGCTCCGAAGACGGCATGGCGGTCACCGATCGCATCGAAGATTACGACACGTTGCGCGATCGCATTCAAGACTTGGTGCCCGAAGCCGACGAAGTCAGTTTGGAGAAGCGCGTTTTGGTCACGTTATCGCGCCTGTCCGGTAAAGAACTCAAAACCCGTTCCGACCTCGTCCGCCTGACTTTGGATTTGCAGGCACAAGCTCGCGAGCAATCCCCCTCAACATCCAACTCCGCGAACTAATGGCTATCGAAAACCGAGTCGAAACGGGTGATAGCGGTGTGCATTACGACACCTGCCCACGTTTCTTCGAGCTGCTGCTCGACAAAAACATGAACTACTCGTCGGGCTTTTACGAGACCGGCGAGGAAGATCTGGACCAATCGCAGCTTCTGAAAATGAATCGCGTCGCCGACATCTGCGGCTTCCAGCCGGGCCAAACCTTGCTCGACATGGGCTGTGGTTGGTCGGGGCCGGCGCGTTACTTCGCCGAGTACTACCAGATGAACGTGATCGGTTACACGCTGTCGGCGACCCAGCGTGAATTCGCGATGCAGAAAGCGGAGGAGCGCGGCATTGCCGATCGCCTCGACATTCGCGTCTGTAGTGTGTTGGATGCCGAGCTTGAAGCGGAAAGCGTCGACCATGTGATCTTCTTTGAAAGCATCATTCACATGTGGGAGAAGCTGGAGCTGTTCCAAATGTGCCACAAAGCGCTGCGGCCGTCGGGCATGTTGTTCGTGCAGGAAAGCAACTACGACCGCAATTCCAATACCGACAAGTTCCGCGGCGATCGCGGCTTCCAGCTCGTCGACGAAGTGTTCGGCAACACTGCCAGCATGGTGTCGACCGGCGAGATGATTCGCGTCATGGAAGAAGCGAACTTCTTGCCGTGTTACACCGAGAACATCTCGGCGCATTACCGGCGCACGCTGGCGCAGTGGTGTGACCGCATGGATCAACACGGCGACGAACTGGAATCGCTCGAGCCGGAGTTCTTCCCCGGCTTCCGCAAGTACTTGATGATGGCGCTCGGCACCTACCGCACCGAGGGCACGATCTGCCACATGACGGCGGCGCAAAAGACGCCGAACAACTGGCAGCTGCATAAGTCGCTGCGATGATTCTGCCCACCCCGTTGGCCTCGCAGGTCGCGGACCCCGACGTTCAGGCATACGATTTTTTCGATTGCTTCGAGCGCTGGGTGCGTGAAAAGCCGAATCAACTGGCGCAGCGCTACGTCGTCAACGCGTCGATGGATTGCGAGGAATATTCCTTCGCCGATTTGATGCGCATGACGAAGGCTGCGGCAGCGGTTTACCGTCAGGCTGGGTTGGGGAAGGGCGATCGCGTGATGATCGAACTGCCGACCAGCGCCGGTTTTGCGGCGGCGATTTTGGGAGCGTTTTACCTCGGCATTGTGCCGGCGGTGATTGCACCGGCCACGATGCGCAGCGCCGAAACCGCACAGCGCGAGTGGTTGCATCATGTGGACTTGGTGCAGCCGAAGTTGGTGGTCAGCCTCGAGGCACCGGCGGCCGGTGAGAACGGGTGGCCGGATCATCCGGGCGTGGAGCATGTCGAGAAGCTGGCACACATGTACCCGGATCAGTTGCGCGCCGGTGATCCCAATGCGGCAGGGGAGCGCGTCGGCAATGCCGATATGGCGTACATTCAGTTCAGCTCGGGCAGCACCGGCGATCCGAAGGCGCTGCTGTTGGAGATGGACGGCATTGTCTTCAACCTCGAGCGCATGGGCCGACGCATTCCGGTGCTGCCCTCCGACCGCATTTTGTCGTGGTTGCCTGTTTATCACGACATGGGGCTGTTCGGCACCTTCATGTTGTGCGTTTACATCGGCGGCGAAATCACGCTGATGGATCCGTCGCTGTTTTCGCGTTCGCCGCTGCTTTGGTTCCGCGTGGCCGACCACTTCAAGTGCACCGGCACGGTCGGACCGCCGTCGGCACTTGCCGGGGCGCTGGCGATGCTCGAGCGACGTCCGCCCGGGCCGATGGATTTTTCGCATTTCCATTTGTGGTTGGTTGGCGCCGAGCAGGTAACCGCGCATTTGGTGCGTCGCTTCCAGCGCATCATGGGCGAGTACAACATGCCGAAGAATTCGCTAGATCCGGTTTATGGAATGGCCGAAATCACGCTGGCGGCGACCATCCCGGATACGGCCGAAATCGCTTCTTGGGATCGCGTATTGCGCGAACCCTTCGAGGTGCGTGGCGTGGCCGAAGCCGCCGGTGACGACGTCGCCGATGAAGATTGCTTGGAATGGACGGCCTGTGGTTATCCGCTGGATGATCAATACCTGCGCATCACCGACGACAATGAAATCGATTTGCCCGATCGCGAAGTCGGCCACATCCTGCTGAAGTCGCCGTCGCTGTATTCCGGCTTCGTGCACGGCGACCAATTCACTCCGCGCGACGGCGAATGGCACGATACCGGCGATTTGGGATACGTCGCTGACGGCAAGTTGTACATCACCGGGCGTAGTCGTGAGGTGATCATCAAAAACGGTCGCAACTATGCGCCGGAACGACTGGAAGACCTCGCCGCAACCGTCAAAGGCGTGGGCCGCGGCGCAGCCTTTGGAGTTTTTGACCCGCGGCGTGAAACCGAAACCGTTGTGCTCTATGTAGAGGTACACAATCGCTACTTGCGCGACGCTGCCAGCCGCGATGACGTCCGCATGCAAATTCGCAAAGCGCTGACCGACGCCGGTTTTGCCGTCGATCAAATCGAATTGGTGGAGCGTCGTTCATTGGCGTTAACTACCAGCGGGAAGGTCCGCCGCGGCTACATTCGCAAGCAGCACCTCGACAAACTGAAAAACGCGTCATGACAACCGCATGCATCACCGGCATCGGCATGGTCACGCCTGTTGGGCTGGACCGTGAATCGACTTGGCAGTCTTTCTTGGAAGGCCGCAGCGGAATTGCGCCAATTCAAAGTTACGACTGCCCGAAGGAAGCGGTGCGCGTTGCCGCCGAGGTCGGCAATCACTTTGAAGACCACTTCCTCGACCGCATCAAGCTGCCGTTTGCGCGTCGCTTTGGGCGTTTTACTCAGCTGGCTTTGTTGGCGGGTCAAGAAGCCATCGAGCAATCCGGCTTGGACCTCGAAGCCGAAGATCGCACTCGAATCGGCGTTTCGATGGGCGTTGGCGGGGGAGCGACTCACTACCTTGACCCGGTGCAAAAAGCGATGGCCGTCGGCAGCGCCGAAGACTTCACCCGCTCGCTGGACCATTATTTCGTCATCAAAACCATGTTCAACGCGCCGGCCGGCATGTTGAGCATTCAGCATGGGCTGCAAGGTCCATCGACAATGGTGTCCGCCGCCTGTGCATCGGGCAGCATGGCAATCAGCACCGGTTTGGATTGGATTCGCAGCGGTCGCGCCGACGTGGTGCTGGTCGGCGGTACCGACTCCACCGTCAATCGCGAAACCATTCAGGCTTATTGGAAGGTGCGCGCGCTGACCGATCAAAACCAGCTCGGTTCCGCAGCTTGCCGACCCTTCGACGTCGACCGCTCTGGTTTTGTCATGGCCGAGGGCTCGGCGATGATGGTGTTGGAATCCGAAGAACACGCGCGCGCCCGCGGCGCCGATGTACTGGCCGTGGTGATGGGCTCGGGCATGGTCAGCGAGGCGTACAAAATTGCCACGCCGCAATTGGATGGTGTCGGCATGGCGCGAGCGATGACGGCTGCGTTGCAAGATGCGCATTTGCCGCCCGAGGAAATCGGCCACATGTCGGCGCACGCGCCAAGTACGCCGCAAGGGGATTTGGCCGAGGCGTTGGCGGTGCATCATGCATTTGGCGATCACGCAACCAAGCTATCGGTGACTGCGCCCAAGTCGTACATTGGTCACGCCATTGGCGCGTCGTCGGCGATTCAGTCGGCGTTGTTGGCGCTATCGCTGCAGCGCGGCAAGCAAACTCCGACGCTGAACTTGGATCAGCAGGACGAAAAGATCGATCTCGACGTAGTCAGCGGCGAGCCGCGCGATTCCGACATTGATTTTGCCATGGTCAACGCCTTTGGCTTCGGTGGCCACAACGTTTCGCTGGTGCTCGGCCGCGTCTGAATCAGACGCGGCCTTCGCTATTTGTCCTTCAAGCCGAGCGCTGCAGATCCAAACCCAGTTCGCGCGTCATGATGTTGCGCATTTCGAACTTCTGAATCTTGCCGGTCACCGTCATCGGGAATTCGTGCACGAAGCGGATGTAGCGTGGGATCTTGTAATACGCGATGTTGCCCTTGCAGAACAAACGGATCTCGTCTTCACTAACCGTTTCCCCCGGATGTAACTCGATCCAGGCAGCAATCTCTTCGCCAAACTTCTCATCCGGAACACCGAAGACCTGCACTTCGTGAATCTTCGGGTGGGTGTACAAGAACTCCTCGATTTCGCGCGGGTAGACGTTCTCGCCACCGCGAATCACCATGTCCTTCAGGCGGCCGGTAATGCGTAGCCAGCCGTCTTCATCCATGGTGCCGAGGTCGCCGGAGTGAATCCAACCATCCTGCGTGATGCAATCAGAGGTCTTTTCCTCGTCGTCCCAATAGCCCTTCATCACGCAGTAACCACGGGTCAACACCTCGCCTTGCTCCCCACAAGGCACGGTATCGCCGGCCGCATTAACCACTTTGACTTCGGTATGAGGCACCACCTTGCCCACCGTGCCGACGCGCTTGTCGAGCGGATCGTCGGTATGACCTTGGAACGAAATCGGGCTGGTTTCGGTCATGCCGTAACCAATAGTGACCTCGGGGCAGTGGTACTCGGTGACCACGCGCTTCATCAACTCCATCGGGCACGGCGCGCCGGCCATGATGCCGGTACGCAGCGAGCTGACGTCGTAGTTATTGAAGTCCGGATGGTCGAGGGCGGCGAGGAACATCGTCGGCACGCCGTACATCGAGGTGCATTTTTCCTGCACCACCGCCTTCAGCGTTTCTTCGGCGTTGAAGACTTCGCCGGGGTAAACCATGCGTACGCCGTGAGTAATCGCCGTCAGGTTGCCGGCAACCATGCCGAAGCAGTGGTAGAGAGGCACCGTGTTGCAGACCACATCATCCGACGTGTAGTCCAAGTTTGTGCCGATGATGTTGGCGTTGTTGAGGATGTTGTGATGGCTCAACGTCGCTCCCTTCGGCGCACCGGTGGTACCCGAGGTGAATTGAATGTTGATGGCATCATGGCAATCCAGCTGAGCACCGACTTCAGCCAACTTGGCATGGGTCACATCGGCGGCCAGATCCAACACCTCGCCGAAGTTAAACATGCCGGGCGTGTGTCCGGTTCCCAACCGAATCACGGTTTCCAACTGCGGCGCCTTGGCAGCCTTAAGCTTGCCGGGTGGGCATAGAGCCAGTTCAGGCAACAGATCCTGCAACATTTGGATGTAATCCGACGACTTAAATCGCGTGCCGGTAACCACACCTTTGCAGCCAACCTTATTCAATACATATTCCAACTCGGCCGGGCGATAGGCCGGATTGATGTTCACCAAAATCACACCGATTTTGGCGGTGGCGAACTGAGTGACCGTCCAGTCCGCCTGGTTCGTCGCCCAAACTCCAACCCGGTCTCCGGGGTTAAATCCAAGGGCTAGAAGTCCTTTGGCAAAAGCATTTACGCGTTCGCCGAACTCAGCCCAGGTCCAGCGGATATTCTCGTGACAAGAGACAAGCGCGATATTGGAACTCCACCTTTGAGCGGCATCGTCAAAGGCTTCACCAAGTGTGGCTTGTAACAACGGAACATCCGTAAGGCCAGCTACGTAGCTCTCTTTCATGCCGCCGATGTATTAACTTTTTAACCCCTTCCCGCAAGGTGTAATCCGTCAAAACAGCGGCGAATTTGACCTTGTTTGGCGTACAGTTGCGAACCGTTTTCAGTCGATAAAAAGGCTCAGCGTTTCCAGCACTGACTCATGAAAATATTCCACCTAATCGCCAGTTTTGCGCTGGTTCTGGGGTCGGCGTTTGCGCTTACCCCGCAACAAGCGGTAGAGACTAAGCAGTCGGTATCAGACGAACTGCTGACCCTGACCTTTGGGGTTTACCGCACTGATAAAGCAAGCACGGTATATAAGTCCTTTCTGCCCGTGATCATCGGTTTGCAGGACGGCTTGGAGGACGAACTCAAACGCCCTGTGGAAATCGAGATTCGGATCTTCAAAACCTATCAAGAGGGCTTGGACGCCCTGGTTAAGAGCGAGGTGGATTTTGTGCGCTTCGGCCCGGCGTCGTACGTGCTGGCGAAGCAGGGGAACAAAAACATTCGCTTGCTGGCGATGGAGCATAAGAAGGGTAAAAAGAAATTCAAAGGGGTCATCGCCGTTCACGCTGAGAGCCCGATTCAAAATTTATCCGATCTCAAAGGCAAGCGCTTTGCCTTCGGTGACCAAAATTCGACCATTGGTCGCTATCTCGCGCAGGCTGAAATGATCAAGGCAAACGTTTTTGGCAAGGACCTTGGTCACTATGAATTCCTCGGCCGCCACGACTTGGTGGCCAAAGCTGTAGAGATTGGCGATTTCGACGCCGGCTCGCTCAAGATAAGCACCTTTGAAAAAATGAATAGCAAAGGCAAGCTGCGCGTTCTGTGGAGCTTCGACAACGTGACCAAGCCTTGGATTGCAAGCGCCAAGCTAGACTCCAAAATTGTCGAGGCTATGCAAAAGGTCATGCACGCCTGGGACGATGCCGACGCGTTAAAAGCGCTGAAGATTTCGGGTTGGCTGGAATGCAAAGACAAGGAATATGAATCCATTCGCCAAAGCATGAAGTTAGCGGAAAAGAAGTTTTAAAGCCAAATGGTGAACTCCCGATTGTTTCGCGGTCTCGGCCTTAAGCTGCTGCTGCTGACAATTTTGATTCAGGGCGCGGCTGGTTTTCTGGCAGGCTATTGGATGGTCAAGCAGGAGCGACAGGTGTTCTATCGCATGCTTTCCCATCAGGGAGCGGCGTTGGCGGATTCGGTTGCGTTGTCCACCGTTGAGCCGATGTTGATGAAAGACTATCCGCTGGTCGAGGAATTCTTCTCGGTGCTCATCACCGAGGTCCCGGACGTCGCATTTGCAACCCTGGTGCGCGACGATGGCGTCACCGTTGCCGAGCACAACAAGGACCAATTGGCGACCGGGCCGCTGGGTATGGGATTGCACCCGGATGAAGGCATTCAAGTCTTTCGCCAACAGGTGATTTTGCCGGATTCGGATGGCCATGTGCTGGGAACGGTGGTCGTCGGTATCTCGACCGAGGTGATTGAAAAGCAAATCCTCGCTCGCCAAGATGAAATCCGTCGAACCGTTTTGTATTCGCTGCTGGTCACGCTTGCCCTGCTTGGATTTGCGCTGCGCTATTCGGTGCTGGTACCGCTACGCTACTTGGCGAAAAAAGCGCGGACCTTGGGCAAGGGCGATTACCACGCCGAGATTTCGTTGAGCCGACGAGATGAAATGGGAGAGCTTGCCGAAGATTTGGACCAAATGCGTAAAGACCTTGGTTCGAGTTATACCGAGCTACAGGTGCAACACAACATCCTTGAGCGGACTTCGGAGGAACTGCAGGAAGCATTGGAGCGGGCGCAAGACGCTGACAAGGCGAAGTCGGCGTTTTTGGCGACGATGTCGCACGAGATTCGCACGCCGATGAACGGCATTCTGGGTATGAATGAATTGCTGTTGGACACCGAGCTGGATGGCGAGCAACAGGAATACGCGCGCATCGTGCAAACTAGTGGTAGAGCGCTATTGGACATCATCAACGACGTGCTCGACTTCTCGAAGATCGAAGCCAGCATGATCGAAATCGAATCGATCCCAGTAGACTTGCACCGCTTGATCGAAGACGTCATTGACATGTTCGCCGAGCAGGCACGCAGCAAAGATTTGCAGCTGTGGTGCACGCTGAGCGACGACGTGCCCAAAGGAATATCCTCCGACCCGATGCGCTTGCGCCAAATCCTGGTCAACTTGATCGGCAATGCGCTGAAGTACACCGAAAGCGGTGGGGTAGAAGTCGTCGTTAGCAGTCAATCCACAGCCGCCGACGGCAGTCGCTCGGAGTTGACCGTGGAGGTCCGCGATACCGGCATCGGCATCGACGATTCCATGCGCCACAAAATCTTCAAACCCTTCCAACAAGCCGACAACAGCATGTCGCGACGCTTCGGCGGTACCGGTTTGGGCTTGGCCATCAGTTCGCAAATTGCGCGTTTAATGGGCGGCGGCATTCACGTCGACGCCAACCCCGGCGGCGGCAGTGTGTTTGTTTTTGATTTCCCAGCGGACATTCTGCCGGGTCAAGAAGGCTACCAACGGCGTTCGGCCAGCGGTCAAATTGCATTGATGTGCTCCACGCCGCTGATGCAAGCCGGTCTCCGTCGCCAGTTGGAAGCGCATGGCTATACGGTTTGCGATCTCACCACCGAAACCAACGCGCTGACTTTGCTTCAAGAACAGCAGGATGGCAAAACATCGTGGGTCGGCGTGGTGCTGGAAGACCGCTGCTGGCCTAACTGGCAGCAACATCCACTCGCCGATCGATTGCGCAACGCTTCGGTTCCGGTGGCAGTCGTCGGTGATCAATCGCAGCAGCTGGCCGAGCAAAAGTGGCCGTGGCTGGTTCAAGCCTGGTCGATGCCAATTTCTCCGCGCCGCTTCGCCACGCATCAGCCTTTGTTCGATGGCCAACCCGTTGCTGCGGCGGTGGAGCAAAAGCGCCAAGCCGAAGCCGCCAAGCGTGCTCAAGCTGCGGCGCGCCAACCGCAATCGTGGAAGGGGCGTCGGGTGCTGCTGGTCGAGGACAATAAGGTCAATTTGATGTTTGCCTCGAGGCTGTTAAGCACGACTGACCTTGAGGTGGTAATCGCGCACGATGGTCAGGAGGCGATTGAACGCTGGCAGGAAGGTGGAATCGACTTAGTGCTGATGGATTGCCAAATGCCGGTGATGGACGGTTGGCAAGCAACGGACAAGATTCGCGAGCTGGAAAAGGAAGTCGGCACGCATACGCCGGTCATCGCTTTGACCGCCAATGCGTTGAAAGGGGATCGCTCGAAGTGTTTGGCCGCCGGCATGGACGACTATTTGGCCAAGCCCATTGACCGGGCTACGGTGATCCAGATGCTGAGGCGCTGGCTCGGTCCTTCTTCGTCGGCCGCCTAATTTGCGAGGCGAGGATGCCAACCATCATCAGCGCGCATCCTTGCAGTTCGCGCGCGCTGAGCTGTTCGCCTAGCAACATCCATCCGGCGCCAGTGGCAAATACGGCTTCAAAGCTCAGCAGGATGGCGGCGTGAGCGGGCGGGGCGATGGCCTGACCAAAGGCTTGCAGAGTGAACGCCCCGGCGACGGCAAAGATCCCGCTGTAGAGCAACCAAGGCAAGACTTGCATCGCCGCATCGGTATCGAACGATTCCATCGGCACTGCGGCCAAGCTACCGAGGACGCCAACGACTAGGAATTGGTTAGCGGCAAGCTTTAGCGGATTGCAACGACTGGCGTAATGGCCGAGGCCGAGCACGTGCAAACTCCAAATCACCGCGCCGAGAAGAATCCAGCCATCGCCGGGAGCTAAGGTCAGGTCGTCGGTGACCGAAAGGAAGTACAGGCCGAAGGCGGTGAACATCACCCCGATCCACGTCGCCAAATGGGTTCGTTTGCCGAAGGCGATGCCAATGATGGGGACGAGCACCACGTACATCCCAGTCAAGAATCCGGCTTTGGATGCCGTCGTCGTTTGCAGTCCGATTTGCTGGCACCACGCGCCGCTAAACAACAACACGCCGAGGCCGATAACGACCGCCAGCGGCGGCGCGGGATGGCTGCTGCGCAGTTGCGGTAAACGCAGCAGCGGTTGCAGTACCAACCAGCCGAGGAAGAAGCGCAGACCGGTAAAGGTCAGCGGACCCATGCCTTCCATCGCGGCACGTTGGGCCGAGAAGCCGACGCCCCAGATCAGGGCGGCGAGCAGCAGCAGAAGGTCACCGCGGAGTTTGGAGTTCAACGGCTGAAACGGTACGAGGGTGGGAGGCCGACGGGCTCGCTCAGGGTACGCGTTTGTACTCGGTTGGGTCTACGTTGCCGTCGCTGTTTACCGAAGCCGGGACTTGGCTGGCCCAATCCAGCGCGCTGCCGTTATCGGTTCCGTATTGCACCACCGCGAGAAAGAGCTGATTGGGAATGCTGCCAAACTCGTCGCCCAAATCCAACACCCCTTCCAGCACCGCACCATTGGCCGTCGCCGCCGACGTATTGGTATCGAACCAACCGCTGTAACCGTTGTCGACCTCGGCGCCGATGTAGCAATCCCACGCCGCTACGGTGCCTGCCTTCGCCCACGGCGCGCCGATTTGCGCACCTGGCGAGCGGCTGACCATCAAGAAGCGGTCCTTGCCCTGACTGGGCGCGTCGGTGGCGACGTAAAGGCGGTCGCCTTGAATGCCGGCCCATAGGTTCACGCCGTTATTGCTGTCGATCAGCACCGCGCCGGGATCCAGTTGGCCATCCAAATCCCAATTGCCGCCACCGCCGCCGCCGGAAACGGCTAGGTGCCAATCCATGCCGTTATTGTTGTCCCAGGTGCCGGCGCCGTCGTTGAACGCCATGTCTAACTGCGTCGCCGAACCCGGCACCTTGCCACTGACTTCCCAAACGCCATCGGCGGCGTTCCAAGTCATCGGCAGATCATTTGGCGCCACCGGATTCCAGCCGTTGATGCCGACGTGCATGAACACACTGCTCGCTCCGGCCAGCGGTCCAAGCGTTCCCGGGTTGTAGCGCACCGTGACAGGTTGGCCGGCCACCGGTGGATCCGGCACCGTTTCAACGCTGGAGTAATCGCCGCCTGATCCGGAGCCGTCGCCGACCCAAACGTGGAAGATTTCACTCTTGTGCACGTTGCCGCGATGGTCGGTGGCTTCGATGTAGTAATCCAACAGCTGATCGCGTACGCCGATGATTTCGGCGTAGTACTGATCGGCGATGACGGCCGGCATTTCAAAGAAGTCGATGCTCGGATCATTAAAGAAATTTCCCGCTGGGAAGGCGCGCGCCGTCATCGGCAGATCAGTCCAATTGCCGACCTCAGGACCACCGGCATAAGTTTCGTTCTGCGTGCTGGTCAGCGGGTTCACGCCATCGGCATCGACGCGCACCTTGAGCACCATCGACTGAATCCCGGATAGATCATGGGCAAAGGTCCAGACGTGGAAGTCACCGTCGTCATGGAACTCGTTGTAGCCGTACATCGGTCCATAATTCAGCGCGCCGGGGTTCCACGGAAAACGCTGCGGCGTCCACACCGTCGGCGGGGTGCGATCGTCGGAGCCGTCGCCAATGATGGCCGCGGTGTGCTGCATCGCTTCGTTGATCGCAATAGTCGGCTTGACTTCCATGTCTAATGCGGTGCCGTAATACATGTAGCCGCTGTTCAAACCGCCCAAGTAATAGTGCCACGCGCGCTCGGCGCCATTGCTGGTCCCATTTGGATAAAGAATGCGTTCCAGATCCACCGAACCACCCTGGTCAACGTGAATCTGCTCGGCGGTTTCGACGTAATTCAACGCCGCCATCAGCACCGCCCAATTGCGGATGTCTTCGGCCCAACCATTCTCAATATCGATGTGCCCCGACGAATTCACCGGCGGCCAATTCCAATTCAAGAACTGCGGCGAACCAAAATCGCCGTCGGCGTTGACCCAGGCGCCGTCTTCGACGTGAACAAAGTCATCCACCGGAACCGGATGGTCCTGCAAATACTCTTCCACCATCGTCGCGTGATAACCACTTGCTTCGGCCGACGACACGAAGTTCGGCACCGCGTTCATGTAGTAATCAAAACCGCCGCCCCACGCGTTGTCGCCATCATGGGCAAGCACGATCAGCATCGGTCGGTTGGGGTCATTTTTACTTTGCAGCAAGTTGAACGCGCTCAAGCTCATCGGCGCATAGCCATCGTCCCAACCCAACGATTGTGAGCAAGGCACAACAATAATTGAACTCAGCGCACCCGTTTCCGGATTCACCCAGCCGGCGCGGTGCGGCGTCAGCGCGAAGGGGTAAGCCTCGCTGGGGGCACAACCGCGCGAAATGCTTTTTGTGAAGTAATCGCTTTGCGCTGGATTGATTTGATCGGCCGGGTTGGGCGGATCGCAATTGATGCCGCCGGAGCCCAACACCACCGGAAAGTTGCTGCAGGCGCGACTAATTTTTTCCGCGCTAACAAAACTCCATTCGATTCCTTCCTCCGCCAGGATTGGAATCATGCGTTCGGAAAATGCCATTTCCGACGGAAAGAATCCTTTGGAAACGCCCGGGTTCAAACCCCAAGCATCGTCGTAAATCTGTCGGTAAAGCTGAATCTCCTTGCGCATCACCGACTCCGGCAACAGCGGCAGCAACGCGTGATGAAATGGAAACATCACCAAATCGCAGCGCGGTACACCGGCGCCCGCGGTCGGCCAATTGCGCGCTTCGCGGTAGCCGCTGTACCAGGTTGGCGAATAACCCAACTGATTCGCGCCGCCGATGGAATGCATATTTTCAATCAGCCCGCCCGAGTAAGAAACCTGAGCGCCGGCCTCCGTGGCCCAAGAGATGGCGCTGATCGAATCGCGCACCCGGTACTGATAAGCAGCGACGCGATCCGCTTTGCCGAAGATTGCGCGAAGATCATTCTCCGGATGGGTGGCACCGGCGTCGGTGCGCAGAATGGACTGCCAACCACGCTCGTATCGATCCGGACTGGAACTCTGCTGATCCGGCCAATAAATCGGCTGTTCCATGTGCCAGTGATAAGTGAAATGCAGCTTCTCGGCAGGCTGTTGCGCGGCGGCAGCTGGTGCCGTGGGGGCGGCAGCAAGAAGCAAGGTGGGGAGGACCAGGAGGGATGCAAACATGGCTCAAAACCATCTTATCCGGCGATTCAAATCTGGTATTGCGGACCTCTACAATGACCCCGATGACGAATTTCGCTCCCGCAGCTCGATTCGCGCTAATCGCAATGGTGCTTGCCGCCGCCGGCTGCCAGGTCGGCGACGCGGATTCGTCGAGCGACTCGTCAACGGTCCTCACCCAAGCCGATGCTTCGGCGGCGCTGCAGCTTCCTGACGGTGCAATGCCGTTGGAGTTGGACCTTCCGCAGCGCTTCCAATCGTGGCGGCCGGTTTTGATCGAGGATTGGCTGGCGCTGCAACGAGTGTTTCGCGCAGTCGCCCAGCGTTGGCCCGAAGTCATTGATGGTCACCCAGAACCGCTGCGTCTGACCATCACCGCCAGTCCGCTGGAGGCGCGCTTTTTGTCCGATCGCATGGAGTTAGCCGGCGATCCGATGGTGCCGCGCACGCATCCACATCGTCGATTGGCGCTGGTCACTTTGCCGCGCGATGACCGCTTGCTCGCCGAACGCGATCTGCCGCCGCGCAGTTGGCGCGAGACGGTGCGCCACGAAATGGTGCATTTATTGGCTTGCAACCGGCCTGGCTTGGCAACCGCGCCGGCGTGGTTTCACGAGGGTTTGGCCGAAGCCTTGGTAGGGCTGGACCCAAGTCCGTTTCCGACTCACCAGAACCTGATGATGGGTTCGGCCTGGGCGGCGGAATTGCGGCGCGTTGGAGCAGTCGGCGACAATCTCCAGCGGCCTTTGCATGCGCTGTTGGCCGAGCAACCTGCCGAGGTCCGCTATTTGGCGTGGTCGAGTTTGGTTTTGCAGTTGCTGCAAAAAAGCGATTCGCAAACCCCGTGGCAATTGACGGACGCCCGCCCGTCGCTGGCGGCTTTTCTCGCGGCGCTGCCCGACGACTATGGTCGCAATCGAAACCTGCCGCAGATATTTGGCCGTGATGTGGACTACACCTTGGGCGGTAAAAATTTGTTGCTGGCATCGCTGCCACTGCGCGGCGTCAGCTTTTACGCCGGTCGCTGGCGGGGCGAACAGCCGTTGAACTTAGAAATGCGCGTCGGGCGCACCGGCGCGGCGATGGGGGCGGTAATCCTTCGCTCGCCGCATCATCAACAGGTGCTGCGTTTGCGCATCAATACCTTCGGCGCGGCGGTGGCGTCGATGGAAGACTTGCGAAATGTCGGACCCCGCGCATTTCAATCGCGCCCCGAGGTTTCACCCACCGCGTCCTGGCGGCCGTTCCGCTTCGAGTTCAAGGCCGACGCAAATGGTGAGCGTCGACTAGTCGTCAGCAGCGGCGACTATCAACGCACTTTTGAACCCGCCTTCGCACCGCCTTATGAATTGCAGTTCGGCGTGCACGACGGCGTTTATGAAATTCGTTCCGAGCAAACATTTTTGCCGCCTACCCACTAGCCTTACCTGCGATAATCCGATTCCATGTCCAACTTCATCCGCAACGTTTTGGCCACCATGGTTGGTGTGGCATTGCTTGGCTTTTTGCTGATGATGGCGCTGCTTGGCAGCATGCCCGAGGTCGATGCCACCGTGGTTTACGACGACTCAATTTTGGTCGTTGACCTCAGCCTGCCCATTGTCGACGACCCAAAACCTGCCGGCTTGAGTGCGCTGTTGGGCTATTCCAGCGACGTCAATCCATACCCGCTGCACACCATCGCCAAGAGCATTCGTTTGGCCGCCGACGATCCGCGCATCGTTGGTCTGTATTTGACCGGGGCGGTCGGGGCGACCGGCTGGGCGAGTTTGAAAGAGGTGCGCGATGCGTTGCAGGATTTTTCCGATGCGCAAAAACCGATCACCACTTACTTCAGCTATTACGACGAACGCGCGCTGTATTTGGCATCGGTTGGCGACCGCACTTACGCGCCGCCGTTTAGTGAGGTTGACCTTGGCGGGCCGTCGGCTGAAGTGAATTATTACGCCGATGCCTTTCAACGTTTTGGAGTCGAGGTTCAGGTTACGCGAGTCGGCAAATTTAAGTCGGCGGTGGAGCCGTACATGCTGAACCAAATGTCGGACGAAAACCGCGAACAGATTCGCACCTTGTTGGAAGACATCTTCCAACCATGTTTGCAAGCCATTGCCGAGGGGTATGGTTTGGATTTGGCGCAGCTGCAAACCCTAGTCACCGAGCGCGGCGTGCTGACGTCCTCGGAAGGCGTGGAAGTTGGATTGATTCACGAGCTCCGCTACGAAGAAGAGGTGGCAAGTGAGTTGCGCGAAATCACCGGCGAAGGCCAATGGGAAGGCGCCGGTCGTTATGACTACGAGCACATTTGGTTGGAGGACTACATTGATGTCGAGTACCAAGAAGACGAGCGTGCCGATGGCGCAACGGTTGCGGTGCTCTTTGCCGAAGGCGAAATCATCGATGGCGGTTCCGAAGAGCAAATCGGCGGCGAATCGCTAGCTGCAACGTTGGAAAACGCGCGCTTGGATGAAGGCATTGCCGCGGTCGTGTTGCGCGTCAACAGCCCGGGCGGAAGTGCGTCGGCTTCCGAGGTGATTTTGCATCAAGTGGAATTGCTCGCCGCCGAAAAACCGCTGATCATTTCGATGGGCGATGTGGCTGCATCCGGCGGCTATTGGATTTCCAGCTTGGCTGATGAAATCTACGCCGAAGCCAACACCGTGACCGGATCCATCGGCGTGTTTGGCATGTACCCAAATGTGGCCAAACTAGCCGACGAATTGGGTGTAGCTGTAGAGACCGTCGAGTTGGGCCCGCACTCCGATCCTTACTCGCTATATCGCTCCAAGAGCGAAGCCACGCTGGCGCGCCTGCAAATTTCGGTTGACGAGGTGTATGACGGTTTCTTGGAACGGGTCGCGCGCGGCCGCCAATTGGAGGTGCCCGACGTGCATGAAATGGCCCAAGGCCGAGTTTGGTCGGGCACGCGCGCGTTGGAACTGGGCTTGATCGATAAGGTCGGCAGCTTGAACGACGCGCTGCAACGCGCCGCCGGACTGGCCGGTTTAAGCGATGGCTATACCGTTGAGTATTGGACTCACGAGCCCGACGCATTCGACGAATTCATCGCCAGTCTGGTCGAGGAATCGCCGTCGGACTTTGTGCAACTCGGCAAGCTGGTGCAGTCGGTCAAAAAGCTGACGCCGCGCAATGGTGTGCAAGCGCGTCTGCCTTATCGCCTGACTTTGCGCTAAAAGTTACTCGTCGCCGTTTGCTTCGGCCGACTTTGTGGTCGGGAGCGGGATGCGGAAATCCTGAGCCAGGAAGGTGCACTCACCGCTTTCGCCGATGCAAATGTAGTAATAGGCGACGCCGGTCAATTCGGTTGCCGCATCACCGCTTGTGCGTTGAAGCTCAAAGTTGACGCCCTGCGTGCTGCCATCCATGTTGGGCAGCGGAATATGCTTGCCCTGAGCGTCCACTTCCGTTTGGGGTTCCAAGCGAAAGTAGTCTTGCTGAATCTTCCAGCCCTCGGCGTCGTACATCCAAATTTGCACCGGGCCACCGTCCCAGCCCCAATGTACTTCGCGAGTGGCATCAGGCCGCAACAGCAAATGCAAACGCGCAGTAGCGCCCGCACCGTCTTTGGGTTTTTGCGTATTCGGCACCCAAGCATGTTGAATGGCAACCGCTTGATCGGCATCGCGCGGCACCATGCCGTCGTTGTCGTTGAAGGCATTTCGCGCCACTGCTTCACTTCCGTCGCCCGACGGAACCGCCGCCGGAAACACTCGAATCGGCAAGGAAATTGGCGCTTCGCCGCGTTCGCGAATCTGCTGCTGAGCTTCGATCACCCAATCATAAAAGGGGTACGGCTTATCCAATTTCGGACCCCATTGCTGAATGCGCCGGCGCCAAATGTACTGACTGGGCTTGAGCTTTAACGCGCGACTCCAACAGTTCACCGCTTGCTGAAAATCGTCGGCTTGCATGGTGGCGTCATTTTGATCAAAGCGCATGCGCAGCGCGACGCCTAAGCGGAACCACGCCGTTGCATTTTCGGAATCGCTTTGCAGCAACTTCTGCAACTCGGGAATCAACTGCCGCCACTGCGGATGTTCGGCAATTTTGCGCCGCTCGGAAATCGCCGGCGCCGGAAATTGCTTCTGCATAAAGTCGCGCACAAACTGAGTCTCAAACTTGCGCGGATGCAAACGCATGTTGCGAATCACGCCGTACTCATCGACGGCCATCGCAATCGGCACCGCCGAACTGCCGGTGCGGTTATACGGATCCCACAAAATCGGCCAGTCGATTTGCTGCCACTGGGCCCATAACTGACAGCGCTCGGCGTGCTGCTCTTGGGTAATGCCGACCACTTGCAGTTCACCCGCCTCGCGCAACTCCTTGGTCAACTCATGCCAGACCGGCACGTGCGCGCGGCAACCCGCTCACCACGACGCAAACTGGATCAGCAATAACTTCTTGCCGCGAAAATCAGCCAGGTCGACGTCGCCGCTACCGTTGATGTTGGGGAAGGAAATCTCCGGCAACGGCCCACCGTCTTGGAAAATCGGCTGATCACTCATTTGTTGGGCTGCAAGGTTCGCAGCGCTGGTCGACAAACCGACGGCGCACAGGAGACCCAGGACTGCTTTAAGCATCCAGCAGCTTAACCGCTTGAGCGAGCACATCGGCGGCGGCGATTTGCTCCATCAGCGGCGAGCGGCAGCTGCGGTCGCGTTTGGGCGGTTCCTGGTCCAGTGGCAACGCGCTGATCAGATGCACGTCCGGCCCGGGAGGGGCGAAGCGCACCGGATCAGTGGGGCCGTACAATCCCAGGACTCGGTTGCCGCGCAGCGCCGCCAAATGCACCGGACCGCTATCGGTGCCGATGGTCAGCGCCGCCTCGTCTAGCAAGGCCATCAAGTGCTCCAGCGACGGTGTCGGCGGCGCGAGCTGCGCTTGCGGACAATACGACAGGATCTTTTCGACGTGCGGACGGTCGCCGGGGGTCCACAGCAAGCGCACGCGGCGATCTTGCTTGGTCAGGCCGCGGATCAGCTCCACCCATCCTTCCAGCGGCCACTCTTTGTCTTTGCCGTAAGACGTCACGCTGGTGTGGAGTAGCACCAATGGCTGGTTTTGCTGCGCATCGGTGGCCAGCGAAACCGCCATTTCGGCAATCACATCCGACGGCATCGGCCAGGCGTCGAGTTGGGCAATCGCAGGCAACTGCTTGCTTGCTTCTGAGGAGCCATCGGCGCCTGGCAAGGCCAAGCCTTTCAGCTGAGCCAGCTCGCGCACCAAAGCAAAATCACGCAGCGCGCGCGGAACTCGCCCCGGATTGGCGACGCGATGGTCGTAACGCCGATATGCACCTTCTTTGGCCACGCCGCGATCAAAGCCGATCTTCAGCTCGGCAGGAATGGCGCGTACCTGCATCGAGCTTTTCAAATTGCCTTGGAAGTCAAGAATGACGTCGTAGCGCCGCAAGCGGCGCAAATCGCGGATGTGCTTCCAAATTCGACCCAAGCCGCCGCGGCCCTTCCATGCACTGCGCGGGAATATATGGCATTCATCGTGCAGCGGCAACGAGCGCAACAACGACGCGTGGCGGTCTTCGACCAACCAATCGATTTGCGCGTCGGGCAGCATTTTGCGCAGCGCGGCCACCGCCGGGATGGCAAACACCACGTCGCCCAGCGCACTGAGGCGGACCACCAGCACGCGTGCATTGGGCGGCAGCTGGGACCTTTGCTTTGACGGTAGGGGCGATGACATTGCGTCGGCGGGAAAGATACCATCCTGGCATGGCTGAGTCCGCCACCCACCTGCTGCAAACCGCGCCGGGCGTGCGTTTGTGGTTGGCGACCGAACTCGAAGGCGCCGAAGATTGGGCCGCGTGGCTGGCCGACGGCGAGGCGATGCTGAATAAACGCGCAGCGGCGGCCGACATGGTGGTGGGCGGTGGCCGAGGCAGTACACGAAGGGTGGTCTTTGGTGCCGACGGCAACTCCGCCGCCGAGCTCGACGCTACCACCGCGACGGTCAAGCATGGCGTGTGGCGCATCAATCGACACGGCGGGCTGCTGGGAGGCCTGCAGGGCAACCGCTACCGCTCTCCGCGGCGTTTGAAGGCCGAGTTGGACCTCAGCGAAGCGTTGCGCACGCGCGGCATCGATACGCCCAGGGTCTTACTGGCCTTGGCGGTGAAGCGCGGTTTGAGCTGGCGCCAGCATTTGGTCACCGAGGAAGTGCCGGGCGCGGTCACCGTCTTCGACGCGCGTGAGCAAACTGCCGCGCTACAAGCCGCGGATACGCTGCTGGACCAGCTGTGCGACGTCGGCCTGTGGGCCACCGATTTACACCCCGGCAACATGCTGTGGCAAGCCGACGCCGGCCGTTGCTGGGTGATCGACCTGGCCGGTGCCAAGCTGATGCCGCGCCCGCTGACCGAGCCGCAACGTTTCGCCCGACGTCAGCGTTTTGCCCGATACTTCGCAAAACACGGCGGTTCGGTGCCGGAGCTTTTTGCCGGGCGCGGGTAAAATCCCGGCGTGGAACTGAAGCTCTACAACTCGTTCACGCGCCAGGTCGAGAATTTTGAACCGATCGAGGCGGGCAAGGTGCGCATGTACCACTGCGGACCGACGGTTTACCAGCGGCCGCACATCGGTAATTACCGCTCGTTTTTGTTCGCTGATTTGCTGCGTCGGTTGTTTGATTCATTGGGTTGGGAAGTCACCCAAATCATGAACATCACCGACGTCGGCCACTTGGTCGACGATGCCGATGATGGCGAAGACAAAATGCTGAAGCAGGCGCGCAAGGAAAAGTGCGATCCATGGCAGATTGTCGATAACGTGTGCCAGGAGTTCTTTTCCGATTTGAACCAGTTGGGCGTGCGGCCTGCGCATGAATACCCGCGGGCGACGGATCACATTCCGGAAATGGTCGACATGGTCAAAGTGTTGATCGAAAAGGGGAATGCTTATCGCGTCGGCGATAACGTTTACTTTGATGTGCATTCGTTCCCGGCGTACGGCAAGTTGTCGGGCAACCGCGTCGATGAGTTGGAAGCCGGTGCGCGCTTGGAAGTGAATGACGAGAAGAAGCATCCGGCCGACTTTGCGTTGTGGAAGTCCGATCCGGCGCACTTGATGAAATGGAATACCGAATTCGGCGAGCACGGCTTTCCCGGCTGGCACATCGAATGCTCGGCGATGTCGATGAAGTATTTGGGTGAGAGTTTCGACATTCATACCGGCGGCGAAGACAACGTCTTCCCTCACCATGAATGCGAAATTGCTCAATCCGAATGCGCCAACGGCAAGCAATTCGTCAAGCATTGGATGCACACCAAGTTCCTGCAAGTGGACGGCGGCAAGATGTCGAAGTCGCTAGGCAATGTGTGGAGTTTGGACGACTTGGCCGAGCGCGGCTTCTGCGCGTTGGACTTCCGCTTTTTGATCATGCGCGGGCATTACCGTTCGCAGCTGAACTTCACTTGGGAAGCGTTGGAAGGGGCGGCCGAAGCGCGTAAAAACTTGTGCGATTGGCGCGGTCGTTTGCTGGCGGCAGCGCGCGATCAAAGCGAAGCGTCGGCGGAAACGATGGCGGCGATTGAGGCTGCGCAAAGCTGCTTCCAACAAGCCATTGCCGATGACCTCAACACTTCCGAAGCCTTGGGTGCGGTGTTCGGTTTGCGCAATCAGTTCATGCAAAGTGCTTTCAGCGGTGCCGCCGCCGAACAAGCGATGCAGTTCTTAGATCGCGTCGATGATTTATTCGGCTTGTTCGAGGAAGACGGCGCCGCATGCGGTTTGTCCGATGAGCAAATCGAAGGATTGATTGCCGATCGAACTACTGCCCGCGCCGAGAAGGATTGGGCGCGCGCCGATGAGATCCGCGATCAATTGCAGGAAGCCGGCATCGTCATTGAAGACAAGGCCGGCTCGGTGCATTGGCATCGCTCTTAACCCGAGCGGCTTAAGGAAGCCCTGATTAATTCCAAATGTCGTTGGTGTAGCTGTAGCAAAGCGCTGCGGTGTCCAAGCCTTGCGTCGTGCACTCAGGCACCAACACTTGGGTGAGCAGCGACACGCCACCGCGGTGGATCGCCTCTTTGCCGGCGCATTCGGTTTGCAAAACGCTGCAGCCGATATGCGTCATCGAGTAAACGCTGGCGGCGCCGGTGATCGACGAATCCTTGCGCCAAATGGGCGGTGCACCGGCTTCGTACTGCGAAGTCACGGTATTCGCTCGCCAAGAGGGCGTCGACGCCATCGCAATTGCAGCCAGCATCAGTTTGCTATGCGTGTGCCAATTCGCCATCGCTAGGCCGGCTTTGATATCGGCCGCGTATTGATCGATAACGGTCGTGATCGGAGTTAATACGCCATTCACTGAAACGTTGTCGTCGTTGCCCAACGTGCGGAAGTCCATCGTTGTGGTCCCCAGCTCAATGGAAAACGCATTGGCAGTGATGGTGACGTCACCGTCGGGCAAACCGGGAATTTGCACCACAGCGGTACCGTTGGCGTCGCCGGTGTCCGAAACGCTAATGTTTCCATTTACCGTAGCCACGACGGATTTGCCTTCGCCATAAGGAATGGTTTCGGGATCGTTCGACGGCTCGACTTGAATGTAGGGGATGGTCGGCGTGCCATCCATCACCGCACTTAACGCGTTGGAAAGCGTGCAGTATTCATTGTCGAGTCCTTGAATCCAAACCGGCAAGCCCATGCCTACGGCTGGAACATAAACATAGAAAGTGGCATTGCCGAAGCCATCGGTTTGACCAAGTCCCTGTAGCTGCGCCAACTTCAGCGGCGAGAATAAATCTGGGCAGTTGGGGATCTGACTTGGATCGTACCCTTGAAGGGAATAGATCAAAGCAAGGGTCGCTGCGGGAGCGGCTTTTTCAAATTCAAAGGTCGCGATCGCTCCCGGGATCAACGGCGTGGAAGTCAGGTGGCTGTTTGCCCGCAGCACCGCGGCGCGGTTGCCTTGCTTGGTAGCGGAATTCGCCTGCTGCTGAGCAACGGCGGGCAGTGCCAAGCTAACGGCGAGAATGGCAACGGCCAGACGTCGGAAAAGAAAGGGAGGAAGTGGTGGTTGTTTTTGCATGAGGATTCACCGCCGCCCCTGGGCTTCTGGGAAGCTGCATTCCGTAGTCGGAGCGCGTGGGGGGGCGACCGGTAACCCATCAGGGCGACGTCACCTATTGGATGAAGCACTTGCGACCAAGGTTCCCAAATCCTTGGCCGCAAGTTGATAACCAGTAATCATTTACGATGCATCCTTCAACGCCGCACGCACCCGTTGACCGTATTCCGGATCGGCGCGGTCGAAGTGCTCCAGCTGGCGATCGATGATTTCCTGCGGCACACCTTGCATGGCACCGGCGATTGCGGCTGCCAATCGCTGACGCTGCCCGTCATCGAATAAGCGGAACAAATTACCGGCTTGGGTGTAATCGTCATTGTTGTCGCGGTGGTTGTAACGCGCAGCAGAACCGTTCAACGGGAGCGGTGGTTCCAACACACTCGGATCTTCAGCCGGACCATCAAAGCTGTTCGGTTCGTAATTCACTGCACCGCCACCATTGCCATCAAATCGCATTTGACCGTCGCGGTAATAGTTGTTGGCGCTGGTTGCACGCGGCGCATTGACCGGAAGCATGTCGTGATTGACGCCCAAGCGGTAGCGGTGGGCGTCGGCGTAGCTGAAGATGCGCGCTTGCAACATGCGGTCGGGACTATGACCAATTCCCGGCACCACGTTGGCGGGGGAGAAGGCCGACTGCTCGACTTCAGCGAAGTAGTTTTCGGGGTTGCGATTCAATTCCAGCACGCCGATTTCGCGCAGCGGGTAATCGGCATGTGGCCACACCTTAGTGAGGTCAAAGGGATCAAAGGCGGCAGCTTGGGCTTGCTCTTCGGTCATCGTTTGAATTTTGACCGTCCAGCGCGGGAAGTCGCGATTGGCGATGGCTTCAAACAAATCGCGCTGATGACTTTCGCGATCCTGCCCGATCAAATCAGCGGCTTGTTGCTCACTCAGGTTTTGAATGCCTTGCTGCGTTTTGAAATGGAACTTAACCCAAACGCGCTTGCCGTCGGCGTCGATCAAACTGTAAGTGTGAGAACCATAACCATTGATGTGGCGGTAGCTGCTCGGCAAGCCGCGGTCGCTGAACAAGATGGTGAGTTGGTGCAGGCTCTCCGGACTGAGCGACCAGAAATCCCACATCGAAATCGGGTTGCGCAGATTGGTTTGCGGATCGCGCTTTTGCGTGTGGATGAAATCCGGGAACTTATAAGGATCGCGCAGGAAAAACACCGGCGTGTTGTTGCCGACCAAATCCCAATTGCCCTCTTCGGTGTAGAACTTCAGCGCAAAGCCGCGCACGTCGCGCTCAGCGTCGGCGGCGCCCATTTCCCCAGCGACGGTGGAGAAGCGAAGGAAGCATTCCGTCTTCGCGCCCTTTTTAAACACCGCCGCCCGGCTCAAATCGCTGATGTCGTCGGTTGCGGTGAAGGTGCCGATGGCACCGGAGCCCTTGGCGTGCACGACGCGTTCGGGGATGCGCTCTCGGTTGAAGTGCGCGTGTTTTTCCAGCAGCTGCCAGTCTTGGGCCAGCAACGGGCCGGAGCGGCCGGCGGTCAAGGAATTTTGGTTGTCGGCGATGGGGCTGCCGTTGGCCGTGGTCAGGGTTTTCTTCTTTCGCATGCCTGGATGATATCCCGAATGAGATAATGTCGCAACCGGAAATTAATTCCAATCCGGCGGCGGCAAGGCGGCGCGGCGCCGAAAGCTTAGAATTTGGCCATGGTCGCGATCACCCTCCCTCCTTTCCTCACCCGTTACGTCGAGTGGATTCAAGCCAATCCGGCGCTGGGCGCGGTGTCGGTATTGGTGATTCTGGTGGTCATGCTCTGGCTGTTACGCAAGAGCCTGAAGGTCTTTATGGTCATCCTCGGCCTCGGCGTGATCGCTCTGGTGGCCTCGTACTTCATCTACGGGCCCGAGAAGACCAATAACTTTGTGCGCGACAAGACCAAGCAGGGCCTTGAGCAAGGCAAGGATCTGGTCAAAAAAGGCCGTGAGAAGGTCGAGGAGGAGATGGGCAAATCCGATCTCAATCCCGACGACGCTGGTCAGCCGGAAGAGGAAGAAACTCCCGACGGCGACGGTCAGTAAACCGCCGGATGCCTCAGCTCAGCCTGCGCACTCGCCGCAGACGCCGCGCAGCTGAACCGAAAAGTCGCTGATGCGAAAGCCTTGGCGGCTTTTTACGTTGACCGGCAGATCGTCCAACGACGAGTCTTCCAAGTCGCGGATCTTGCCGCATTCATCACAAATCAAGTGATGGTGGCGATCGGTGCGGCCATCAAAACGCGCTGCCGACCCAGGGTGGGGCACGCGCCGAATCAATCCCAACTGAGCGAAGGTCTCGAGCGTGCGGAATACCGTCGCACGCGAGATGCCGCGGAAATCATCTTCCAGGCGGTCGTGGATTTCGTCGGCGGTGGGGTGGTCTTTGGCAGCCAACACCACCTGGGCGATCGCCCGGCGCTGCAGCGTGAACGGCACGCCGAGGTCACGGCATTCGCTCTCGAAGCTGACGATTAGATTCTCCACGGTTGCTGATAGTCTATCACAAATGCGACAAATTCGCGTTTGCCGCCAAAAAAGATGGGTTTGGGGATGACCCCAAACCCATTTGCGCAAGGGGGAGCTCCCTAGCTCTGCTGGTACAGGTGTACGTCGCGCTGCGGGTACGGGAAGTTGAGCCCTTCTTTGTCGAAGGTCAGCTTGATGGTTTCCGTCAGGCCGAAGTAAGTCGGCCAATAATCGCCGCTCTTGACCCACGGACGCACCACGAAGTTGACGCTATCGGCACCCAACTCAGATACGGCAACGGTCCAGGCCGGATCCTTCAGTACGCGCTCGTCTTCATCCAAAATGCGGTTCAACACCTCGTGCGCCTTCTTGATGTCATCGTCGTAGGAGATGCCGATCACCAAATCCACGCGGCGAGTATCTTTGGCCGAGTAGTTGGTAATACTGCCGGCAGTGATCTCGGAGTTGGGAATCAAGATCTGCTTGTTATCGCCGGTGCGCATCTCAGTCATGAACACGTTGATGTTCTCAACCACGCCGGCATGTCCTGCGACTTCAACAAAGTGTCCGGTCTTAAACGGACGGAACAGCAAAATCATCACGCCGGCGGCAAAGTTGCCCAGGGTGCCGGACAAGGCCATGCCGATGGCAAAACCTGCGGCCGCCAAGATCGCAGCAAACGACGTGGTTTCGACGCCCAGTTGATCGACAACCGAGATCAACACCACGGCAGTCAGGATCATCTTGACCAACTTCGCCATGAAGCCGCCGAGCATCGGGTCCATGTTGGCTTTGCCAAGTCCCTTCTCGACGCCGCGAGCCAGCATCTTGGAAATCCAAAGACCGATGAACAGGGTCAGGATTGCACCGACCAGGGATGGCGCGAAGGCAATCGCCCAGTTCTTGAAAGCCACCATCATTTCGGTGGCTTCTTCCAAATTGGTCGGCATCAGGTCGCCGCCCGTTTCGGTTTCAGGGGTTTGACCTGCGGTTTCGGTAACAGCAGTCTCGGTACCTTCCTGAGTTGGGGCGTCGGCGCCTTCTTGGGTTGTGAGGTGGGTGAAGAACATTCGATTTACGGGGAAATCAGGGGGTTCGGGTATTTTAGCGCCGCTTTTGAGGCTGGCTGACGGCTTATAGGTGATGCTAGCCGCCTCTGCTAGACTCGATTCATGACCTCCGATTCCAATCGCAGAACATTCCTCGCCGCAGCCGGCGCCCTAGCTCTCGGCGGCAGCTCCATAGCAGGCAATAGCCGCCCCAACTTCGCTGCGGATCGGACGACGGATGCCGAATTCATGGCCGGCACCGGTGCAAATGCCGACGCCTATCCAACCGCCATCCGCCGCGTCCGCATCCCGCGCAGTGGCGAACTGTTGCCGGTCATCGGGCTAGGAACGTCGCGCACCTTCGACGCCGACCCCAAGGCTGAAAACGCCAATTTGGTTGACGTCATGCGCCGCTTTTACGCATGGGGTGGGAGCTTGATCGATTCGTCGCCGATGTACCGCCGCAGCGAGGAGGTCGTCGGCGTGTTGAATCGTGCGGTGGGGCGGGACGACTTGTTCTACGCCACCAAGGTTTGGACCGACAAAGGCCGCGAGGCCGGCATCGCGCAAATGCACAGCAGTGAAAAGCTGATGGGCACGCCGCGCTTTGATTTGATGCAAGTGCATAACTTGGTGGGATTGGAGGTGCAGTTGCAAACGCTGCGAGAGTGGAAGGCCGAAGGCAAAGTGCGCTACATCGGCGTGACCGAGATGCGTGACTTCAACAAGGTGGAAGAGTTGGTCGCCACCGGCGAGTTGGACTTCATTCAAATCCCGTATTCGGTTGGTGATCGGCGCGTTGAAAGCCGCGTTTTGCCTGCCTGCATCGAACACGGAGTGGGTGTGCTGGTCATGCGTCCCTACGAACGTGGAAAACTGTTCGGCGCGGTCAAAGGCAAGGAATTACCGGGGTGGGCGGCGGAATATGGAGCCGCGTCGTGGGGGCAGCTGTTCTTGAAGTTCATTCTCGGTCATCAGGCGGTAACTCTGCCGATTCCGGCGACCAGCAAAGCGCATCACCTCGACGACAACATGGCAGCCGGATTGGGCCCGGTGCTGGATTCGTCGGCCCGTGAAAAGCTGGCAAAGCTGCTTTGATGTCGACTTGACTGGACTCGGTGTAAAGAAAACTTTACACGATGCCGATTTTGCTTTACACTTCGGATATGAACGCCGAAGGAACCGGAGCAACATTCAACGAACTCAGCGCCTGGGCGCAGCTGGCGGCTCTCAGCCTTGCTTACCTCGCCGTACTGCTGATTAGCTCGCAGGACCCCCTCAATGCGGTCCGGCTGGCTGTGGCCTGTACCGGGGCTCTGGTGGTTCTGATCCTCGTTATGGTCGCCACCCACACGGTGCTGGCGTCCGCCACCAAGGCCGAGCCCGATGACGAGCGCGACCGGGCCATCCGCCTCCGTGCTTCCCGCTTCGGCGATCTGCTGCACGGCTTCGGCGTGATCACCGCGTTTCTGGTTCTATTAGTGCAGCAAATCCTGCTCGGCGAGGACACCAGCACCCGTTTCACCCTGCACCCTCTTTTTGCCGGTCACTTGCTGCTATTCACCCTGTTCGTGGCCGAATTCTTCCGCCTCGTTCAACAAGTCGTTGGTTACCGCCGTGGCTAAAGCTCACGCGCATTCCTCGCCCTACAAACGCCATGGCTAAAACCGCCGTTTCCAATCGACTTCGCATCCTGCGCTTCCACGCCGATGAAATGACGCAGCAGCAATTGGCCAACGCCATTGGCGTCAGTCGGCAGACCGTCGTTGCCATCGAGAAGGCGCGCTATTCGCCTAGCTTGGAGCTTGCCTTCAAAATCGCCGCGGTTTTTGACGTGCCATTGGAAGAAGTTTTCCAATTCCAGCCCGACGAGGACCCGACCGCATAATCGGGCAGGAGGCCGCGCAAGCCCCACGCTTCGCCCAATGGTGAGCGTCTACCAGTATTTTTCGGCGTGGATCTGCCCCGGATTCTTCTTGCTGTGCTCGGTGAAGCCGTCGCTGGCCAAGCGCTCAATCATTCCTTCAATCATGCCGGGGTTGCCGCACAGCAGAAAGTGGGTGTTGTCCGGAGTTGGTTTGCCGCCGAGGAAGTTCTCCAGAGAGCCGCGCTCGAGCAAATCTTGCACATAACCGGTCTGGCCACCCCAAGCCACCAACTCATTTTTGGGGCGGCTAATGATGGGCACGTAGTGGAAGGTCGGCGAAATGCGTTGCATGGCCGTCAATTCGCCGCGATAACCCAAGTCCCAACTATGCCGCGCGCCCTGGAAGACCACGATGTGGCGATCCGGTCGAATCTCCAACTCACTACGCAGCATGCTCATATAAGGCGCCAAGCCGGTGCCGGTGCCGACCAGCACAATGTTGTGATCTTCCGGCACCTTGTCGAGCGTGAACATGCCCGAGATCTTCTTGCCGAGGAAGACGTGATCGCCGGGGCGCAGCGAAAACAGACGCGGCGTCAGCGCCCCGGAATGGACCAGGGTGATGTAAAACTCCAGGTAATCGCGCTCACCAGATCCAGAGGCGATGCTGTACGCCCGCCGAATCAAGCGTTTGGGGTCCGGCGTGCCATCCTCCTTGTCTGCAATCTCCACCCGGGGTGCGCCTACCGGTAGACCGAGCACGGCGAATTGACCGGCGGTCCATTCGGGGAGTTCCCAACCATCCGGCGCGACTCGCAGGATGATCAATCCCGAGGCCACTTCGACCCGGTGGGTAACGATTGCATTAAGTTCTTGAGTCATGGAGATGGGGGGGACTTTTAGCTCTTAGGACGGCAATCCAAAGAACTCCCTGGCAAAATATCAGTCCCTGCCATGAACCACCACCCAATCAACACCAAGAAAAAAGTTTTAAAGCCGTTGCAGGAGTTCCTGCGGCTTGAAGGGGCGGCCGGAATCTTGCTGATGATCGCCGCCGGGCTGGCGATGATCGTGGCCAATACGCCGCTGGCTCAATGGTATACGGCCTTTCTCGATATGCCGGTCGAGATCCGCATCGGGGCCTTCGAATTGGCGAAGCCGATGTTCTTGTGGATCAACGACGGCTTAATGGCAGTCTTCTTTCTGCTGGTCGGCTTAGAGCTGAAGCGCGAGATCCTCGAGGGGCATCTGTCGAGTTTGAGCCAGGCAAGCCTGCCGGCGGTGGCGGCGATCGGCGGCATGGTGGTGCCGGCGGGGTTCTTCGCCTGGATGAACTGGGGCGACGAATCGGCGATGCGCGGCGTCGCCATTCCGACGGCAACCGATATCGCTTTTGCTCTCGGCGTATTGTCATTGCTCGGCAATCGAGTGCCGGCGGTGCTGAAAGCCTTCTTGCTCGGCGTTGCCATCTTTGACGACCTTGGCGCAATTCTGATTATCGCGATCTTTTATACCTCCGAGCTGTCGGTGTCGTCGCTGGTGATCGCTGCGATTTGCATCGCCGCGCTGGCAATTATCAATCGCCTCGACGTGCGTCGGCCTGCGGCTTACACGGTGATCGGCGTGGCATTGTGGATCGCGGTGTTGAAGTCCGGGGTGCACGCAACGCTGGCCGGCGTGGTGATGGCAATGTTCATCCCGTTGGAAGAAAAACGCGATCCTGAAACCGGCGAATTGCGCTCGATGCTGCACCAAATGGAGCACACGCTGCAGCCGTGGGTAGCCTTCGGCGTATTGCCGGTTTTCGCCTTTGCCAACGCCGGCATTCCGCTGTTCGACCTTTCCATGGCCGACGTCATGCACCCGGTGCCGATGGGCATCGTATTGGGGCTGTTTGTCGGCAAGCAAATCGGCGTCATGGGGGCGTGTGCATTGGCCGTCAAGCTAGGCTTGGCTAAACGACCGGAATCCTTGCGTTGGAGCCATCTTTACGGCGCGTCGATGCTTTGCGGCATCGGCTTCACCATGAGTATGTTTGTCGCTTCGCTTGCTTACGAAGCTGGGGCAACCGAGTTCTTCGGGCTGGAACGACTGGGCATCGTGATCGGCTCGCTGCTGTCCGGCGTGATTGGCATGGTGTTGCTGCGGGCAACATTAAAGCAGCCGGCTCAAGATGAACCGGCTGCTGAATGAAAGCGCAATTACGCGCCAAGATCGGCGCAGCTTAGGCGCCGAGTTGTTGCTTTACGGCAACACTGTTACCGCATGCGCCCACGACACGTTGTTAATCGTGCCGCTACCCGACGAGTTCTTGGTGTACATCGCTAGGTAGAAGGTCTGGTTGACCAACGCGGCGTTGTTTGGAATGGTCAGCGAAGCGCTGCCATGACCGTTAGCGTCGAGCGTGCCGCTGAAGCCCGGCAACGAAGCCGACCACAGGTAAGTCGAATCCTGGTTCAACGGCAGAATGAAGCCGTTGCCCAAAATGGTCGTTTGCGGAATGGTGTTGGCCGAGATGTGACCCTGGTAGAACTTGTTCGGCTGGTAGCGCGAATCAAAGTTCACCGTGACGGTGTTGCCGATTTGCGGTGTGCCGCTGTGGCTGACTTCACTGGTCGCCGTATCCATGCGGCTGGACCACGCCACGCCGAAGTTTTCACTGCTGCCGTCAAAGCGCTGGTTGACGAAGCGCGCGGTGTAGTAGCCGGTGGTGGACGGTGTGAACTTCAGAATCTCGAAGGCGTTCAGCACATTCGCCGAGCTGGCGACGGTGGCACCGGACGGATCGAGAATGACCAAATCCAAATCCATTTCCAACACATCGGTGGAGTACGACGAGTTGGCTTTGGAGAACCACAATCCGCACAAGCGCACTTCATTGCCGGCGGCGGCCGGGAAGCGCACGTCGTACGCGTTGTTGGGGTTGGCGAAGTCGGCGGCGGTCAGCGTGGTCGAGTGGAAATTGCCGTTGCGTACCACCGAATCACCTGCGGCTGCATGAATGCCGCCGGCACCGTCTTTTTCCGACAACACATCATCGCCTTCGACGTTGTGCCATGCCGACGCCATCAGAATGGCCTTCAGCGTCTCCGGCGACGCCATCAAGCTGTTGTCGCGTGAAGCCAGCAAAGTGGCAACCCCGCAAGTCAGCGGGCTGGCGGAGGAGGTACCGCCAAAGCCATAGTACCAAGTCGATGTACCGGCGGTGTCGACGTCGTCACCTGGGCTGGCAACTTCCGGCTTTTCGTGGCCTTCTACCGGATCCCAGTACGACGAGTAACTTGCCATGGCATCGTCGGCCCAATTGGTGTTGTTGCCGTCGTTGTACGAGCCGGTGTTGGTCGAGTTGTAACCGTTACCCGGCGTGGTGGTGTAGGGCGTCGACGAGTTGCCTTGGTTACCGGTCGACTTGAACATCATCATCGAGTAATTGCGCAGCGTGTAATCAAAGAAACGATCGAGGTAAACAATCGAACCTTTGCTGCCGTTCCACCACGAGCAGTTGCCGTAGCTGACGCCGGCGTTAATGGCTGCGTTCCAACTTAGCGGCGCACCCGAGTCGCCGGTGCCGTCGGCGCTGTACAGCTGCGGAATGCCGTAAGCGGCACCCTTGTGGGTGCTGTGGTCCATCGCAATGTTGCCGGCAACACCACAAGCGTGCGAGCTGACGCTTCCACTACCGTAAATCACCACGATCGGCGGCAAATAAGGGTTGCTGCTAGTGACCTGACCGACGTCATTCACCATGGTTTTGACCGCACTGCCGGCCGCCGTGAAACCGCCATCCCAAATCAACGGCGTACGCATCGTGCCTTGGGCGTGATCCAGCTCGGTAAACGTTTCCGGGAAGCAGTAATAAGCTTCGTCGACCAACTCTTGCGCGGCGGCGGCTTTGACCTGGCCCGCGGTCAAGCGGGTGTAAACCACCGGCCAACCTGGAACGGTTTGCTGCACTTCGATTTCATTGGCTTGGCACCACTGGGCGAAATCTTGAATGCGTGGAGCGAAAAAATCGGCCGCCGCGTCACGTGCATTGCGGCGAGCTTGTTCCAATTCCACGCCCGCTTGATGCTCGGCTTGCAGGTGCAAGCGCCAATCCGGCGAGTCGTCGCACTTCAACCAAAAGACCACTTCGAGGATGTCTTGATCGTTGCTGTCGGCAAGCACCTGCCATAGGTCCGGCGAAATGTTGCCGCGGCTTTGATGACCCAGCAGATGATCCTGTCGGCGCAATTGATCCAATTGCTCACCGCTAATCGGGCTGCGGTGACCGTCTTGAATCATCCAAGCCTGACGTCGAATGGTGCCGGCGTCGCGATCCAGCCAACGCTGTTCGACCACTTGGGCGTCTAAATTTGGAAAGGTCCATTCACTTTGGACCGGAGATTGCGCCACTTGCGCAAACAGTAGTGTTGCTGAGAAAAGCATGAGGGATGGGGTCTAGGAAGGAACTTGGTTCCAAGGAGGCCCAGCCATCCTAACAGGGCATGAGAAATCCCGTGCCCGGCGCGCTTTTATTCGCGATCCGGCAAGTCCTTCGACGCCATCTTGCGCTTCAACTTCTTCGGCATGCGCGGTCGACGAAATTCTTCCGGCGGCCGAACCGTATCCAACGGTAACGGCGGGTTGTCGACCCACTTTTCATATTCGTGCAGCTGATGCTCCGACTTCGCCAAGCGTCGGTACCAATCTAAACGCACTTGCGCACGCTCTTCTTCGCTCATCGCACCGTGTAACTCTGGGCATGCGTCAAAGCACCTTTGCAGCATCAACGCGGTGGCCACCGATAAGTTGAAGCTTTCAGTGAAGCCGTGCATCGGCAAAAACAATCGCCGCGTCGATGCTTCCAGTGCCACTTTGCTGACGCCGTCGGATTCGCGACCAACGACTAAAGCTACTTTTGGCGGAAACGGGCTGAGGTCGTTGTCGGCGCTGAGTTCGCTGGCTTGCGGCGACAAGTCGGTACTCCAAATCTCCCAGCCTTCTTGCAGCAACGCATCCACGCATGCATCCGGCGAATCAAAGCGGCGCAGCGTCAGCCATAAAAAGCTGCCCTTGGTCACCGACTTGCTTAACTTCACCGGTGTGCGTTGATGATCGACAATCCAAACATGTTGCACACCGAAGGCTTCGGCAGTGCGCAGAACCGCTTGCACATTGAAGTTGTCGGCCGGCCGTTCCAGCACCAGCAATAACCGGGTGGTGCGTTTTTGCAGAACCGCTTCGGCTCTGCGCAGCCGACGCGGTGCTTCAGTCATCCAAGAACTCGTCCAAGCCCGGCGGGGGACCATCCTGACGTTCTTCCGGCGGCAACACCTCGCTCAGGATCTGGTCGATGCGTGCCCCGTGGTCCAAGCGCTCGTCGTACAAAAACTTCAACTCCGGCGCGGTGCGTAGTTGCAACGCTTGGGCAACCTCGGTGCGCAAAAAACCATGCGCATGCTTCAGCATGTGCTCGATCTTGGTGCGGTCCTTGGTATCCAGCGCCGACCAATACACCTTGGCCACGCTTAAATCGCGATTGATGTCAACCTCGGTGATCGTCACGAACGACGCCCGCGGATCTTTCATCTGGTAGATGAGCAGATTCGCCAACGTCGCTTGAATGCGCCGCGAGATCTGCTTCCTACGCCGTTCGTTTGCCATGAACCGTTTGCTTCAAGCGTTGCGGATGAGCTGCGGATCAAGCCTCGCTTTCCTCACCGGCAGCGGCTTGCACCTCTTCCAGTGAACGCGTTTTCTCGACCACCTCGATGAACTCCAGTTCGTCGCCGGCCTTGATGTCGTCGAAGTTCTCGACCTTCAAACCGCACTCGTTGCCTTCCAGCACTTCGCGCACGTCGTCTTTGAAGCGACGCAGCGAAGACAAGGTCGATTCGTAGATCTTGCGACCGTCGCGAATCACGCGCACCTTGTTCGAGCGGCGCACCACACCGGAGGTGATTTGCACACCGGCAATGGAACCCCAACGCGAACTGCGGAACACTTCGAGTACTTGGCCGTGGCCGCACTCTTCTTCCATCGTGTCGGGCGCCAGCAAACCTTCGATCGCCTTCTGCACATCTTCGACCAAGTCGTAGATGACATCGTAGCGACGAATTTCGACGTTCTCCCGCTCGGCGGCGCGCTTGGCTTTGCCGTCCGGGTTGACACCGAATGCGATGACGATGCCCTCGGCGGTTTGCGCCAAGGTGACGTCGGTTTCGGAAACCTCGCCCACTGCCGAGTGCACGATGTCGATGATGACCTCGTCGGTGCTCAGCTCTTTCAGCGTGCTCTTCAACACTTCCACCGAACCTTGCACGTCGGCCTTGATGACGAAACGCAGGTGCTTGGCACGGCTTTCGTCGATCTTCTCGAAGATGTTCGACAGCGAAATCTTCGACTGGCTGGCGCGAATCAATTCGGTCTTGTGCAGCAAGCGCTTTTCAGCAACCTGCTTGGCAGCTTTGGCGTCTTTGACCACGTAGAACATGTCGCCGACTTCGGGAAGATCATCCAAACCGGAGATCTCGACCGGAGTCGCCGGACCAGCGGTTTTCACCGGCTTGCCGTTGTGGTCGAACATCAGGCGGATCTTGCCGTAGGTCGGGCCGGCCAGCATCACGTCTTTGACGCGAAGCGTTCCGTCTTGGACCAAAACGGTGATCATCTTGCCGCGACCGGTTTCCAACTTGGCTTCCAAGATGGTGCCCAGTGCATCGCCGCGGGCGTGGGCTTTGAGGTCCAACACTTCGGCTTCCAGCAAGACGCGCTCAAGTAGTGCGTCAATGTTTTGCTTGCGCAGTGCCGAGACCTCGATCATGCCGGTTTCGCCGCCCCAATCCTCGGGCTGCAAGCCCAAGTTGGCGAGCTGCGACTTGACGTGCTCGGGGTTGGCGCCGGTGGCGTCGATCTTGTTAATCGCAACTACAACCGGAGTTCCCGCAGCCTTGGCGTGCGAGATGGCTTCTTCGGTTTGCGGCATCACGCCGTCATCGGCCGCCACAACCAACACGACGATGTCGGTGGTGCTTGCACCACGCTTGCGCATTTCAGTGAATGCCTTGTGACCCGGCGTATCCAAAATGGTCATGCCTTGGCCGGAAGGAAGCTTCACCATGTAGGCGCCGACATGCTGAGTAATGCCGCCGGCTTCTTTGCCGGCCACCCGCGATTCACGAATGACGTCAATCAGCGAGGTCTTACCGTGGTCGACGTGACCGAGGAAGGCAATGACTGGTTGGCGCGGTGCCAGAGTCGAGTCATCGACCGCCTTACGGTTGGCCATGACCTCTTCCATCAACTCCTTCTCGATGTCCGCCTCTTCGCGGTACTGGATGTTGATGTCCATCTCATCGGCGAGCAGTTCCACTGCATCGGCCTCTAGAGTGGCGTTGAAGCTGGCCATCACGCCCATCTGCATCAGCTTGCGAACCACGTCGTTGGCGCTGATACCGGTGGCGGTGGAGAAGCCTTTCACCGTGACCGGTGACTGTAGAACCACGTCCTTCTTACGAGCAACGGTGGAGACCTTCTTCGGTCCGACCTTGCCCTGACGACGGGCGCGCATCGCTTCGCGTTGACGGGTGCGCTGTTCACGCCGCGTAGACGCGACGCGGTCACGAATATCGGAGAAGGTCGTCGAGCGCTTCTTCTCTTCGTGTTGCGACTTGATCAAGCCCAATGCGGCCAAGTCGATCTTGCCGACCTTGCGGGCAGCGCGCTTCGGCTTCGGCGTGGGAGCCTGACGGGATGGAGCAGCAGTTTTGGCGTCGCCGCCTTTGCCTTTGCCCTTTCTCTTGCCGTCACCCTTAGCACCACCTTTGTCGGCGGTCTTCGCGGCAGCCGGCTTAGGAGTGGGGGCGGGCTTGGGAGTCGGCGGCTCGGCAGCGGCCGGAGCTTCTTTGGCAGCAGCCGGCTTTGGCTCGCCAGCTTCTGCAGCGGGCGCCGGCTCAGGCGCGCTTTCCTTAGCGGACTTCTTTGTACCACGGGGAGGAGCAATGATCTTGGCTCCACGCGGGGAAGGTGTCGGCGTCGGGGCGGGAGTCGGCGGCTCAACGGGTGCCGGCTCTTCTACTGCCTCGGGTTCGGCCACCTCCTCGGCGACTTCTTCCGCGGCAGGTTCTTGAACCTCTGCCACCGGAGCCGGTTCGGGCTCTTCGACGACTTCGGCAACAGGCTCGACCTCAGCTACCTCGGGTTCAGGTGCTGGTTCCGGTGCGGGCTCTGGTTCCGGTTCAGGTTCGACCACGGCTTCCGGCTCTTCGGCCGTCGCCTGAGTCGAGGCTTCCATCTGCGCAGCAATGTCGGCAAAAGACAGCGGTCCACCGCCACCTTCTTTCTTCTTACCACCATCGGAGGAGCCGGCGTCTTCGCCGCCTTCCGACTTCAGCAAGCCGCCTTTGCGCAGCCGTTCTTCAATGATCGGCACGTCCCACTCTTCAACCGATGCCTGGTAAGAGCTGACCGGGAAGCCAATGTTGTGCAAGATGTCGACGAACTCCGCCGACTTGTAGCCGAATTGCTTTGCTAGCGTAAAAACTTTTACTTTGCTCAAAGCTTTAGTTCTCCTCCGGGCTTCCTACTTTGGACTCGGGCTCCGCATCGCCTTCGGGAGTCGCAGCAGACTCGACCGCATCGGCGTCACCGGAGGCCTCTTCAGAAGCTGGTGGCGTGTCTTGGGGTTGACCTTCTTCCTCGATGTACTGACCTTCGGCCAGCAATTCTGCTTCGTATTCGGCAGGAGTCTTAATCTCGATCTCCCAGCCGACGATTTTCGACGCCAACCGCACGTTGCGGCCGCCGACGCCGATTGCCAGTGGCTTTTGCTCGTCGCTGACCAGTACAAACACCGACATCGAGTCTTCATCGGGGAAAATGTGCTCGAGGGCAATGTCCTTGGCCGGCTTCAGCGAGTTCTGCACCAATTCTTCCAGCGAATCGCTCCAACCGATGATGTCGATCTTTTCCTGACCGAGCTCATCGTTAATGTTGCGGATGCGGGTACCGCGTACACCAAGGCAGCTGCCGATGGCGTCGACGCGAGGGTCCATCGAATAAACCGCGACCTTCGAACGATAGCCGGCATCGCGCGCAACGCGCATGACGCGGACCAATCCTTCTTGGATCTCCGGGATTTCGACTTCGAACAGCTTCTGGACGAACCGCTCGTCGCGACGCGAAGCAATGATCACCACGCGCGATCCTTCTTTGCGCACCTCTTTGACCAAGACGCGCAACCGATCGCCGACGTGCAAGCGCTCGCTCAAGATGCGTTCGGAACGCGGCAGCAGCGCTTCGTTTTTGCCGTTCAACATCAAGATGATGTTCGGTCCTTCAATCTTGTGGACCACGGCGGCAACCACCGAACCGACTTGGGTTTCGAATTGGCCGTAGACCTTGTCGCGCTCTGCCTCGCGGATTTTCTGCATGAAAACCTGCTTGGTGGTTTGCGCAGCAATGCGGCCTAATTCTTCGGCCGACGGGAATGCGACCTCGCCATTCGGCATCTCTAGTGAGATCTGACCGTTACGGCGATCAATGCGCACATCGAAGCCGGCTTCGACTCCCATGCGCTTGCGCGTAGCCATGGTGAGAGCCTCTTCTAGCGCAGTGAACAGGATCTCTCGATCCACACCGCGATCACGGTGGATCGCGTCGATCATTCGCAGGACTTCTTCTTTACGCATGGCAGTGCTTTAAGTGGTTGTCCCAAAACGCCTTAGGCGGTTCGATAGAGCTTCGGCGACGGTATGTCAGGCCAACAAAAACGGGTGCGCAGCTGGCTGCACACCCGATGATCGCGGCCGACCGCGAAAAACCGGAACCCTGCCGGGGATCGAGTGATCCACCTATCGAACCGTCAGGTGACGATTCTGGGGGAGATATGATAGCAGCAAGACCGAGAGCGGCAATTAACAGGTTCCCGATGTAGCCCCGAAATTCTAGAATCTTGCCAAGGGTCCAATGCCGCAGCCATCTTCCTCGACGCCTCCCGAAGCCACCGCCGAGTTTCAGCTCAATAGCCGAAGCCAGCCGTGGCGAGCCGATTTAACAGTTGCGCAACTTTTGGGCGAGCTCGACGCCACCGGCCCCGGTGTTGCCGTCGAGCGAAACGGCGACGTCGTCCGCAAGGCGGATCATGCCACCACGCTGATCGAACCGAACGACCAAATTGAAGTCGTGCGCCTAGTTGGCGGTGGTTGATCGCCCATTCCCCGCACTCCAAGCACATCCCAATCCCGTGTCCGAAAACGCACGCACCGAACCTCTGCAGCTAGGAAAATTCACGCTGCAATCGCGCCTAATCCTGGGCACCGGCAAATACGCCAACTATGAGCAAATGCGTGATGCGCTGGAGGAATCCGGCACCGATTGCGTCACCGTTGCTGTACGCCGAATTCCCGAGGACGAGCAGCCTGGGCAGCGCTTTCTCGATTTCATCGATCCGGCCAAGTACACGCTGCTGCCGAATACGGCGGGTTGCTTTGATTACCAAACTGCGGTGCGCACTTGCCGCTTAGCGCGCGAAATGCTGGAAACCGATTTGGTCAAGCTGGAAGTGTTGGGCGATCAAAAGACTTTGCTGCCGGATCCCGTCGATACTTTGCGCGCCACCGAAACGTTGGTTAGCGAAGGCTTCACCGTTTTGGTTTACACCAGCGATGATGTGCGCTTAGCAAAGCGATTGGAAGAAGCGGGAGCAACTGCAGTGATGCCCTTAGGTAGCCCGATTGGAAGTGGCCAAGGCATTTTGAATCCGTTGAACATTCGCTTGATCATCGAGCAAGCCAATGTGCCGATTTTGCTCGACGCCGGTGTCGGTTCGGCAAGCGATGTTGCAGTAGCGATGGAACTAGGTGCCGACGGCGTGTTGCTGAACACTGCTGTAGCTCAAGCCGCCGATCCGATTCGGATGGCGCGGGCGGTGCGCGACGCATGTTGGGCCGGATACGACAGCTATCGCGCCGGACGCATTGCCAAGCGCATGTACGCGTCGGCCAGTTCGCCCAGTGAAGGCTTGATTACGCCGTCGGCCGCACCCGCACCCGAACAGCAAACCGCGCCAGCAGGAAGCGCCTAATGGATCTATTCATCGCCATCCTCAAGGTGTTCATTGCGCTGCCGTTTTTAGCCGGCATTGGAATGTTGATGGTGGCAATGCTGAACCTGATGTACGACCCAGGTGCCGTCGACGAACCCGGCGCCGATGAAAAGCAGGCCGTGCGCATGCCCAACCCGGGCTTGTTTGGACTGTTGATGTTTCTGCTGCTTGCACCAACGGCAATGCCGTGGTTCCTGCAGCGGTTTTGGCCGGACCTCAGTGAATACGCCACGCCGTTGCTTTCGACGTCAATCGCGCTGGTTTTAGCCGCGCTGATTCTCGGCATCACCACGCGGCGGTGGCCGCAAGCACTGCCGTTTTCCTGGCGACGCCAACCGATCATGGCGTACTGCTTATTTGTGCCTGTGCTGGTTTTGGTCGCGGTGATCAATCGAATCGTTACCGAAGACATCGCCGGTATCGAAATGCCGCTGCAGGTCGTTTCCGGTCTCGAGTATCTCAGTGGTTGGCCGTTGGCCGGCGCCTTGCTTTTGGTCATCGTGTTGGTGCCGTGGTTGGAAGAAATCTTGTTCCGCCATTACTTATGGGGTGCACTGATCAAGCACCCGGGCTTCGGTCCGGCGCGTGCGGTTCTGTTTACCTCGTTGGCTTTCACCGTGCTGCACCCGCCGACGGTATGGCTACCCGTTTTCGTTTTGGGCTTGTTCCTTGCGTGGGTACGCTGGCGCTCCACCCGATTGGCCGACGCCGTTGTGATACACCAAATCCACAACCTAGTCGTCGTCATCCTGCTAACCGACCTCTCGTTTTAGCCTCGGCAAAACTACTCTTCGCCATGACTCCCGGCTCCAATCCCAACTCCACGGAAGACGTCTTCCCGCTGCCGCCCAAAGGCCTGATGCGCAAAGTTCCCGGCGGCGCAATCGTCGCTTACGATGCGATGGTCATCGGCGACGTCAACTTAGGCGAAGGCGTGACCGTTTGGTTTAACGTCACCATTCGCGGTGACGATGCGCCGATCACCATCGGTGCCCGTACCAACGTGCAAGACAACTGCTGCATTCACTGTGATGTGGACGTTCCGCAAACCATCGGCAGCGATTGCACCATTGGTCATAGCGCCACTGTGCACGGGGCTTCCATCGGCGACGGCGTGTTGATCGGAATGGGCGCCACCGTGTTGGGCGGTGCCAAAATCGGCGACGGCGCGGTGATTGCCGCCGGTGCGGTTGTGCGCGAAAACTTTGAAGTGCCGCCGCGTACTTTGGTCGCCGGTGTTCCCGCCAAAATCATTCGCGAAATCAGCGACAAAGAGTTGGCCTTCATGGCTCACTCGGTGCCGCACTACATTGAGCAGGCGCAGTCTTATTTGTAAGGCTGCGGTCGGCAGCTCTTAGTTGTCGTTGGACTTGCGGTAGTACTGCTCGAGCAAGTTGCGGTAGCGCAACGGCAAGTCTTCGGCTTGCGCGTTTTCCAACGTTTGCTGCAAGCGCGGGGGCAAGTGACCCCATGCTCCGCCCTGGCCGGGCTTCATGAAGATCGGCAGCACTTGGTTCTCGGGCAAGTCTTCTGCGTCTTCGTTCTCGCCGTTTTCGTAGTCGCCGGCGTTGCCATCCATTTGCTCATTATCGTGAGGGAGTGGCGCGTCTTGCTGCTCGGGCGGGCCATCTTGCTTGCTTTGTCCGTTGCTTTGGCCTTGCGAGGGGTTTTGTTGTTGCTGTTGCTGCTGATCCGAATCGGGCAAGATCTCTAACAGCTCTTCCATGCTGGCGAGCAACGCATCCGCATCGGCCACCACGCCTTCAAAACGATCGCCGACGCCTTCGGTGTTGTCGTCGGCCCCATCCGCTGCATTTTCAACGAAGTCGCGAGTTTCCAACAACGACTTGTCGAGGTCGGCAAAGCTTTGACGCACCTTTTCAATTGCATCGGCGATTTGCTGACCGGTGATCGGGGCTTCCGGATCTTGGGGTGCAGGCTCCTGCGGTACCGGCTCGTCAAGAGGCGGAGTGGGCGGCACCGGCTCTTGCCATAGCAAGGCGAAACTCAAGAAGGTTGCGGTCAAAGTAATCATACGTCTTGCTCTCCTTCCTCGTCTCGCATCATGCTTTCCTGCAAGCGTTCCAGGATCGATTCAAATAACGAACGCAAGCGCTTTTGACGATCGGCGAGCTGATCCAACTCAGCCATGTCGTCTTCATCCAACGCCAGACCGGCGTCGGCCATCATGCGCTGCCGCGTTTGCAACATCGCGATGCGATCGCGCAAGTCACTTTGAATCATCTTCAGCAATTGCACCTCGGCGGCAAAGCTGACCAACGGCGGGTCACTTTCCGGCTTCTTCTGTGGACCGGCGCCTTCCTGCTCCGACGACTCACCTTTTTTGCGCAAGCGCTCCATCTCGATGCGAATCGCATCGATTAAGCGCTGCCAATCATTGGACAGACCGGCAGCCAAGCGCACGCTATCGGCGTTGGCGCGGTAACGCGGCGGACCAATGCGCTTCACCAGCGCTTCATGATCTTCGACAATGGCGCGAAGTAAGAAGGGGAAGGTGTCGGCGCCGTGCTCGCGGATTTCAAATAGCAAGTCGTCGGCTTCTTCGGCGATCTGCTTTTGCAAGCCAGCCCATTGACGCAACTGCACGCGGGCGGAGCGCGGCACACGACTGGCTCCGTCCATGCCGGTCACCAGTTGTTCCAGCTCAACCAGAACCTGGCGATGACGTTCGGCAAGCTCCTCTGCTTTTTCCAGCACGTTGATCAGAGCTTCCAGCTCTTGCATATCGTCGAGCTGTTCGGCCTCGGCTTGGGCTTGGTCGGCGGCTTGCTTCAGCTTTTCTTCGGCGTCCTTTTGATGCTTCTGCGCATCCTTCAAGTCTTGCGGCGACGTTTGTGATCGCTGCGACTGCTGGCCGGATTGCTCTTGGCTGGGCTTGGGTTCTCCGGATTGGTTTTCACTGGGTGGGCTTTCCTCGCCTTGCTGGGATTCGCTGTTTTCACCCTGTTGCGACTCGCTGTTTTCACCCTGTTGCGACTCGCTGTTTTCGCCCTGCTCCTCACCGGACTGCTGCTCCCCATCTTGCGGTTCACTGCTTTCGTCGGCAGACTCACCGGGTTTTTGGCCGCGCAATTCTTCTTCAGCGGACTCACCCGACTCGGCCGCCTCTTCGGCATTCTGCGCTCCGGCCTCGGCAGCTTGCTCGGCCATCTCCTTCATTTTCTGATTGAGCTTGGCCTGCGCTTCCGCCAACGCCTCGCGTTCGGCGTCGAAGGTCTTACCGCTGTCGCGTTCCTTCTGTTCCAGCGCTTCGGTTTGCTGACGCAACTTCGCCTGCGCGTCGGCCAATGCACGCAACTCAGCTTCGCGGCGCTTGGCTTCATCCAACAACGACTGCACTTGTTCGCGGCGCTCGGTCTCGAGCAGATAATCCAACAATTCCTGCAAGATCTGAATCAACTCCGCTTGCTGCTCCAGCGCAGTACCGGCACGTAGCTCGCTGAGGTCGGATGCAATTTCTTCCAGGATGGTCGCCAACGGCCGCGCATCGCCGACGTCGGCAAGTTTCAGCCGCGCGGTGCGCAGCAATTCGACTTTGGATTCGTTGCCTTCTTCCTGCTCGCGCTGCTCCAAAGTCAGCAGGATTTTTTCGAGCCGCCGCACCTGTTCGGCCAGCTGGCGCTGATCGCTGGACAAGCGGTTGAATTCAACCGGATCCTGAGCTGCCGACGCCATCCACAGCGAATCGACCGCGGTAGGGGCTGCATCGGCGTTGGGCGCAACGCAGAGCAGCAAAATGGGCAGCAGCAAAAACTTCATCATGAACTATCCAGCCTACCTTATCGTCCAGAAGCCTCCAGGGTACGCAGATAAAGTCCGCGCTGACGGTCGAGCAAACCGCGCAGTAGGTTGACCGCCGATTGGTAGTCCTCCCATGCCAAAAGCGCGTCTAGCATCGCCTGCAAGCCCTCCTGAAGGTGCTCAGCCGCCGGACGGAAGTCCTGGCGCTCGCTGGTGGCTTTGCGCAGCGCTTGGCTGGGCCCTTGTTTGGTGCTGTGCGCAGTCTGCGCCAGGGTCAGCAACAGCGACGCGCGGTCGAGGATTGGCGGCACGCCGGGTGCGGTCAGCGCAGTCAAAGTCTGGCCGGGCGCCGGCGGTCCGTCTTGCAGCATGCGGTTCAGCGCGTTTTGCAGGCCGCCACTGCCGCGGTCCAAGCCGGAATAGACTCGTTCCAACAACGCGTATTCCAAGTCGCGGAGCAAGCCGTCCAGTTCGCGATCAATGCGCCGCGCCAAAGCCGACGCCTCTTGCTCACTCGGTGGTTGTTCGGCCAAAAGCGGCGCCAAGCGATCCATTTGATCGACGACGCGTTCGCGCACCCGCACCATTTGCTCGGCCAAGTTTTGCTCGAACGAAGCTTCCGACAAAACCTCAATCCAAGGGCTGTTGCCGTCGCCGTTTTGAGCGAAAGGCTGCGCCATATCGTGGGCTTTGCCTTCCACGCGCATGCGGAAGTCGGCTCCGAAGCCTTCGGCCGACGGCAATGGTGCGGTCAGCAGTTCAAAGTGGCGCAATTCTTTGGCGCCGGTCTCGAGCTTTGGATTCCAGACGTCGGCTTGGTCGCTGAGCGAAAGTTCGATCAGGCTTAGGCCGTAATCGTCGGAGGCTTGAAGCAGCAACGGAACTTTGGCTTCGCTGGTGGTGGTCCAACGGCGGTCGGGGAAAAGGAAGTTGAGGCGCGGGGCGTGGTCCGGTTCGGCAGTCCAGCGCAGAACTGCAGCGTGTCGGTTGAGGAAGCCGTCGGTGCCTTGCAGTTCAAAGGCGAGTTCACCGCTTTGCTCGGCCTCGAATTCGAAGCTCCAACCTCCGGTCTCGGCGATTAGTTCCTCGCGGCTGCCGTCCAAGCGGCGCAACCATGCCGTTTGCACCGGCAAGTCGGCGGCAAAGCGCAACGAAATGCTGCTGTTTTGCGGTACGCGAAATTCATTCGACGCCGAAACTAGTTGGGCTAAGCCGGTGTATTCCGGCGCGTCGACGGTGACTTGCCAATCGGTGATGGCGGGCGGGTTACCGGGCAACAGTTCCAAGAAGGGTGAGCCGTCCTGATCGTCGCCGCCGACGAAAGACCAGGAGCTGGACACGTCTACCGAGGGCAGGCGGAGCACGAATTCGCCGCCGCCCATCGGTTGCATGGCGCGTCGACCGAGCGAGCCTTGGGCGAAGACTTGTTCCGGCACTTCGCCTTCGGCGCGGACGCGCAAGTTGACGGTGGTTCCGCGGGCCACGTGCAGTTCAAAGCGCTGGCTATCCAATTGCACCAATTCCAGCGATTCGCCGCTGCTGGCCGAATAGGGCGCGAGGATTTCCAGCTGGGTTTTTTGCGGCCAGGCGACATCCATTCCGACTAAGCGTTGGAAAAAGATAGACGCCTCGGTGGGGGCGAGCAGCGCCAACGCGGCCAGTGCGGCGCTAAATCCAAGGCCGCGCCAGGCACTGCGTTTGGCAGCCCCGGATGGAGCGGCTGCTTTGAGGTCGACGGCATCGATGGCTTGTTCGGCGCGATTCGCAACGGCTGCTTTCAGCTGTGGCGATTCATTGGGATGAATCACATCGCGCTCGACGGCCGTTGCCAGCAGGTCGCGCAAACCTGGATGGTGGCGTTCGAGTAGAGCGGCAAGATCGCGTTCGTCGGGGCGTTGGGCTAGCGGGCGCAGCAAGCACCGCGCGGCAATGCGCCCCAAGTAAATCAACGCAAGCGCGGCGAGCAGCAAGCGGAAAGCGGTCGGCGGTTGGAACAGACGGTCCAAACCGTAAAGTAAGACCAGCACCGAGCCCGCCATCAGCAACAACTGCCCCATGCCGAACACCACCAACACCCACAGCAAGCGCTGTTCAAAATTGCGCAGCAGCTTATGAATGCCGGAGGGAAGACGGTGCGAACTCATCGCTGGAAGATCGGCAGGTACTCTTTGGGGATTTGCAGGATTAAGCAAGCGGTTGCGGTGGCGTAGCTGGAGCCAGGGCCGACGTTATTCGGCCACGATCCGTCTTTGCGTTGCATCTGCAGCAAGATGCGTTCGATCATCTTGAAATACTTGCGGTAGCGTTCGCCGCCGACAATGTGATACGCCTGAACCGCGTAGTAATGGCCGTAGTAGAAGTAGTAGTGGCCACCCCACTTAATGCCATAAGTCTGCGAGAACTCCTCACGGCGTAAATCCAAAACGCTCATGCCGCGTTCAATGTCGGCATCGGCGTAAACACCGGCACCGTGCAAAATGGTGATGCCGGCGGCGGTCAGCGGTTCGGATGCGCGCGACCGCGGATCCGGTTGATAACGGAACATGCCCGGGCGTGAATACGACGACAAGTAAATCGAATCGGATTCGCGGACGGCGCTATCCCGCACGTACTTCACCGCACGGTCAATGGTTTCGCGCGGTACTTGGATGCCGATGTTTCGCGCTGCGCGTAAAGCCATCACTTGGCATGCGGCCACCGACATATCGGCGTCGGCAACGTGCGGTTGATAACGCCAACCACCCTGCTGATTTTGACTGGCAACTATCAAATCAATGGCCTTTTGCAGCGCTTGACGTACGTCTTCGCGCTGATTCATGCCGTACACCTCGGCCAGGAATAAAGTGGCGAATGCATGCGAGTACAGCCGCGTTTCGTTATGGGTGATGTACCCATCGTTGCGAATATGCTTGAGCAGATAATCGGTCGCGCGCTCAACAATTTGGCCATAGGGTCCGCGCCCCGGGACGTGGCCGCCGGCCAGGAACGCCATACCGGCAAGCGCGGTTACGCCGACGTGCGACGAATCGTGATTCCAAACGCGGTAGTTGTCTTCCAACTTATAGCCGACGTCACCCGGCCAGGATCCATCCTTGAGTTGTTGCGAGGCCAAGTACTTCAAACCCTTTTCGGCGGCCTTCAAGCCGGCGGCCGACAACACTTGGTGGGGCGCTTGCGGCAGCTTTTTCGAACTGGCGGTGCCGCCTTGCGGAGCCGCCGACGGCGCCGGTTTCTGCGGCGCTTGAGCACCGGTAGGAGCGGCCAAATCCGCCACCGGCGCGTCGGCTGGTGGAGTCGGGGCTTGGCAAAGGACCAGCATCAAGGCGATCATCATCGGGCATCTCCGAGCAGGTAGACCTTGGTTTCATGGCGCAAAACTACTTGTGAGTCGAGCATCCATGAGCGCACGTAATGGCTGTACTTCGTCGGCGCTTCTAATTCGAAACGATCGAGCAGTTTGCCGTCGGTGGAAACCAAAAGGTTGACCACCTTGGCATTGCGATTGTTATTTGGACCGAACTTCATCGGCAATAGCCAGCCATCTTTGGCAACCGACGGCACTGGAAGACGGGTGACGAGGTCGCTGTAGGACAAATCTTCGAGGGTCAGTTCCCATTGCAATTGCGCCGGGCCGTCGGCAGGCAGCAGCCATTGATGAACCACGACTTGGCCGCGACTATTTTCGCCGTAACTGATCATCGCGTCGGTCGGCAGCTTGGTCGCCAAGCGGCCGTGGCTGTCCAATTGCGGGAAGCGCATTTCGGCGAGCGGACCGGCGGTTTTACTTTCTTTGGATTGCGCCTCGCCCTGCCAAACAACCGTCGGGGTTGGGTATTGGCTAGTTGCTTGGTCGTACGACTGAACTTGCCATCCAAAACCGGAGGGCGACTGGAACGTGATCCAATTCGATTTGCGTGGTATGGGAATCGATCGTGATTGACTCTCTTCGACCAGTTTCAAGTAGTAGTTTTGGTTGCGCTGTGAGTAGGGCAGCAAATAACCATCGTCGAGGGCAAGCGTGTAATCCAAATCACGCGTGCCGGGTGCCGAAGGAAGCGGCAAAATGACGCCGCCGCGGCGTGAGAAGAGCTGCAGTTGCAGTGCTTGACTCTTCGCTTGTTGTAACAACAGCAGCGTTTCGCCTGAAGAGCGGATTTGGTGATAGCGATCGCCGCGCAGTTCAACGCGTTGATCCAAAACCAATGTGCCACTGATCAAGTCGCGTACTTGCAACACGACATGGTCCACTTCTTTGCGGCATAGCAAGGCAATTAAGTCGCCAAGTCGATGAATGCGCGACACCTTGCCGGGTAAGGACACGATCTCGTGATCGCCATTCAGCTTGAGCTTGACCCAGGCGTGATCGGCAATCACGGTTCCGCCCTGATCATGAGCGAAGGCGCGATCGCGAAGCTCGGGCATGCCGCGCGGGTCATTGGCCAAGCGCACCGCCGGGCTTTGCGTGCGGCGATTGCGTTGCAAGTCAACCAACCGAACCGAAGCGCCCTCTTTGACGAGCAGGCGCGCACCATCGGCAATGGGGTGCACGTCGATCAAATTGCCATTTAGGCTCAACTCGAAACTGCGGAGGATGTTCAGAGCAGTCGGCGCTTGACCCAATTCGCGCTCGCCAATCAACATCGGAATGTCCAGTTGCAACGGAGTTTGCGCTTGCTGTGGCCAATCGAAGTTGCGCAGCCAGCCGGCCACTTGTAAACCGAGCAGGCGATCGTTGCCGATTGCCGCCGCTTGTTTTTTCAACCACTTCCACGCCGTCTGCGTGCCGGCAAATTTCAGCAGCATGATGTCGTCGACCGGACGGCTGCCGAAATCTTTGCGCGCACGCGTCTCCAACTTTTTGCCGGCCTCGGCATCCAGCAAGATGTTTTGTAACCGCAGACGACCCCATTGCTTCAAATTCAGCGCACCTTGCATGTGCTGTTCAATGCCCGGCACTTCCATCAGCGCCAGCAGCGAATTCAGGTGTGAGTTGCTGCCGAAGCCGCGCTGTCCGCCTTGCAGTACGCGAGCCCGCGCCAACACAATCTCCTTGGCTTCGCGGCGGCCGTCGGCGCGCAGGATGCGATCGCGCTCACTGTTGTAAATTAAGTCCAGAACGCGGTCCATCATCGGATGGGCCGCGTTGGTTTCTTCCAGTACATCCAAAGCCAACACTGCCGCCTTAAAACGACGGCTGATGCGCGAGCTTTGCATGATTTGATTCAGCAGCGGCAGTGCATCGGCGCCTTCTTCGGTGACCATCAAGCTGCGCGCAGCCACCAAGCGCAGGCGCTCGGCCAAATCACGCGATGGCGCCTTGTTCGCCAGCTCGCGCGTGCGGCTGGCGAGGCGCTTTGCCGTAGCGACGTCGGAAAGGTCGATGCCTTCTAAGTAGGGCAGCAGTCGATTCAGCGTGACTTCGTCCAAGCTGGATGCCAACAGCGAATTCAAAATCGCGTCGGGAGAGCTGAACGCGGTGACGCCGTTGCGGCGCATGATGAACGCCAAACCCGGAGCGGTTTGCACCGCGCCCATGTCGGCGGTGCGGCCGCCCATGTTTTGCAGCATGGATTTGCTGCGCAGGTTTGCCGCCGACAACACCTCGACCGTGCCGATGGTTGGCGCCAAAATTTCGCCGCGCGCCAACGCCGCCGGGTGACGGTTATGCGCCAAGCCGTTGCGGGTGAATAGCGGGTGCGAAACCTGCATGCTGTCGCCGGTGCCGGGGAACGGCAGATACACCATGCGCGAGCCGTGAAACCATGCGCCGGTTTTGGTGGTTCCGACCAAGCTGCGCAGCGTGCCGTAATGCGATGAGTAATAGGGCCAACGCTCGATCATTTGACCGTCGTCGGCATCGATGAGGTAAGCGTAAATACCGTCGCGCGGCGCACACAGGAACCGGTGACCGTCGTAGGCGGGGAAGCCGTTGGCGAAGGTGTCTTCACGCAGCGACTCCATGCCGTTTTGGAAGGTGTTGACCTCGGCGCGCGGATAAAGACGCGTCCACAAGGTGCGCCCGGTTTCAGCATCCATCGCGCTGATCGTGCCGAGGTTGCTGCAAAACAGCACCATTCCTTTGGCTGCCGCCGGCGGTTGGCTGGCCATCTCGCGCAAGATGTTGCCGAACAAATTGGTTTCTTGCTGACCGGAAACCAGGAAGGTCTTCCACAGCTGCTCGCCGGTGTACAAATCCAACGCGACCATCGATAGGTCAATGGTGCCGACCGCATCGTAAACCGGAACATAAACACGACCATCGGCAACCGCAGGCGGCGCTGCAACCAGTCCGCGCGGTTGCTCGCGATTTCCTTCGGTCCACGGCACTTGTTGTTTCCACAGCAACTTGCCGGTGGTCGCTTCAAAAGCAAACAAGCGTCGCGCCGGCAACGTGCGCCGCACCGGAATCGAGCGACCGGTATGACGGCTGAATTCATCAAAGCGACCGACGCCGCCCGGTTCTTGCAAAACCGCCAATACAATGCCGTCTTCCAATACCGGAACTGTTAGCGTGTCGGCGTTGTAGCCGTACTCGAGCACATCTTTTTGCTCATCGCTTTGCTCGGTCCAACCGGGAGTGGAATCAAAGCGCCATTGAATGCTGCCGTTGCCTAAGTTCAGCGCGGTCAATTCAATGCCGTCGCTGACAAAACCCAGTCCTTCGCCGAATGCTAAACGGTGACCGCCACCGGCAACAAACGGCGAATCTTCGCTGAAGTCATAGCGCCACAGCGGACGCAAACCTTTGGCTTCGACCAGCGGCAGCGCCGGGTCTTTGGCGTTTTGATAAAACGGCAAAGTCGGCGACCAACGATCAATGCGTTTGGGTGCAAAGTAGCCGCGGTCTTCGCCCAACTCTGCTAATGCGCGCGCGGCGGCTTCGCCGACTTCGGTGCCGGCGTATTGACCAGCGAGTTGTTGCAGCGCCACCGGATCGGGAGGATGCAAAGCTTCGGCCAGTTTTTCGGTGCCGTAACGCTGAACCAAGATGTTGCGCTGCTCGGCGGCTTGCTCGCCCATTTCGTCAAGAATCTCGCCGGCTACCACCGCAGCTCCACGCGCCAAGTTGGCGTCCAAGCGAGTGCTGACCAGTGCGGCAGGATCGGCTTCGATGATCTCCTGCAAAATGGCCACCGCCGACGCCGACTGCTCGCCTTGCAGCAGTTCACGCGCATCGCCAATTTTCGATTCCAAGCCGCGGTCGACGGGAATGGTCACACCGTGGGATTGGCCCGGCGTCGGCTCCTGCAGCGGAGCCGCGCTGGTCAACAAACACAGCACGGAGATCAGCATGAATGGTGGAACGAGTTGTAGGTCAGGACAGGTTCAATCGTTTGCGCAACAGCCACTCGCTTGCGGCGAACAGGAAAAACAGGGTCATCAGCAGGCGCGGGTCGATCGGCTGGTCGTGGCTGGCAATGAGTCGGGTTAGCCGCTCTTTGCCGTCGAGCCGATCCCACAAATCCTGCACATCGCCTACCTGAACCAGCATACCCCCTGTGACGTCGGTTAATCGCGCCAACGCGGCGGTGTCCTGCGAAGTGTCGTGCATTTCAACCGACGGCAGGATGGTGTGGAAGCGCGCGCTGGCCAGCAGTTCGCCGGCGGATTCGTTATTCGCGGTCAGGTAAACGGTTCCGGCGCCTAGAGTTGCAGCGCGGAAGCGGCCGCGGAAGGTACCCGGTTGATTGGGCACCGGCTTCAGCGCAATGCTTTGCTCGCTGCCTTCCAAAAACAGCGGCACGCCGTCGTCGGCGCGTAGTGGCTCGAAGGCTTCATCCTTGATCCGCGCTTCGACGGTGAGGAAGGCGCCGAGCTCGATCTGCGAGCGGTCCAAGTCGAGTCGTACTCGACCTTGAGCGCCGCGTAAGCGCGTGCTGGCAAGGTGGCGCAACGCCGAACGCCACAGTCGGTGCAGTTGTGATTCGCCACCGGGGAAGCGCCAACGCCAAGTTTCGTCGGTACCGATCCAGCCGACCCAGCCTTCCGGAGCGTAGATGCTCGCCGCCAACACGTACGGGCCGTTTTCATTGCTCAACTCCGAATGCTGCAACCACGCTTGCGCGCCCGGGCGCAAACGTTCGACCGGCTGGAACCACCACAGCGACGTGGCCTGCTGCCAAATCTGATGGTTGTAGGCCAAATCGGACGACAACATCGTGACCGGATGCGGGTTGTCGGCCACCGGCAACTGCGCTTGGAACGAGCGATCACCGCGCGGCGCTTCATGGCCAAGCTGCACCGGCAGCAAAGCCTCAATCGGCGTGCCGCGGAAAGCCGACGGATTGTGGCGCGGCCCGGCGAGCATCAGCAAGCCACCGCCGCGTTGCACGAAGGCTGCCACCGAATCGAGGAAACGCTGACCATCCAATGGATCGGGACTAATGCGCGTTGGGTCGACGTCGCCGATGATGATCAGATCGAAGTTGTCGAGCATCTCTTCAACTTCTGTAGGGCAGCGGCGCAGACGCGTCACGCCCGGGCTGGCTTCTTGCGGGAAGTCGCGCGTGGCGCTGGCCAACCAACAACGCAATTCAATTTCGCGCTCAAAGCGCGTTTCGCTGCGCAGCAAACGGTTTTTCAAATAGCGGTATTCCCAGCGCGGTTCGCCTTCGACGTACAACACGCGAATGCGCGCCGGTTTGACTTCGGTCGGCAGCTCAACGCGGTTGTTGTCGAGCGCGAGTTCGCCATCCAGCGAATCCACTTCGGCGTACAACGCATAATCGCCGCTGCGTTCCATCACCGCCGACAAACTGATCTGCACGCCGTCGGCATGCCATGGATCGACTTGCATGCGATCGATGGGGCGATCGTCTTGATCGTAAAGGGTGACGTAAATCGGCTTGGGCAATTGCGCCAAGTTGCCGCGTACGCGTAATTGGAACACCGCCGCGTCGCCGACCAACACCAAGTCGGGTACTTGCACGCGTTCCAGAATCAAATCCGGCGCCGGACGCGGGTCACCCAGTGCAACCGCATGCGCGCGCACGCCTTCGCGGCTCAGTCGTTCGGCGACTTCAGCCAGTTCGCTGCCGCGCGTCACGCGGCCATCGCTGAACAATACGATCTCAGGCAAACGCCGACCGCGATGTTCGGAGAGTAACTCCAAAATCGCATCGCCAATTGCCGACGACTCGCCTTGCGCGGTCAGGTCGCTACCATCTGCGGCGGTCGCCGAAAGTTTGCCGCCGAACTTGTAGCTGTTCAGGTTGTAGCGGTCGGCCAGTTCGGCGACTTCGGCGGAACCGGCGATGCGTTTGAGTACATCAAGGCGGCGATTGCTGGTTGCGGTGGTCGGATCGCCGCTGGTCGCCGGGTCATCAATGCGTTGCAGCGAGGCGGTGTCGTCGAAAAGCAGTGCCAGTGGGGCTGGTTCGACTTTGGTTTCGTTGGAACGTAGGTAGGGGCCGAGCAGCAAGAACACCGCCATACCTAATACGCCTAGGCGCAAGACCGACAAGATGCGCCGCCAAACGCGAGCGCGGGCAGGTTTGCGGTAGCTGAAGAACACCAGAGCCGTGAGGATCGGCGTGACCACCAGCGCAATCACCCAGCTCGGCATTGCGTTGTGGAATTGCAGTGCGCCAACCATCGTGGTGGGGGCTTCTACATCCAGCGAGGTGGCAAATGCGGCGATTGTGGGAAGGATGGAAGGTGCCATTAGCCTCGCCTCCTATCCAATACCGCAGCCAGCAAAGTCTCTAGCAGCAGGAAGGCTGCCAGGAACGAGAAGAAGAACAGGTCCAAGCGTTTTTGACTGACCGTCGGTGCGGGCGCATCAACGTTTGGAGCGTCTTGGCTTTGCATGCGACTGCCTTCCGGTAGCGCTGCTTGCAACGCACCCAGATCCGTCAACGTTGGGTCGCTTTCGGCGGCCGGCGGGTTGACGGCAATGCGTTCGACGAATTGGCGTTCCAGTCCGTCGGCTTCGAGCAGGCTGGCTTGCACTTCCCAGATACCAGCTTGCAGCGCACGATCTAAAAGCGGTAAACGCGCACGTCCGCCGGGCAGGCTTTCTGGCGGCGCGACCGAGGTAGTGGAGCGGCCGATGGGATCGAGCAAGGTGACGGCGGTGGGAATCTTCGGCAGTTCCATCACCATCGCGTCGCCGACCATGATTTGGTCGTCGTGGCCGAGGCGCGGTGTCAGCCACAAGGCTAGGTCGAGCAAAAACGGCAAAGTGCCGCCGGGAACTTGATCCATCATGTTCCAAGCCGGCAGCGGTGCGGCAGACAGCAGCGCAACTTTGCCGGCGCCGACGCGCCAAGTGAGTAGCGCGTCGCCAAAATCGAGGTTTTGTTCGCTGCTATTGCGGAAGCGCAACACGCGATCGATGTGATGCGTATTCGGCTGCACCCGCAACGGTCGATAGCGCAGGTGCGGTACCTCGGTCAGCAGCGGTTGCCAACGCGGGTCGCGGAACATTTGCAACGCGGCGTGATCGGCATTCAAGATTGCCAAACCGGTGCTTTCCACCGCTTCACCGTTGCCGGTTGCGCCGCCGCCATCGCGCGCATCTTCGACGGTAATCGCGGTGCCGTCTAAGGCTTCCAATAAGGTCGTCAGCGTTCCGTTGCTGACCTCGCTGCCGACGGCAATCAGCAAGCCGCCACCGCCCAAAACAAAGTCACGCAAATCGGTGGCCGCGTTCGGCGCCATGCTTTCCGGATCAGCGAGTACGACGATGTCACTGCTTTGCAAGCGGGTGGCGTCGAGCTGTTGCGGGGCGATGGTTTGCAACGCCAGTGGGCCACTTCCGCCGAGATCCAAATAGCGGCGCATGCTGTCGAAAACGCCATCGGGTTGGTTGCTGGCGGCGGCTTCGCCAACCAGCGCAACCGGTGCGGCATCGCCGACGTGAAGAATGGCGTGGCGTTGGTCGTCTTGACTCAGTTCGTCGCTATCTAACACCAGCGAAACGCTGCGCGCACCGACTTCGGCCGGTTGCAACATGTGCTGGAAGTCGGTTTGACCCGAATGGCCGAGTTCGATGCTGCGAGTATGCACCGGCACTTGGTCCATCATGAGTGTGGCGCGTACCGTGGTGGCAGGGCCGAAACGGCGAATGGTGCCGCGCACTTCCACCGGGTTGCCGCGTGTCAGTTGGCCAGGCGTGACTTCCAGCTCGGTGACCGCAGTGTTTGGACCGAGCAAACCGGTTTCTTGCATTTGCAGCGGGAAACCGGCGGCGTTGAGGCGTTGCAGAGATTCGCCGATTGAGCCGTCCAGCTCCCAGCTGGCAGCTTGGAAATCGGAGTAAACCAGAATCCGTGCGGTCAAGCCCGAGTCGGTTTGCAAGTTTTGCGCGGTGGTGCGCGCCGTTTCCAGCGCGGCGGCGGTGGCTGCGGCACCTGCAGGTGCGGCTTGCAGCTCGTCGAGTACCAAACGCACCTCCGCCGGGTCGCCAAACGCCGGACGACTGGCGTTCGGACCGGCCAAAACCAACGCGGCGCGATCTCCGCGGGCAGGGTCTAACTGCGCTAGCCGATCTTGAATTTGCTGAATGGACCGTTCCAGCGCGCTAATGCCGTCGACGCGGCGATTCATCGACATGGAGTAGTCGACGACGTAAATCTCGGCTTGCGGCGGGCGACTGCCGAGCAAGCTGTCGGGGCCTAGCGTTGGCCCGGCTAAGCCGAGGATCAAAAACAGCACCGCCAAGGTGCGCAGCGCCAGCAGCAATATGTCTTCCAGCAAAACGCGCCGGCGGGTGCGGCGAATGGCGCGGCGCAGGAATTCCATCGCGCCAAAGTCCACCTTTTGATAGCGCTGGCGGTTCAGCAGGTGGATCAAGATTGGCGCGGCGACTAGTGGCAGCGCCCACAGCACGGATGGGAAGAGGAAATTCACGCGCGCGACCTCCGCAGTCGGGCTGCACGTGCGTCGAGGAAGGCGGTCAGGCCGACGTCGAGCGGTTCATTGCTGGGCAGGCGACGGAAATCGGTGCGTAAGGCGCGCAATCCACGACGCAGTTCGGCTCCGTGAGCTTCGAATTCAGCCAGGTAAGCATCGCGCACCGCGCGCGGTTCCAGCAACAGATGGTCGCTGCCTTCCAACGCTTCAAAACGAGTGTGGCGACCGTACGGGAATTCGATTTCCGCCGGGTCGAGCACGCGCAAAGTGATCAAGTCATGGCGATCGTGACGCAACTGCGACGCCGCTTTGCGCGCCGCTTCCGGCTCGCCCAAGCAATCGCTGATCCAAATCACCAATCCACGGCGATCCATATGGGCGAGGGCGGCTTCCAAACCCAGCGCCGGGTCGCCTTCGCCATCGGGTTGTAGCTCTTCCAACTGCTCAATCAAGCTATGGAAGTGGGCATCGCCGCGGCGCGGGGGTAGGAAGGATTTCAACTCGCTGCCGTGCGTGATGGCCAACGCGCACTTGTCGCTTTGCAGGTTCAATAGGTGTGCCAAACCCGCGGTAATCCAAGTGGCGTATTCGTGCTTGGTCCAATCCAGACTGCCAAAGCGCATCGACGCCGACGCATCCAGCACGATGAAACCGGTCAAGTCGGTCTCTTCCTCATATTGGCGAACAATGTTGCGCTCAGTACGCGCAATCAGCTTCCAGTCGAGGTGGCGGATGTCGTCGCCCGGCACGTATTCGCGGTGCTGGGCAAACGTCGAGCTTGCGCCGAAGGCGGCCGAGCGGTGGTGACCGCCGACCAAGCCTTCGACTGCGGTGCGGGCGCGGAGCTCGAGTCGAGCCAGCCGAGCCAGCAGCTTAGGATCCGATGCCCGTGGCACGCTCTCCATCCAGGGCGCTTGGGTGCGCTTCAGTTTCTTGAATCAGTCGCGCGACGATGTCGTCGGCGGTGATGCCTTCGGCCTGTGCCGCAAAATTGGTCAGCAGACGGTGGCGCAAAACGGCGGGAGCAACCGCGTTGACGTCTTCGGTGCTGACGTGCATGTTGCCGTGCAGCAGGGCGCGCGCTTTGGCCGCCAAAATCATGTTTTGCGACGCGCGCGGGCCGGCTCCCCAGGTCACCCATTGGTTGACGAAAGCCGGCGCGCCTTCTTGGTTCGGGCGGCTGCGGCGGGCGAGGGCGACGGCGTATTGCAGCACCGGATCGGCGACCGGCACCTTGCGCACCAGATTTTGCATGCTGATCAACTCTTCAGCGGTCAGCACCTGTTCGACTTCAGCTTCCTCGGCGCCGGTGGTGCGGCGCAGAATCTCGGCTTCTTCGGCGTCGGACGGGTAATCGACGCGGATTAGGAACAGGAAGCGGTCCAGCGCGGCCTCGGGCAGTGGGTAGGTGCCTTCTTGCTCGATCGGGTTCTGCGTTGCCAGCACGAAGAAGGGGTTGGGCAGCGGCATCGCCTGGCCACCCGACGTAACCTGTTTCTCCTGCATGGCTTCCAGCAATGCGGCCTGAGTTTTCGGCGGCGTGCGGTTGATTTCGTCGGCAAGCAGGATGTTGGTGAACACCGGGCCTTTGACGAAGTGGAAGCTGCGTTCGCCGGAGGCAGGGTCGGTGTGCAGGACCTCGGCACCGGTGATGTCGCCGGGCATCAGGTCAGGGGTGAACTGGATGCGGTGGAAATCGAGGTCCAATGTGCGCGCTAAAGTGCTGACTAGCAAGGTTTTAGCGAGACCTGGCACGCCCACCAAAATGGCGTGTCCGCGGGCGGCAATCGCCAAAGTCAGCTCTTCGACCACCTGTTCCTGGCCGACGATGACTCGGCCGACTTGGTCGCGCAGGCGTTGGAAGGCGTCGGCGAAGCGCTCGGCTTCGGCCGGATCGGAGGGAGGTTGTGCGTCAGTCATCTTCCGGTTGGGAGTCCGGCTTACGGTCCGGCTCGGATGGAATTATGCGTTGTTGTTGGGCGAGTTTCTTGACCCCTTCAGAATCGTCCACAACCCACTTCAACCTGTTGTGTTCTTCGAGCATCTCGTCACCCGAAATATCCGAGCGCGAGCGCGCCGTATCTTCCATACGACGGGCTTCGATTAGTTCAACAACAGCCGGCAGCAGTACGAATAAGCCGACCGCAACCGCCGCACCCCAAAACAGGGTTTCTACAAGACGGTTGCGGGCGGATGGTTTGGGCTTCACTGAGCCCTACCGTACCTCGCGGAGGACCCCAACCACTCCTCAATTCTGAGCAATTGGTTGTATTTTGCGACGCGGTCCGAGCGGCATGGTGCACCGGTTTTGATCTGGCCGGCACCGACGGCGACGGCGAGGTCGGCGATGGTGGTGTCTTCGGTTTCACCGGAGCGGTGCGAGATCACCGAGCTGTACTGCGCTTCGCGGGCGATGTCGATGGCATGCAAGGTCTCGGTGAGCGTGCCGATTTGGTTGACCTTGATCAAAATCGAGTTGGCCTGGTTGCCCAAAATGCCCTGGCGCAAGCGCTCGGGATTGGTGACGAAGAGGTCGTCGCCGACCAGTTGGATGGCGTCGTCGAGTTCGTCGGTGAGTTGAGCCCAGCCGTCCCAGTCGTCTTCGTCGAGGCCGTCTTCGATCGATACGATCGGGTACTGCTCGCACCACTTTGCGTAGAAGGCGCACATTTCGGCCGAAGTCAGCTTTTTGCCTTCGAAGTTGTAGACGCCGTCCGAGTAGATCTCGGTGGCGGCGACGTCGAGGGCGATGGCCATTTGATCGCGACCGGCTTTGAGACCGGCGATGTCGATGGCTTCCAGCAGCAGATCGATGGCTTCGGCGTTGGAGCCGAGGTCAGGCGCAAATCCGCCTTCGTCACCGATGCCGGTGGACAGGCCTTTTTTACGCAGCAGCGACTTCAGCGCGTGGTAACTCTCGACGCACCAACGCAAGCCTTCGCTGAATGACTCGGCGCCCCATGGCTGAATCATGAACTCCTGGAAGTCGACGTTGTTGTCGGCGTGCTCGCCACCGTTCAACACGTTCATCATCGGCACCGGCAAGCGGTTGGCACCTGCGCCGCCGAGATAGCGGAATAGGGGCAGGCCGGCGTCGTCGGCAGCGGCGTGGGCGACGGCTAGGGAAATACCGAGCAGCGCGTTGGCGCCGAGGCCGTCTTTGTTAGGGGAGCCATCGAGTTCGATCAGCGCGCGATCGATCTCTTCTTGAGTGTCGGCGTCCATGCCGATGATGTGCGGGCCGAGCACCTCGTTGACGTTGCGCACTGCGTGGCGCACACCCTTGCCCAGGTACAGGTCATCGCCATCACGCATTTCGATGGCCTCGTGCTGCCCGGTCGAAGCACCCGACGGCACCATCGCGCGACCGGCCGCTCCGGTCGACAGTTCGACGTCGACCTCGACGGTGGGGTTGCCACGAGAATCCAGAATTTGACGACCTTTGATGGAGATGATTTCAGACATTTTTGCTTCGTTTGGGGAGTCGCGAATTCTAGCCGCGCGGATGGCGGTTTCGGCAAGTTTGGCGGCGGTTTTGGGTAGGATGGAGGCGTTGGTTTAGCGAATGCGCAAGTATCTAGGTGAAATCGTCGGTGCCGGGCTGGTTGCCCTTGCCGTTTTGGTCATTAGCGATGATTGGGACTTCATTTGGAAATACCTGATCATCCTCGGCTTGGTATTTCTGTTCCAGCTCATTCAAGCGCGCCAGCTGCCACGCCTCAAACGCCCGCTCGCCACCCTGCTCAGCCCCGGCGGCCAATCCTTCCTGCGCATGGCGACGGTTTCCGCCGCACTTGTTTGGTGGTTCGCGCCGACGTGGGTTTTGGCTTTAGTCCCCTTGATCTGGTTCTTTGGTCGATGGTTCCTCGTGCTGGATAATGATGAATTGGAAAAAGTACCTTCCCAGTAGCGTCCGCTATTGATTGCGACGAGTTCCAGCAATTGCTTTGACGTCAACCATGCGCGGATTGCTGGACCACATCATCAGTACATAACTCAGCGCATCAGCGAGTTGTTGATCGCTGAGGTGGCTCCAGCCGGGCATAGCCATGTCCCAGGCTTGGCCTTTGACTTCGATGGGGCCGCTTAGGCCGTTGAGGGCGATTTTGATGATTTCCGCGTCGGGCTTTTGCAGCCACTCAGATTCGGCAAATGGGGGAGCTAAGCCGGCTAGGCCGCGGCCGTCTGCTTGGTGGCAGGTGCCGCAACTTAGGGCGTACATTTCGCGTCCGCGGGTGAGCGATTCTTGATCCTTGACCGGCAGGGATTGCCAGGGGTCGTTTGCAGTTTTACCCAGCCAAGTCATTTTGGAACGGATGCGTTCGGCAGCTTGAGCAACCTTGGCATTGGAGGACTCCGCCAGTTTTTGCAAGGACTTGGGTTCGGCGATGGGAAGAGCGTATTTGGGATTGGCGGCATTACGCGGCAGTGCATCCGCCATTCCAGTTAGAACGGCTTCATGAATCCAATCATGGCCAAGCTCAGTCAAACGATTCCAGCTCAGCACCAAGCTTTCAGGTTGCGCACTGCGTGCAATGCACTTGCCTAAATCGGAAAACCAGCGGCGGCTGCCATCGGTCAGATCGGGCGTGAAAATTCCGTTTGTCGTGTGCAGCAACAACGCATGTTCACGGTTGTGAACGCCGCTTAACAAAGCTCCGCGCAGGATGGCGTCGTCCGGGTTGTGGTGGAACAACTGGGCCATGGCGTTCAAAGCTTCGCAGTGGTTGCTTTCACCCAAGCTATGGGCAAGTTGCCAGCGAACTTGCGCGTCAGGGTGATTCAATAATTTCGACCACGCTTCCCATATCGGCGAGGTGGCGGTCCACGATTCACTGAGCCGCAGCCACTGGCATAACACCTTCGGGTGCTTCTCTTTCAACAAACGCTGAGCCACATAATCGGGCTGAAGGATTCCTAAGCCTTCTAAAGTCCAAGCCGCATGCATGCGCGCCAGCGGACCGGGATGATGGGCGCCGATGTCATGCAGCGAATCGATCAGCGATGTTTTTCGATTGCCATCCAAAGGAATGCGCTCAATCAGCAAGCGCTGCGCCGTCTTCCTCACCCAACCGTTGGCATGATCGAGCTCGGCTAGTAAACGGCGATTATCCATCGCGGCTAAGTTTGGCCGTGGAACTCTTTTTCCGTCGTCCAAAGTCACTCGCCAAATGCGACCGAGGCCAACCGGCCGATCCAATTCGCGTTCTTCAATCTGGCGGCGCAAAAAACTGGTCATGTAGACCTTGTGCTGCAGAATGCCGCGATAAAGATCGACGATGTAAAGCGCACCATCGGGTCCATTGGCAAGGTTTACCGGTCGGAATCGTTCGTCGCTGCTGCGCAAAAACTCTTCGCGTTGAGCGCCGTATTTATTTTCACCCCTCTGAATTCCATCGCGTTCGCTAATGTCGAGTTGGCGCACCAAATTCGCCGCCGGTTCACAGACAAAAACATCGCCGACGTCGGTTGGATGCAACCGCGTACCGGTAAAAAACGCCGGGCCGGTCGCCGCAGTGAATTTGGCCAGCTTGCCGTCGCCGGTGAGAATGCCTTTTTGATAACCGCGATTGACGCCGGTATTCACCCGCGCAGGCCATACGCGAACGTCACGGCCCAGCGGTTGATTGGCACCGACCGCGACGCCCAAGTTGGGATTGCGCACCAAATAGTGCGGCGGCACCCGGTCGACGTGAACCGGCACCGAATTCCACAGATAACCGCGCCGTCCCCATGCATCCATCGCCATGCCCCATTGACCGTAACGCGGCATCGGCTCGCTGATCCACTCGCCGGCGACTTGGCGATAGCGCTTGTTGTGATGAACCAAATAAACCCAATTATCGATGCCGATGGTCATCGCATTGGCCGCTACTTCGGGGTTGTGCAATCCGGCTTCAAAGCCGTCATCGATGACCACATGTTGATCGCCGACGCCATCGCCGTCGGTGTCTTGCACAAACCACAACTCAGGTGGCGCGAGCACCAAAACGCCTCCATTGACGAAGCAAATGCTGCGTGGAAGCACCAGGTTCTCGAGAAAGTTGGTGCGTTGATCAAATACACCGTCGCCATCGGAGTCGGTTAACACGGCAATGGCGCATTTGGGCGCGAGCTCATCGGTGCCGTCGGCGTCGAGCATGATTTGAGTCATTTCGACCACCCACAAACGCCCGAACTCATCCCAGGAAATGGCGACCGGATCGTGGATCAGCGGATCGCTGGCTATGCATTCAATTCGATAGCCCGGTTGCAAATCAAAGCTGGCAAGCTCTTCTTCAACCGTAAGCGCCGGCGCAGCGGGCACGTCGAAATTCTTGTCCAACGGCGGCTGGGCTTCGCCTTCGTGGTCGCCGGCTTGAGCGGCGGCGAGCAGTGCACTAATAAAAAACGATTTCATCGATCGACACGCGGATATCGGCGGGGGCATCGAAACTATAAGCCATCATGCCGACTTGCGCGGTGGGCCCGAACTCGGGGTGGAAGTCGGAGTTGATGAGTGTCCACATCGGTGCGCCGGGCACGCGGTACATGCGCGAAATGAGGTCGCCGACACGAGTGATGCGCAGCTCAAGGTCCATCGTTGGGATCGCTTGAAAAAACCAATCGCTGGCAGAGGCAAAAGTGGTTTTGTCTTCGACCGCGATCGGAAAGTTGCTGTTGCCGCCACCAATGACGACGTGCGCCGAGCTGCGATTGCCTGGTGCGGAATTCGGGTTGCGCACCATCAAGCCGCCGAGGCGAAAGCGGATGGGGACGTCAGTGCCGGGGTTTAGCGACGATTCGGCATGTACGGTGGATTGCACATCAAAATCACCGTGAATGGTTTTGTAAATAAACGGCCCCTCGTTGTCTCCGACCCAAGTTGCCGTAGGTCCGGTTTGGGTCGGCGTGAGGTGAAGCGCGCTGTTGCTGACTTCGAAATCCATCAGCGCGGGATGGAGTTGTGACCAGGATGGGTGCAGATGAGTGCCGTCAAAAAAATCGCTGGCCGGATGATGGGGGATCGGACCGGCCGGCATCACTGGACCGGCAAGTGATTGAACGCTGAAGTTTCGTTGCGCTCCGGTGGTTTGCACGGTGATTTGCCAGTGTTCGGCCTTCGTGTTCACGGGCACGGCCGTCGTAATGGACGCCCTGCCGTAGGAATTGGTGCGTTCGACCCAATAGCGCAATTGCACCGCTTCACGTTGCTCATTCAGGAGTTGCAGAGTAAATGTCGCAAGAGCACCGGGTTGTGCGTCTCGAATGACTGCAGTTGCAGGGCTGCCGGATTGAATATCGGAAATATGTACGACCTGTCCCTTCGCGGAAAGCGCGAGCAGGAATATGGCGGCGGCTACACGATGAAAGGACATGGCTCTTCCCAGTATAGGTGCGGTTAGGATGAATAGGATTCACTTGATCCGTCATGCAAAGTTCACTTGCCCGCCCCCGTTTTTGGCAACTGCTGATTTTCTTCGGTTTGATGCTATTGCTGGCTCCGCCGTTGGTGGGACAGCTCCCCAGAAGCTCCGCGAATCATCCAGCAGAAAATACTGGAACTGTGCCGACGGAACCTGGGAGTTGGCAGCCAACTTTTTACGCCTTCAACAACAGCATGCGCGGCAAGGGCATGAGCATGAAGGAGCAGGTTGCGCTGTTGGTCGAGTTGGGCTTCGATGGATATGAGGGGCACTCAATGGATGAGTTGCCGGAGATGGTCAAGCTGCTCGACGTGGCGAAGCTGAAGATGCCGACTTTGTATTTCAAGGTGGATATCGACAACACCGAGCAGCCTTTTGACCCGCGCATCAAGGAGTATTTGCAGACTCATTTGAAGGATCGCGGAATCATTTTGACGGTGCATTTGCATAGCAAAAAGTTCGGTCGCTCCGACCCGGCCGGTGACGTCGTCGCAGTGCCGATCTTGCGCAAGCTTGCCGACCTTGCCCACGAAAACGGTGCCAAAGTTGCCGTTTATCCACATGCCCGATTCTGGGCCGAAAGCCACGACGATGGCATCCGCTTGTCGATGAAGGTGAATCGCTGGAATTTCGGAGCGTGCTTCAACCTATGTCATTGGTTGTACCTGGAAGGCGAGGCGGATCTGGCCAAACGGCTCGACGCGCTGGCGCCATATTTGATGTCGGTCAGCATTTGCGGCGCCGACGGCGGTCCGAAAATGGAAAAGCCGAATTGGAAGAAATTGATCCAACCTCTGGACCGCGGCAGCTTCGACAACCAAAAGCTACTGCTTGAATTGCGCAAGCGCGGCTATGGCGGACCCATTGGGCTTCAAACCTATGGCATCGCCGAGTTGCCGCGCAAGCACTTAAAACGTTCCATCGGTCATTGGCATCGCATCAAGCCCAAAGCGGCAACGTCGGCTGGTAATTGAACCTTCAATTTGCTGCCGCATCCCCTAGGGCAAGATGGTTACTGGTAGCGACACCGACGGGCCATGGACCATTGTCGGCCATGGCGAACCGTATTCGTAATGCGTCACCGCTACGTAAAAGGTTTGGCCGACGAAGGGGGTCATCGTACCTGCGGCGAACTGAATGGTGATAGTTGCATCGCCATCGAGGGATAACGCGCCGCTGCCGTTGCTGATCGGCGCGGGGTAGTTGCCGTTCAAGGTTTGGTAGTACAGCGAATCAGCGGTCAGCGGAACTTGCCATCCATAAAGATTGCTCGGCCCGGTGCCGGCCGCCGACGCGAGCAGCACGTAATCATGGCTGATGTTGCCGAGGGAATAATTGCCGTTGTTGGTTCCGGGAGGAAAGTCCACGGATAGGTTCACCGTCCCGCCGGCCGAAGCAGAAACCGTTGACGTATTTGCGCTTACAAATGGATTCCATCCAAATTGATAAACGCCGCCAACCTCTTCGTGGTTGACGTAGCTATTTGTCGCGGCAAGGAAGACGTCAAGCTCGCCGTCGCCGTCGAAATCGCCTGGGCATTCCACTTCGGCGCCGAAGCGCGACATGCTGATTTCATGCTCGAATCGGTGCAGAATCGAGCCGTTTACGCCGGACAGCAAATAGCTGGTATTGCCCATCGGCGCACCGGCGACCAAGTCGTCGTAACCGTCTTGATTGAAGTCGCCGATCGCGCCCATGGCATGGCCGACTTGTTCTAAAACCTCTCCGGAATTCCAATCCCAAAGCAACGAGCCGGTTGAACCCGAATACATGCGAATGATGCCTTCTTGATAGGTGCCGGTTTCCTCATAAGGCGAACCAACTGCGATATCGGCGCGTCCATCGCCATTCGCATCGCCGGCCGCGCTCACGCAGCCGCCGTATTCACGACTGCCGGTCCAGTAATAGATCAACCCGCCAGTGGCGCCGCTCCACACATAGACCTTGCCGGTATTGTTTTGGTTGTAAGGCACGATGCAATCGGCACCGGCGGCGAGATCGTCGACGCGGTCGCCGTCGATGTCGCCGATGTTGGCGATGGTGTCGCCCAGGTACTCGGCGCCTTCCGACCCGTGACGCGAATAAATCACCGATCCATTGGCGCCGGAAATCAAAAATACCGCGCCGTTATAAGTCAATCCGCCGCTGTTGCTACGCGTGCCGCCGACGGCAAAATCCGTCCAACCATCGCCGTTGACATCGCCCATGTTGACGATTTGCTCGCCGAAATAACCGCCTCCGGCTGGCGCGGGAATGGTCATAAAGGCGGTGTGAGTCGCCCCCGAGTAGAGGATGACCTCGCCGTCATTGCGCCGCGGAATGCCGATGGCGTAATCGGTTATCCCGTCGCCGGTGAGATCGCCGACGTTTTCGATTGCTGACCCAAATCGTTCGTAATTGCTACCCGAATGCGTTGCAAGCACTGCGCCCGTTGCGGTGGAGCGAATCTGCGCGTATCCGGCGTTAAACGGAGCATATTTCTGCGAAGCGCCGATTCCCAGGTCGGCCAAGCCGTCGCCGTCGTAATCGTCGAGCAGCGCAATGGAGTCGCCATAGTGGTCTTCATCGCCGCTGCCCAGCCATTCGCCGACCTTGTCCATGCCGCCGCCGACGCGTTGTGCGGGTAGCGCGGAACTGAATACCGCCCAACTGAAGAAAAGGGTGAGGGGAGTGAGTTTCATTGGCCGGACTTTATCAGGCGCGGATCCTTAGTCAGGCGGCTAAAATGCGCGGCTCATGATCGACATCGTAGGCCTTGATTACCGCTACGGATCGCAGATCCTCTTTGACGAAGCGTCGCTTCGGGTGGAGGATGGCTGGAAGGTGGGTTTGATTGGGCCGAACGGGTCGGGCAAGACCACTTTGTTTCGGCTGATCACCGGACAGGAAGTCAGCGAGGTAGGCGACATCGCGCTGCCGAATGGGGCGCGGTTGGGTTATTTCGACCAGCGCGTCGGTGAAATGTCCGGGTGCTCGCCGGTCGAGCAGGCGGTGCGCTGTGCCGGGCGCGTCGGCGAGTTGCGTGGGATTTTGGCGGATCTCGAGCATCAGATGTCGGACCCCGACAAGATGGATGATTTGGATCGCTTGATGGCGGTTTACGCCGACCGGCAGAATGAGTTTCAGACTCTCGGCGGCTACGACATTGAACCACGCGCAGCTGAGATTCTCGGCGGTTTGGGCTTTGACGATTACAAGCTCAACAACGACGTCGGCGCGCTGTCGGGTGGGTGGAAAATGCGCGTTGCGCTGGCCGGCATTCTGCTGCAAGCCCCCGACGTGCTGCTGTTGGATGAGCCGACCAACCACCTAGATTTGGAATCGATTCTTTGGTTGGAAAACTTCATTGCGGCCTATCGCGGAACGGTGATCATGACCTGTCACGACCACGAGTTCATGAACCGGGTGGTCGACCGCATCGTCGAGATCGACGAAGGCAAGCTGCGCATTTTCCCCGGCGATTACGACTTCTACCTGGCGCAGCGCGAGTTGGAAGACACCCAGCGCCAAGCCGCGTTTGAGAAGCAGCAGTCGCATATCGAGCGCGAGATGAAGTGGATCAACTCGTTCCGAGCCAAAGCACGGACTGCGGGGCAGGCGCAAAGTCGATTAAACCGGCTAGAAAAACTCGACAAGCTCGAGGCGCCGCGCAGCCGTCGTCAGCGGTTGGTCTTTCGCATTCCCGAAACCATTCGTAGCGGCAACGACATCTGCGTCGCCGAGGGGGTGAGCAAGGCTTACGGCGACAACATCGTGTTCGTCGATCTCGAGTTCCATCTGCGCCGCCAGGAACGGTGGGCGGTACTCGGCGTCAACGGCGCCGGCAAGTCGACGATGCTGAAACTGGTGCAAGGCGAAATCGAAGCCGACGACGGCGTGCTCAAGCGCGGCGCAAGTTTAAAGGTCGGTTATTTTGCCCAGCACTCCACCGAAATCCTCAATCCGAAGATGACGGTGTTCCAAACCATGACCGCCGAATTCCCCGGCGAATCGGTCGGCAGCTTGCGCAAATGTTTGGCGTGTTTCGGCTTCGACGAGATCGATATGGACAAGCCGACGTCCTACCTATCCGGTGGCGAACGCTCGCGTTTGGTGCTGTCGCGCATGCTTTACGATCCGCCGAACTTCTTGATTCTCGACGAACCGACCAACCACTTGGATGTCGAATCCAAGCAGGCACTTGTCGACGCGCTGGCCTCTTACACCGGCACCATGCTGTTCGTCAGCCACGACCGCCACTTCCTCGACGCCGTCGCCACCCACGTGCTCGAACTCGAAGAGGGCGAAGCCAAAGCCTATTACGGCGGCTATCAAAATTACGTCGAGCTATCCGGTCACGCCGCACCGGGCGCGCCGACGGTGCCGTCAACGAGATAGCGGGCCGCGCCTTTCGGACACGGCCCGCTATTGCTCAGGGCGTTACTTCGAGCCTGCCTTGCCGTTCTCGAAGTCGAACCAGAACACCAAGTCCGATTCGCCGCGAGCAACGACGACTTCCACCTTGGTGTCGGCATTGCGCATCGCGCGGCGCAGGTCATTGCGGCCTTTGATCGACGCGTCGCCGACTTTGACCAAGCGATCGCCCTTCTTCAAACCGGCGGCGGTGGCAAAGCCGTTCGGCGTCAGACGCTCAACGGTAATACCGTCGTCAGCCAAGAATACGCCCAAGCGCTTCGGCTTCGGACCCATCATGTCGTCGCGCGGCACCATCGTTGAAGCGTTGGCGAAACGCCACGCCGCCGAAGCCACTACGCGCGAAGTGTAATCCTGGTACTCCTCTTCGGCCTCTTGGTAGTGGTCGTTTTGAGTGTGGTGGATATAGCCGTAGCTGGTCTCCCCACGCTGATCCCAGAAGAAGCCAGGTACCGGGTTGGCGGTGGCCAAGTAAGCATCGTGGTCGGAACCAATGCCGCGCGGCAACGACGGCACGCTGCGAATGGTGAAGTGCAGCGTTTCGTTTTCCAGCTTGTGCGTATTGCTGATGATCGGCGCAAAGATTTCTTTGAACATCAAGTCCATCGCCGGTGTGGCGTAGATGCCGGCACAAGCATTAGTGCCGCCGTCATGCACCAGCACGCAGCTGATCTTGTCGTTCTCTTCAGGGTGCTGCTTGATGTACGCCTTCGAACCAAGCAAACCTTGCTCTTCGCCCGACCACAACATGAAGCGAATGGTGCGCTTCGGCTTGACGCCCATGCTGGCCAGCAGGCGCGCCGCTTCCATGGTGGTGCAAGTGCCGGTGCCGTTGTCTTGCGCGCCGCGAGCGCCGTCCCATGAATCGATGTGGCCGCCGATGATGACCAATTCATCGCTTTCACCCGGGATTTCGGCAATCACGTTGTACAGCGGAATTGGGCCGCGCTTGAATTCGTAATCCAGGTCGAATTCGGCTTCTACCGCGCCGTCGGCGGTGAGGATTTGCTGCATCTCAGTCCACTGCGAGCGCAGCAGTTGAATGCCGACGCCGGTGGGCAGGTTGTCGTAATCGATCTGCGATCGACCGCCGGTGTGGACCAGCTCGCCGCGGCCGGGGAAGATCACGCCTAAGCAGCCGTTTACTTCGACGAAGCGGCCCAGTCGCGCGCCTTTGGAGTTGGAGTCACTACCAAAACGCGGGCGAGTGGAGCTGAGCAACCAGCAACCGGCATATGAGGCGGCGTCGGCATTCATTTCGTCGGCAGACAGCGCCAGCTTGACGGCGCCGCGAGCCGGGCCGTCGGTGCCTTGAGTCCAGGCGGCGGTGGTGAACACCAGTTCGCGCTTGTGCGGCGCGGTCATGCGACCCTTCATCACGCGGCGGTTGAAGCCAACCGGGAAGGTGCCCCATTCTTCTAGGCGCACGTTCTGCAGGCCCCAGTCGGTGAAGCGGCCGGCCGCCCACTCGCACGCCTCGGTCAGGTTGTCGGACGAGGTCAGGCGCGGGCCGATGCCGTCGACCAGCTCGGCGAGATGGTCCATGACCTGCAGGTCTTCGGCGGCAAAGATCTGGTCGACGATTGGGTCGACGGCCGGAAGACCGGTGTTAGGCAGCGGTTTGGCGCTAGGTGTCGCCGGAGAAACGCTTTGGGCGGATGCCGGCGCGGCGATTGCGGCGGTGGCCAGCAGCAGCCCGGTGAAAATGGAGGTGGCGCGAAGTGGGTTCATGGGCTGTCCAGGATAACCAAAACCGTTGTGGGGGAGGATTTTGTCGGATTCGGGTGTAACCATTTGCCGACGACTCCGTCTTCATGGCGAGGAGGAAGGCCAAACCGGCTTTCCGTGTAGAGGGAGGTGTCCGTGTATCAACGGCTAAAACAATCCATATTGCTGGTTGCACTTGCGCTGCTGCCGGCTTGTGATGCAACCATTGTCGAAACTGATTGCCTAGAAGTCATCGCCACGAAGGTCGAGAAGGACGGCTGGCTGGTTTCGATTAGTGCGGTTTCCATTCGGGTAAAGGAAGGGTGCAACAAGGTAAAAAGAGCGCGCTACATTTCTTACCGTGAGCGGAACGGTGAAGAGGGCTATCAGCTGGATCCAAAACCGTCCGACGAAATGGTGGATCAAAAGAAAGCACAGCTAAACCAAGAGACTTCCAAGTTGGAAATATCGAATGTCAGCAATCATCACACCAACAATGGTGTAGCCGATAGCTGGCAGCTAGAGATCGAACACGAAAACGGCGATCCATCCATTTTTTCCGGCAATTTTTAGGCGGTGTTCAACATGAAAAAGCGTTTTACTTTTGTCTCACTTTTGGCGGTGTTGATCGCCGTTTCAATCACCGGCGTGGCTGCGGCGAAGGGATACATGCACTATGCGCAACAGGCGCAGGAGCAGGAATTCGCCAAGTCAAAGCCGGATCGACACCTGAACGTCCATTACTACGGCTTTCAAGTGAAAGTGCTGAACCCTGGGCTGAATCCCAATCGTGATCGCGTCGTTCGCATTCGCGATTTGGGGCCAGACGTTTGGGAGTTGGTGCAGGACTTGGAGCCGACATCCGCCACATTGCAAGTGAACGATCAGCCGCTGGTTCAACTGCAACCCAACTCACAGCAAGAGTTGGAAGTCGTGGTGCCAGCTTCCTGGTTGTCCCTGATTACGGATAACCAAGCCACCTTGAAAGTCTTCCACGGCAATAAGGAACTGAGCTCGATTAGTTTGGAGGGCATGTTCTTTTAACGTTGGATTTAGCAGGAAGCTTTGGAATGGGAACTGTTAGGGTTCCCATTCCATTTCTTCTACTCCCCGAAACTCCTACTCCCAAATGATGATGAATACACTCAGATTGATTGCTTTGACCTTGACGTTGGTTGCCACCGCTTCTTGCTCGATTCTCGAGGGACCAAACGACCGCTATGGCTATTCGTGGATGACGGTCAACGATGTAGCCTTTGGAATGGGCGACGTGGATCAGCACAATGGCGTAGTTGAGGGTTTGGCATGCCGCGTCCAAGGCAATCGCTCGCTCTATTCCGAACTGGAGTTCCGATACGTGGTTTACCACGATGCCAACGATGATGGTCGTTTTCAGCCATCGGAAATGATCGCCGAGGACCGTCAGCCATTCGCTGCTGGTGCCGATGAGGTCCATGTCCAGAACCTGAACCTCAAGCAAGGCGGCGAAAAGATTCGCATTCAGGTCGCCGCGTACGATCAGGGGCGCAAGCTCGCCGGCTACGAAGGTGGATTCGCTTTCTGATCCGCGACTTACCAGGGTGACGGGCCTTTGGTCCGCGGTCGGCGGGTTTGACGGCGGGCGGATAGAATGGTGCGCCATGGAATCAGGCCCCAGCCTTCGTTCCGCCGTCAGCCCGGCCAGTTTGATCACCCTCGGCAACCTTGCCTGTGGGGTGGCGGCCATGATTTGGGCAACTGAAGCGCAGCGCCAGGGCGACCTGAGCCTGCTCGAATATTCCGGCTGGCTGATCGTTTTGGCCACGATTTTCGATGCGCTGGATGGCAAGGTGGCCCGCCTGACCCAAAGCACCAGCACGCTGGGGGCACAGCTCGATAGCCTTGCCGACGCCATTACTTTTGGCGTGGCGCCCGGCCTGATGTTGCGCGCCCTGGTGATCATGGAGCAGCCGGTTTTCGAAACGCGGCCGCACCCGCGTCTGCTTTTTGTCGCGCCCATTCTGTTTTCGGTTTGCGCTGTCCTTCGCTTGGCGCGTTTCAATACCGAAACGGCAGAAGAAGATCCCAATCGCGAACACGGTGTTTTCAAGGGCTTGCCATCGCCGGCCGCGGCCGGATTACCGACGGCAATGTTGCTGTTCTACTTCAACGTTCGCGACCCCAACTTCTTCCTCTCCTTCGACGAGAGCGTCATCTATGCGATCAATGAAACCATCCTTCGCGTGGCGCCATTTTTGTTGATCTTCATGGCGATGCTGATGGTTTCGCGGGTGCCTTATCCGCACTTCTTTTCGTGGATGACGCGGCGCCGCAACACCTTCCGGGCGGTTGCGGAGACTGCGATCATCTTTGGTTTGCTCCTTGTCGAGCCGGCATTTTCGCTGTTCTGTGCAGCCGCCGTCTTCGTTGTCGTTCCTCTTGTTCGCGCGGTGCCCGACATGATCCGAGAAGCCCGTCACAAGCCGACCGCTTGATCAGATCCACGGAATGGCCGACGTCTTCATTGGTTTGGGATCGAATCTTGGGGATCGTCCGCGCTTTTTGCGCCAAGCGCTGATGGCATTGGAAAACTCGTGGATTCAGGTTCGTCAGTGCAGTGGTTTTCGCCGCACGGCACCGGTTGGCGGACCGGAGCAACCGGATTTTGTTAATGCCGCAGCGCGCCTGGAAGTCCAGGGCAACCCCAAAGCCCTACTTCATCATTTGCTCCAAACCGAAGCCCGATTCGGACGACATCGTCGCATGGTTAACGGTCCGCGAACTTTGGATTTAGACCTCCTGGTTTACGGAAGCCACAGCTACCAAACCGAGTTTCTGACTTTGCCGCATCCCCGAGCGACGGAACGGCGCTTTGTTTTGGAACCATTGGTCGAGCTGGCGCCACGCCTGCCGCTGAACGGCCGTACCGCCAGCGATCACCTGCTTGCCTTAAACGCCTGAATCGGAACCCCTGAAGGCCGATGCTAAAACTTCGCACCCTGGACGAATTAAGAGCCTGGCGCCAATCGCTACCTGAAGGATCCTCGATTGGATTTGTGCCGACCATGGGCGCACTGCACCAAGGGCACGCATCGTTGCTGCAACAAGCAGTTCAGGAATGCGACAAGACGGTGGCGTCGATCTTCGTCAATCCGCTGCAATTCAACGAAGGCGCCGATTTCAAGCGCTATCCGCGCACTGAGGACGAAGACTGCCAGCTGCTGGAAGAATTCGGCATCGACGCGGTTTATTTACCGATGCGCGAGGACATCTATCCAGACGGTTACGAATGCCGGGTTCGTCCCGGCCCAGGTGGTGAGCTTTACGAGGGCTACCACCGGCCCGGGCACTTTGAAGGCATGATGACCGTGGTGCTGAAATTGTTCCAGCGCACTCAAGCCAACCACGCATACTTCGGGGAAAAAGATGCGCAGCAACTGTGGCTGGTCAAGCGCATGGCTCAAGACTTGGATTTGGATATCAAAGTCCACGGCTGCGAAACGGTGCGCGAAGAAGATGGTCTAGCTTTGTCCAGCCGCAACGCATTTTTAACTGCGGATCAACGCAGCAATTCTGCGGTTATTGCGCGCGCGCTTTTTGCGGTGAAGAATTCGTTTGCCGCCGGCGAACGCGAACTGCCGCGATTGAATCAGCTGTTGACTCAAACCATTCAGCAAAGCGAACTCAGTCAAATCGAATACGCCGAAATCATCGACGACCGCACTTTCCGGCCGGCTCAACCCGACCACCCAGGACCGTGGCGGGCGGTGGTTGCGGTGCGCATGGGTGAAACTCGGTTGATCGACAACATGTTCCTCGGCACCGCCTGAGCCACATGTTCGCACCCGCCAAAATCAATTGGACTCTCGAGGTACTCTGCAAGAGAGCCGACGGTTTTCATGAATTGCGTTCCTGGTTTTTGGCATTGGATTGGGGCGACGAATTGCATTTCGTACCCAACCCCAAGCTTGTGCAAAGCACCATGCAGGTCGAAGGCCCAACTGCCCCAGGTGTTCCGACCGACGCCTCAAATTTGGTGCTTAAAGCCGAAGCGCAGTGGCGTCTGGCCGGCGGAGTGGCACCACATGGATGTTGGCAGCTGCACAAAACCATTCCCTCCGGTGCCGGCCTCGGCGGCGGAAGTTCCGACGCGGCGACCGCGTTGCACTTGTTGCAGCAAGTCGCCAAACAACCCCTGAGCCCCGAGCAATGCCGCGCCGTCGCCCAATCCATCGGCAGCGACGTCGACTTTTTTTGGCAGCGGCAAAGTGCTGAATTGCGTGGTGGGCGCGGGGAAATTGTTCTCGCTGCGGCCAATCCGCCTGAACTGCACCTCGTTTTGGCGTTGTCCGACTTGCACGCATCCACTCCCGAGGTCTTCGCCAATTTGAAGGCTGGATCGATGGCGGCTCCCTCTGCAGAGAATCAAAAGTGGCCTCTCCAACCTGGCGTCAACGATTTGGAAGCAGCCGCTTACCAAGCCGTCCCCGGGCTTCAAGAACTTGGTGCTCAACTCAACCGCGCGGTTGACGACCTCAAGCCGCATTCCGGCTTTACCATGAGTGGTAGCGGTAGTTCCTTCTTTGCTGCCTGCAATAGCTCGGCGCAAGCAAATCAATTGGCCGGGCGAATTCAGCCGCTGGTCCGTCAGGCGGTGATTTGCCGACCCTTGCGCTATTCTTCATCCAGCGATTCCGATCACGCCGCCACCGCGCGTAAATGACCGCACCTACTCGCCAACTCAAAGTCCGCATCATCGGCCCGGGCCGAGTGGGACGAACCTTGGCGTTGCGGCACCGCCAGCTTGACCACCAAGTGGAGCTGTGTGGGCGCTCTGCCGGCAATTGGCAGCAGTGGGCGAAGGATTTAAACATTTCAACCTCCATCGGCGGCGGCGAACTCGGCGACGTCGACATCGTGTTGCTTTGTGTGGATGACGCTTCTTTGCCGGACCTAATCGAGGAACGAGCTTCGCAGTGGAGAGATCTTCTGCATCGCGACCAGCCCTTGCTCATCGCTCACACAAGTGGACGCCACGGACTTTGGGTATTTGATTCCCTAGCCCCGGCCAACGCCGCTGTGCAGCACGGCTTCGGTGCCTTGCATCCAATTCACCCCTTCGCCAATCCCAAAACCAGCGCCACTCAGCTTGATCAGGTTTTTGTGACCGCCGCAACTTTGGGATGCACCGACCTCAGCCGCGCCCTGGTCAATCAATGGGGCTGTCGATGGATTCCGATGCCGGCGACGGCAAACCGTCAGCGCTATCACTTGGCGTTGAGTCTGGCGGCAAACCACGTGACCGGGGTATTGGCTCGAGCCGAATCTTTGTTGCGCGATGCAACCACTCTCGAAGCGGCTCAAGCCATAGTTCACACGCTAGCTCAATCCGCAGTGCAAGCCTACGGCGAACACGGTGCCGAGCAGGCGTTGACCGGACCGATGGTGCGCGGCGACCTCGAAACTTTGCAAGCACATCTGCGCGAGGTGCCGATGCAGCATCGCCGTCTGCAACTGCAAGAATGGCGTGCACTTTGTGATCTGGCGCAAAGCAGTGGTCGACTTAACGCCGAAACGGCGAATGACATTCGAAAGTGGTTGCATCAGGAGCTAAGCTCGGCGCCACAGACATGAGTTTGGCCGTTTCCCTGTTCGGTAGCGATTCGCACCTGATTGCCAGCCGTCTGCAGAGATTGCAGGCGAAGGACCAATATGCTGAGTTGCGCTTGGATCGACTGGCTGCCGACATCGATTGGCAGTTGCTCGACGATTCGCGGGGCGACCTGGAGCTCATCCTCGCCTGTGTGCCGACAACCGAAGGCGGAACCTATGACGGCGAATTCAACGGTTGGTGGCAGCAAATCCAAACCGCTCTGCAAAGACTGAGTCCGCCGCTGCGCGTTGACGTGCCGCCGTGTTTTGCCGATCAGGCGTCGGCGGTATTGCCGGCTGACTTGCCGCGAATCTGGTCTTGGCATCAACCAGCGACCAAACCATGCGAATCGCTAGAAGCTGTGTTTCATCAGCTTGCCAGCCAAGCCGATTCACAACGCGGCGACATCGTCAAGTTGGTGGCTTGGGCGGAAAGCCACGAGCAATCACTGGCGGTGCTTCCGCTTTACCGGCTACCCGGTCCAAAACGGGTGATCTTCACCCAGGGGCCCGGAAGCGCGGCAAGTCGATTGTGGGCGTTGGCCCTGGGAGCTCCGTGGAGCTACGCGTGCTGGCGCAATGAAGCGGTTGCGCCGGGGCAGTGGGCGGAGCACTTGGTTCGCCGACGGCCGGATTGGTTGCAAACCAAGTTGTTCGGCGTCCTCGGCGACCCGGTCGAGCATTCGCGGAGTCCGCTTTTATGGAGCAGTGCCTTTGACTGGCTGGCCGCCGCCGGCACACACCCATGGTCGAATGGCCTCTATTTGCCGCTCCAACACCGCGAAATCAGCACGCAAACTCTGCACCAAGCCTACGGCAGTTCCAATTTCCAGGCGTTTTCCGTGACCGCACCGCTGAAGCAACAGGCTTTAGAAGCCGCCGATGAAGCGTCGGACGTGGCCAAAGCCATCGGCGCGGCCAATTATTTATTGCGCAAAGACGGTAAGTGGATGGCTGACAACACCGACGGACATGGGGCGATGGACCCGCTCGAAGCCGCCGGCCTGTTGGCCGGAGCACCGGTCATCATTCTCGGGGCCGGTGGGGCAGCGCGGGCCGCCGCCTATGAAGCAGGTCGCCGCGGTTATCCGGTGACCTTGGCGGCTCGCCGTGTTGAGCAAGCACAGCATTTGGCCGACGATCTCACCCGCGCCAGTCAAGATCTGGCTGTGGCAACTCAGAGTACAACTTTCCAGGCGGTTGATCTTGCTTCTCCGGCGTTGTGGGATGCATGTCAATCCGCCCCCAGCTTCGCCATCATTCAAGCCACTCCGCTGGGCAGCGCTCATCGTCCAGGCAACTCGGTCGCTGACCACGCGCCTCCGGCAGGCGGCATTGCGATGGATATGGTCTACCACCCCGCGCGCACGCAATTCCTTGAAACAGCAGAACTTGCGGGTTGTCAAATAGTGCCGGGCCACCACATGCTGCTGGCCCAAATGCTGCGCCAATTCGAAATCGGCAGCGGCAAACGGCCGCCGGAAAAAGCGCTGCGAATAGCGCTGGAGGCCGACCTGGGCTTGGAATGCCCGCCGATATTGCTGATCGGTCCACGCGCCTCCGGCAAATCGACGCTGGGCCGAATGCTTGCCCAAAGTCTCGGATTAGACTTCCTTGACGCCGATGACGAGCTCGAATCCAAGCACAAACGGTTGATCCGCGATTGGATCCCCGTCGACGAACCCGGTTTCCGCGAGGCCGAAGCCGAATTGCTGACCGAACTCGTGTCCCGTCAGGGTGCCGTCGTCGCCCTGGGCGGGGGGGTGATCGAGCGGCCGGACTCGTTGGCACTTCTTCGCACTCAACCACGCGTACTCGCCCTCGAAATCAGCCAACAAGAGCAGTTGCGGCGCCGTCAGCATGATGAGCGGCCGGCTTTGACAAATAGCGCTTTACCTGAAGAGATTCGAGTACTACACAAACGTAGGGCCGAACTTTACTTAGCAGCGTGTTCCGGCCGAAGAATAAACGTAGAAGGAAACCTGTCAACCGCCTTCCTTCACCTGCTTCAGTCCATTAATCTAATAGGGTGATCCGACTTCTCCTGCTTTGGTGCTTGCTCACGCAGGGCGCCAATTGGCCAACATTGCCGCCGGCGCTTCAACAGAAGCCCGAGGTCGTGGCTGCCTACCAGGAGAAACTCAAAGGCCAAGACCCGGAAGCCCGCCGCGCCGCCGCCCAGCTGATCCTGCAGGAGCTGCCGCAAGCCGAGTTGGCCGCGCAAGCTGATTTTGTACTTGGCCTCTATCACGCCGACGACTTCCCCACCGATCTGTTGCCTGGCGAAATGCAGCGCATCTACGCCGCTTGGCCGAATCTTGAGCAGCGATTGATCGACATTCTGCGTTCGCCCGAAGGCGAGAACTTGGAATTGATCCCCGGCGCGTTGATTGCCGCCGGACAATTGCAGATGTCGAACCCGGCACTTGTGGAAAGCATCGGTGCACGTTTGAATCAGTCCGCCTATCAGGCCGAAGCCAGCGCTGCATTGGAGGCGATCACTCGCCACCAGTTCCGCACTTTGGAAGCCTTCCACGATTGGTGGAAGACTGCGCGCGAGTTGAACCGCATCGATTGGATGGCGATGGCTTTGGATCAGGCGTTGCAATCCGAGTTGAGTTTGTGGCGCAAGCTGCTCGAGGCGGATCCGGACTCGGCGTTGAATGCGGTCGAACACCTACGCAAAGAGGTGCGAAGTTTGGGTTACGAAGCTTTGGCGCGTATTGCCGCGAACGGCAACAACGGTCACGTACCGACCTTCGAGATCGGTTCGTTTCGCAAAGCTTTCGATGGTGAAACCGATAGCGAGTTGCGCGTGCAATTGCTGCGTATGGTGCCGCGCTTCTTCCAGGGTGCCGAGGCGATCAGCTTCATCGAGGAAGCAATGGCAGGGCATTCCACTCCTGAAATGGAAGAGGCCGCCAGTCTGCTGATCGAGATTCAGCCGCCGCAATTGGCGCTGGAAACCTCAGTGAAGTACTTCCAGCTCGCCTATCAGCCGTTGGCAAACGGTAACGCCGGCACCGCGCGGATGCGTCAGTCGTTACTGGCCGGTATGACCAGCTTGGCGGCCAACCAAGCCGTTGATTTGAAGGAGTGTCAGCCGAAGATCAACGCAACCTTCCCCATTGCCTTAGAGCAAGAGAAGGCGGACGAAGTTGTCCCTCATCTATACAAAGCCGTTGGTTTGCTCGGCGACGAGCACTTTTTGCTGACCATGCTCGGGCGAGTCAGCAGTGCCGACCGCAGCATTGAGCACCGTCAGGCGGCGCTGGAAGCAACCATTCAAGTGGCCCAGCGCTTCAACCAGGTGGATGCCTTCTTGGATCAGTACATGGCGGATCTGCTCAGCAACCAGACCTCGGCGATTCGCTACAAGGCGATGAAAGCCGGCGGCAAGTTGAAGCACCAGAAGTTCACCATTTTGTTGCTCAACCGATTGCTGGTCGAACCGGAAGAGGGACTTCAGCGGGAATTGCTGAAGGTCTCGCGGGCGATGCGCGCATCCGGCGCGGTGGATTTGCTGCTGAAGTTTGAGCCGCCGGTGTTCTGGAACGAATACCGCGAGGCGTTGCACACTCAGATCGGCAGTGACCTGGCGCTGGTGCAGCAGGCATTGCAAGTAATGGTTGCCCGCCGCGATTGGGAAATGGCCTGGCGTTTAATGAGCGAGTTCCCGCTGCCGGCTGAAGCGAAGCCGGAAGCGCTTGCTCCGTTCCGCGCGTTGCAAGCTCAGATTCAGGCCGAGTGGGTCATGGCGCAAGAGCCCCAGCGCAAAGCCGACGACCCTGATGTCTTGCGGGCCATCAACTTGTTGAAGGCACAAAGCGAAGCCGAACCGGCTTCGTCGGTATGGCCGGAATTGCAGGGTCGAATGTCGACCATGCTCGGGCAGCACGCCGACGCATTCCATGCCTTCCAAATTGCCATTCAAAAGATGCAAGCCGGACCGGCATACGATGCTATCGCGTTGAATGCGGTGCGCGCCGCCGAGGCCGCAGGACTGTGGCAGGAAGCAAGTCAATTTGTGTCTGCGTTGCAGCCGATGGCCGGCGAAAAAGCCAAGGCTGAAATGGCCGGATTCCGCACCAAGATCGATCAAGCTGTGGCCGCTGAGAAGCCGGCAGTTGATCCCGGCGGTGAGGTCAAAGAGACTCCTGCGGCCGAGGGTCAAGCTGAGGGTGGCGAGCAAGCTGCGGCCAAGACTGCGGATACTCCGCCGGCTCAACCTGAGAAGGATGAACCCAAGCCGACGCCGCCAACTCCTGAGCAACCGCCCAAGCAGGAAGAGCCGCCGAAGAAAGAGGATCCGGAAAATCCGGATGGTGGCAATATTCGCTGATTTGGGTTGACCGAAGCTTTGGCGCAGTTAGAATTTCCGACCCACGACGCGGGGTGGAGCAGCTGGCAGCTCGTCGGGCTCATAACCCGGAGGTCGCA
>CAYFOM010000012.1:0-111289 GCA_964344765.1 uncultured Planctomycetales bacterium | reverse complement strand
TGGAAGGCATTTGATGAGTCTGCTGCTTTTTACAGAAAAGATGTTGCTTGATCGGCACCCAATCCTCACTTCAGTGCCCTATCGGGCAGGAGAAAGAGGATGGGCACATCCAAGAAACGAGGATTCAAACACACCGCGGGCGCAGGGAGACCCGCGGGAGCGGGTCGAAAGAAGCCCGCGGTGCGGCGCTTCACCGTCGCCCAGAAATTAGACTTAATGCGCAAGTATGAAGCGTGTGGCAAAACCATGCGCGAGTTCTGCGGAGAGCACGGGGTGTGCAACGCTTCCCTGTGCAAATGGCGGCGCGTTTACCGCGAGCAAGGTGTGGCCGGCTTGCAGCCCAAAAGAAACCCAAAATCCATACCGAACCATAGCGAACATAACTCAGGGCTTGAACGAATTAAATGCGATTCCGCGATTCATTCACCCATTCCAATTGGCTTCCACGGTTCGGTTAGCGTCGGCGCAGCTTGCGCAACTCCTTGCGTGAATCCTTGTCCTTCATCGCCTGACGCTTATCGTGGCGCTTACGCCCACGCGCCATCGCAATCTCCAATTTGGCGTGCCGACCTTTGAAATACAAACGCAAGGGAATAATCGTCAGCCCCTTCTCCTTCATCTTCTGGAACCACTTCTGCACCTCGCGTCGGTGCGCCAGCAAGCGCCGCGCACGAGCTGGATCGTGATTGTGCTGATTGCCCTCGGTGTACTCGTCGATGTGGCATTTTTCCAGCCACATCTGGCCATCTTTGATCTTAACGAAGGCTTCGGAAAGGCTGACCTGGCCGTTCCTTAGGGTTTTCACCTCGGTGCCGACCAATTGGATCCCCACCTCGAGCTTGTCGAGCAGCTCGTAATCGCGTTTGGCCTTGCGGTTGTACGCGATTTCTCGGATTGGGCGTTCAGTTTCAGACATGTTTGGGCTTGCTTCCGCCAGCGGGGACGGTATCTTATTCGACCCGGATGGGCCAAAGTAGCCGAGATGGCGGAATTGGCAGACGCGCAGGCTTCAGGTGCCTGTGTCCGTAAAGGACGTGGGGGTTCGACTCCCCCTCTCGGCACCATTCGAATTCGGTTTAGGGCAGTAGCTCCAATTGGTAGAGCGGCTGATTCCAAATCAGCATGTTGGGGGTTCGAGTCCTCCCTGCCCTGCCACCGATTCTGCAGCGACGCGGCGCCCCCGCCCTCCTGCACCTCAAAGATCACTCGGATGGCTTATCCAGGAATCCCGGAAGACGCGCTCGCCAACCTCGAGCAGCCGAACCCGATCGACGTCGGCGCTCTGCGCGATGCGCTGAAACCCCTTGCCGACCCTCCCGACGGCACCCTGGGTGCAGTTTTGGAATACGGCCGCTTGTTGCTGGCTGCCAATACCGTCACCAACTTAACCGGTGCCAAAGACTGGGAAACGCTGATCGGTGGTCACCTGATCGATTGCGTCATTGCCGCCCATTACGTACCCGAAGACGCGCGCACGGTGGCTGACTGGGGTTCCGGTGGCGGATTGCCCGGCTTGGTTTGGGCATGTGCTTTCCCTGAGAAACGCATGTTGCTGTGTGAACGCCGTGGCAAACGCGCCGAATTCCTCGACGACGCTGCCTTCCGCTTGGAATTGTTCAACGTCGACGTACTCGACGGGCAGGCCGAGGAATGCTTGCGCGAAGAAGGTCGGGTCGATTGCATTGTTGCCCGCGCGGTCGAAGCCCCAGCTAAATTTCTGGCTCGTCTGCGCCGCAACAGGGTCAAGTTCGGAGCGGTGCTGCTGATGACCGGGCCGCGCTGGCTAGACGATTGGGAAAATCTCGCCGATGACGTGCGCAAGCATTGGGCATTGACCGCTCAGCATGGTTATGACCTGCCCGACAAGCGCGGCAAGCGCTATCTTGTAGTTCTGAAGCCGGCTTAAGCCACGCGCCGCCGAGCTGAAGACCTCCCTATGAGCCCTGCTACGCGTCATAGTCTGCCCTTCTCGCCGCGCAAACTGGATCGGCGTGCGGTCGACATTGTGCGGCGTCTGAATCGTGCTGGGCACGAAGCCTATTTGGTCGGCGGCTGCGTCCGCGATCACTTACTCGGGCTCAATCCCAAGGATTACGACATCGCTACGTCGGCGCGCCCAGGTCAGGTGCGACGATTGTTTCGCCGTTCCCGCATCATCGGTCGCCGCTTCAAGATTGTGCACGTTTATGCCGGTCGCGAAATCTACGAGGTCTCCACCTTTAGGCGCGTTCCGCAGCAAGGCAAAGGCGAGCTGACCGCCCCCATTCGCGACGACAATGCCTTCGGCAGCGCCGAGGAAGACGCGCTGCGACGCGACTTCAGCGTGAATGGTCTGTTTTTGGATCCGGGCAAGCAAGAGATCGTCGATTACATCGGTGGGATGCGCGACTTGAACGAGCGCAAGCTCATCAGCATCGGGCCGCCCGACCTGCGCTTTCGAGAAGATCCAGTGCGTATCCTGCGTCTGATCAAATTTATGCGCCGTTTGCGTTTGGATGCCGGTCCATCCGAAGTTTCTGCCTCGCGGGAACTGGCGCCCTTGCTGGCGCAATCAGCCGAACCTCGGGTGGTAGAAGAAGTCTTCCGCTTGATGCTGACCGGCGACATGGAGGGCGTGTGGCAGGACCTCAAAGCTTTGGAATTGCTGCCGATTCTGATGCCGGATATCGCCCAGTGGCTGGACCGCGACCCTGATTCTTCGGCTCGAGAGCAACGCATGAGTGGCTTATTCCGCTGCTTGGATGACTGGATTTGGGACGGCGGCGATCCCGGTTATGGCTTCCGGCTGGCGGTTTTGTACGGTGCATGGGCCGAAGCCGAATGGGATGCCGAAACACGGTCATTAGGAATTCGCGATCCGCGCCACGTGCCGGTGGCGCTGTTGCAGGTACTGCAACAGCGTGCGCGTTTCCCGCGCACGGCCATCAATCGCGGTGTGCATATCTTGCAAGCCCAATTGGAAATGGATCCTCCGGAACGTCCGGGCAAAAAACGTCGGCGTCGCAAGGGCTGGCAAGAGCGATTACTCGAGCACGACGAATTCTCTGAGGCGCTTGAATTCCTGCGTTGCCGCCTGGAATCCGCCGGACGCGATTTGTCGCCGTACGACCAGTGGCACGAACGCGCTGAGTCGTACCACGCCAAATAGCCGCGGTTACCAGCGCTGATTTAGGGATATCGTGGAGCCAGATGCAGATGCTCCTCCTTCCCCTCATCCTGTGGCTGCTTCCGCCCGGCATGACCCTGCCGGACATGGTTCCGCCAGCCGCGCCGAACCAGCCGGCGGCGACCCACCTCAACGTGCTGATGATCGGCAACAGCTACACCGCCGGTACGTGGCGTTCGTTCGAGGACTTCGTCGCCGCCGATCCAAACACCACACTGACCCTGCAGCTTGCGACTCGCGGTGGTTGGACGGTGCTGGATCACTATCAAAACCGCCAATCGGCCGTCTACCAAAGCAACAGCTACTCGTTGCTGGATTTGCTCAATCAACAGGCATGGGATTACGTTGTCGTGCAAGAGCAAAGCACGCGACCGTCGCAGGCATATTTGGGCCACACTACCGAGCGCAATCAATTTGAGCGCGGCATGCTCAACATCGATGTGGTGATCAAGCGCGAAGCGCCGACCGCCGAGGTGGTTTACTTCCAGACTTGGCCGCGCAATTGGGGACATTCGTATTTGGTGTCGTATTTCAATAATGAACCCAGCGAAATGCTCCATGCCAACAAAGTGGCATATGCCCAGGCCGCCAAAGCCACTGGGGCGGATATCGTGCACGTCGGCGCGGCGTGGAATTATTCCATGTACCAGAACACCGCGCTCACCCTGCACAGCGGCGACGGCTCGCATGCCGGAGCTGCCGGCTCCTTCCTGACCGGGGCGATGTTTTTCTCCTACCTCTACGACCAGAGCCCGCTGGCCAGCAGTTTTAGCGGCGGTTTACCCCAGGCCGACGCCGATTGGTTGCTCAGCGTCGCCGACGGCGCGTGGCAGCTGCTGGACTAGTTTCGCCCGGAGAAGCTGTTAAAATTGTCGCTTAGGGCTTTTCAAGGCTGCCAAGTTACGGTATCCTTCTCGCCCTCAAGGTCGGGCGCTTAGCTCAGTTGGCTAGAGCACCAGCTCGACAAGCTGGGGGTCACTGGTTCGAGTCCAGTATCGCCCACCACCTTGACCAGACCTCCGATTTTGCCCTAGCGAGATCGGAGGTCTTTTTTTATACCTAGCCGATCCGCTCGGATTAGCGGATGATGATCATGTTTGGACTGTGCCGCTGGGAAGCCTTCTTGCGCTTCTCGTTTTCCGCTTCTTGCCAGGCATCCAGTTCGGCTTTGGCGGCCTGAGCGTCTTCATGCAGCTGTTTTAAACGGGCGAGCTCCTCGTCCTCGCCGGCGGATTCGGCCATGTCGATCAGCGCCTCTAGGAGCACCTTGTGATGGTTCTGCTCGCTGAGCGGCAGGTACGCCGCTAGTGCCGCCGCCGGACCCTGTTCGGCGATGACCGCATCGAAGACGTCGTTCCAGCGCGACATCGGGAGTTCGCGGTCATCCAGTAGCTGGGTTTGAAGCGCGGCGGCGACGTCGGCTTGTTTGCAGTGCTGATAGGCATCGGCAATCCACAAACGCCCGTTGCCACCCGGGTCGGCGAGCTTGCTTAGCCGTTCCAGCAGTTGTTGGGCAGCATCGGCCTCGCCCATATCCCACAACCGCACGGTGGCAAGCACACAGGTGGTAATTGCATTTTGCTTATTGAAACGATCAGCTTCGCTCCAGTCCAGCACGGCATTTGCTAAAGCGGTATACCAGTTTGCCGCGTTGACATATTCGCCACCGTCGGCCGGCAGCCATTGATGCATTTCTCGCCTACCGATGGACCGCGCCGGGTGTTCGGACCGGCCCAAGTACGAGTAGTAGTATTGCTGAAAGAACTCATCTAACGGGAACGAGCAATAGGCAACTTCGGCACAGGCCAACGCGCGTTCGATGTTACCGGTCTTGGCGTAAAGCATTGCTGCTCGTTTGGCGATGTCGCGGCGTAAGGACTGGTCGCGCGAATCCGCCTCGGCGCAGACCTTGCTGCACTTTTCCAATGCGGCCTGCGGATCGAGCAAGTCGGTCCACGTTTCCATGACCACGCGCTGGTAATTTTCGGCGTCCCATGGGTTGTCGCTGGGTGCGGCAATTTGCAGTGCTAATTCCACAATGCCGATCAAGTCATCGCCGCTTTGCAACGCCGACTTAGCGCTCTTCAGCAGTTGGCGAATGCTCAAGGTGCTGCTGTCATCCTCGTAATAGATGTACGACGAACCGCTGATACGAGTCGCGCACCAACGATAAAGCGCCACTGCGCGTTCGCGGTCGCCGGTCGCTGCCATGACCCGCGCCAACTCCAATAGCTGACGTCCGTCTTTAGGATCCAAGCTGCGCTGCAAGCCATCCAGTACTGCTTGCGCTTCTTCCGAAATCGAGTTTTGATTTTCGCTGAGCAAGACCAACAACTGCAAATAATGGTGGCGCAGCGCTTGGCCATTATTCGCCATGTCGAGCAGCTCTTGAATGGCTTGCTCACTTCCGGTTTCCGCGGCCCGAGCATGCGCCAAAGCTTCGATTACTTGCTCCTGGCCTTCGCCGGCCGACGCGCCTTCTACGCGCAATAAACGCTCCATTTCGTTCAGGCCGAACTCGTGCTCGGCAAGAACCTGCCACATGGTCGGCGGCTCTTCTTCGGTTTCTTCCTGCGGCTGCCACAGCAAATAGGCAGGAAGTCCACCGCGCGCGCGCACAGTTTTGGTTTCTTCCGACTCCTCAACTTCTTCGAAATCCACCGGCCAGGATTGATTCAGCGGCTGACGATAGTAAAAGCGCATGGAATCATCATCGCGAGGATAATTTCGCCACATGCGACGAAGAACCTGTTGAGCGGTAACCGGATCCTGTTGTTCCACCAACACTTTTTTCAGGTTCCAAACACCGGTTTGAGGCGCTCGAGTATCTACTTTTTCCTCTTCCTCCTCAACTTTGGTCTCAACCTTATCCGCCTCTTCAATAGCAACTAATTCCTGCCACCTGTTCAGCGCTTGCAGCGCGTTCACATATTGGGACTTGGAGCGCAACTGATAGAACTGAGAACGCCACAAATCTTTGTTGTCGTCGAAGTCGACCAGCAATTTTGCCAACCACTTTTCGGCATTTTCTTGTTCTCCTCTTGCAACCAAAGAACTGTGGAACTGCAATTTGAAGCTCATTTCGTCTTCATGCCATTTCATCGCCGATTGCAATTCGGCGTGCAACAAATCTTTGTCTTGCAGTTGACGAACCATGCGCAAACGCTCATTGGTTTTGGCCATGGTTGCGCCGTCTTTTTGGTTGTTCTCTTCCCAACGATCGAGGAAAGGTTGAGGACGTGCCTTAAAGAATTCGGCTTCGATGCCTTGCTTCGCCTGACGAACAGACCAATCGTTCCCCGAACTCATTGCCGGGTCGAAGTAGGCATCTAACGCGATTTGCAGCGCTTCGTCGCTTTGATCCTTTTTCCACATCCAGCGAGCGTGGCTGGCGCGCACCATCGGGTCTTCGGGGAAAGCCTTGGCGAGCACGTCAAAAATTTCACCGACAAAGTCGTAATTGCGCTCGAGCAATTCTTGGTTGAGCAAGTCGTCGGCGCGCTGGACTACGTAACGTTGCTCGCCCTCTTTGGCGGCAAACTCAAACCATTCCAGCATCAGGTCTTCTAATTCCTCCCCGAACTCGGCTTCCATCGTCGTCAGCAGGTTGAACGGGAAGTACCAGCGCATCGACGGGTTCAACTCCACCCACACCGACGACGCTAACGAGGCGCGTTCCTCCGGCGGTGCTAGAGCCAGCAGCGGTCCCAAGCTGTAAGCCAGCATTTGACCTTGCTCGGCAATCAAGTCGGCTAACTCTTCGGCGGTGACCAGAGGTTCATTCAAGCGCTCCTGCAAGAACGGGACCCCGGCCAGATAGTTGGCGCGTTTCTCCGGTTCATCCAGCACCAACTGCATGTAATACTGAGCGTAACTGCGCAGATGTTCGGGCGGTAAATATTGCACGCAACGGTCTAACGAACCGCGGATGCCCCAATAGCCATAACTTTCCGGGTCGGCCATTTGCATGCGCAACCAGTGACGCGCGAGAGTCAGTTGCAAGTCCGGCTCGTTCAACATCGTCGACGCCGAAAACAGCGCGCCAACGGTGGCAGGCTTGCTTTCGCTGAGTCGGTAGTCGACGCGTTGCAGCAGAATTTTGGCTTCTTCGAAGCGATTGCCGGTCAGCATCGGCATGACCAAGCGCAGCGCTTCGTCGGCAGGAATTAACTCAAAGGCTTCCGGGTCTAGACCTTCGCCGATCATGAAGCGCAGCGGGTCTTTTTCCAACGCCGGGCGCGGACTGGCTTCCAACAAATTGCGCGCCCCGGCGATTAGGCCGTTGCGGCTCCACACGCGCATTAGGCGCGGCAGAAGATCGGCGTCTTCGGCGAAGGCTTGCTGAAGTTGCAGGTCAAAGTCTTCGGCAATTTGCGGCTGACCATAGGTCATCGCCGCGTGGCGCAAAAAGTCCGAGCGGCGCAACAACCGTGGGAAGCGATCCAACGGTAGCGATTCCTCAGCTTCGGCCTGCAGGGTGACGACCTGTTGCAAATCGGCTAGCGCCCAATCCATCTGCCGGCGAAGAAGCTGCTCTGCATCGGCCGGCTCCATCGACGCTTTTAAGCCTTTGAGTGCACGTTCGTAATAGCGGTCAAAATCGTCGACGTTGCGTGCCATCCAGCGCGCATACGGATCGTCGACATCTTTTTCTTCTTTCGCAGCAATAACCGGGCGACGCGACAGCAATAGATTCAAAGCGCGACGGTAAGCGTCGGCGGCTTCTTGATCTTTGCCGGTTTGCTCGTGCAGCTCGGCCACTTTGATCAGTAAGCCCAAGTTGCCGTTGTCACCGATCAAGACTTTTTGATAAGTCTTTTTTGCTTCGCGTAGATAGCGGGCTTCTTCAAACAGCGCGGCGGTGTCGCGTTGGAAAGCATCGGCGTCGGCGAGGCCGCGAGCTAAGGAGAATGTGCTGACCGCGTCTTGGATATCTTGCGAATTCAAGAATGCACGTCCCAGATCCAAGTAGACCTGCGGTGGCACCAATTGGCCGAGGCTAATCAAGCGGCGGCCGAATGCCAGGTGACGTTTGGTTTTCGGTTGCCGGCGCGGTCCGCTGAAACTGTTGCTGCCGGCCGACAAATCCATCAATTCGCGCACCACCGAAGTGCGTCGATCGCCGGCGATGGGCAGCAAGTTTTCCAGTGCGGTAAATTGCGCTTCGACATCGTTGCATAACTCGGCCAAGTCGGCGAGCAACTGGTAGAGATAGGGCTTGTCATGGCGGTTGGCCAAACGCTCAAGCGTGATCCGCCGCGCCCAGCGCAAGGTCGACGCCGGCGCCTCCATGTTGATCAAACCATCGATGGCAATGGTGAACAAATCATCTTTCTCAGCGGTTTCGGCAAGGTGCTGGAACATGCCGATGGCCTGATCTTTTCGATTGGCAGAGGCCATTAAGTTCGCCATCAACAAGTAGCTTTCAATTCGGTTGGCGTTGCCGGCGATGCCGCGCCGATAAGCGGTAATCGCATCATCATTCAAGCCGGCCAATGCCAGTACGCCGGCTTCAAATTCGGCTTCATCGGTAGTGGCTCCAAGCTCCTTCAGTCGCGCCAAAATCTTGCGAGCTTGTTGCGGTTTGCCGCGCTCCAACATGCTCATCGCGATTTGACGTAGATAATCCGGTTCGCCTTCCGGATCGAGCGCAATCAACTGATTCACGGTACGCTCATAGTTGTGATAATCGGTGCAAGCGAGGAATACGCGCGCTTGCTCCTGCAACGCTTCCACCTCGGAGCCGCCGCTGTATTTCAGGTGCTCTTCAATAATTTCGGTGGCCGACACCGCGTCCCCCACCTTGGTGTACAAACGCACCAGCAGGCCGCTTTCGCGTTGATTCGCAGTTCCGGCGTAAAGCTTCTTTTCCAAATCAATCGCAATGTCCGCCAACCGCCCGAGTCGCGACGCCACCGACATCAAACGATCCTCGACGTAACGGCGACGCGGGATGGAATCGATGCGCAACCAAATCTCCTTCCAACGCTTCAGCGCCAACTCTTCGTTCCCAACCTCGGAATGCAACCACGCCAGGCGCATCTCTAAGTCTTCGCCAGTGCGTTCCGGTCCACGAATGCCGCGCAAATCCTCCAGCAGTTGCACCGCTTGCTCCAAGTCGCCCAGCTTTTCGTAAGACTCGGCCAACTGCATGCGCTCCGGCGCATCGGCCGGCAACGCGTCGCGCATGCGATCCAACGCGATCGTCGCTTGTTCCAAGTCGCCGCGGAAGCTGTGCAGCTCGTACAAGAACAAATACGCCGGCGACGTCACCTGATCCGTTGCAATGCAATCCTCGGCACATTGCAGCGCCAAGTCGTCCATGCCGACACCCATTAAAGCTTCCGCGCCATCCAGGTAATTGGCGCCGGGCAACTCAGTGACGAGGAAAGTCTGCCAAGCCTCGCGGGCGGCGTCGACGTCACCGTTTTCCAAGTAGTAACGCGACAAGCCTTCCGGCCACACCCAGTTGCGCGGCTGCTCTTCGATCAGCTTGCGGTACTGCTGGACCATTTCCTCTTCGCGGCCGGAGTCGCGGTACATTTCCAACAGTTCGCGGCGTTGCTCGATCGGGAATTGGGCTGCCGCGGCATCGGCTTCAAACAAGGTGACGGCTTGCTCATACCGCCCCAATTCACGTAGCAGCGAGATCCATGCTTCGCGTGTGGGCTTGTCGCTGATCTCCATGTCGGCGAACTCGTCGAGCAAGTCCTCTAACTGGTCGGCGTCGCGATAAGCCTGGCGAAGCAGTGCAAGGGCGTAATAGCGATCGCGATTGGTAACAGCGGCCTCACGCGCCTGCCAAGCGTACTGCTGCGCGTGCTCATGATCCTTGGCCTTTAACGCCCATTCCGCCAAACGAATTTCTTGGCGGAACAGAGCGCTTCCTTCGCCGGTCGATTCGAACAACTCGATGCCATCCTTCGGCCTTCCCAGCAAGGCCAAAACCACTGCCGCGCGATTGCGTTGCTCACGGCTTAAGTCTTCGTTTTTGGCAAAGTCCGACAGCGCATCTTTGGCATCGCTATCTTCTTGCATCGCCAGCAGCGCCAAACGCAATCGGATCGACAAGACTTGCGGATCTTGATCACCAAGAGCTTGCAGCGCGTGCTCATAAGACTCTCGTGCTTTTTCAAGCCGCCCTAGTGAATCCAATACGCGACCATGGACCAACCAGTAGCGGCCGTCGCGTGCCTCCTCGGACATCAGCTCGAGAATGGAGAGGGCTTGATTGAGCAAACCCTGGCGCTGATAAAGCTGCGACCGCACCCAAAGCAACGCCACCTTTTGGTCGCCGTCTTCGCTAGCTTCGTAGCTCTGTTCCAACTGCTTCTGCAAGTCGTCGCAGCCGCCCTGATCCAACACCGTTTGCCGCCAAAGAGCCTCCACCGTGGCGAGTTCGCCATGATTGGCAAGGGCTTGCTCCAACAAGCCGTTGGCCGTCGGGCTTTGGCCGTCTTGCTGGGCCCAAGAAACTGCTGCGAACGCCGAGCAAAGAGCAGCAACCGCCAGAGCAATCTTTAGGGCCGACCGGTTGACGAATGAAATCATGCCACACCTCCAAAGCTCGGACGCCGACGGTAAAAGATGTCGGTCAAGAACATCAACAGCGCTGCGATCAACAGCCAAGGAGCATACTCCTGCAAGCGCAAGCTGCGCCCCTCGCTACTGACCAACGGCGCTCCAGGTTCGGGCAAACCGCCACCACCACTGAGTTGAGCCAATTCGGCCAATGGCATGACTCGAATCGGATCGACCTGTAATTCCGGAGCGGCGTCACTGGCCGCCGGACTCACCAGGAATTGTGCATCGCCGCTTTGCAAACGAAACTCTTGCTCGTTCGGCCAAGTCAGGCTGCTGCGGTATTGGCCTGGTCCACTCGCAAGCCACTGTAGTGGCGGCTCGGTTACCGGTTCGCGGCTGTGATGGCCATTTTGGCTGGTGGCGATAACCGTCAACAGATCGCCGACACGCTCGATTTCAAAGGCAACCGGCTCCATGCGATCAGCGGCTGTTCGTTGCACGACCTGAGCCAAAAAGGTGCCATAGCCTTCCCACTTGGACCACTCTTCGGTGCCGGGGCCGGCAGGCTCGGTGGTGAGTGCAGTCACTCGTCCAGCGCCGAATCGCCAACTGGCGAGCACCGGATGATTGCCGTCGGTTGTTTTAATGAGCACCTCGGAATCGGGTCGGGCACGGCATTCAACGTATCCATTGAGCAACGGCAACTCTTTTGGATCGGCGGCACCCCACCAGGCCGAACCGCCGCGCGTCTGCAACGAAAATTGGCCGGGACGGTAGGCCGGAAGTTTGGCGCTTGCCGGTTGCTTGAGAATGATCTCGGGAAGGTTGAAGCGGTTGGGCACGTGGTAAAAACGCCCCTTGCCCCAGTTCGCTAGGTTGACCAAAAATTCGGAGTGGGCTTGCGAACCAATGAGCACAGTGGACACGTTCATGCCCTTATCCGCCATGCGTCGCATCATGCTTTCAAACGGGCCGGTCTCGACGCCGCCGTCGGTCAGGATCAACACGTGCTTGTAACGCGTTTGCACGTTTTGCAATCCATAGAAAGCCTCTTCCACTGCCGGCAGAATGACGGTGCCGCCGCCGGCATCCAGGCGGTTCAGCGCGCGTTCCAATTCAATGGAGTTACTGGCCGGTTGGATGGGAGCCGCCCAGCGCTTGGCACCGTAAAACTCAACTATGCCGACCTTATCGTGAGGTAGCAGACGGCGTATGGCCAATCGCGACACTTCTTTTGCGAGCTGCACGCGGTTGCCCCCCATCGACCCCGAGGTGTCGATGATGACCACCAAAGTGGTGCTCGGATCGCGTTTCTCTTCCTTCTGTTGGAATTCAATCGGAAGCAGGTCGGCAATGACGGTGTCTTGCCATCCACCCGGGCCGAAGGAGCCGGCCCCGCCACTCATCATTAAGCCCAAGCCATGTTCGGTGACCGCCGTTGCCAAGCGTTGCTGGAAGGCATCCGGCACGGTTGCGGCGGTACGGTCATCCAAAATGACCGCGGCGTATTCCTTCAGGTTGACCAGGGCCAAGTCGTCCGAATTCGACAGATCGAATCCAGGGCCTAGCAACTGCGCTAAACGTGTTTGACCGTCCACACTGCGCTGTCCCAAATAAAGCACCGGCAACGGCGGTTGCACGGCGACAGTGGTCCGCCAGCGGTTGTCTTCAGCACGCATGTCGTGGCCGCCGTTGAGCTCCAAACTTTGCAGATCTACTTGCAAGTTAAGGAAGCCTGCTTGAGTCGGTTCAAAGTTGATGTCGACGGTGCTGCGTCCGTCTACCCATGCTTCACTGCTTGCGTCAATCGGTGCGACTTCAGCCGATGGATCGGTCGATGGTGCAGCTGAAGTTGCGTTGCTCAATTGCAATCGCACCTTTGCAGGTCCGCCGGATACCACAACGCGTACTGTACCGGGGTGGCCGACTCGTAATCCGTCCGGTGTTGCCACTCCTACAACTCGCAATTCGGCGGCGTCGACCGACAGCGGTAGTGCATGCATCGGCATCCCTAACTCGGCGGTCCCGGCAGCAGCCTGAGTCCAGTCCGTTCGACTGTGGCCATCACTGGCCAAAACGATGGAAGCGGGTTCGTGAGCGGGCAGCTTGGTCGAGGCGGTGTGCAGCGCATCGGCCAAGGTCCAATTACCCTGGACCGGCGCGGATTCGTGAAGAATCCAATCGCTGGGCAACTCTTTGCGCCATTCACTGAGATTGGCGTCGGCGCGAGCCTTTTCGGTGGCCGACAGGCTCGGCGATGCGTCCTGCACGACGATGACGTGCTGGCGATCCCAAGACCGGATCACTGCCGGGCGAGCTAAAGCCAAGATCATCAGGGCCAAACACAGGGTGCGCAGCGCCGTGTGGATGGGCGTCTGCCGTGCTTTGGTCCAGAGCCAGGGTGCGGCGGCCAGCGGCAGCAGGAACAAGAATCCGGGAGCGAGGAATTCCATGATTCTTAGGGCAGACGACCTTGGTGGAACCAAGCCCATTCCATCAGGAGCAGGGCAAGTGCAAGAAGGATGAGGATGCTCCACAGCGGCCAACTGCGTTCTTCGGCATCGATATCTGCCGGGTCGACTGCGGCTTGTGCTTGGGCAAACCGCCAGCTAACCGCCGGGTCCAGCGCCGAGGGCTGCGACACGGATTCGGTCATGGGTTGTGCGGCCAACCAGCGCAGCGAGCGCGACAAGAACTGCGGAAAGCTTTGGCTGCGCACGAAACCATGCTCAGGATCCAGCAAAACGCTCCATAGCTGGATTTGGCGCCCGCCTTCCAACGACGCACCGATGCTGACCTCTTGCTGCAACGACTCGGCCAACGCCAAACCGTCGATCTGGGCAACTCCCAACGCTGGTACCGCCTCAGCCAGCAACTCTTCGGCGCTGCGATGAGAGGCGCTGTGGACTTGGAAAGCGTGGTTACTGGCCGCGGTGGTGAAAGTCAGTTGCGGCAACGAAGACGTTGGACTCGCATTGCTGCGAATCACCACTGCAGCAGTGGTTGCATCGCTTAGGCTTAAGCCGGGGTCCGAATCGACCAGAGTGGCAATGGGCTCGGCGACATCGGCGGCAACATGAACTGGGATGGCGTTGCGATTGGGCAGCGTGCAGCGGAAATGATTGTCGACTGCGTAGCCATCGGTAGCGCCAATTTGAATGACCAATTCACTGCCATCGGCCGCAAGGTCGGCGTAAAGGATCGTGGTTGAGCCGTCTTCGTTGTTACGAACCTCGCCTTGTTGCGAAATGGGCTGACCTGCCAACGTAGGTTCGATGGAGCCGATGTCACCGAGTAGGGTCACGGCAAAATCCACCCGCAACCAATCGCCGGAAGCCGCTTCACGCCAGTCCGCGGCCAAGATGCCGTGATTGTCCGACATGTTCGGCAAAGACGATCGGTAAACCAACTCCATATCTGCAGGTAAGGCCGCCGCAGCTTCGTCGCTCAATTGAGCCACGCCATAGATCCGAGCCTGGGTGGAGTCGCGCCGAATCGGGTCGGCTGCGTGGCGAAACAGGATTGCTTGCAGGTTGCTGGGCTGCTGCTTGGCCGCGCAAGTGGCTAATCTTTCTTGCAAAAGCAGTTCGTGCTCGCCTTTTTGCAGCAGCAACAGCGCAGGTTCTTGCGCCAACCAAACCTCGCGCTGGGCTTGAGGCAACGCGGCGGCGTCGGCCATGAGTTCTTCTACTGCTTGGTCCCAAAGATCGGCTTGGGTCATCGCCAAGCTGCCATCCAAAACCAATAAATAATCGCGGTCGCCTTCGCCATCGCTGCGCAGGCCCGAGGCGGCGATCCATAACAACGAAGCAATCGCCAACAAGAACAAATACACCCACGGATGACGGAATCGGTGAGTGAGCACACGGGTTCGGTTTTCTTGCTGCGCTTGGCGCCAGAACAGCGTGGTTACGGTGTCGACTTGGCGGAACCGAACGCGCAGCCGTTGCAACAAGTAAAGCGTTGCGGCGATGGCCGCCAAACCACTCCATAAAACCGCAGGCGAAAACTGGAGTAAGTTCAAATTTCCAGCCTCCCGTTTTCAAACAAGGTCGCCAACTGAGGGACCACTTCTTGTTCGGCATTCAAACGCAATAAGCCGATGTTGCGGCGTTGCGCAAACTCGGTCAGGCCGTCCTGGAATTCCTGGTAAGCCTGGCGATAGCGCTGCAACACCTGCGCATCGATGGTGATGTCGTGGCTTTCGCCGCTTTCACAATCGCGCAAGCGTAAATCGCCCTGCAACTCCGGGTTGCTGTCGGACGGCCGCACCAACTGCACCAGCAACAAATGATGCGGAACCTTCTTCAGCGCTTCGACGACCGTCGGTAGTCCGCCCGGGTCGAAGAAATCCGATACCACTACCGCTAAGCCGCGGCGCAAGCGCAAGCCGGAGAAGCGACTGAGAGATTGGCCGAAGTCGGTGGTTCCACCTGGTTGCAATCCGTCGACGCGGTTGGCAAACCCGGGTAGCGAGGAAAAGCCGGAGCGTGGGCGAACCAGCACCTGCATTTCGGAAGAGAACGGAAAGATGCCGACGCGGTCGTGCTGGCCTAGTGCAATCGCGGTCAACGCCATGGTCGCGCGCAAACAGGGACGGATGCGCGGTGGATCCTCCAGCCACATGCTGGCCGAATGATCGGGCAGCAAATAAACCGGCAAGTCTTCCATCTCCTCGAACAAGCGCAGGAAGACGCGACCTAATCGTCGGTAAATGTTCCAGTCAATGGCGCGCAAATCATCGCCGGTGGAATACGGGCGGTAATCCTGAAACTCAATGCCGGCACCCTGCGCCGCCGAGCGCTGTTCGGCAAAGCGCCCGCCACGCGGCACCCGCCGCGCCACCAGCCGCAGCCGTTGCAGCGAGTGCAGGAAGTCAGGATCGATCAAGCTCATGCGCGCGGCGTAGCGATCAAAGTATTGGAACTAGACCGGCTGAACGTTTTGCAACACTTCGGCCACGATTTGATCGGCGGTGACGCCGTCGGCGAGGCCATGGAAGTTGACCATCACGCGATGGCGCAAAACCGCCGGCGCGACCGCGCGGATGTCGTCGGTACTAACAGCGAAGCGGCCGTTGAGTAACGCTTTGACTTTGCCGCACAGAATCAGCGCCTGCGCACCGCGCGGACTGGAGCCAAGGGCGACGTTTTCATTGACCGTAGCCGGCGAAAATTCACGCCCTGGTTGCGTGCCCATGACCAGGCGAACCGCGTGCTGGCTCACCGATTCGGCAACCGGGACCGAGCGCACCACCTCGCGCATTTTCATGATCTCTTCGCCGGTGCTGACCGCGTCGATTTGCACTTCGCTGCTGCCGGTAGTGCGATCAAGAATGTCGAGGTACTCGTGCTCTTCCGGATAACCAACATGCAACTTCATCAAGAAGCGGTCCAGCTGCGCCTCGGGCAACGGGTAAGTGCCCTCTTGCTCAACCGGGTTCTGCGTCGCCATCACGCAGAACGGCTCTTGCAAATGAATGGTCTTGCGCCCCACCGAAATCTGACGTTCCTGCATCGCCTCCAACAAAGCCGATTGCGTTTTAGGAGTCGCGCGGTTGATCTCGTCGGCAAGCACCAAACTGGAAACCAGCGGTCCTTCTTCAAACTGCAACTCAAGGCCGCCGCCTTCATTCTCGACCAGCACGTGAGTGCCTTGAATGTCGGCCGGCATCATGTCGGGCGTGAACTGGATGCGCGAGAACGGCAAATCCAAAGCTTCGCCCAGCGAACGCACCAGCATGGTTTTGCCCAATCCGGGCACGCCTTCCAGCAATACGTGACCACCGGCCACCATCGCCGTCAGCACGCCTTCGACGACGTCGGCTTGGCCGACCATGGCGCGGCAAACCTGCTGTTGAATGCGATCATAGGCATCGCGGAAAGTGGCGGCGGCGGCACGGGCGTCTTCGGCCGTGGCGCTTTGATCAACGGGGATGGTCATGATTTTTGTTCCGTTTGGGTGCGGCGCTGGAGGAAATAGTTGCGCACCACTTTTTGCAGCCATGGGTGCATCGGCGCGCGATGCAAAGCCGACGTCACCTGGCTGCGCGGTTGACGTGCACTGGCTTGAATGGGGTTGCTGGCTTCCACCTGCGGTTGCACAGCTTCCTGAGTAATCTTGGTACGGCCAGGGTTGGGTTGGCCTTTGACGCGATCGGGAATGGGCACGCCGAGTACCAACGAAGCGGTACCGCGCGATTTCTTCGGCTGACTGGGACCGCCGCGACCGTTGGCGTCGGGGTTCGGCCGGTTGCCGAATCCAATCTGCAAATCACGACTCACCGGCGGACGTCGATCGCGCAAAGAAGGCTGCATTCCGCCACGCGCTTCTTGCTCTTCCTCGTCGTCTTCCACATCGCTCTCGGCATCGAGATCGTCATCGTCCGGCGTATTGACGTGATCGCGACTGCTCCAATCGCTGGCCGCCGGGTTGCGGTTGGAACCGCGCGACGAACCGCGCCCGGAGGTGGCTCCAGATTGCTCCTCTTCCTGTTTTTTCAGCCCTTTGTTTTGCTCGTGCGGTTTCTGCGCCTTGGGCTTCTTCGGTTTGGACTTGGTCTTCTTTTCGCTCTGCTTCGAAATCTGCCCCTGCTTGGTTGGGGTGCCTTGGGCGTTGCCACTGCCGGTGGATTCGGTCGCCGCGGCGGAGCGACCGCTTTGCGTACTTCCAGGAGTTTGCTTGGCGTCTTCCTGTTCGGGATTACCGGCCGAGTGACTGACGGTGCTGGCTTCTTCTAATTTGCCGGCCTTCGGATTCTTGTTGCTCTGCCACTCCGGTTGCGGATTCGGGTCGTTTGCTGCAGGCGGCTGAGTCGGCGATTTTGGTGGTTTGGCAGCGATCTCTTCCATGACCTGAGCTTCCAACCCGCCACTGCTTTCCACCGGCGCCCATTTGGCCGACCAAACACCGATGGAATAAAACAACAGGCAACCGGCCAGCAAAACCATGGTGCCACGGGCTCGCCGCGCTGCCGGTCCAGCCTGTAGATGCTGCCCTTGGGTGCGGTCCACGCATTCGGCGGCATCTTCAACGGCTGCCAGTTGGAAGCCGGTTAAGGATTTCCCTGGTTGATTGGCTTGGCTAAGAAATTGATCCGCCGAATTCAATCGATCGGAAAGTCGGCATTGCTGATCCCAATTCGCCAGCGTTTTCTGACGACTAAAGCGCTGCTGCATCGCCGTCCAAACATGGCGGCCAAGCATTGCCACAAACAACACGCCGGCACCGATCAACCAGTTGGGCAATGCGGGTCGCAGAACTTCGGTCTTCAAAGCTCGGCCGAGCAATGCAATCACGCAGTAAACCGCTGCCGACAACATGCAAACCAATAAGAATTGGTTGAGCCGCCAGCGAAATCCCGATCGGAAAAACTGCTGACGCAAACTACTGCGTCCTTGTTGAACCAGCTGATCCAGTTTTTGCGGCAGATTGCGATTCGCGCTCACTCCGCTTCCTCCGCTTCCACGTCGTGGTGTTTTTGCGTGGCTTGCTCAATAGCACCCGTGCTCTGATCCATCACGTACGCGACCACACTCAGCTGCTTGGGGTCCAGTGCGGTGGACATCAACATGGTCTGACCGGCACCACTGTCAATTTGCGCTTGCAACCAGGCTTCGTTTTGTTGTTGCACCTCTTCCAGCGACTGACGGAAGGAGTAAGTCATGCTGCCTTCGCTCAAATCCAAACCTACTCCAAAGGCATTCGGCGTCAGCGGCGCGCGCGCCACCATGCGGTGGATGACCACCTTGGATATTCCAGGGAACAAAACGCCGCGTTCGGCAAGTACGACGCAAAGACGGTGATTGGGCAATTGGCTGTCAAAGTCCACGTCCTCGATGCTTTGATCCTTGCCGACGTATGGCTTCAAAACCACTTCGCCTTGCACATAGCCGTCCACCACTTCAAGGTTCTGAATGCTCAAATCCCAGGGCGTCGCCAACTTCAGCGCTTCATAACTTTGACGCTTCACCGCGCCGTAGATCTTTTCGCGATCTCGGGTGCGACCGCCGCCAGGTGCAAAGCGTACGCCGTCGACCACATGCACGTAGGGATCGGTGACCTGGCGTTGATTGGCGACCTGTAAACCATAGGAGTTGACCACCGGGTCCAGCCCAGGCACGGCCAAGTGGTAAGACAAGAAAGCAGCCGGTCCTTCTTTGTAATGGCTGAGCATGCCTTCGAAAGCCAAAGCTCCAGCCTCGCCAATTTTGACGTGACCGTTGGTGAACAATTCCACCAGCACCACCTTGCCTTCGGCGTGGTCTTCTTCGGTGTCGTAGGCAGTGGCTGCACCGAAGTTCATGACCTTGCCCTCAATCATGCGCTCGACTAGCTCGACCGAAAACGGTTCGCCGGAAGCCAATTGAGGCTGCACGCGCATTAAGCCTTCCACTGCTTGCGGGCCGCTTTCGGGAACGATGGAAGCTTGTACGAATCGCGAGAAGGCACGTCGCCAACGACCTTGCTGCTCGTAATAGCGACCGAGGTTGAGGTTGATCATGCCGTCATCCGGCATGCCGAATGCCGCCGAAAGCAAGTGCCGCCAAGCTTGTTCGCCGCGATCTTCGGCGAGGTGGATCTCACCGAGCTTGCTATGGATTTTGTGCACCGCTTCGGGATAGCGGTCTTTGCGGCCGGATTCCAAACCGATTTCACCGGCCCAAATTTGATATTCGCGCCAGCCGTCTTCGCCGAGCATCTTCATCAAATCCAAAGCACCGGTGGCGCGCAGGTCTTCTTGTTCAAATTGATCATTGAACATCAAAGCCTGACGGATTTCTTCGTCGCTGCCGGCGTCGTCGATGCGCCAGAACAACAGGAGTTGCGCCGCTTCTTTGCCGAGCCGTGCTTTGGGCCAAGCCTGCAAGAAGTCCTGCAACATGTCCGGATCTTCGTCGGCGCGGGCTTGGAAAAATTGGCGATCGTCATGCGGGAAATCAGCCGGCATCGTCGGTGTCAGCCGTGCCCACCGGTTGACGCGGTCGAGTTCGACGCGGAAGTGACGGAAAAAGTTGATGCCGAGCACGCCGAAGGCGCGGTCGGGGTGAGTGAGGATCACCTCTTCCGGACGCAATGCCAGGTAACGGTCCAACTCAATATCGCCCAAAGCCAACGCGCCTACGTCGCCGTCTGGTGCGTCCATCGCATAAACCAAGTCTTGGACGACGATGGTGTCGTAACGCGACCCCCCGCATGCGATGGCATAAACGTTGCCGTCGGCGGTGCGGATCGGCATCCACAGCAACTCGCTTTCTTCGGTCAACGTAACCAGCGTGGTCCCGGCGCGCGGTTCCGGCGCTTCGTCCACCAAATCGTGCTTGGGCTCCATCGCGATATAGCCGCGCACCAAGTCAAAGGTCAGGTGGTAGTCCTTCAATAACTGCGCGCCGATGGTGCCGACCACCGCGTCTTCGCCCATGTCGGCCGAGTAATACTTGGTGAACTCGTCGAGCAAATCCTCGTCGCCATGTTCACGCTTGGGCACGGTGATCTGGAAATCAGGGAAGTGCAGCGTCAGCGGCACAGGCTGCCCGCTCGGCGTTTCGGCGCCTAAGCCAGCAGCCGCTTTGTTGTGCAATTGCAACGCACACAACGAATCCAACTCGAAAAACAGGTTGACCGGCACCCGCATCTTCGGACTGGAAATATCGCATGAAATCAGCAGTCGATCACCGACCACGCGAACCGGAATGCGGCCCCCATCCTGGGCGAATGAGGGCAGCGCGGTAGCCGCAACCAGCATCAGGCTGGCCAAAATCATGCGGAGGAGTTTCAAGGTCTAGAACTCAGTCTCTTGCCATTCAAACTTGGGTTGTCCCTGAATGGTGCCAAAGGCCCAGTTCTCTTCTTCCATCTTGATGATGATGTCTTTCGCTGCCGGCACGCTCACGGCGACCGGTACAAAACCCTTACCTCAGCACGAGCCAGGGAACATTGCCCTGGCCACCTCCTGCTTGGTATCGGCTTCCTGAATGACGAACACCGGCGACTTTCCAACCGGGAACCAGTTCAAGTATTGCTCGCCCTGTTCTCCGAAGTACTGAATGTCGTTCGGCGAGAACGCTACCTGATCGCCTTTGCGATCAAAGCCAAAGCGAGCGTGAATCTGCCCGCCCCACTTCAACTCTTCCTCGCTATCGGCAGCAACGTCGACGGCATGGCTCTTGCCCGATGCCACGGTGACTGCCATTTGCCCGAGACCGATCTTGGCGGAGTGCAGCCGGTACTTGCCGACCGGCAGCGCCACGGGTCCGCTTTCCGCAGCAAGGTCAAAGCATTCACGTCCATCGGCGCTACGAACCACAGCCGACAACACTTTGCCGTTGCCTTGATAGGCCTCGCGGAAACGCAGAGTTCCGGTTTGGCCATCAAACGGCGTCAATGTCAGTTCGTTGCCATTGGGAGCGACTTCCAGGTTGAGAAGTTCACCGTTGATGACGACGTTCTGACCCAGATAGGTTGCCACGCGACCACGACCTAACAAGATGGCGTCTTCGCCTACTTCGCCGAAGATTCCGTCGTTGTCTTGGTCAATGACTGAGATGCGAGTGCCGTTCCAGTCGGCATTCATTGTCGAGCTGGTGGCGTATGCCCAACCATTGGCCGAACGCTTGAGGCGGATGGCGTAGCGGAAGCCGTCGGCGTTGCGCAACAGCACCGAGCCGTCGTCACCTTCGAGCACCGTGTCCATTTCGCCGTCGCCGTCCAAGTCAAGGTTGAGGTTGGTCCCTTGCAGCGAGGCGGCAAATTCGAGGCCGGATGCAGCCAGGCGAATGCCGCTTCCCACCGGTACGAAGCGCTCGGCGGGCAGTTCGATTTTCCAATCCCGATGGCGCTTCGGCTTCAGCGCCAGCGTTTGCGGCTCGGTAGCGCCGGGCGGCGAAATCGCCAGGGCGAGTAGGGTTACAAGCATGGTTCAAACCAATGGGTGAACCACGGCCGGCAAAGGCGGTGGCTTAGGGGGCAGCGGCTCAAACCGCCGCTCCCCCAAACATAGCAGGAATGGCTAGCGCTTGTAACTGCTTATCCCAGCACCGCGACCAGCTCCTTTTCGATCTGATCGCCTTCGATTTCGGCCAATTCATAGCGCACATTGGCCAGCGGCTTGTCGACTTTGAGGATGCGTGACAAGTCGATTGGAGTGCCTTCGACAACCACGTCAGCCGGGGTGGCTTGGATGGTTGCCTCGAGTTCGCGCACCTGCATTTCGCCGTAACCCATGGCCGGCAAGATAGCTGCCGCGTTTGGGTAGGCTTCGAAAGTTTCCTTGATCGAGCCGACGGCGTAGGGCTTGGCGTCGACGATTTCGGCGGCTCCGGCATTTTGAGCGGCAAACCAGCCGGCTCCGTATTCCATGCCGCCGTGGGTCAGGGTTGGACCGTCCTCCACCACCAGCGCGCGCTTGCCGGCGATCAGTTCCGGCTGGTCAACGGTGATTTCGGAAGCGCAGCGCACCACGCGGGCCTCAGGGTTGTATTTCTGGCAGTTGGCCAGCACTTCGGCGATGCCCTCATCACTGGCGGTGTCCATTTTGTTAACCAGCAGCACGTCGGCCGACAGCAGGTTCACCATGCCTGGGTAGTAGCTGAGCTCGTGACCGGGGCGGTGCGGGTCGACCAAAACGATGGACAGGTCGGACTTGTAGAACGGCGTATCGTTGTTACCCCCATCCCAGAGGATGACGTCGGCTTCTTGCTCGGCTTGGCGAATGATCTGTTCGTAATCGACGCCGGCGTAGACGACGAAGCCGTTGTCGATGTGCGGTTCGTATTCTTCGCGTTCCTCGATGGTGCATTCGTGGCGATCGAGATCGTCGTAATTTTCAAAGCGCTGACAAGCCTGGGCCGACAAGTTGCCGTACGGCATCGGGTGACGAATGGCGACGACGCGTTTGCCCAACTTTTTCAAGATCCGGCTGACGTATCGCGTGGTTTGCGATTTGCCGACGCCGGTGCGCACTGCACAGATGGAAATCACCGGCTTGCTGGATTCCAGCATGGTGCGGTCGGCCGAGAACACGCCGAAGTGGGCGCCGGCGGCGGTGACCTGGCTGGCTTTCTCCATCACGTATTGATGGGGTACGTCGGAGTAGGAGAAATAAACCTCGTCGACTTTCAGATCTTGGATCAGATCGGTGAGGTCGTCTTCGGGGTAAATCGGAATGCCGTTTGGATAAAGCTCACCCGCCAAATCGGCCGGGTAAGTACGCCCTTCGATGTTTGGAATTTGCGTGGCGGTGAATGCCACAACCTCCATCTCCGGTGCGTTACGGAATAGCGTGTTGAAGTTATGGAAGTCGCGCCCGGCGGCTCCCATGATCAGGATTCTTCTACGTCCCATGGGATGTCATTAATCCCCGGCGCTACTGGGGACAATGACAATTCTGAGGCTGCCGCCGAGCGCAGGGCCGTATTCAGACCCTTGAGGCCGGACAGAGGTTTACTCGTCCTAGAACGGACGGAAGTACACCATCGCCACCGCGGTCAGCACGACGATGCGGCAAACCCAAACCAGCGATGCGATGGATTGCGGTTTGCGGTAGGCGATTCCAGCCAGCGCCGTCAGAACTACCCAGCAGGCTACTTTGACCAAGATCCAATTGAACCACTCATAGTTCAACCGGGCTTGCAAGCCGAAGCCGCCGACCAGCATGATCAGCGCGAACAGGCCTGCCATCATCAGGTTGGACTTGCGCGTTGCCGGATCGGGCTTGGCGAACACCTTAAACGTGATGCCGACCAGCAGGAAGGCGCCGGCCACGTGCAAGAACTGGTAGATGGGAACGGACATGGTCTCAAGTTGTAGGCTTTAAGGCGTCGGCTTCCACGCCAAATTTGACTGCAAATCCAATCGACAGGCCGACCAGGATTAAACCGAACCAGATGGTCCACCAGGTCAGCGTGCTGCGCATGCGGAATTCGTCGGCGCGCATGAAGGCGCGCAGGTAGGCGACCATTGGGATCAATGAAAACCCGGCCATCGCCGCGCCCTCGTGTTTGAAGATGGCGAGCAGTGCGTTGCCCCAGCAGATCAGGAACATCACCGAACTGACGCCGGTGAGTGCCCAACATGCGTTAATAATTTGATCCGGGCCGATGTCATCGCGCATCGACAACAGCAAGCTTCCGTAAAGCACAATCCAGCACAGGCCGAGGAAGTGCCAGTAGATTGCGGTGTTGCGCAACACTTCAGCGATGCTCGATGCCGGGATTTGCTGACCGTCGGCTTCGGCTTTCACTTTGCCGAAGGCGATCGCATGCCAAATCAAACCGCCGATCACGTGGATGGCGTGCAAACCGGTCAGCATGTAAAAGCTGAAAGTGTACAGCGATCGAGTTTTGGGCGTCAGCTGCAGCTCGATCATTTCGCGCCAGTTTAAGAACTGACTGACGACGAAACCAATCGCCAACGCAAAGGCGATCGTGAACCAGCGGCGGTAGCTATCGGCTTTGCGACGGTGGTGCTGGCAGGCTTTTTCCGAGGCCAAGGAAAGTACAGCCAAGATCGCCGTGCTGATCCACATGCCGAACGGTGCCGCCGGCAAATCCTGCGACCAAAAATCAGCTTGGCCGCGAACAATCCAAAACGCACAAAGAGTGCTGATAAATAGGATGGACAGTGAAGCCAAAAAGGCTTTCAGTCCAAGGGCGCCGGTGCCGGCGGGGAGGACTTGCTGGTCCCCCCCGCCATCTGAAATTACTCGCTGGCCGGCTGCGAGATTTCCTTGTCCGTCCACTGCTTGATGTCGGGTTGGTATTCCGTGGTGTCGAGCACCACGTAGGCAAGGAACATGCCTACGAAGAGCACGGCGACCAGGAACATGTATCCGTTAAACGGGCGGTCCCACTTCAGGTGCATGAAGATCAGCGCAACCAAAGAAGCTTTGACGGTAGCAATGACCATCGCCAGAGCGAGGTCGAAGCCATGCAAGGGCATTTGGCCGGTGATTACCGTGAGCACCGTCAAAACCAGCAGGGCAGCAAAGGTGCCCGCCAGCAATTTCATCGACAGGACGTGAGGTCCGGAATGATCGTGATCGTGGCTGCTCATGGTTAGCTAATCAGGTAGAGGAGCGGGAAGAGGTAGATCCAGATGAGGTCAACCAAGTGCCAGTAAAGCGCACCTAAGTCGACCGCGTCGTACTTCTCGGGGGTGAAGTCTCCGCGCATGTTGCGTCTCATCAGCCACAGAATGACGATGATACCGATGACGACGTGAATGCCGTGCAGGCCGGTCAAGCAGAAGTAGATGCCGAAGAACAAGCCGACTTGGCGGCGGAACTCCGGGTCCAAGCCTTTCACTTCTTCGAAGTAATCGCTTTCCGCGGCAACCGCAGCAGGCACGGTGTCCATGTTCTCGACAAAGATCGAGTGGCTGTTCCCGCCCCACAGCAATCCTTCGTGGTACTTATGGCTGTACTCGAAGTACTTAATCGCCATAAAGCCAAACGCGCAAAGCACGGTAATGCCGAGCAGCTGAGTGACCAGCTTGCTCTGCCCCAATTGCGCAGCGCGCACCGCCCAAGCCGCCGTGAACGAACTCAGCAGCAGCACAACGGTGTTGACCGCGCCCATGGTCGTATCCAAGAACTGCGAAGCGTACTGGAAGACCTCGGGGTGGTTGCCGCGGTAAACGGCGTAGCAGACGAACAGTCCGCTAAAGAACAGGATTTCGGTGAGCAGGAACACCCACATTCCGAACTTGTTTGAATCGAACTGCTGCTCGATGTCGTCGAAATGGTGGGCGACCAGGCCGTCGTGATGACTATCACTCATCTGCTTAGGCCTCCTTGGTCTCTACTTGGTAAACGAGCGGATCATCCGCACTGGGATTCACAGGCACAAAGCCTTCCTCATCGGAGACAAAGCGGTTCTGCGACATGTCGTAAGGATCGCCGACGGCCGGCGCTTCCTCGAAGTTGTGCGGAGTCGGCGGCGAAGCGCACTGCCACTCCAAGGTCACACCACCCCACGGGTTCGGCGGAGCTTGCTTGCCGGACTTCAGCGAACGCAGCAAGTTGATCATCATCATGACGATGCTGACGCCGACGATGACCGAGCCAATGGTCGAAACGGCGTTGAGGAACTCAAACTGTGGCGCGTAGTCGAAGTAGCGACGGGGCATTCCGCGCGTACCCAACAAGAACTGCGGCAGGAAGGTGACATTGAAACCAATGAAGGTCATGATCGTCCACAGACGCGCTTGCCCTTCGTTGTACATCTTGCCGTACATCTTCGGCCACCAGTGGTGCACCGCTCCCATGTAGGAGAACAGCGCCGAACCCACCATCACGAAGTGGAAGTGGGAAACCACAAAGTAAGTATCGTGAAGGTGCATGTCGGTCGACAGGTTTGCCAACCACAAGCCGGTCAAGCCACCGATACCGAACAACCAGATCACCGCCAGCGACGAAATCATGCCGGTGGTGAACACGATCGAACCTTTGTACATCGTGGCGATCCAGTTAAAAACCTTAATCGCCGATGGAATCGCAACGGTAAAGGTCAGCGCCGAGAAGATCACCGAAACCAGCGTCGACTGACCACTGACGTACATGTGGTGACCCCAAACGATGAACGACACGATGGCGATCGAGATCGAACTGTAAGCGATGAAGCGGTAGCCGAAGATGTGCTTGCGGCTGTAGATCGGGAACATTTCCGAAAGCACGCCCATCGCCGGCAGAATCATCACGTACACCGCCGGGTGGCTGTAGAACCAGAACAAGTGTTCAAACAGAACCGGGTCACCGCCCAAGCCCGGGTCCAAGATGCCGACGCCGAGTACACGCTCGACCATCAGCAGCAGCAATGCGATACCCAGTACCGGGGTGGCCAGAATCTGAATCACCGAGGTGGCGTAAAGCGCCCACAGCAACAAAGGCATGCGGAACCAGGTCATTCCCGGCGGGCGCATTTTGTGGATGGTCGAGATGAAGTTCAGACCGGTAAAGATCGAGCTAAAACCGAGAATGAACGCACCCATGACCGCCATCACCACCGAGGTATCGGTCGACGTAGAGTACGGCGTGTAGAAGGTCCAACCAGTATCCAAACCGCCGGTCAAGATGGCACCGACTAGGAACAGCGCGCCGATCAAGTACAGGTGGTAGGAGAAACGGTTGAGTTTGGGGAAGGCCACATCCTTCACCCCCAACATGATCGGCAACACAAAGTTGCCCAGCGCCGCCGGAATACTAGGGATGATGACCAAGAAGATCATCACCGCGCCGTGCAGCGTGAACATGTGGTTGTAGAAGTCGGCGCTCATGATCTGCTGCCCCGGGGCAAACAGCTCAAAGCGCAGAGCCAAAGCAAAAGCACCGCCCAGCAACATGGCCACGAAGGTGGACCACATGTACATCAGGCCGAGACGCTTATGGTCAAGCGTCATCAACCAGGAGCGCAGACCTTTTTCGTGATTCAGGTAGTTCACGGAGGGATCAACGGTAGACATGGTTCTCTCCTACTTGATGGACTTGAGGTAGGCGATGATGCCGCTGATCTCTTCTTCAGTGAGATTATTGGCAACTGGCATGACCGGCTGGAAACCGGCAGCCACTTTGGTGTTCGGCTCGAGCAACGACTCGCGCACGTAGTTCTCGTCGAAGGTGACGGTGGTGCCGTCGGCGAGGTCGCGCTCGGTTCCGAAGGAGCCCTTGAACGAAGGTCCTACTTTGCCGGTGCCGTCGGTGGTGTGACAAGCAAAGCAGCCCTTGCTGGTGAAGGCGAGTTCACCGACCTGGACCGGTGTCATGCCCTCGTAGGGATTGCTCATTTCTTCCAGCCAAGCATTAAACTCATCACGCGATTGAATGACCACCGGCGACCACATTCCCGAGTGATCGGTACCGCAGTACTCGGTGCACTTCATCGGGAAAGTCCCTTCGATCTCGGAGTTAAACCAAGTCTCGGTGTAGCGGCCTGGAACGACGTCTTGCTTGATGCGGAACTCAGGAATCCAAACACTGTGCAGCACGTCCTTCGAGTTCATGATCAGGCGGATGTTCTCGCCAACCGGAGCATGAAGTTCGTTGGACTGCGCGCCGTTCGGATAGGTGAAGTTCCAGCTCCACTTCTGACCGGTGACCTGAATCTCGTACGAGCCCTCAGGTGCTTGAGTGCGCTTGATGAAACCGTCCACACCAATGTAGAACAACCATACGCAGATCAGCGTCGGGATGATCGTCCAGGCCATTTCCAGACCATTGTGGTGGCTCGGCGACGGTTGCGGCTCCGGGCACTTCGAACGATTGTATTTAATCGCGAAGTAAACCGCTGCCGCATTAATCAGCAGGAAGAAGAAGCCGGCAATCGCCAACAGGTACATAAATACCGTGTCGTGAACTGCGGCTTCCGCGGTGCCTTGGGCAGGGAAGAAGAAACCATCTTGTGTGGTTATCCTCTTTTGCGCTTCTTGCACCAATGGAGTGAGAAGGGAGAGGTTCATGCGGCGTTTTGCTCGATCTTGCGGCGACGCATTTGACGAAGGATGAAGGTGCCCAGCAGCACAACCGTCAGCGCACCCGCAACCCGCGTGAGCTTGAGGATGGCCAAGGTGTAACTGCCTTTGCTGGCGTCGTACTGGAAGCAGTAGAGAATCAGTCGGTCGACAGTGGACCGGACTTCGCCTTTGGCCGTCTCCAACAACGACAGGCGAAGTGTTTGCGGCTCGTATTCAATGCCGTAGAGATAGCGCGCGACCTTGCCTTCCGGCGTCAGCAACATCAATGCTGCGGTGTGGGCAAACTCGTTTTCGTCGGGTAAAAAGTTGTAGCCAAAGCCGACGGACTTCGCGAGCGCGGTGATGGAATCTTGACCACCCACCAAGAAGGTCCAATCAGCATCTTCGCGACCCAGGAACTTCAGGTACAAATCCCTGACTTTGGACGCGGCCAGCGGTGTTTCGATCGGGTCGATGCTGACGGTAACGACCTGGAAGTCTTGTCCAGGTGTCTCTTCAATCTCTTTCAGCGACTTGGCCAAACCGCTGAGCTGCAAGTTGCACAGCTGCGGACAGTCGGCGTAATTGAGAGTCAGGATGGTGGCCTTGCCGTTGTTGAACAGCGACGAAAGCTCGATTTCCTTACCGTCGGTGTTGCGGAACTTCAGGTCCAACGGCACCTGTTGCTCTAACTTCTCGGTAATCCCGACCTCCTCCAATTCCTTATGCGGACGCAAGTCTTGCGCGGCAGCCTGCTGCATGCAGACGCTCAACAACACTGCCAAAAGCAGCGCGCGCAGACCAAACAAGGAAATGGAAGTCACGAAACTATTCGCTGTGGTTGCGACTGTAGTTTTCGGGAATGCCCTTTTCCATTTGGTTGGATACGGCAGCTGCCATGAAGGCAAGCACCAGTGCAACCAAGGTTCCAATGATGGTGATGTTGGCCAGGGAGCCTACAGCGGGTTCGTCGGGTTCGTGCGCCATTGTTCTAAATGGGGTGAACAGGATGGGACACCGCCACGATGGGCGATGGATGATTGACCCTGGCCGGATCATCGACCGGCTTGACGGACTCCACCTCGTCTTGGACGGCAGGAATCACGCCGCCGTCGGCAAGATTAGTGGGCAGGGTTTCGGGCTGTTCCGACTGCAGGAAAGCGCCGCTAGGAACGGCGAGCAGCGGAATAGCCAGCCACGCGAGATGCACGCGCGTGGAAACGGTTGTCGGCGCAGCTTGGTTTTTGCCTTGCTGCAAGCGCCACAGCCAAAGCGTGGCAAGAACAAACCATGCCGCAGTGAAGGCCAAAACCAAACGAATAATGCCGTCGATGGCGTCGGCGTTGCTCAACCAATCAACCACGGGATCCTCCCTTGGCCGGCGTCTGCGGGAGCTTTGCGTTCAATAAAGGTGATACAAAAGCAGATAAACCAGCACCCCGGTGATGGAAACATAAATCCAAATCCCGGCGGTCCAGCGTGCAATTCTTTTGTGTTTGCCAAGCTGATCCTTCAATCCCCACACCACCGTGGCGATGATCATCGGCACCTGCACCACCGCGAGCACCACGTGAGTCAGCAAAATCAGCAGGTAAACCGGCCGAATCCAGCCCTCGCCGGCGAATTTGTTCGCCTCGTTGGTGAAGTGGTAGATCAGATAGCTGATCAAAAAGGCCGCCGACGCCCCCGTTGCACCAAGCATAAGCTTCTTGTGCGAAGCCACTAACGGCGCTTTGACCGCTTCGTCGCTGGCTCGATTGGCAGCCCGTATGGCCCTCAGTCCGAGCATGATGAGGACGAACGCGGTCCCGTTCAGAGCCGCATTGAGATGGACCAAATCGGCGGTCTGCATCGTTTTTTGGGCGTGCACACACCCCTAGCCACGGCATGCCGTGTGGGCAAGACGGATCGAAGGATCGCTGGCTCACTGAGGGTGGTTTAAGGGGGGGATTTCCGGCCGCAGATCCGGGCACAGAATGGCGGAAATTTTAATCTGCACCTAAGCCATATTGATGACGGAGTGCTGGAACTTCGCCTATGTTTGACGATATCCTGTCCCAATGGCCGCCCGCACCAAGAACCGGCATTCTTACTTGCCCAGTAACCTCAAGCACTTCCGTGAACGTGCCGGTTTGACCCAGCAAAAGCTAGCCGAAGCCGCCGGCCTGCCCCGCGCCACGCTGGCCTCAATGGAGCAAGGGGCGGGCAATCCAGGTCTGGATAACGTGATGGCGGTGGCGGAAGCGCTGGGCGTCACCCTGGGGCAACTGGTCAACCCACCCACCGAAAGACGCAGCTATTTGGTGCGCGCCGCCGAGGTACGCAAGATCACCTCGGACGCCGGCCGCTTTCTCGCCCGCCAGCTATCGCCGGTCACCGCCCGCGGCGTTTTGATCCAGCATGTGACTCTTGCGCCCGGCTGCGATTCCATCGGTCGTTTGCACCCCAAGGGTTCGCAAGAGTTCTTCATCGTTACCGACGGCACCGCTCGTCTGACGGTAGAAGGCCAAGAAGTCGACGTCGAAAAGGACTGCTTGCTGCACTTCCCCGGCGATGTCGAGCATGTTTATGCCAACCAATCGCCGAGTCGACCAGTGACAGCCATTTCGGTGGTTGTGATGGCGATGAAGTAAGCCATCTGTCGCAGCCCTAGAATGCCGCGACCATGAGCGCGACCTCGTCGACGACTCCCCCATCCGCCCCTCGCTCGGTGCGCGTTTGGCTTCACCTGGTTTGGCTGATGATCTTGGCGATGGTGATCGTCGGCGGCATCACTCGTTTGACCGGCTCGGGCTTATCGATGGTGGAATGGCATCCGCTGATGGGCGCCGTACCGCCAATCGGTGAAGCCGAATGGAACGAGGTTTTCGATCTCTATAAAGAATCGCAGCAATATCAAAAGGTCAATCATTGGATGGACCTGGAGGCATTCAAAAAGATCTTCTTCTGGGAATACATTCACCGCTTGCTCGGCCGATTGATCGGCGTGGTGGTCTTGCTGCCGTGCGTTTGGTTTGCGCTGCGCAAGCAACTCAGTAGACGTTTAATCGGTCAAACCATCATCGCCATCGTGCTCGGCGGATTGCAAGGTTTGCTCGGTTGGTTCATGGTCAAAAGCGGTTTGGTCGATGACCCGGCGGTCAGTCATTTCCGCCTTGCCGCGCACCTATTACTCGCCTTCCTCGTCGGCCAATGGATGTTGTGGATGATCCTCGACCTCAAATACGCCGACGCCGCCCGCAGCGCCGTACCCGCGTCATTGCGCCGCGCCATCAAGTTCTTCCTATTGCTGCTCTTGGTTCAAATTGCTTACGGCGCATTTGTTGCCGGATTGCGCGCCGGTCATATGGCGATGACCTTCCCCGATATGAACGGCTATTACGCCCCTAGCCACTTCTTTACCGGAGAAGGCTTGATCGACAACCTACTGCACGTACCGCTAGCCGTGCACTATCTGCACCGACTACTGGCCATCGCAGTCTTAGCCATTGGAATTTGGCTGTGGATGCGCATTCGTCGCGCCGACGTCAGCGCCGGCATGAGTCGCGCCAATCACTGGATGCTGCTGCTCCTGCTGGCTCAAGTCGGCCTCGGAATTTGGACGGTGATGTCGTACATCTCCATTCACTTAGCCGTCGCACACCAAGGTTGCGCCTACTTGCTCACCGGCAGTGTATTTGCACTGCTCCACCGCAGCCGAGTTCAAGCGGCGAACGGTTAATGCCGGCCATCGATCGACGACGGAACCGCTAAAGCCTGCCGTCGGCGAGTTGCAAAACGCGGTCATAAACCATCGCCGCCATCACCAACGGCAGATAAATAATCGACGCCAAAAAGCACAAGCGCATGGTCGGCTCGCTGCGACGCACAGCGGCAATTACCGTGGTGATCAAAAAAAGCACGCCGAGAATCAGCGCCAGGTAAAAGTAAAACGGGCTAAACATTCGGAAGCCCGGTGACGCCGGAAAAATGCTGACCGCAAGCAAGGTGAACCCATACGTCACCATGTGCAAGCCGGTGCGGCGGCCGTCCGGATCCTCGACCGGAAGCATGATCAAGCCGGCGTTTTGATATTGATCCTTGTACCGCCAGGCAATGGCCAAAAAGTGCGGGATTTGCCAGAAGAAAACTATGCCGAAAAGCAGACCCGCATAAGCATCCATTTGCGAGGTTACCGCGACGTATCCCACCACCGGCGGCAGCGCTCCGGGCACCGCTCCAACCAAGGTATTCAAGTTCGAGCGCCGCTTCATCGGCGTGTAAAGCAGCACGTAAGTGAGGAAGATGCTGCTGCACAACAGCGTTGCATACAGATTGCTGAACACCAGCAGCGAAATCACGCCGACGACGAACATCAGCAGGGCAAAATTGCGCACCTGAATGGGCTCAAGGCGCCCGCTTTGAATCGGCCGGCTATCGGTGCGCGTCATCAACACATCGGTGTCGCGCTCCATGAACATATTCATCGCGTTGCCGCCGACGGCGATCAGCGCAGTTCCGAGCAAGGTGCCGAAAACCAGGCTCAGTGGCGGTGCTTCGCCGGGCGAGCCGAGCAGAATTCCAGCCAGAACCGCCAGAATGGCCAACGACGACAGCCGCAGCTTGCCCAACTCAATGTAGGCAGCGATCTTTGCGGTAGGGTTGGCGGCGCTCACAGGCGCGGGGATTCTAACCGCATGGCAGCCACTTCCGAGCCTGACGAAGGGCTGAGGATGCGTTATTTTAGGGGTATGGCGGTGTTGACCCTCGCCCTCGCCCTGGCGCTGACCCCTCAACTCCCTGGGGAGGCGCTGCAGGAAAAATATGGTGCTCGATTGACGCCCGAGGCCATGGTCTATCAAAAGGTCGCGCCCAGCGTGGTCCGCGTCGAGCTTTGGGGCCGCCTGGAAGTCGAAGCCAAAGTTGGTGGTCGCTCGTTTGACACCAGCAGCTACTTCAAAATGTCGACCGGTAGCGGTGTGGTCTATTCCGAAGACGGATTGGTGTTGACCAACGCCCACGTGGTCACCCCGGCCAGCGACGCCATTGACCCGGATGACCTGCGCGTGCGCGTCGTTTTTGCGCCTGAGTTTGCCCAACAAGACCAAGAAGTCGAATACGACGCCACCGTGCTCAGCGACGACCCCACCCTTGATCTGGCGTTATTGCAAATCGAATCAACCCGGCTGTTCAAAGCGGCACCTTTCGGTCGCTCGTCCGACCTGCTGATCGGCGAAAAAGTGATTGCTCTAGGCGCCCCCTTCGGCGAGTCGCTGTCGCTGAGCGCCGGCATGCTGTCCGGCACCAACCGCCAAGTCACGATGCGTTTGGGCGAAGATGAGTACCAAACCTTCCGCGGCTTGATTCAATCCGATGCGGCGATCAACGAAGGCAACTCTGGTGGTCCGCTGCTCAATGTTTACGGTGAACTGATCGGCATCAACATCGGTTTGCGCGACAACGCCGAGGGCATCAGTTATGCCATTCCGGTTGATCATGTCGTGCAATCGCTGAATCAGCAATTGATGCGCGGTGCTTATTGGGCAGGCTTTACCGTCGAGCCACACCCATCCACCGATGCTCCGGTGGTTGCGTCGGTGCATCCGCGCGGCCCGGCTGCCAAAGCAGGCATCGAAGTCGGTGATCGTGTGCTGGCCGTCGGCACCGATCCGGTTCCTCGTCACACCAACTTCGTGCGCACGATGCGCCAGAAGAACGCCAACGAAGAACTGCAGTTGTCGCTGCGCCGCCAAAACCAGTCGTTGCAGGTTTCGCTTCCGCTGATGCAATCCAGCGCGCGCGACAGCTTCGGTTTATTGGGCTTGGTTCTAAACCGACACATCTTGCAAGTGCCGAGTCTCAGCGGTGAAGAACTCGACGAAACCTGCTTACGCATTGCCGAGGTCTACCCCGATTCCCCCGCCGACCGCCTCGGCTTGGAAACCGGCGACCTGATCTTGGCGGTTGGCGTCGAACCCACCAAAGCCATGCCCGACGGCTGGGCGCGGGTGCGCTCGGTCGCCGAAATGGTGACGTTGGCACGCGGCCCGACCTTCCGTCACGAGGAGGACAACATCTGGATCCTGCGCGGCACTGAATCCTTTTACGGACGCCTCGCCATCGACGATCCCGACGTCTTCCGCACGCCGGCGGCAGAGTAGTTAAACCCCTGCTGCTACGGTTTGACGTAAACCGTCGGCGAGCACCGTTTGCGCTTCGAAGTCCAATACTTCTTTGGCGCGGCTGGTATCAGCAACTGAGTGCAAAACATCGCCCTCGCGCGGCGGCAGGAAGTTTGGCTCGAGCACCGGCAGATCCCCGGCTTGGCAAACATTGGCCCACAATTCGACGATCGAAATCGACTTGCCGGTGGCGATGTTGGTGATCACTCCCGGTCCGGGAAGACTGGCTTCCATCGCCAACTGATTGGCACGAATGACATCGCCGACGTAAACAAAGTCGCGCGTTTGCTGGCCGTCGCCGAAGATGTTCGGTTGGGTGCCTTCCAGCGCCCAGCGAGTGAACAGCGAGATCACGCCGGAGTACGGCGACGACGGATCTTGGCGCGGTCCGTAGACGTTGAAGTAGCGCAACACCACGGCTTCGACGATGCCGGCGGCATGAGCTTCGGCCAGCGCAGCTTCCCCGAGCAACTTGTGCTCCCCGTAAGGCGAAACCGGCTCCGGCGTCATGTTTTCACGCTTTGGCAGCTCGGGATTGTCACCGTATAACGCACAGGTCGATGAAAAAACGATGCGCTTCACCGGAGTAGATTTAGCCGCTTCAATCAGCGCCAACGTGGTGCCGTGATTAGTTTTCCACGCTTCTTCGGGGAACTCCACGCTCCACGGCACGCTGGGACGCGCCGCCATGTGGAAGACTCGCTCTACATCTTGGCAAGCAGCGATCGCAACGTCGGCGTCGCCCACATCGCCTTCGAGGAAGTCGACGTCGATGCCTTCCAGGTTCGACATCCGGCCGGTCGACAAATTATCGACCACCCGAACCTTGCGCCCTTGGGCGACCAAACTTTCCGCCAAATGCGAGCCGATGAAGCCGGCGCCTCCAGTAATCAGATCCATGCTCATGGTTGTTTGCTATCGGGGAGATGGTTGGAGGAAATGAAGTTATTCAACGGTTACAGACTTAGCCAAGTTACGTGGCTGGTCAATGTCGCAGCCCAAACGCAGGGCGACTTCATAAGAAAGCTGTTGCAGCGGAATGATATTCACCAGCGGCGACAGCAGTTCCGGCACCTTGGGCACCGGCAACACGAAGTCGGCTTGAGCGGCGACCTTTTGATCGCCGGCGACGGCAATGGCAATGACCTTGCCGTTGCGCGCGCGCACCTCTTCCATGTTCGAGATCATCTTGTCGTAAGTACGACCAGGCGTACCGACGGCAATCACCGGGAAGGATTCATCGATTAAAGCAATCGGCCCGTGCTTCATCTCGCCGGCCGGATAGCCTTCGGCGTGGATGTACGAGATTTCTTTCAGCTTCAACGCACCTTCCAGCGCGATCGGGTAGTTCATGCCGCGACCGAGGAATAAGCACGACTTGACTCCGGCAAGGAAGTCGGCGGCTTTGCTGACTGCGTCGCGGGTTTCTTTGCCGAACAGCACGTCCAGCTTGGGGCGCAAAGCACGCAGATCGTGCAAGTATTCACGTCCTTGCGATGGCGCCAATACCCGGCGGGCACGGCCGATGCGAATGGCGAGCAGGTAAAGCGCGGTGAGTTGGCCAAAGAAGGCCTTGGTCGAGGCCACACCGACTTCGGGACCACAGTGGGTCAGGATCAGGTGGTCGGCTTCGCGCGCCAAGGTCGAGCCCATGACGTTGCAGATGCCCAACACACGACCGCCGCGACGCTGCACCTCGCGCATTGCTCGCAACGAGTCAGCAGTTTCTCCGGATTGGGAAATGATCACCGTCAGTGCGTCGCCTTCTTCCAGCTCGGGGCTGTACAAGAACTCACTGGCATTCAGCGTTTCACCAGGCAAACGCGCCAACTCGGCCAGCATCATTTGTCCCAGAATTGCCGAGTGCAAACTGGTGCCCATCGCCATGAAACGCAGGCGGCTGAAGTAACCCAGTTCGGCGTCATCTAAGCCGAAGTCGTCTTCAAAGTCAACGTCGCCGTTGCTGTCGTGAAAACGATCGAAGGCGGTGCGAGCCAATACGTCGGGCTGCTCCTCGATTTCCTTCAGCATAAAGTGAGGATAGCCACCCTTTTCCGCTTGCTCCGGCGTCCAATCGCAGTGCGTCGGCGCGCGCTGAATTTCTTCGCCTTTGGTGCCGTACAGCTTGATGCCATCCAAAGTCAGCAGCGCGCTTTCGCCGTTTTCCAGTACCACAAAATCGCGCGTCAGGTGCAACAATGCCGGCATGTCGCTGGCGGCATAGGTTCCACTCTCGCCGACGCCGACGACCAGCGGCGAATCCATGCGTGCCACCACCATTTCGCCGGGGTGGCTGGCAGCCATGCAAACAATGCCGTACGCACCGTGCACCTGCTCCAACGCGGCCCGCACAGCAGCGTGCAGATCGTTCAGCTTGCGCAGGTGGTATGCAATCAGATTGACGAAGACCTCGGTATCGGTTTCCGAATGGAAATGATAGCCGTGGCCGCGCAGCCAAGTGCGCAACTCGTCGTAGTTTTCGATGATGCCGTTGTGCACCAACACCACTTCACCACTGTCATCGGTGTGCGGGTGGGCATTGCGATCGGCCGGTACGCCGTGCGTCGCCCAACGAGTGTGGGCGATGGCTTGCACCGAATGCGGCAACTCGTTGGCCACCAGTTCGGCTTCTAGATTGGCGATCTTGCCCATCTTGCGCCGCACCTGCAGGCCGCTGTCGGTCATGACGGCGACACCGGCCGAGTCGTAACCGCGGTATTCGAGAGTTTTGAGTCCGGAGATGACGTCGGGGACGACGTTACCGGATTGAGTCAGAGCGGCGACGATGCCACACATGAGGGTTCATCAATGAAGTTTTGGCTAGGAGCCGGGGGAGGCAGCTTTCTGTTGTTCCACGCAGCCGCGGAAATAATCCAAACAACGCTGAATACCGTCTTCCAACTGCACCTTGGGTTCCCAACCGAGCAGTTCCTTGGCCTTGGTGATGTCGGGCTGGCGCACCTTTGGATCGTTTTCCGGCATCGGATGGAATTCCAGAGGTACTGCCGAACCCACAGCTTCCTGCACCTTCTCGGCGAAGGTCAAAATGCTCATTTCACGCGGGTTGCCGATGTTGGTTGGGTAGACTTCGTCGCTTTCAAACAAGCGATAAATGCCGTCGAGCAAATCGTCGACGTAGCAGAACGAGCGCGTTTGCTCGCCGGTGCCGAACACGCTGAGCGGTTCGCCACGCAAGGCTTGGCCGATGAATGCCGGCAGCACACGACCATCATCCAGGCGCATGCGGGGACCATAAGTGTTGAAGATGCGAACGATGCGCGTCTCCAAACCATGGTGACGGTGGTACGACATGGTCAGCGCTTCGGCAAAGCGTTTGGCTTCGTCGTAACAACCGCGCGGACCGACAGGATTAACGTTGCCGTAGTAGTCTTCCGGTTGTGGGTGCACCAGCGGATCGCCGTAGCATTCGGAAGTACTGGCGATCAGGAAGCGCGCGTGCTTGGCCAGCGCCAAACCCAGGCAGTTGTGAGTGCCCAACGCCCCCACCTTCATCGTTTGGATCGGAATCTGCAGATAATCGATCGGCGATGCCGGCGAAGCAAAGTGGAACACGCCATCCACCGGACCCGCCAGGTGAATGAACTGGGTTACGTCGTGACGCTGAAAGCTGAAGTGCGGGTTCTTGCGCAGCTCCACCAAGTTCGATTCATCGCCAGTGATGAAGTTGTCCATGCCGACTACTTCCCAACCGCGGTCGAGCAGCAACTGACACAAATGAGATCCTAAGAAGCCGGCCGCTCCCGTTACCAAGGCACGTCGCATGACAGATTATTCGTCCAGGAATTTCTCGAGGAAGGAGGTGTCAATTTGGCCGTTGACGAAATCGGCTTGGTCAAGGATGCGCAAGTGCAAATCCTTAGTCGTGGCAATGCCTGGACCCTGAATTTGCAATTCGTTCAACGCACGTTTGCCTATGCGAATGGCTTCTTCGCGGTCGGCGCCGTAGCTGATCAACTTGCAGATCATCGAGTCGTAAAAGCGCGGGATTTCGTAACCGGCGCAAATGTGTGAATCAATGCGTACCCCGCGGCCACCGGGCATGACAAGGTGCTCGATCTTCCCGGGAGTAGGCGCAAAGTTGCGATCCGGGTTCTCGGCATTGATGCGGAACTCAATCGCGTGACCACCGAGATTGATGTCGTCTTGGGTGAAGTCCAACGACTCGCCGGCAGCGATGCGCAGCTGCCACTGCACCAAGTCGACGCCACTGACCATTTCGGTGACGCAGTGTTCGACCTGAATGCGCGCGTTCAGCTCCATGAAGTAGTAATCGCCGTTCTTATCAAGCAAGAACTCAACGGTACCGGCGTTGCGGTAACCTGCAGCTTCACAGAAGGCCACCGCCGATGCACCAATCTTGGCGCGCAGCTCCGGCGACAAAGCCGGCGACGGCGCTTCTTCGATCAGTTTCTGGTGACGTCGCTGCACCGAGCAATCGCGCTCGCCCAAGTGCACCACTTTGCCGTCGGCACCAGCGAGAACCTGAATCTCGATGTGGCGCGGGTTTTCGACAAACTTCTCGATGTAAACCGAGCCGTCGTCAAAAGCCGCCGCAGCCTCTTGTTGGGCGGCAACGTAACCCTTGCGCAGTGCCATTTCGTTGTTGGCCACACGCATGCCTCGTCCGCCACCGCCGGCCGAAGCCTTGACGATCACTGGGTAGCCGATGTCGGCGGCGATTTCGCAAGCCTCCTCCAACGACGGAACCACGCCATCCGACCCGGGCACAACCGGAACACCTGCGGACAACGCCAGCGCTTTAGCATTGGCTTTATCGCCGCAATCGGAAATCACCTTCGACGGTGGACCAATGAAGGTAATGCCGCAGTCTTCGCAAACCTCGGCAAAATGCGCACGTTCGGACAAGAAGCCATAGCCGGGGTGGATGGCCTCCACATCGGCGATTTCGGCCGCCGACAGAATGCGCGGAATGTCCAAGTAGGACTGCGTCGACGGTGGCGGGCCGATGCAAATTGCCTCGTCGGCTTGCTGCAAATATGGCGCGCCCTCGTCCCCCTTCGAGTAAACGGCCACCGCTTCGACTCCCAGCTCGTGGCAAGCACGAATGACGCGCAGCGCGATCTCGCCACGGTTGGCGATCAGAATCCGCCTAAACATGAGATCAGGAAGGCTGGATGCGGAACAGAGGCTGGTCGAATTGGATGGTTTCGCCGTCCTTGACCAGAATCTCGAGGATGGTGCCGCTCATTTCCGCTTGGATGTCGTTGAACACCTTCATCGCTTCGATGATGCACAGCACCGTTTCCGGATTGACCGAATCGCCCTTCGACAAGAACGGATCCGATTCCGGGTTCGGACGGCTGTAATAGGTGCCGACCATCGGCGAGCGGAACAGCACGCCCTCTTCTTCCACCGGAGCAGCCTCGGCCACCGGTGCCGCAGCAGCGGCGGCGACGGGTGCAGGCGCAGGTGCGGCCACCGCAGCCGCCGACGGCATCATCACCGCACCGGGGCTGTCTTGCTTGCGGGATAGCTTGACCTTCACATCGTCCTTTTCGTAAAGGAGTTCGGTGAGGCCGCCCTCGTCCATGAGGGTCAGGAGACGTTGGATGATGTCGATGTCCACCGCTAGGCTTTTCTGGGTTTAGGGGGAGGTGAGCACGAGGCTCGGGCCCTATTGTGCCGTCCACCTGCCGGATTTCCCGCCTGATTTTTCAATCAAACGCACGGATTCGATCTGAATGCCCTTGTCCAGAGCCTTGCTCATGTCGTAAAGGGTCAACGCGGCAACTGCCGCTCCGGACATGGCTTCCATCTCTACGCCGGTACGCCCGACCAAGCTGCAGGTGCAGCGAACCGTCAGGTGACATGTGTCGGCGTCAGAAGCCGTGACTTCGACGTCAACCTGTTCTAGAGAAAGAGGATGGCACATCGGAATCAGCTCGGCGGTCCTTTTCGCCGCCATGATTCCAGCAATTCGTGCCGGTTCGACGATACCTCCTTTAGGCAGATCTCCGGCCAGCACTTTGGCATAGGCGGTCGGCGGGTAGGTCACACGCGCTTCGGCGATGGCCACTCGCAGCGTCGGCTGCTTGCCGCCGACGTCGACCATTTTGGAACGACCTTGGTCGTCCAGATGACTGAGTTCTGATCCTTTGCTCATTCCAATCCTCGCCGGCCGTACTGGCCTGCTGCTGGGCTGCTAAGCTCCGCCCGCCATCGAAGGCGTGCAGACGCCGCCCGTCACCGTTAGTTTAGGAAACCGATGCTCTTCATGCTTCCCACCCTCCTCCTGGCCTGGGCCGCCGGCCCTGCGCAGGAGCCTGCCGCCGAGGAATCGCTGCAGGCTCTACTCAAACATGCCACCGATGCCCAACCTGCGGCGGTCCTGCAACTCGCCGACACCAGCGACCTGCTGCTGGAAGATGACTGGCAAGATCAAGCTGTGGCCATGCTGCCGGAAAGCAAAGGCACCAGCCGCTTGCTGTTGGTCCGCTTGCTGGCCCAATCGGGCGGCGAACTCGAAGGCGATGCGGTGATGCAACTGCTGAAGGGCAACCGTGCGATGGCCATGGCGGCTCTGACCACATTGGACTTGGGCGCCTTCGATCGCGACGAAGAAGTTCAACTGGGTTTGGTGGATTGGTTGGGCGACCTCGTCCCCGATGACGACGCTGAGCTTTACTGCGAGGGCTGCTTGGTGCTCTACAACCTCGGCGATGGAGCTCGTCGCCGCGCCGCACTGCGCTACCTCAGCCGTACGCGTGAATCCTTGGAAGACTCCACTGTGACAGCAGGCGCTTTGGCATTGGGCCGCACCGCTGCAGTGTTGGAAAACGACACCTTGGATGTACTAGAACGCGTCGCTGCCGGCATCGGTCCGGATGCGCCGCTTGCTCGCGCCTTGCTGAACCAGGTGGATCAGCGCGCGCGTCTCCGCAGCAAGTTGGAAGCGCTGGAAGAGATGTACGCCGATACCCAGAAGCAAGCGGATTCCAAAAAGGTCGACAGCGGTGACGTCGAGCTTTTGGAACGCATTCTGCGCATGGCGCAGCGCGAGCACATGGAGGGCGCTAAGTTCTCGCGTGAAGAGTTGTTGGCTGGTGCGGCCAGCGGCATGTTGAACGTGTTGGACCCCTACTCGACTTTCTTCTCGGGCGAAGAGTACAAAGAGTTTTGGTTTGATTTGAACCCGGAATATGGCGGCATCGGCGCTTACGTCAACACCATCAACGGCATCTTCACCATCATTCGTCCGATTTACTCCGGACCGGCTTATGAGGTCGGCTTGTTGTCCGACGACAAGATCCTCAGTGTGGATGGTTGGTCGACCTTAGATCAACCCAACGACGACGTCATCAGTCGCCTCAAAGGCCCTCCGGGAACCGAGGTCAAGTTGGAAGTCTTCCGCGAAGGTTGGTCCGATCCCAAGGACTTCGTCGTCATTCGCGACAAGATTGAGTTGCCGGTGCTGCAACAAGAAATGTTGCCGGGCAACGTTCTTTACTTGGAGTTGATCAGCTTTACCGTGGATTGCGGTTATCGCGTTGCATCGGCCATTTTGGAAGCGCAGGCCGAAGGCGAATTGAACGGCGTCGTGCTGGACTTGCGAAACAACCCCGGTGGTTCGTTGGGTCAGGCCGTTCGCGTTTGCGATGTGTTCTTGCCGCCGAACAAGTTGATCGTGACCACACGTGCGCGCATCGGTGAGGTGGAGCGCCATCAAACACGCGCTCAAGCTTTGGTGCCGGATGACATTCCGTTGACCATCTTGACCAATGAATACAGTGCGTCGGCTTCTGAAATCGTCGCCGGTGCTTTGTCCATTCACGGGCGCGCCACCACCGTCGGCGTGCGCACTCATGGCAAAGGTTCGGTGCAACAATTGCGTCCGCTGCCGGGTTTGAACGACGAGCCTTACCACGACGAAAACCGCAACCGCATCAAGGATGAGTGGGAAGAGTTTGAAGATTTGAACGGCAACGATGAGTACGACTTTGGTCCGAAGATTAAGTTGACCATTGCTTACTACTACTTGCCGGACGGCTCGACCATTCATACTCAGCGCGATCACGAAGGCCGCGTCACCGAAGAAGGCGGAGTGGAACCGGATATCCACGTTGCTTTCGACAACTACGAGCCGATTGAGCTGCGCGAATTGAACCGCTTGCTCGACGAAACTGCGTTCCGCGATTACGCCCAAGAATTGTTTGACGCCGACAATGACCTAGGTGTTGCGCTGGCCGAGTTCGACGGTCGTGACACCGGCCGCTACCCCGGTTGGAAGGATTACTACGATTCGCTCGGTACATACTTGGACGAAGACATCATCCGTCAATGGGTGCGTCGCTCGCTGCGCACCATGGTTTCCGACTTGCGCGGCAAGATGTTCCCCGGCGGAGGCTTCCGCGGTGATTTTGAAGAAGACCCGCAACTGCAAGCGGCGATCGCCGAAGTCTTGCGTGCCAACGGCAGCAGCACCGACGACGTTCCCGAATACGCGGCAGCCTTCGTAGAGAAGAAGGAGCTGCAAAAGGAGGACAGCGCCGGCTAGTTCGTCAACATGGCAATTAAACCCTGACGGCCGGTTTGAGGTCCGTCGCCGCGATGGCTGAAGAACTGATGTTTTTCAGCCATCGTGTCCATTCCGGCGAGTTGGATTTGGACTTCGGGCACGCCGTGGGCTTGAATTTGCGAACCGATCCAACCTTCCAAGTCGATATGCCACTTGGAACCGGGTTTGTGCCGCCATTGTGCGGGCACTTGTTCGGCAACCTCATCGCCGACTTCAAAACTTGCAGCTCCGATGCACGGCGCAACTCCGGCAAATATTTCCGTAGCCGTGGCTCCGCATTGCTCTCTCATGATCTGCAATGCGTTTCCGACGATGCCGGCCGCCGCCCCCCGCCAACCCGCATGCACCACTGCTAGCGTCGGCTGAGGTGTCTTGCAAACCAGCAACACGGTGGCGCAATCCGCACCTGCCACGTACAGCGGAACACCCGGAGTCGTCGTCAACAAGCCATCGGTGTTCGGCAACACCGTTTGCGGCGACGTCGCCCCGCGCCCGCAATGTTCGCGATTGACTAAAGCGACATTCGCTTCATGGGTTTGGCCGCCGACTACCCAATCCCGCGACGAAGCATCGAGAAACCGCGACCAACTTTGACGTACGGCCAGCGCATGCTCGGCATCGCGTCCGCCCGACAAGCTGATGTTGCCGCTGCCGTCTTCATTTTTGGCGGTGTAAACATGGGCCACCGGCATGTGGTCGGGAAGGTGATCAAAAACCAGACCGCGCCTTCCCTCGTGCTGCAACCAACGCATGCTTATTTTTCTTCCGCCGGAGCTTCGCCGGAGGAAGCATCGTCGCCCCCATCGGTTGCCAATGCCGCTTCCAACTCTTCCGGATCCTTCATCAAAGGCCGTAGGAATTCGTCGTACAAAACCATGCCGATGGCAACGGCGGGAATGGAAATGAGCAAACCAAAGAAGCCCATCAGCGCGCCGCCGCCCATGACGGCGAGGATGACCAAAAAGTCACTCATGCCCAACTCGCGACCGACCAATCGCGGCAACAGCACATAACCTTCCAGCAGTTCGGTAATGCCGTAAACCGAAATCGCCAACACAACGCCCAGCCAACCTTGGCCGCTGGCTTGGAAATGCACCACGCAAATCAGGGTGACCGCGCAAGTGCTGACCAACGCTCCGACCACCGGCAGCAATGAGAACACGCCGATCATCAAACCAAGCGTGTAAGAACCCGGTACTCCAAAAATCAGCAGGATGATCCAAGCAATCGCGCCTTTGCCCAAAGCAACCAACAATCGTGCACGGCAATAAACGTGCAGCAGGTTTTGAATCTTGGGCACGGTGCGGTCGTACGACTGCCACCAACTCTTCGGCAGCTCGGCGCGAATACGTGGCAACCAAGGTGCGCCTTCCAAAAGATAAAACAAAAAGATCGGCAAAAGCAGTACTGCGCTCAAAATACCGAATGCACCGCCAAGGAAAGTAACTAAGTAACTACCGATGCTCCCCAAGAACGACGCAATATGCCCGCCGAAGTTACTCAACGCATCGCTATTGCGAATCTTCTGAACCATCTGCTGCATGCTCAGCTGCGATTCTTCACCGCTTTCTTGCTCAGCATCGCTTTCTTCAACAACCGGCTCCTCTTCAACTTCTTCCGATAACTCTTCCTCGGCATCAATGGCAAAGTCCAATAGCGGTTTGATATGGCGTTCGGTCCAATGAGCCGCGCTTTCTTCAGTCGGCAACATTGCGGCCAACTGATCGGCTTCAGCCAAGGTCGGCAAGAACAATACCGACGGCACCAACAACAAGGCCAACATGCTGAGCACCGACGCAAAGGTGCCGCCGACATTGCGCTTCAAGCGTTGACGCCATGGCAAGCAAATCAGCATCAACAGATAGGCCGCGAGCAGAGGCACGGTGACCGTGCGCAGCATCCACCCCAATACAAAAACGCCGGCCACGATGGCCATGCGCATCAAGTTCAAACGGCTCATGCCGACAGCTTAACAATCAGCCGTCGGACGAGGCGTCGGCTTCGGCAAAAGCGCTGGCGAAGTCAAAAGCATTCTCAAAATCGGCCAGCGTATCGGTTTCTTGGGCGTGGAGCAGGCCGCCGTCGCACATCTGGAAAACCAGATTGCCGAAGTCCTGGGTCTTCCAGACCCCCCAGCTGTGGAAGGCATAGGGCGCCAGCGGGCCGAATTCCTCGCCGGCGTAATGACGGATGCCCTCCAACAGGTCCTGGCACGAGATGTGGCGATGCGGCTCTCGCTCCTGGCCACGGTGGCGGAAGATGGTGTAGTCCAGCGCTTCCAGCACGAAGAAATAGGCTGCTTCGGCGTAACGACGCCCGTGAAGGCGGCGGATCTCGCGAATGACAGGTTGCAGCTTCTTGTCGTCCATGGCTAATTGCTCCCGCTTGCTATCGACCCCGATTCACCAGGGGTTGCCCCCTTTATCGGAGGAGTTTTTGGCAAGGTCGGACGTATAGGAAATTGTAATTCGGAAAGGCTTTCCTGCAAAGGATCAGGGACGTTGAACCTTCAGAAAAAGTTGTTCCAAAACTACCGACGGTGTGACCTGCCCGCCGATGTCGCCGAGGGCTTGTGAAACGTGTTTCACCAGGTGATCCAGCCTCCTGGCTTGTTCCGGGGTGGCATGCTGATAATGGCCTACCATCCAGCCCAAACATGCAGAGAGCTGCAACTGTGCTTTTTGGCGCTGCTCGGCGAGGGTGCCGTCGACGCCTTCCAGCCAGTCCGGCGGCCGGGTTGGGTCGGCCAGCCAAGCTTCTAGGCGGTCGCGAAGCTCGAGCAGCTCCTGGCGCGGCCCGGTCTTTAAATCGAGGACCTGTTCGGCGTGGCCCAAGCCCTGAATCAAGTCCTGAAGCTGATCCCCCTCCATGCCTTTGGCGGCGGCGCGGCGCTGGACCTCATCCGCCGGTGGCGGACTAATGCGGTAGGTGCGGCAGCGCGATAGCAGAGCCGGCAGGATGGCGGTCAGATCGGTGGCAGTGAGGAAAAAGGTGGTCCCGTCGGGCGGCTCCTCAGCGGTCTTCAGAAAGGCTGCCTGGGCGTCGGCGGTCATTTGGTTGACTTGCAACAGCACCACCGCGCGTCGCGAACCTCGCAATGGCTTGTACTTCAGCGCCTCCTCCAGCGATTTGCCACTGCCCTGCCGAGCGGCGATGTGCTCGACCTTTAATCCCTTCACCCCCAGCTCTTCCGGATCGAAGATCAAAAAGTCGGGATGCTCCTCGACCGGCCCGTGGCTCTCCAGCACGCGTGCAGAAAAGTCTATGGCCAATTGGCGCAGCCGCTTGCGCGAGTTGCCGCTCAGCAAATAGCAGTCGGCCAAATGATCGCGATCCAATTCGCGTTGGAACAGCGCTAGAACCGGGTCGCTCATGCCCACAACCCCACTAAACCGTCGCGAATGCGCGTCTGCACCTGATTTGGGTCCAAGCCATTCACGTCCAACAACAGTGTTTGCTCAGGCCGTGCCTCGGCATAGCGCAAATAACCCTGACGAACAGCGCGCAAAAAATCGGCACCGCGCGCTTCCATTCCGTCGGCACTTTCGCCGGTCTGCTGCTGACGCAATCCCATGCGCTGCAGCGATTCCGATACCGGCAGGTCCAAAACAATGACGCGATCCGGCTGCAGCTCCCCTACGACTAGGCGGTCCAAATCCAAAATGAACTCGGCGTCGGCAGGCTCTTGCCCCTGGTAAGCCAGCGACGACGGCGTGAAGCGCTCGCAAATCACATCGCGGCCGTCGGCCAATGCCGGGGCAACCTGGCGGTGCAGCAGCTCGCGACGGGCGGCAAAAAACAGCAGCGCTTCGGACTGCGGGTGCCAGGATTCACGGTCCGGCTCGAGCAAAATCGCGCGCAGGCGCTCGCCGAGCTTGGTAGTTCCAGGTTCACGCAGGTGCACCGGATTGCGTCCCTGCTGCTGCAGCCACTCCACCAAAGCCTTTGCCTGGGTGGTCTTACCCGAACCATCGACGCCTTCGAACACCAAGAAGCGAGCGGTCATGCCAAAATCCTAGGGGTGCGCGCTGGAAATGGAATGGTCTAGATCGGTAGTCTTCTCTCAATGCCGCGCTCCCTGCGCCCCACCTTCGTTCCCGGAATTCTGCTTCTGGGTCTTCTCCCGGTCTCCTGCGCCACCCAGCAGGCCGCCGGAACCATCGCCCTGGAAGCTCCAGTGCCATCGCCACCGGCGCATGCCTCGGTCGACGAACGCATTCGCTATTGGGAAAGCCATCTGCCGCGTCTGAGCATGGACGACCAGAGTGAAGCCCGGCTGTGTTTGGGCGAGCTGTATTTGGAGGCGGCTGATCCGGCGCAGGCTCGCATCAATTTCTACGCGGCACGCAACGGTCCGCAATCGAAACGCGAAGCCGCCCAGGGAAGTTACGGCATCGGTCGCAGTTACTTGATGGAAGGCAAGCCGGCATTGGCCCGCACCCACCTGCAATTGGCCAAATCCGGGCTGAACGGTCCGGAGGGTGCCGAGTGCAACTTCTTGTACCTGTACGCCAGCGGCAAAGCCTTACCGCAAACCGACGGCGCAATGCTGGCCCGCCTGCAGCCCTATTTGGGCAGCGATGTGCAAACGCGCGTGGCTTCCGTCAACGGATCACGTCCGGCCTTCGCCGACGTCGGCCGTCGCGAATGGGGTGCGGCCCCATTGTTGGCCAACCACGACCCGATGGCGCGCCCGTTCCGTTTGACCGTGCACCACACCGCCGAACCGGCGAACACTGTGCGCTTGGCGGATAGCTATCGCGAGATGCGCGATTTACAGCGCATGCACCAGCAAGGCGAAGGCTGGGCTGACTTGGGCTACCACTTCTTGATCGATCAAGGTGGCCGCGTCTTGGAAGGCCGCCCGTTGCATGCCCAAGGCGCGCACGCCGGCAACAGTGAGTTGAACCGCGGCAACATTGGGATCTGCTTAATGGGCAACTTCTTTCCGCAACCGGAACGCGGCGATTCCTATGCCATCGCTCAAAAGCCTTCGGCTGACCAGATGGCGGCATTGGATCGGCTGGTATCCGCGCTGCAAACGCACTACGGCATTGCCAACAAGCAGATTTGGGGTCACCAAGACCTGAAGGAAACCGCCTGCCCTGGCCCCTTCCTGCAAGAGTGGGTGCACGACCGCCGCGGCGGTCACTAGGCTCAGCCCATCGAAATGGCGAGCACGCCAGCCGCCCAACAATAGGGTGCGAACCAGCTCAGCTTCTGGCTGCGCGCCAGCCAAAGCAACATGCCGAGCGCAGCTAGGCCGACGACGAAGGCGGTGACGAAGCTAAGCAGTAGATGTAGCGTCGGCACTTGAACGGTAGCGTCATCGGCGAAAATTTTGGGCACTTTGAGTACCGCAGCGCCGAGGATCGCGGGGATCGACAGCAGGAAGGAAAAGGCTGCGGCGGCTTCGACGCTGAGGCCGAGCACTAAACCAGCGACAATGGTTACGCCGGAACGCGAAATCCCTGGCGCGATGGCCATCGCCTGCACTAAGCCAATGATCAACGCACCGGCAATAGTGAGTTTGGCAAGCTTGCCTTGGCGATCCGGAATGGATCGCGACGCCCACAAAATGGTGCCGGTCAACAGCAGCGCCACCCCCACCGGAGTAGGATCGCTAAAAAGCACTTCGAGTTGACTTTCAAATAGAACGCCGACCAAACCGGCTGGGATCGACCCCAAGATCAGCAATCCGAACAAGCGCCGTTGTTCCCCAACCTCCTCGCCTTTGCCCAACACACCGCTGGCCAATTTGAGGATGCGTTCACGGTAAAAAAGCAACACCGCCAGCAGCGTGCCCAGGTGCAACCAAACCTCGATGACGGCGCCGGTCGGCAAGACGTCATCTTCGCCGGAAAGGAGACGGCCGAGCACCAAGTGACCGGATGACGAAACCGGTAGATACTCAGTGAGCCCCTGGATCACTGCCAGTAGCAACAGGGCGATCAAGGGGCTCATGCGGTCAGTCTAACCGTGACTTAAAGAACAGCGACGGCTTCCTTCGCCGGCACCCAAGGCAGGTCGAAGGCATCGGCAACGGCTTCGCAGGTCAGTTGACCATTGATGGTGTTCGCCGCAGTCGCCATTTGGTGGCTATCCAACACCGCAGCTTTTGGCCCCATCTTGGCGAGCTTCAAAACCCACGGCAACGTCGCGTTGGTCAGGCCAAAGGTGCTGGTACGCGGCACCGCGCCGGGCATGTTGGCGACGCAGTAGTGAATGACATCGTTGACGACGTAGGTCGGATTGTCGTGAGTGGTCGGCTTGCAAGTTTCGATGCAACCACCTTGGTCAACGGCAACGTCGACGACCACCGAGCCCTTGGGCATGATGACCAAGTCTTCTTTGGTGACCAACTTCGGCGCGCGCGCACCGGGAATCAAGACGGCACCGATCAGCAGGTCGGTGCGTTCGAGCAGGGTCAGGATGTTCGGGCGCGTCGAGAACACCGTGGTCACGTTGGCCGGCATCACGTCTTCCAAATAACGCAAGCGGTCCAGGTTGACGTCGACAATGGTGACGCGTGCACCCAGGCCGGCGGCCATCCAGGCTGCGTTGGTACCGACCACTCCACCACCCAAGATGGTGACGTGCGCAGGCTCGACTCCAGGCAAACCGCTGAGCAGAACTCCGCGGCCACCTTGCGGCGCTTCCAAATACTTGGCGCCTTCTTGCACCGCCATGCGACCGGCGACTTCACTCATCGGCGTCAGCAACGGCAGGGTGCGACCTTCTTCCAAAGTTTCGTAGGCGAAGGAATGCGCACCAGTGGCAATCATGCCTTCGGTCAGCTCGCGCTCGGCAGCGAAGTGGAAGTAGGTAAAGATGGTCTGCCCAGGCCGCGCCCGCTTAACTTCAATGGGCTGAGGCTCTTTGACCTTCAAAATCATCTCGGCCCGCTGCCACAATTCGTCAGCGGAATCGAGGATCTGTGCTCCGGTGGCGGTGTAGTCGGAATCTTCAAAACCGCTACCGATACCGCCTTGGGTTTCCACCAGCACTTCGTGGCCGGCTTCGATCAGAGCTTGAGCACCGCCGGGCGTTAGCGCAATGCGGGCTTCCAGAGTTTTAATTTCCTTGGGGACGCCGATGATCATGGCTGAATTCGGTCAAGGGGGAACGGCGCTTCTGTTGGCCGGCAGCATGGTGCGCCACCGGGGCCGCGCCGCTAATCTGACGCGGAATCATAGCCTCGCCGGGCCCGTCAAACCCCTGAGATGACAAATACATTCGTCGATCGCCTGGAGGCCGTTCAGCAGCGCATTGCTCGTGCCGCCGAGCGTGCCGCCCGCCCCGCCGACGACGTCCGCCTGGTGGCCGTCGCCAAAACCGCAGCCGATGCCGATTTGGTCGAAGCGCTTGCCGGCGGCCAGCAGTGTTTTGCCCACAATCGCGTCCAGCCTTTGCAGCATCAGCATCAGGTCATCCCTACCGCCGACTGGCACCTGATCGGCCCGTTACAGCGCAATAAAGCGCGCAAAGCGGTACCGTTGATCGGCATGCTGCAAACCTTGGCCGGCGACAAGTTAGCGGCTCATTTAAATCGATTAGCCGAAGAATTGCGCAACGATGCCTTGCCGGTCTTGTTACAGATCAACCTCACGCCCGAGGACGGGCGCGCCGGCTTGCGTACCGACGAGGTGCAACCTTTCCTCGATCAACAAGACTTGTGGCCCCATCTCACCGTGCAGGGATTGATGACCATGGCCCCGTTCCAAGCCGACGACGACCATCTCCACCGCCATTTTGCTGCCCTGCGCCTGCTGGCGGAAGAGTGTAGGGATCATGGGTTGCTGCCCGCTTCACCCGAACTATCCATGGGCATGTCGAATGACTTTGAAATCGCCGTCGAGGAAGGCGCTACCCTAGTGCGTATCGGGCGAACACTATTCCCACCCGCCCAATAAACCCGTGAGTCTTCGAATCCGCTGGCAGATCGAGCAGCAGAGTGGCGCGTTTCCACTCCGTAACCGCCCCCTGCACCTGCTTTTGTCCGACGAATCGTTGGACGTGCTTAACGAGGCGCCGACCGGCGACCAAGATGGGCTCAGCATCGGCCTTCCGGATGGCGAGGGCAAGATGGAGCTGAAGGCCTATGGCGCCCTGAAGTTCGTCACCGGTGACAAGAGTTTTCGCACGGTGCGCTTACCGATTGGCGGCAAGGTTGCCGTCGCTTGTGGCGAGTTGCGCGGCCAGCTTCACGCCGACGGTGCCCCAGTCGTGGCCGACCCGATGATCGGCAAGAACCTCGGCGGCCATAAATTGCTGGCCCGCTTAGGTGCCGGTGCCGTCGGTGTGGTTTATCGGGCATTGCAAGTCGACCTCGATCGTGAGGTCGCGCTTAAGCTGCTGAATGCCGAAGCCACCAAAATGCCGTTGGCGGTAGCCAGTTTCCGACGTGAAGCGCAGGCTGCCGGGCGGCTCAGCCACCCGAATCTGGTTCAGGTCTACAACGTAGGCAAAGACGACGGCTTTCACTACTACACCATGGAGTTGGTGCCGGGCGGCGACTTTGAAGGCCGCTTAAAAGAGGGCCCCCTGCCCTGGGATGAAGCGGTTGCCGCAACTCGAGATTGCGCGGCAGCATTGGCTTATGCCGAGGAGCACGGATTGGTGCACCGCGACGTCAAGCCGGAAAACCTGATGATCGGTGCCGGCGGCTTGATCAAACTCGCCGACCTAGGTTTGGCCGCCACTCGTGGCATGCTCGACAAAGAGGCGGCCGGCGGAACGCCGCACTTTATGGCACCGGAAGCCGTCGGCAAAGGTCAGGCGCGCCACCAATCGGATTTGTATTCGCTGGGATGCACGCTTTATCGCTTGCTGACCGGCCACACTCCGTTTGAAGGAAGCTCGGTCAAAGAGATCCTGCTTGCTCATCGTGACGAGGAGCCGCCCACTCTGAAGCAAGCCGGCGTCGAGGTGCCCCGTGAGCTGGAAGACTTGCTCGCTGCGTTGCTGGCGAAATCGCCGGAAGATCGCCCCGAACACGCGTCGGAGGTGGTGGAAGAGCTGCAAGAGTTGCTCAGTCACCAAGGTGGCTCGCGTAAAGCGCTGCTCTTGGCGGTCCCCATTCTGGCCTTTGGCGTTTGGGGCGCCATGCAAGCTTTTGGCCCTAAAGGCGAGGAGAAAGAGCCGGAGAAGGTTGTTGAGTACATCAACATGGGCGGTGATAACGAAGCCCAAGCACAACTGGAAGCGGAGAAGGAAAAGTCCAGCTTCTTCCAAGCCATGGCCGCAGCCGAAGGCACGTCGCGGACCGAATCTCTAGAAGCCTTCCTCGAACAATATCCGGACGGTGCCCACGCCGAACAAGCCCAGGCCGAACTCATCCGCTTAGCCGAACTCGCCGAGGCGGAAGCCACTGCCAACTTGCCCTCGGCCGAGGAGCAGGCGCGCTTAGCCGCACTTGAGGAAGCTAGCGCACAAGTACGCGCCGCACTCGACGCCAACCGTTTTGCCGAAGCGCGGCGATTGGTGCGCAGCGGTGAACTCGCGGCCGAAACCGAGATGCTCACGTTGGCCGCAGTGGTCGATCAACGCGCGAACCAGCAGTTCGCCGATTGGCAACTCCAGCATCAGGCTGCGCTGGACAGTTTGGACTGGCAGCAAGCGGAAGACATCGCCGCCTCCTTTGCCGCAGCTATTGAGGGCGAGGTGCCGGAAGAATGGCAACTGCAGTCACAACAATTAGGCGTGGCTTTGCTCGCCGCTAAGGATGCGGCCAAAGCCGAAGCCTTCACATCATTGCGCGTGGCATTCCAAAAGCAGGCCGGTTCGCCGGTGCGGGAAGCCGTCGCTACTTTGGAAATTCAACAAGCGCACGACTTATGGAAACAGGCGGCGGAGACTTGCGGTCATGATGCCTTACAGCAGATGGCTGAAGCGCAATTGCCATTGTTCGCCAGCGCTGCTGCCGGCGCTTCTTCCATGGGCCAAACCATCCAAGCCGGCGACCTAACCATCGTCGAAGCCGAAGCCGGTCGCAAGGCCAAGGTATTGGGTGCCGACGCCGGTGGATTGAAAATTGAAGTGCAAGTCAGTGGCTCGCGGGAAGAACGCCTGCAGCCATGGAGTGTGTATCAACAACCGGATCATTGGCTGCCGTTGTTGCAATCTTTGATACCGGCGGAAAGCAGTGACCAGATTCATGCACTCTATGTGCTAGCAATGTGGAATGACGTCGCCACCGGCTTTGAAAAATTGGGACAGAGTTTTAATTCCAGTCAAGCCGGCTTGTTGTTGGCGCGCTTGCAAAAGTGGCAGGATCAAGCCCCTAGCAGCTTGGCTGAAGATGAAGCTCATATGCTGATCCTGCAAACGGCGATGGATTTGTGCCGCGCCGCGTTGCACGAGGAGGACTACCAAGCCTTTAGTCGCTTGCAATCCCTGCAAAATCAATTCAGCCTGCTTTCGGTTTGGGCAGGCGGCGGCTTGAGCACTTGGGGATTGGAACCATGAGCCACTCGCGCCTCGTGGTGCTCGCTTCCGGTGGCGGGCGCACTTTGGAAAACCTGGAAGATCACATTCTTCAGGGACAGCTGAAGGCGCGCATCAAGCTGGTCATTGTCTCCAGCGAAGAGTTGGGAGCCGTCACTCGGGCCAAACGCCTGGGCTTGCCCTATTTGGTGATTGGTCGTTCCACTCACCCTGATGTCGAACAGCGTCGTCTAGCCCTCATCGATGCCATCGATGACGTCCGGCCCGACTGGATCGTCATGGCGGGCTGGCTGCAATTGCTACCCATTCCCGCTCGCTGGGAAGGCAAGGTGCTGAACATTCATCCGGCATTGCTGCCGGCGTACGGCGGTAAAGGTTTCTATGGCCACCATGTGCATGAAGCTGTTGCCCGCGATGGCCAGCGCGTCAGCGGCTGCACCGTTCACTTTGCAACCGAGCAATACGACGAAGGTCCGATTCTGCTGCAAGAAGCAGTGGATCTTCCCGAAGGCGCGTCGCCGGATGACATCGCCAAATTAGTTTTTGAGGCTGAAAAACGAGTGTATCCCGAAGCCATTCAAGCTTTGATTAGCGGTCGCGCACAGTGGTGCGACGGCAAAGTCGAATGGACCGCCCCGACTCGCGGTTAGGGCCAACGCTAATCCTGCTCGAACTGCAAAACCGCGGCCCATTCTTCGTCTAGATTGCGCTCGGCCGCATAGCTCTGACGACTTTCAAGCGCCCCTACCGCGCTGCGGCCATCGCCAAGAATGCTGTAGCGCAATTGCACCGATCCGCGCACAACCGGCTTGCGCGCTTTGGAAAGCAAAATGCTATTCACCGGCGCGCTCTCCAGGGGCTTGACCAACTCCGCCGTTTCGAGAATGGACAAGTAGCGAAGCAGAGTCGTCAGCTTGTTGTTGGAAGCGCGCACCAGGCGCCGCCCTTGGCCATCTTGCCAACCACTTCGACTGCGGCTCAAGACGTGCTCCTCGCCGTTCAAAATCAAGCGAATCGACGAAATGTGATTGGGCTCGAATGCCACCACCCGCTTACTGCGCATCTCTTCCGGCTCGAAGGATAAAAAGCGCAGATCCTCAGGAGCCAACGCCAGGAAGTAGCCGCGAGCTTCGTCCAAAACAAAGGTTCCCTTTACCCAAAGGACTTGATCTTCCGCACCTTCGCCCGGGCGACGGATAAAAGTCAGCTTGGACGCACCATCCAAAAACCTTTCTATTTCTGAAGGTTGGGCGCGGCTACTGGGCAGCGAGCCGGCACGGGCGCCAAGTAAGCGCAGTAAGGCTTGCACGCGCAAGGGATCCACTGCACTCTGCAGCGGTTCTTCCAACGACCATTGCGTGCCCTGGCGTGAAAGAATCCAGCCACTACCCTTGGCAGGTTGCCAATGGACTTTTGCCACAGTTTGCGGCCACAACAGCATGCTATGGTCACGCCATTGGCTTGGTTCGCGCGAAGCTAAGTCCTTGAGCTGCGAAGGAATTTGAATCAACTTGTCGTCGAGCAATGCGAACAAGTGAGACGACTGCGGCACAGCGGCGCCGATCTGTAGTCGTTCCTCGCGGCCGTCGCGATAAAGCACTTCAATGTCGTAGCGCGGATTCTCGAGGCCGAGGTCGGCGAGCGAATGATTCATCCACGCCGTCGGCTGCGGCAACGCAGCGGTGTCATACATCAGATTGAACAAAATGATCGCCAAGCCGGATTCGGCGCGATCTTGCAACGGCTCCGACAAATACCAGCTCTTACCCGGGCCGCGCTTGAGCTTGCACATGCTGAAATCAATTGACCGATGCAAAACGATGGACTCGACTTGATCAGCCGGACCCTGAAAAATAACCGCCTGATTGCGCTGCACTGCGGATTGATTCAGAGCCTCTTCCTGTTGCTGGAGAGGGTCGACTTCTTCCACCGGCGCTGCAGGCTGCATATTGACGTAAACCAAGCCGGCGATAGCTGCGGCAAGGACCAAAACCAGAATGGCCAATTTCTGCGGATTCATGAACGGCGCCTCCAGAAGACCAACAGCGCGAACAAAAGAGTGAAACCAGGGATGACAACCACGGCCAAATTGGTGATGAGCACTTGCTGGTTCCGCGAGGGCCGGAACGGCAAGCTTTGCAACGAAACCAATCCACCCGGCGATTCGTCTTGTCCGACCAACCAGCGAACCGAAGCGCCCATGAATTCATGAATGCCGGATAAGTTGCGACCGGTCAAACTGATTGCGCTGCCAAACAAAATGGTGCGTCCGGCCACTGCGGGATCACTTCCTTCCCAGCGCTCGGCCGCCGCAGCCAAGTTTTTAATGCCCGGTTTTTCGCCAGGCCCCGGAGCAAAATCTTGGTCAAGATCTACCCATGCCGTTTCGCGGCTACGCGCCAAACCGACGCGACTGTAATCGTTGCTACCGCCATCCAAAACCAATGGCCGCGCGCCGACGACGCCTTGCGCTCGTCCGGATTCCGACAAGCGCCGCGTCGCGCTGTGTTGACCACTGAACTGGTGGTCCTCCAGCTCCATGGTGGCTACCGCACTTGTGCCGGCATAAATCCGATACTCCGGCCTAGCCTCGCAAACACGTCCATTTCCGAAACGAATTCCTTGCGGTTCAAGCCATTGATTCCACTCGGAAACCACATTGGCCGGCGCGCTCGGTCCCAAGGCAAGAAGGAGCGGTTTGCCTTGCAGCAGCCATTCTTGGGTGGCGGCGGCGTCGGCGGGTAGGAAGGCTTTTTGTTGACCGGGAACGACCAGCAAGTCCAAACCTTGTTCGGCGGCGTCGGCGGGACCTTCGATGACGATCGGGTCGACGCCTTCGGACTGCAGTAATCGCAAAAACGGCGCCAAGCCCTGTTCGCGGTCTACGTACGGCTGGCCATAACCCGAGACCACGCCTGCGCGCAGAATTTTGCCGGAAGCCAAACGCAGCGCGGCGTCGCCCAAAGCCGAATCCAGGCGTTCTTGAACTAATCGTGCCGGCGCACCATCCGGCGACGGCGGAATGGTCAAGAACAATTCATCAAACAAGAATTTGCGCCTTTGGCCGTTGGGCGTTTCCAACACCAATACCTCGAAGGCTTGGCGTTCCATTTCCTCGAGCAAGTTTTCGATGTCGACCGGACTGGAGTACTCTTCCAGTAATGTGACCTCGAGATTGCCGCGCGAACGAATGCGTGCATCTTCCAACAACACGCGTAAGCGGCCAAAAGCCTGCGGATAGACCTGGCCGCCATTGTTTTGCAGCAAGGTGTTCTCCTTAAACAGGAAGGCTACCGCTCGACTGCCTTCGGGAAGACTGGCCAGAGCTTCGGCGGTTCGCTCGCTCAGTCCGGCAGTTCCTTGGCCGGTTAGATCCCATCGGCGCCTGAATTCAGGTTTAGACAAGGTGTGCAAGATCAACAAGATCAATGCCACACCGCCCAACGCAGTCACCGTGGTTAACAAGCCCAGTTTGAAACGTCGGCTGATGCTCATGGCACCCACCTCCGCGAAACCAGTCGCACCCAGGTGAGGAATAAAAACAGCACGATCAATAGCGGGAAAAACGCCAGACCGTAGCTATCCAACAAGCCGACGCTAAAGCCGCGGTCGAGCATGGTGGGAATATTGAGCGCTTGCATCAAGCCGCCGGTTTGGCCACCGCGCGGCTCCAGTAACACCGGTAAGAACAACAGCATGAAGTTCAGCGCGGCGCCACCGCCGGCAGCCAGAACCAAGTTTCCTGTCCACGCCGAAGCCCACAGACCGGTGGCAAGAAACAGCAAACTAACCAATACTGCCCCGCTGAATCCGGCGAATACGCGCGGCCAATCTAAGTCGCCGCCGTTTAACGATAGGATCCAGAAGAGGGCTAGAACTCCGCCCCAGAAAACCAGGAAGAATAAGCAGGCGGCCAAGTACTTGGCGATGACCACGGCGAAATCGCTGATCGGCGCCGTCAGCAGCGGTTCCAAGGTGCCGAGGCGTCGTTCTTCGGCAAAAAGGCGGAGCGTTAAAAGCGGCGGGAAAGCCGGCAACAGCAACCAAACCAATAAGCCACTTCCGAACATGTATTGCGGCAGTTGATTTAGGTCGCTGCGAACTTCAGGGCCTGAAAGTAGGTAAGCAAAGAACAGACCGTTCAGCAGAAACCAGAAGCCGAGCAGCACGTACACAAACGGCGACACCAGCATCGAGTAAATCTCGCGGCCGAGCAAGGCGCGGAAAGCTCTCATGACGCGGCCTGGGCTGGAGGATCGACGGTCGACGTGGCCGCGGGGCGATCGTCGGTCATGTGGCGGAAGAGTTCGTCCAACGACGGTGCCAAGGTGCGAAACTCAGCGATCGGTTCTTGCCGTTGCCCCAACCATTGAAAGAGGGCATGACGACTTTGGGCCGACTCCGGGTGCAGCTCGAACATGCTGCCGTGACGCTGCAAAGTCGCTGCTTCCGACGCTGGTAGGTATTCCTGCAGCGCGGTTTGCAGCAACCCGGCATCCGCTTCGGTGCGAAATTGCACAGGCGATTGCTCGGCCGCACGGCGTCCCAATTCTTCGATGGTTCCGTCGGCTTGGGCGCGGCCGCGATGAATGATCAGCACACGGTGGGCCAATTCTTCGACTTCGGGCAGCACGTGCGAGCTGAATAGGATGGCTTTGCCTTCCTCCGCCAGTTTGCGCAAAAAGATGCGCAGCTCGTGGCGCTGCAGCGGGTCCAAGCCACCAAAGGGCTCGTCCAACATTAACGCCGGCGGGTCGGCGATCAGCACATCGGCTAGGCCGACGCGCTGCTTAAAGCCCTTCGACAACGCTGAAAATGACTGGCGCAAGCGATCGGTCAAGCCCAGCGCCGCGGCCAATTCCTGAGTGCGCTTTTTGGCTTCGGAGGCGCTCAAACCCTTGAGTTTGGCCCGAAAACGCAAATATTCGCCGACGCGCAGCTCAGGCGCGGCGACGAAATTTTCCGGTAGGTAACCGATGGACTTGCGCACTTGCAACGAGTGCTGGGTCAGGTCCAACCCGGCAACTTGCGCCTTCCCGGAGGTTGGTGGCAAGTAGCCGCTAAGGATGCGCAGAGTCGTGCTCTTGCCTGCCCCATTCGGGCCCAGGAATCCCAGGATCTCTCCTGGCTGGACCCGAAAGGTCAGATCATCAACGGCGAGGATACGTCCGTAACGCTTGGTGAGGTGATCAGCTTGGATCATCAGTCGGTGCGGGGTGACGGCCCCGCCACTGGCTGACAGGTTACTCCTTCACCTCGTAGTCCGCATCAACCACCGTGCCATCGTCATCGGACGACGCCTCGGCTTGACCTGGTCCGCCCGGACCTCCCGGGCCGCCAGGCCCGCCCGGCGCACCGGCACCGACGGTTTGCGAACTGGCTGCGTACAGCTTTTCACCGAGCTTGGTCATGGTCTCTTGCAGGTCCTCGGACAGGCTCTCGACCTGACTCAGATCTTCGCCCTTGAGCACCTCTTCCAAAGCCGAAGCCTTGCTTTCGATGGACTCCTTATCGGCATCCTCGAGCTTGTCTTCGTGCTCCTTGACCAGCTTGCGCGCCTGGTGGACCAGTTGATCAGCCGTGTTGCGCTTCTCAGCGACATCCTTGGCTTTTTCATCCTGCTCCTTGAAGCGCTCGGCTTCTTCCTTCATGCGCTCGATATCTTCATCCGAGATCCCGGAGCCCTGCTCGATGCGCACCTTGTGCTCCTTGCCGGAAGCTTGATCGGTAGCGCGCACGTGCAGAATGCCGTCGGCATCGATGTCGAATTCAACCTCAATCTGCGGTACACCGCGCGGTGCCGGCGGAATGCCGTCGAGCTTGAAGGTCGACAGCAAACGGTTGTCGTTGGCCATCGAACGTTCGCCTTGGAACACCTTGACGTCTACCGCCGGCTGGTTGTCGGCAGCGGTGGTGAAGGTTTCCTTTTTCGACGACGGAATGGTGGTGTTGCGCGGGATCATCACCGTCATCACGCCGCCGTAGGTTTCGATCCCCAACGACAACGGGGTGACATCGAGCAGCACCAAGTCGCTTTCCAGGTCACCGGACAGCTGACCGCCTTGAATGGCGGCGCCCATCGAAACGACCTCATCCGGGTTCACCGACTTGTTGGCTTCTTTGCCGAACACCTCTTGCACGATGTCCTGCACCTTCGGGATCCGGGTCGAACCACCCACCAGGATCACTTCGGCGACATCGGAAGCGTTCAAGCCGGCATCCTTCAGCGCGTTGACGCACGGAATCTTGGTGCGCTCGAACAGGTCGGCGCAAAGCGATTCGAACTTGGCGCGCGACAGCGTTTGCATCAAGTGCTTAGGACCGGATGCGTCGGCGGTAATAAACGGCAGGTTGATCTGCGTTTCGGTGCCGGACGACAACTCGCACTTGGCTTTTTCACAAGCTTCCTTCAAGCGCTGCAACGCCATCGGATCCTGACGCAGGTCGATGCCGTTTTCGTTCTGGAAGTCGTCGGCAACCCAATCGATCAAAGTCTTGTCGAAGTCATCACCACCGAGGTGAGTGTCGCCGTTGGTGGCCAACACTTCAAAGACGCCTTCGCCGATGTCCAGAATGGAGATGTCAAAGGTACCGCCGCCCAAGTCGAACACGGCGATGCGTCCGGACTTGTCCTTGTCCAAGCCATAAGCCAAAGCTGCAGCAGTCGGCTCGTTGATGATGCGCTTGACTTCCAGTCCCGCAACCTTGCCGGCGTCCTTGGTCGCCTGACGCTGCGAGTCGTTGAAGTAAGCCGGCACCGTGATCACCGCTTCAGTGACCTTGTCGCCTAGGTAATCCTCGGCGCATTCCTTCAGATAAGCCAGCACGTACGAAGAGATCTCCGGCGGCGTAAAGCTTTGATCGCCGATCTTGATTTTGACCAGCTCCTTCGGTGCGCCCTCGATGGTGTAAGGCACCATGCGCTCTTCCGAGCTGACCTCCTCGTGGCGGCGGCCCATGAAACGCTTGACCGAGAACACGGTGTGCGAAGGGTTGGTAACCGCTTGGCGCTTGGCCGGACCGCCGACCAAACGCTGGCCGTTGTCCTGGAATGCCACGACCGAAGGCGTGGTGCGGTTGCCTTCTTTGTTCGGGATCACCTTTGCCTCGCCGCCTTCCAAAACGGCGACAACGCTGTTGGTGGTACCCAAGTCGATTCCGATGATTTTGCCCATTTTTCTTAGTTGCCTATTGGCTCCCCCAAATTGGCAAACTTTGTGCCATCGCCATTCCCTTGAATTTGCTGCCGATATGGCAGAAATCCGCCCTCTCAGACCTCCAAAATGGCCTACCAACCTGCCGACGTGGCCGAGGCCGACGTCACCCGCTCCAGCGGCCGTCGATTCGCCCTTAACCGCGATCGCCGAGCTGGTATTCCTTGATCTTGCGGTACAGGGTGCGTTCGCCGATCCCCAGTTGCTCAGCCACCTTCTGGCGATTGCCGCCTAGGGCGTCGAGGGTTTCGGCGATCAAATCGCGCTCGACCTCGCTGAGGCTTTTGCCAACCAGCTGATAGCCCATATCGACGACGTCATACACCTCTTCGCCGGGCGGCATGACTTGTCCCTGACCCGGTGGGATCACTTGGCCTTGGCCCGATGGAAGGACTTGGCCTTGGCCGGCAGGAATCACCTGACCCTGGCCCGGGGGAATCATCTGACCTTGGCCGGGTGGCATCGCTTGAGTTTGTCCGGGATAACCCGGGACTTGCTGAGCCGGAATGACCTGGCCTTGACTGGCGGATCCCGGACCTGCATCCCTCTCGGAAGGCAAAGGAAGTGCGGTCTGCACGGTGCCGGCGACTTGGCGTAGGAAAATCGGCAAGTCATCCATGCCCAACACGCCGTCACGGTCAAGCACGACCATGGTTTCAATCGCATTGCGCAACTCGCGCACGTTGCCGGGCCAGTGGTAGCCGCGGAAATATGCCAGCACGTCTTCGTGCACGCTCTCGACTTCTTTTTGGTGCTTGTCGCTAAACTGCCGGCGGAAGTGATCGGTCAGCAGCGCGAAGTCTTCGAGACGCTCGCGCAAGGTCGGCAGCAACATGGTGACAACCGCCAAGCGGTAATAAAGATCGCGGCGGAACTTGCCGGCTTCGACGCGTTCGAGCAGGTTTTGATTGGTTGCGGCAATGATGCGCACATCGACCCTGACCGGCTCATTGGCGCCGACCGGAGTCAGTTCGCCTTCTTCCAATACACGCAGCAATTTGGCCTGCGTGGCCATCGGCATATCGCCGATTTCGTCGAGGAATAGCGTGCCGCCGTCGGCGTATTGGAACTTGCCTTCTTTGGCCGTATTCGCGCCGGTGAACGCACCCTTGATGTGACCGAACAACTCCGATTCGATCAGTGTATCGGTCATTGCCGCGCAGTTGATCGCAACGAAGCGGCGTTTGTTGCGCGGCGACAGGCGATGACATGCGCGCGCAAACAATTCTTTGCCGGTGCCGGATTCACCGAGCAGCAGCACGGTGGCGTCGGTCGGCCCGGCTTGGCGAACCAGGTCGAACACGTAACGCACCTTCGGCGAGTTGCCGATGATTCCTTCCAAACCAAAGCGCGTATCCAGCTCGGCGCGCAGCGCTTGGTTGTCGGCGGCCAATTCGCGTTTTTCGACCTCACGTGCCACGCGGGTACGCAGTTCCGCGAGGTTGACCGGCTTGGTCAGATAGTCGGCAGCGCCCTCGCGCATGGCGCGCACCGCGGTTTCGATGGAGCCATGACCGGTGATCAAAAACACCGATAGATCCGGCAGCATGCGCCGCGCTTCCCGCAGTAACTCCAAGCCATCGCGATCGCCGAGCACTAAATCGGTTAGCACCAAGTCGAAATCGCGCGCCCGCAACCGATCCAGCGCCGAGTTGGTGTCGATCGCGCATTCGACGTCGTAATCTTCCGCCTCCAACGCCATCTGCAGCGCTTCGGCGTGAGCGACGTCATCCTCGACGATCAAAATGCGGACCCGGGAGCTGGCCATGGCGGGGATTTTAACAGCCCGCTGAAAGCTAATCCCGCGGCAAACGAATCATCACGCGGGTGCCGTGGCCGGGCGAGCTTTGAATTTCCACCTGACCGCCGTGGGCTTCGACCACGCGCCGCACCAACGCCAACCCCAAGCCGCTGCCGCCGCGCTTCGACGAATAATAAATGTCGAAACACTGCTGCAAGGTCTCGGCGGTCATGCCCGGACCGTCGTCGACGATCTCCAACATCACGCCCAAATCCGCCGACGAATCCGGCCGCGTAATAATGGTGATGCGCCCACTTTCCCGCCCCTCCATCGCTTGGCGGGCATTGATCAGCAGGTTCAAAATCACCTGTTTCATGCGGCCGCGATCGAGCTGAAGCATCGGCTGCTCCAGATCAAGAAAGGTCTCCAGCTGCACGCCCTGCGCCTGCGCTTCCGGCAAAACAAAACGCACCACCTCTTCGACCAATTCGTTCAACGACTCTTGCTTGAGCTCAATCTCGTCGGTGCGGGCGAAGCGCAAAAAGTCCTCCAAGATCTCGTTCAAGCGCCCCACTTCGACCTGCAAAGTATCCAGCGTGCGCACCGTGCGGCCGGCTTTGGGTCCGCTTTCATCGGCCCACTCCTCGCGCAGCAATGCCAAATGCAGCGACAGCGTGCTTAGCGGGTTTTTCAACTCATGCGCCAAGCCGCCGGCCAGTCGCGACAACGCTTCCGGTTCTAAAGCAGGTGGCTGGTTAGGAGGAGTACCCACGGGCGCCTAGAATACTTGCCTCAGTCGCCATGGCCTGCCCAACTCCCGCAACCTCGCCGACGTCGCCGCAAGACGTACAGCGCTTCCAACAACACTTGGCAGCCGGCAATGCGGTCGTTTTGCCGACTGACACCATCCCCGGCATCGGCGTTTTAGCCGACCATGCCGACGCCGCCCAGCGCTTGGCCGAACGCAAGCAGTCGCCGTTGACGCGGCCATTTAGCCTTCATTTGCGCGCGGCCGATGAATTGCGCGATTGGATTCAGAATCCGCCGCCGGGATTGCCGGCATGGTTGCACCGCGTTCTGCCAGGCCCGATCACCGTGGTTGTGCCAAGCGCATGGTTGAATGCACCGTTCGAATTGCCGTGGCCGGCACTGGGATTTCGTCTACCGCAATGCGCCGATTACCACGCTTGGATGCAGCATGCGCCGGCGCCGTTGTGGATGAGCTCGGTCAATCAATCCGGCGAAGCCCCGCTGACGGGCGCAGCCTTGGCTGAGTGGCTGCAGCAAAATCCTGATGTTTGGAATGGCATGCCCGAAGGGTTTGCCGACGCCCCCGCCGCCGCCGACACGCGCGGGCAAGCTTCGGCGGTACTCGAGTTTCAGCCGTTACCGCACTGGCACCGCCGCCGCGACGATTTGCAGTTTCCCAAGGTCGGCATGCGGATTCTGGTGATTTGCACCGGGAACACCTGCCGTTCACCGCTGGCAGAGGTCATCCTGCGCCAAAGCATCGCCGATGCTTGGCAGGTTCCGGTCGAGCAACTCAGCGAATTAGGCTGGGAGATCGCGTCGGCCGGCACGTCGGTCTACGGCGGCGACAGCGCCAATCCAAATTCCATCCAAGCCGCAGCCGAAGTGGGTTTGGACCTGCAATCTCATCGCAGTCAATCGGTTTACGACGCACTGGAGCAACCGTGGGATTTGGTGCTGGCCATGAGTCCCTCCCACCTGCAAGCTCTACCGCCCAATGTGACTGCGGTGTTGATGGATCCAAGCGGCCGCGCGGTGCCCGATCCTTACGGTTACGACCTGCCTCAATACCGCCTGACGCGCGAACATTTGACCGCCGCCAGCCATGCCTGGATCGAACGCTGGCAGCAGTGGCCAGAAAGTGGTCAAACTCTTGTAACAGCCGAGGCTTAAGCCCAGCAGGCTACGGCCTCGTCGGGGTTGTTACAGGCCAGCAATTTGTTGCGGAAAGAGGCTTCTCCCAGACGTCGCGCAATCTCCGTAAGTGTAGACAGATGCAGGAGTTTCTCGGCTTTGGGCACGAGCAGGCACATGATGATTTGTGCCGGTTTGCCATCCACCGATTCGAACTCCAAACCGGGCGGAACCAGCGCCATCGCAACCTTGAGACAATCTAATTCGTCCAGCGAGGCGTGTGGAACCGCGATACCTTGTTCCATGCCGGTGGAGACACTCCGCTCGCGTTCAACCAACGCGGCTTTGGCCGGCTGTTCCAGCTCTTTGCTCAACGTGCCCTCAGCGACCAAATGTTCAACCATTTGATCCATGAGTTCCCACTTGTTGGCGACTTTGGGCGCCAGCAAAACGGAGCTGACGGATAGGTGTTCGGAGAGGGGCACGGCGGCAACGAGGTGGTCAGTGTTTCTGCGGCTCTAGATTAGCTACATTCGGACCGCAAATCCTGCAAACTTCGACCTTTGAGTTCAACCGTTGCAAGGCGTAAACTTTTGCACATGGCTGCTGCGATCGACCGCCTTAGCTTTGGGAGTACCCCACGCATGTTGCTGACATTCACGTTCATAACCGCTCTGCTCTCGGCACCCCTGCTTGCGCAGGCCCCCGTGACAGATCCTGCTGCAACCGAAACCGAAATCCCGGCCGGCATCGCCACCGAGGATGGAGACTACGTCAAGCTGCACTTCAACCAGACCGACGGCGAACAGCTTCGCTATGACCAGTTCATCAAGCTGTGCGAAGGCTTCACCGGTCGCGTCTTCACCATCGATGGCGATTCCAACAACGTTACCCAACGGTTGGAAAACCCGGTGGTGCTGATCGGCACCATGCGCATTAAGCGCACCGACTTCTACTCGTTCTTCCAAACGATGATGAAGATCAACGGCTTGGTGTGCGTGGAGCAAGGCTCCGGCGACTTGATGGTGACGATGATCACCGCCGACAAGATCAGCGGCACTGCGGTCAACCCGACGGTGACTGCCAACGCCAAGCTGATCGAACCAGAAGAGACCGCTTTCTTCGCCAACCAGCCTGGTATCTACATCGCCACGGTGGTGAAGCTGAAGCACGTCGATCCGGGCGGCATTTCGATTGCGTTGAGCAAGTTGTTCGGCACCAACGCCAACAACTCGGTGCAAGCGCTAACCACCGACCAGGCATTGATGATTAACGGTTATGGTCCGTTGGTTGCCGCCGCGGTGCGCTTTGTGCAATACCTCGACGTCAAGCCGGAGATTGAGCAGCCGGTGTTTAAGAAGGTGCGCCTGGAAGAGGCCAGCGCCGAAGAGATGTCGGAGTTGCTCACTGAGATTGTCGAAGACCTTGATCAGTATGAAGCTAACCGCGTCGTGCCTTCGCAGCGTAGCCGCAGTGGCAGCAGTGGCGGCACCTCGGCGGTGCCGATTGAAACCAAAATCATGGCGTCGACGCGCGACAACTCGTTGATCATTACTGCGTCGGCCGAAAGTATGGATCGCATTTTGGATCTGATTGCCGAGTTGGATACGCGGGTAGAGGTGCCGGAGTCCAACTTCCACCTGTATGTGGTGCAGCACATTCCGGTGGCCGACTTGGAAGAATCGCTGAAGGAATTTTTGGGCGAAGCACACGCCGAGGAGCAGAATGCGCAAAACGCTGGTGGATCCAGTGGTACGACGATTACCGAACGTCAGCAGAAGATCGTCATTGAGATCCAAGAGAACACCAACTCATTGCTGGTATCCGCAACGCGTTCCAAGTGGGCCGAGTTGAAGATGCTGCTGGATCGTTTGGATCAGCCGCAGCCGCAGGTTTTGATCGCCACAGCTTTGATTGAAATCACGGAAGACTTCAACAAGGAAATCGGCATTGAATGGGCCAACGCTAGCGAACCTGGCCCGGGCGTGGTTACCGGTAGTGTGACCACCAACAGTGGCTTGACCGGCCCTGACCAAAACGGCGACCGTACCGTCGACATCTTTGAGGGTGGCTTGACCGCCGGCATCTTGGAAGGCCAAGCAGATGGCAGCTTCTCGATTCCGTTCTTGCTGCGCGCGGCGCAAGGAAGCGGCAACGCCAACGTGCTGTCTAAGCCGTCGGTGTTGGTTTCCAACAACAAGCCGGCCTCGATTGAAAGTAAGGACGAAGTTCCGTACCTAACTTCTTCGGTTAGCCAGGGCATCTCACAAGGGAGTGTGAACTGGTCTGAGGCAGGCATCATCCTGAACATTACGCCTTCGATTTCGTCGTCGAGCTTCTTGCGGTTGTCGATCAGGCTTGAGGTTTCAACCTTCGGTGCCATTTCCGATCCAGACCTGCCGCCGGCAGTGGCCAAACGAATCATCGAAACGGAGGTGTTGGTTCCTGATGGCGCGACAATGTGGATTGGTGGCATTGTTCGGAATGACACGTTGGAGAGTGAGTCCGGCATCCCCTATCTCAGCGACATCCCGCTGATCGGTTGGATGTTTGGCCGTCGCGAAGAAAACCTCAACAAAACCACGCTGTTCTTCTTCTGCACCCCACAAATCATCGGTGACTTTCAGGAATTGGAAGCATTATCCGAAGAGGGAAAAGCCCAAGCAGCTGAAACCATTGGTTTGGATCGCTTGCGGATCATTGATCCTCAGTTCCAGCTTGAAACACCTGCCGACGTCATCCTCAAAGACGGTCAAGCCGGCATGGTGGATCCTGGTTTGATTCAGGGTCCGGCATTGGTGGCTCCGGCGGGTGAAATCGATGGCGCGACCGAGCCGCTGGATCCAGTGAACTTGCAAGGTCCGCTTAGCCCAGACCCCAAAAACGACCGTGACTAGCGAAACAAGCGAAACCCCGGCAACTCAGGAATTAGACCTGATCGCACTGCTCCAGGCCGAAACCGGCCTGGAAGAGGGCGAGCTGAAAAAGCTGCGCGATCAAGCGGCGGCGACGGGCACCACCTTCGACCGCGTGTTGCTGACGCGTGGCATCGATGAATACTCGATGCTCAAAGCCTTCGCCGCCGACATGGAAATGGAGGCGTGGGAAACTTTGGAAGGCACTCAGGTGCCGCGCGGCTTCGTCGACATCGTGCCGTTGGCATTTGCCCGTGCGCATGACTTGATTGCCGTCGGCGTCAATGGACGGCGCTTGGTTGTCGCCACCGCCCACCCGCTCGACTTGCACCCGCAAGACGACTTGGCGGCGATGCTGCCCGAAGGCGTCGACTTTGTGCTGGCGCCACGCAACGAGATCACCGAGCTGCTGAACCGCGCCTTCCGTCACAAGGCGGATGGCGTCGGCGAGGCGCTGGAGGATCTGGAAGACGCCGATATCGCCAGTTTGGCGGCCGAGATCGAAGAAGGTGAAGACCTGCTCGACGTCGCCAACAAAGCACCGATCATTAAGTTGGTCAACTCGGTGTTGTTCCAATCGCTGAAGCTGCGCGCGTCGGATGTGCACTTCCAGCCCTATGTGGACCGCCTTCAGGTGCGCTTCCGCATCGACGGCATTTTGTACGCGATGGAAACCATTCCCAAAGCTGCGCAAGATGCGGTGCTGTCGAGGATCAAGGTCATGGGAAAAATGGACATTGCCGAGCGACGTCTGCCGCAAGATGGTCGTGCCTCGATCCGCATTGGCGATGGCGAGGTCGACGTTCGTATCTCGGTGGTGCCCACCGCCGGTGGCGAACGTGCGGTGTTGCGTTTGCTCGATAAGAGTGCCGGGGTGTATGCCCTAGACTCCATTGGGCTCGATGAAAAGAACCTCGAGACCTTACGCCATTACATCAGCTACCCACACGGCGTGATCCTGGTCACCGGACCTACTGGATCGGGTAAAACGACCACCCTGTATGGATCGCTCACTGAAATTTCTACCGGTGAAAAGAACATCCTCACCATTGAGGATCCGGTGGAATACCAGTTGGATGGCATCTCGCAGGTGCAGGTGAATGCGAAGAAGGGTCTGACCTTCGCCGCCGGCCTGCGCTCGTTCCTGCGTCAAGACCCCGACGTCATGATGGTCGGTGAAATTCGTGACCTCGAAACGGCGGAAATCGCCATTCGAGCCGCAATCACTGGTCACTTGGTATTCAGCACCGTTCACACTAACGATGCGCCGTCCACCGTCACTCGATTGGTGGATTTGGGCTTGGAGCCCTACTTGGTGTCGTCGTCGCTGGTACTGGTCATCGCCCAACGTCTGGTTCGAACTCTGTGCCCATCGTGTCGGACATGGGATAAGCCGACCGAAGCCGAATCCGCTTCCTTGCGCGATTTGGGGCTGGATCCGTCGGACCTGAAAGATGGCAAGATCGCTCACTCGCCGGGCTGCGACGACTGCTTCCAGTCGGGCTTCCAAGGTCGAACTGCGATCTACGAACTCTTGCCGATGTCCGAGGAACTGCGTTCCTTGATCATGCGGCGCGCCCCCGCCAGCGACTTGAAGCGCCAGGCGGTGGACGAAGGCATGCGCACTCTGCGCATGGATGGAATGCAAAAAGTGGTAAATGGCATAACCTCACCCGAGGAAATCATGCGGGTCACTCAATTGGACGTCTAAGACATGCCGGTTTTCGATTGGAAAGGATTCAACGCCAAGGGCAAATCCATTTCCGGCGTGGTCGACGCCGACTCGCCGCGCGATGCGCGACTGAAGTTGAAGAAAGACAGCGTGCTGGTGACGTCGGTCAAGCCGGTCAAAGGCTCCGGCGTTTTGGTGCGCAAGAAGAAGTCGGACAAGGCGAAGAAAAAGCTGATCTCCGACGAAATGGCGGCCAAGTTGGCACAGGCACGTGGTCGTTCCGGCGGCGGTGCCAAAGGTAAAAAGCGGTTGGCGGAAGTCAGCACTTTTACCCGTCAGATTTCCACGCTGCTGAAGGCTTCGATCCCGATCACCGAGGCGCTGCGCGCAATCATTGATCAGACCGAAGGCAAGCGATTGGGCGTGCTGTACCGCGACCTGCGCGAGCGCATTTCGCAAGGTGCGACCACCGCCGACGCGTTGGCCGCCCATCCGGATTACTTCGACGAACTCTACGTGTCGATGGTGCGCTCCGGCGAAGCGGCCGGCAAGCTCGACGAAGTACTGGATCGCTTGTCCCTGTTCCTACAAGAGCAAGCGCGAGTACGCAATCGCGTCACCGCGGCACTGGCTTATCCGGCGATCATGTTGATGGTTGGCATGATCATCATCGCTGTGTTGATGGTCAACGTCGTGCCGAAAATCACGACGATGCTCGCCGGTCGCGGTCAAGCACTGCCGGCGGCGACGCAATTCTTGCAGGATACATCGGACTTTTTGATCGCCTATTGGTGGTTGCTGTTCCTCGGCTTCATCTTCCTACTTTTGCTGTTCAACCTGTATTACTCGTCCGAAAAGGGTCGACTGAAAATTGACAGCAAGATGTTAAAGGTACCGGTGCTCGGCGACTTGCTGACCAAACAAGCTCTTTCGCGTTTCTCGCAGACCTTCGCCACCCTGTTGCGCTCCGGCGTTCCGGTGGTGCGTTGTTTGGAAGTCACCAAAACGGTGCTCGGCAACCGTCTGCTTGAAAACACTATCGATGGCGTCCGCGAGAAGATTCTCGAAGGCGCCGACATCGCCACGCCGATCAAACAATCCGGTGTGTTCCCACCCATCGTCGGCTACATGATCGCCGTCGGTGAACAGTCCGGTGAACTGGACTCGATGATGGAACAAGTCGGCGATTCCTACCAAGAAGAAGTCGAGATCGCGACCGGTAAATTTACCTCGCTGATCGAACCGATCATCATCTTGGTCCTGGCAGCACTTGTTGGCTTCATTGTCATGGCCATCCTGCTGCCCATCATGCAAATGTCCTCCTCCTTCGGCTCATAAGCAACGTCAAATCATGAAGAACTCCAAAAACAAAACTCTACGCCGCAACGCCGGCTTCACGCTGATCGAAATCATGGCCGTGGTGCTGATCATCGGCCTGCTGATCGCAACGGTAGGTGGACCCATTGCACGCTCTCTTTTCCAAGGCACGCTGACCCGTGTCAAGGCGGACATCCGCACCATGGAAGGGCACATCACCATGTACAAGAGCGAGCACTTCCGCTTCCCGGATAGCTTGGAAGACCTGACCACGCCGCCGGATGGTCCGGCCTACTTGGACCGCGTGCCGCTCGATCCGTGGGGCAACGAATACTTCTACGAGCCGCCGTCGGATGGCAGCAACTACATCATCGGCACCTTGGGCGCAGATGGCGAAGTGGGTGGTGAGGACGACAACGCCGACATCACCAACGAGACGCTGGCCGGCGACAACTAAAACGCTTTGAAGCGAGTTCGCCGAAGCACCGCGAAGAACTGCCGTGGTTTCACTCTGATTGAAATCATGGCAGTGGTGCTGCTGCTCGGTCTGGCGCTGAGCGGTGTTTCGTCGAACCTCAACGCGTTTATTCCGGCGAAGCAATCGGAAAGCGCGGCGCGCAGTTTGATTGGCGATTTGGATTTAACTCGTAGTGCGGCAATCGCCAACGGTCGCCCCTACCACATCGAGTTTGATCTAGACCGCAATCGCTATCGCGTCATCACGCCGTACACCGCAAAGGGTCGCGTCGCACGAACAAAAGAAGACCGCACCGATCTTGGCGAGCGCACATTGCTCAAAGGCGTTTCGCTCGGCGGACTGCGCTATTCCGGCGTCGAAGACATGCTTACCAGCGGAGTGCATACCATCGAGTTCCACCACTCCGGCTTCATGAACGACCTGATGATTCACCTCAGCAACGCCGAAGGAGACGAATATGACCTGACCGTGGTCATGGGCGCGTTGTCGGGCAAGACTTTGGTCTACGAGGGCTTCCACCTGCCCAATCAGGTAAGCGATGCCGATTTCTAATCGCCGCCGAGGATTCACGCTGATGGAGGTCATGGCAGCGATCATGCTGCTGGCCATCGTGCTGACCACGTTGATGGATTTGCGCAATAAGTCTATTGGCCGCGCCGCCGACGGCCGCAACTTGGCGGTGGCCACGCGCTTGAGCGGCACGTTGATGCACCAAATCCAAGCCGGAATGGTGCGCGATTTGTATGACGGCATGGCCGGCGATTTCTCCGAAGAGGATTACCCGGAGTTTTCCTACGTCATTGGTGTTGGCGACTCCAGCATCATCAACGACAGTACCGATTTGGATACCGATTCGCCGGAGTACATCTGGCGCAAAGCGCTGGAGAAGCGTGAAGAAGATCGCCAAGACGAAGAAGGCGACGACATCAAGCAGGAAAAAACGCGCGTCATCATTGTCGTGACTTACCCGTCCTTTACCGACGAACCGCTGGAATACCGGCTGGAAACTATGCTCGACACCTGGGCGGTAGAGCAGGACTTCGAGATGTATCAAGCCATCTGGGGTTCCAATAACGACACCGCCAAGATCGAATGAGTCGCATCCGCCATTTGCGTCGTCAATTGGGCTTCACCTTGATGGAAGTCTTGGTGGCGATGTTTATCAGCGCGATGATCATGGTTGCCGTATTGGGCTCACTAGATTCGACCCAAAAAGCTGTCGACGCGATCCACAACATTACGCTGGTGGAAAAAGCAGGTCCACGTTTGGTCAGCATGATCCGGGAAGATTTGTCGCGTTTAGCGGTTTACGACGCTGCCGAATACCAAGTGCTTTACGGCGAAAGCCGCACTTCGCCGCGTGGAGCCGACGCCGACCGCATCAACATGTTGGTCCACCGTCGCTCGGCCAATCCCTATCCTGACCCAGTCACAGGTCGTACCTTCCGTTCGCCGATCAATGAGGTCGGCTATTGGGTGCGCCAACGCCCCGGCTCCGATGACTTCCTACAGCTTTACCGCCGCGAAGATTTCATGGTCGATGACGAGCCATTCGCCGGCGGCTTTTTTGCTCCGTTGAACGACCGCATTATCTCCTTCGATTTGGTCTACTTCGGCGAACCGGAATACGATCCGAATAGCGAAGATAATTGGGATTCCATGCAAGAAGGGCAGCTCCCCTACTGCATTGAGCTCAATCTTGAGCTTGAGGTGCAGCCGCGCAAATCAGCGGAGTCCAAGCAAATTTTGGGCGCCAACTACGCGCGCTTGGAATTCTCGGACTTCTTAGTGATTCCCGAGAACACGCGCTGGAACTTCCGCAACCGCCTTTACCCCACGTTGACTGGGGCCAGCGACGCCGGCGACGGCACTGGAACCGGCGAAGGCGCAGGCGAAGAGGGTGACGGAATCTCCCAGGAGCAAATCCAGGGCAGCAGCGGGATTAGTGATCGCTAAGCTGCGAAAGTAGCCTGACCTTAGCTTTACTCGCCAAGGAAGTCTTTGCCGAAACTAGGCCGCAGCGCATCGGGAATGCGCACCCTGCCATCGGCCTGCTGGTGATTCTCCAGCAACGAAATCAACACCCGCGGTGAAGCAATTACCGTGTTGTTCAAGCTATGGCAATGCAACGGCTTGCTCTTCGGATCGGGCTTGTAGCGCAGGTTAAGACGACGCGTTTGGAAATCGTAAAAACGCGATGCACTATGAGTCTCGCCATAGTTGCCGCGGCTAGGCATCCAAGTCTCAATGTCGAACTTCTGCACTTGGCCTTGACCTAGATCGCCGGTGCAAACGTTGACGACGCGGTAAGGCAGCTCCAGCAAGTCCATCAAATCGGTGGCATGCCCAAGCATGCGCTTGTGCTCTTCAATGGACCATTCTTCATCAGCAGGACCGATGACGACTTGCTCCACCTTCCAGAACTGGTGCACCCGGTACAAGCCTTTGGTGTCTTTGCCGTAAGTGCCGGCCTCGCGGCGATAGCACGGGCTAAGCGCAATGCGGCGAAGCGGCAGATCCTCGGCAGCAAGAGTTTCCCCGGCATGCATTGCAGTCAGCGGAACCTCGGATGTGCCAACCAGCGAAGCCTGGTCGCGCTCGCACAAGTAAGCCTGCTCTTCGCCACCAGGGAAGTAGCCTGTCCCTTCCATGCACTCATAACTCACCAGCGTCGGCACCGAAACGAGCTGGAAGTCGCGCTGAATCATGTGATTCACTGCGAATTGCAACACGCACTGTTCCAACCGAGCAAGTTCACCCAGCAGCAGGTAATTGCGCGAGCCGGCAATCTTCACGCCGCGCGGAATATCGAGCACGCCGTGCATCTCACCCAAATCCATATGGGTGCGCGGCTCAAAATCGAATTCCGGAACCTTGCCGACCTTGCGCAACTCGACGTTGTCTAAGTCGTCGTTCCCATCCGGGACTTCCGGCCCCGGCGGCATCGGCAACAGCAAAGCCATCGCCTGATGCTGTTCGCGCAATTCCGGCAGCGCAGCCTCTAGCGATTTCAATTCTGCCTTTAGCTCCTTCTGCGCGACGAGTGCCGTTTCGCGCTCCTCCGGGCTCATCTTGCCCAACAGCTTGGCCGACGCCTTCATTTCGGCGCGTTTGCTTTCCACCGCTTGCATCGAAGTGCGCAAGCGTTGGTCCAGCTCCAGAAATGCATCCACATCGACGCCGATGCGCTTGCGTTTGGCGGCATCCCGGACCACATCCGGGTTGTCGCGAACCCATTTCAAATCGAGCACGTGAACTCCTTGTTTGAGGACCGGTTGGGGCCCTGATTCCTATTCAGATTTAGGACCTATTCCTCGATCCAATCGGAGCTAAGTTTACCGAACCACGGGTGTTTTTTCAGCGACAGGCGGATTTCCACCTTGCCGGACTTGGGCACCGGCGTGGTGCCGCTTACCGGGAAGAAAGCCTCGTGCCAATCGGCCGCAACGGCTTCGCCGGCGGCTTCGACCAACTCAAACGACTTACCACCGCGTACATCCACGACCACGCCGGTCAACGGAGCGCCCAGCGGCATCATGTAGCTTTCGCCGGCAATGCCGATGACTTTCAGCGATTCCCGGTTGATGCTGACGTTTCCACCTTCCACAACCGGATCGGCGTACAACTTAAACGGCCCACCAAAGTCCATTTTGTTCTCTTCATCCCTTTCCACCAGGATGGTGAACGGAATGTCGGTTGGTGGCTGAATGATGCATTCATGGCCATCCTTACCGCGCAACAATCCTTGCACGACTTGGTAGCGGCCAATGGGCACCTCCAACGGACTCTTGCCGGCGACGTCGAGGTACAAGCCTTTGGTTTTACTGCTTTCCGAGCGCAACACCATGCTCACCAGCTTCAAGCCCTTAGGACCTTTAAAGCTCACTTTTAATGGCGCCAACGTCGGTTGCACCTTTTTGATGCGCAACGATTCCAAGTGCCCCTGATCCTTCCACTCTAGCTCGAACCAATTACCTTTGCGGTCAGTAATCCAACGCGAGAACGGTAACGCGTTCTTCATGTTGCCCAAGGTGATGGAATCGAATCGGTTGTAGTACTTCTCGCGCGGCATCGCCACCGAACCGGCTACTCGTGCAGGGAACTTACCGAAGGACCCGTCGCCGTCGAAATCAAACAAGGTCAGGTTGCCGAACGGAGTCTTGCCTGTACGGGCGGCGGCGTTCCGGTAGAACATCAAACCGCCATTGTCATTCAGGCCGGCATTGACTTGAATGCCTTGCAACATGTCGCCTTCACTGCCGCCTGCCACCATGATGGCTTGCGGCAAAATGGTTCCGTCGGTGAGCTTTTGATCAAACTTGAGCAACTTAGGCTTAGTGCTGAGGGAGAACTCCTCCGAAAGCAATCCGCCGGCGTCCAACTGGAATTTGTTCGCTTTGACGCGCATCAAAGTAATCGGCCCGCGTGGTCCGCAGAACAGCACGTCCTCGCCGCCGTAGGCTGCAGGCATGCCAATTTTGTCGCCGATTTTGCCGGTCGCCATGTAACGCCAATTGATGCGATCCAAGTCGGCAATGTCGCTTGGGTGCTGCACTTTGCCCGGCTTCTTCTCGACATGGAAATCCATCGGAATCTCATGCCAATCTTCGCCTTCCATGTCATGAATGGTGTAAGGCGATTCCTTTGCCGCTCGTTCGTGCTTTTTCTCCGGATCCTCAATGCCTAAGGTCGCACGCAGGTTCTCCATCATGCCCTCGACGTTGCTAAACGTCGGGTCATTGGTGTACTGCAATTCCTTGCGTTGCTTGATGAAGTTTTCCGCCGCTTTAAACGCCTGAAAATCATCGCCACCAGTTTCGCGGTGCTCACTGTAATAGCAGTTCGCCAAGAAGCTGTTGCAGGTTGAGAGGTAATACAGATCCCCAACCTCCATGAACTCCAGCATCAAGCCGCCCGGCTCGAGTACTTCCACCATCTTTTGCCAATCCTCGCCTTTCCGACTCTTGGTAGCGACGGCATTCATTTCGAACAACGGAATCAAACGCGAAATCGCCATGCCGCGTCGCTCGGACATCTCCGGTTCCAAGTTGGTGAGATACTGCGAGTAAATCATCGGGAAGTCCGATCGATTGACACGCTTCCACGAGTTGGCGAACTCTTGCAGCCACGGGTTCCCCCACTTGGTACGCTCGGCGTTTTCCAGGAAGACTTCCAAGGCTTTAATTTTGTACTTGGAAATCGCCCGGTCCATCGCCACCCGGTCGTTGACCTTCAGCGCCTGATTGAAGCGCTTGTTGAAATCAGCCTTTGCGTCTTGTTGGGGAATCAGCAGGGCCGTGAGGCACAGGAGGAGGCCTGAGAGCATGACCTCCTATCTTATTCGAGCGGCGGGATTTGTTACAGGATCTCCACCCCGCCGCTAGTCCCCCGGAACTCAAAAATGGCCTTGAAAAACCGCCGACGCGTTCCCTTCGGCGGACATTCCGTCGGCGCGGACCTTGCCGGCGCCGAAGCCGGTCCCTACTCAAATCAAAATTAATCCGGACGACGCGAGCGCCGATCCAAGAATGCTTTTTCAGCGGGGCTCAAGCTGCCGATGCCCTCGCGGCTGATTTTGGCCAGAATGCGGTCCAATTCCTCCTCATCCTGCTGCTTTTTGGCGTGATTGCGCTGACGCCGCGCCAAGTCGCGCTTTTCCGCCCAGTTTCGGAACACCGGGAATCGGTGAAAGCCTCCACCCCAATACCACCCGACCAAAGCACCGGCCAAGTGGATTTCCGAGGCGATGGAATCTCCTTTGCCGGCAATAGTGGCGATCATTCGGAGCAGGTCCAAGCCCGCCAAAACCAAAAATAGCGGCAACAAGCGCACGGTGAGAACCAAAAGGTTGACCCTCAGACCGGGATGCAGCGCCGCCAGAGCCGCCAAACACGCCATTGCGATTCCCGAGCCACCCAACGCCGGATAACCGAATACGGTGCCGAAAACGAAGTAAAGCGTAACGCGAACCGCAGCACCGACCAGAATCACGCCGGCGAGGAAGTGCAGAAACTTCTTGCCGGGGAAGTGGCGCTCGACCTCGGGCCCGGTCCAATAAAAAACCAGCGAGTTAAATGCCAAATGCAAGATGCCGGTTGGCTCGTGCAAAAACGCATAAGTCACCAAACCCAAAATCGACGTCAACTTGCCGTCGGCCAATGCCGCTGGGAACAAGCCAAAATGCATGCCCAGGTCGTAGTCGGCCAGATAAAGCAAATTCGAAATCACCCACAGCCCGGCCCAGAAAATCAGGATCCGTTTTACCCATGGTGTGAGGCTGGTCATCATTGCTACTCAGTGGCATTCTATGGGCGACTTCCGTCGGAGTCCCCCCTCGAGTACAAAATCATGTCGACCACTCAAGCCCAAATTCTGGATGGCAAACAGCTCTCGGCCCAGGTGCGCGCCGAAATAGCCGAGCAAATTTCAGCTGGATTGGCCGCCGGCAAACCCCGTCCCGGCTTGGCCACCGTCTTGGTAGGCGACGATCCGGCCTCGCACATCTACGTGCGCAATAAGCGCCGCGCCTGCGACGAAACCGGCATGCAAAACTTCCACATCGAGCTGCCCGCCGACGTCGGTCAAGCCGCCTTGCTCGAGCAAATCCACAAGCTCAACAACGACCCGGAAGTCCACGGCATTCTTGTTCAACTGCCGCTGCCCAAGGGTCACGACTACGACGAAAACGAAGTCCTCGCCACCATCGATCCAGCCAAGGATGCCGACGGTTTCCACCCCGCCAACCAAGGCGCGCTGATGCAAGGCACCAAAGCCCCGGTCCCCTGCACCCCCAAAGGCGTCATGCGCCTGCTCGCTGAATCCGGCATGGAACTCAAGGGCAAGCGCGCCGTCGTCGTCGGCCGCTCCAACATCGTCGGCAAACCCGTCGCGCTGCTTCTCCTCGAACAACACTGCACCGTCACCATCTGCCACTCGCGCACCGCCGACCTCGCCGCCGAAGTCCGCAACGCCGACATCGTCGTAGCAGCCGTTGGAGTCGCCGAACTGGTCAAAGGTGACTGGATCAAACCCGGAGCCGTCGTCCTAGACGTAGGCATCAACCGCAACGCCGAAGGAAAGCTCGTCGGAGACGTCGAATACTCCACCGCAGCCCAAAACGCCGGCTGGATCACTCCGGTCCCCGGTGGAGTAGGACCCATGACAATAGGTATGTTGCTGCAGAACACCCTTGAGTCTGCTTGGGGGTAGGTGTTTTTGGGTTCTGGTGTGTTTTCAGCCCGACTTCCGCGGCAAAGGGTACGAGCTTCGCCGTACCAAAAGCCGCGGAAGTCGGGCTGAAAACACTTCAGACATCACACACATCTAGGCCCGGGGACGCAGACACAAGGTTGGATCTTTGCTGTCACAAAATAATTTGATTGCCTCCATGTACGGCTGAGGCACTCCACTGCCTTCGACGAACATGTAACACCGAATGGCAAAGCAAAAAGAGAAGAAGAAGGTTCCCCCTCTTCTTCTCTTTTTGTTTTCTTTGGGCCGCTTCGCCTAACGAGCAGGCAATTCGCCCGGTGCGCTGAATGTATGCATTTCTGCAATCAATTTAGCCCGAGCAAATGGGTCGTTGATGCTGAATGCCGTGGTTTGTGGATGTGGTTCTTGTGTCGTGGGACTTCGTTCCGCGGCTTTTGGTACGGCGAAGCTCGTACCCCTTGCCGCGGAACGAAGTCCCACGACACACCCGAACCAAACCCAAAAACTACTCCTCCATCAACCCCTCAGCCGGGACTCCTTCCATGTCGGTGTAACGGTGGAGACTGGACTGGGAAGCCGGCAACATGCCGAACAGCTGGAAGGTGATGTAGACCGAGAGTCCGCCGTAGGCGAGGATCCACATGCCCTTTTCGCCGCGCCAACCGGCGACGTAGCGAAGGTGCAGGTAGACGACGTAGAACAGCCAGCTGATGAGGGCGCTGACTTCTTTGGAGTCCCAGCCCCAGTAGATGGCCCAGGATTCTTGTGCCCACAAGCCGCCTTGGATGAGGCCGGCGGTGAGGAAGGGGAAGCCTACTACGAAGATCAGCCAGGTGAAGCGGTCGGCTCCTTCTTCCCAGCGCTGGAACCATGCCATCTTGCTCTTGACGCTGAGCACGGCGATCAGGCCGGTTAGAAGTACCATGCCGGGGCCCATCGCGATGCCCATTGAGCCGAACGGAATGGAGACGCCGGCGAACAGCAGCGTGCCCCAGAAGTTCAGCTTGCTCATTGGGTGAGCTTTGGGGTGCAGCAGGCCGCGCCAGAACTTGAAGCAGAAGAACAACCACGCCGCCATCGTTGCGATGAACAACGTGAAGTAGCCGAACATGTAGGCGGTGATGTGGGTGCTAAACCAGTATGACTGCAGCGCCGGCGGCAGAGCTTTGCCGGTCGGATCCAGTTGCAGGGTCAGCATCAAGGTGAACCAGCAGCCGAGGAAAATCAGCGCTTGGAACAGATCGCTGAAACCGCGCGACACGCCGCGTAGCTTGTGGAAGCCCAACACGTAGTAAAGCACGAAGTTGGCTAGGAAGCCGGTTGCGGTGCCCAGCGGAATGACCTCGTACATGGTCTGCGCCGGCCAGTGCATGACCTCGAAGTAGCGTGCGGTTTGCGCCAAGCAGTTCAGGCCCAAGCACACCAAGCTCAAGATCGGCAGCAGGCGTGACATGCCCAAAAGCCATGCTGGGTCTTTGGCCTTATCGGAGCCGCTGACGGTCATCTGCGCCCCTTCCGGGGTTACTGCAACGCCGCTGACGGACTTGCGCATCAACGGTGCCAGGAACCACCCGAGTGCAGCCAGCAAAGCAACCCCGGTCGAGGCCAGGGCGGCCATCTGCGTCATTTCGAGTAGACGACGGAATTCGAAGAGTTCAGCCATGGTGGTAGCGGGTTACAGCGCGCGGTGACGCTTGGTGAAGATGGGTTTGATCAAGAACACGACGATGGTGCCGAACATCACCAAATAGAACCCTGTGAGCACCAATTCAATGCCCGGGTCGTAAACCACGCCGATTCCCGAGTAAGTCGGGTCGCGCGGATCGTGGTTGGTCTGGAAGAAGCGGTAGCCCTTGTATTCCAGGTAGTCGTTCACACGCACCATGCCTTGTTGAACCTCGGCCCATTCGCCCTGCTCGTTTTCTTCGAGGATGGTCAACTTGGACTTCCATTCAATCGGCATGCCGCCGCGTTGCTCGCCGAACAGAACCACAACCTCGCGCGGTTCGCCGTCGTGTCCGGGGTATTCGATGTCGTAGCGGTAGCGGCCGTCGCGGGTGCGCATCCACTCAGTCTTCGAGACGAAGTTGCCGTTGCCGTCCGGGTAGGTGAATTCAACCAGTGCGGCGGCCGGCGAGGTGTCGAAGAAATCGGCGTTCGCGACCTGGGTGTAAGCCGGGTACGGCGACGCGTTGGGCAGCGCCTGCACCAACTTGATTTGTTCTTCAATCGGTGCACTGTCGTCGAAGATCACAGGGTCACCCAGCTTCAACTGGTCGCCCATGTTGACGGCACGAACACTTTCCGGGTTGCCTACTTCGCCCCACCACATTTCGCCGCCGGTACCCATCATCAACAAATAACGATGCTTGGCACCCGACGCCCAGCGGTCCCAGTAGAACTGGTAGCGCAGGTCGACGAATTCAATCGGCAACGACTGCGACACGTCTTGCTCCAGCACCCAGCGACGTTCGGTTTCACCGTCTTCACGGGTGATCAGCAATTCGGCAGCAGCGTTAGTCGGCTCGATGTAAGCGATGTCGCGATCCAGCGGCGCAACCTTGAACTCACCGTCCTTTTCTTCCAGCAAGGTCAGAGCCGGGGTCACACTCAGCACTTCCACCGTGTAGCGACCGTGCTCGGTTTCTTCGGTAAAGACCAAGCCCGGAGTCAGGTCATGCTCGCGCGTATCGGCATCGGCCGAGGCGCGTACCAAGCTGCCCAAACGCATTGCGGGCACGTCGGCCAGAGCGGCCTTGGCGGCTGCCAGGTCCTCGACCTCCATCAGGCGCACGCGCGAGCCGGACAACGCGTGGGTCATCACGCCGTAAATTCCGGCAACTAAGGACGGCAGTTCATGCAGGTGTTTGCCGTCGCTGGTGACCAACGACAAGCGCGCCTTCGGGATGGAGATCTCGCCTTCTTCGGCGACTTGCAGTTGCGGATCGAAGTCCGACTGGCGCACCACCTCTTTGACGCGAACGGTGAATTGCGGCTCGTACAGATCGCCGCTTTCATCGCGCTTGTAGTCGTACTTCAACACGCGACCTTCCCAAACGCGCTCTTCCGGCTGCGAATCGAGCGGGAACTCGTAATTGCGCGCGCCGGTGCGCGGGTTGGTGGTCAAGTAGTTGATGCTGAGCACATCGTGCGGGTCGGCGCGGAAGGCGTCGAGACGCACTTGGAAGGCCGGCTCGCCGTCTTTGGAATCTTCGCCGTGGAAGGTCAGCCATTCTTGGCCCCAGGTCTGCCACTCGGCTTTGACCTTGTCGATGTTGGTGTTCATGATGCCGCGTTCTTCATAAACACGGCTCAACAAACCACCAATGCAAACCATCATCACGCCGGCATGAGTGGCGAGGAAGCCCCAACGCCCCGGCTTAAGTTGGCGACGGAAACCGCCGCGGAAGGTGTTCAGGAAAACTCCACAGAACACCATCAGCCAAGCGAACGCGTACCACGGCGAGTGGTAAACGCGGATCCAGTCCAGGCGGTCCGCCCATACGAAAAGTGACCACCAGAAGTCATCGAATTTCTCCTCTACCCCGAGAATGCGCGCGTTGCGGCCGCGGGTAATCAATCCGACACGGCTCTGCCTCTGAATGGCGATGGCATAGTCTTCGCCAAAGCGCGCTTCGACCGCCGGGATTTTGGAATCGACGATGCCAAGCTTCTTCTCGATGCCTTCGTAATCGATTTCCAACGACTCATCCAAACCAAATAAATGGTCTAGGTTGAGGCTTTCGGCGAAACGGTAGAGGAAAAAGGATTGCGCGTTGCGGAAGCTGTTGCCACCGCTGAACTCACCCGAGTAGCGGTCATAGGCAATCTGCTCGTTACGCGTCCAAGCACGCTGCTCGCCGGATTGAACCATTTGGTTCAGCGAAGCAACTGCGCCCTCGGGCATCGGGTTGTCCTTGTTTTCCTGCTGGAACAACACGCCGATGACCGCACCGACGCCAATGAACACCAGGTTCACAATGCCCACCTTGATCGACTTGAGGAAGCCGACAAAATGTTTGGGTTTCCACACCAGCAGCGCCGAAATCGGCACAAGGGCGAAGAACAGCCCGATTGCCGGCATCAGTTTGGCGCCCTCTTCGGCGTTCCAAACCGTCATGAACAGGTTCCAGGGAACCGCTGCGTACAAGTACAGCAGAATGAGGACCAGCCCACCGTTTAAGAAGCCCCACTTGAACTTCTTTTTACGTGGCGTGCTGACGGGAGAAGGGGTGGCGGAGTCAGCCAAGGTTCATCGATTACGACTTCCGAGGAAGCGGGTCAGGTCGACCAAGCATTCCCGGGCCTGGGCCACGGGCAACACGTCGAGCGCCTGACATGCCTCTTCGAGAGAATTACTGATCTCTTGACGGCACTTTGTCAAGGCAACTTCCAGCGGTTCCGCGAACTCGCCTTCGAGCAAACTGGAGCGCGGCGCACCGCTGCCAAAGCCTGCTTCCAGGCGTTGACGTGCGTCGGCCGGCAGCATGTCGCGCAGGCGGATCAGCGGTAAGGTCATCTTGCCGTTCGCCCAATCGGTTCCCAGCGACTTTTTCGCCGATTCCTGGTCGCCGACGAGGTCAAGCAGATCGTCCATCATTTGGAATGCGCGGCCGGCCAACAGGCCATGGCGCGCGCAGGCGTCTTGCACCCGGCGGTCGGCACCGGCGTAAAACGCAGCCAGACGCGATCCGGCTTCAAACAGCGCCGCTGTTTTGCCATCGATCTGGTGGATGTATTCCTCTTCGCTCAGCTCAAAATCCTTGCAGCTCAGGTTCTGGCTGATTTCGCCCAAACACACCGCTGCGGTGGCTTTGGCTAACTCGTGCGAACAGGTGGTATCGGGGAATTCGGTCGAGCGTTGAAAGGCCTGGGCGTAGATCCAATCACCGAGCAATACGCTGGCGTGGGCCCCCCATTTGACGTGGGTGCAATCCAGGCCGCGCCGTTCTTTAGCGCCGTCGAGCAAATCGTCGTGCACCAGGGTGGCGGCGTGAATCATTTCGACCACACCGGCCAAGGGCACGTGGTGTTCGGTCAGCTTGCCGCAGCCTTGGGCGATCAACATGACCTGAGCGGCGCGCACCTGCTTGCCCTTAAATTTACGCACGTGTTCGACCAGCGGCTGCAGGCGTGGCGAATCGGGCTGGTACTGCTGCGAGAGCCACTGGTTCACTTTTTCCATCGGCTCGGCGATGGTTGCCAGCAGCGAGTTAAGGTCGAGCGCCTGAGGGCTTGGAGTCACGTCTCGGAGTCCTGGTCGGCGGGGCCTGGGAGACGTTCCCAGTCTTCGGGCCGATTCAGGTTTGTGCAGTCTGGAATTGTATCTAAGCCGGTGCTCGAAAGGGCGATCCACGGTTGCTGAGTCAAAAAACCTCGCAACGATCGACGGCCTTGCTTGAGGTAGGCCAAAGCCGGTTCCATGAAGGTGGCCGGATAGGCGGCCAGGAGCGGCTCAGGCCCGTTCTCAGACACCGGCACCACCGCTTTGGGCGACAAAGGCTGCAGCGCCCCAGCGCCCTGCGAAGGCTCTTCCGCAGCAATTTGCGTCATCGCCTGCGCCACCAGCCCGCTCAATTGGGCGGCATCAACCCGCGGCAGGTCGCCCGCCATCGCCAGGACCCATTTTGCATCGACCTCGCGGGCATAAACCAACGCCGCCACCAAGCCCGCCATCGGGCCGGATTGCAGCGGTACGTCGCCGTCGTGGTAGTCCTGCAACGCAACGAAGCCGGGCAGCGGCGGCAGGCCTTCGGGGTTCGGGCCGACGCAGGCGAGATGATCGCAGTGGGCACGCAAAGCGTCTGCGGCGGCGTCGATCAAGCGGCGGCCGTCGGCTAACGGCATGCGCAGCTTGTCTTGTCCCATTCGCCGGGACTGTCCTCCCGCCATCAACGCACCTAGCCAGTGGCGGGCGGAGGCGGATGTCATCGCGAATTCCGCGTTAGTCGTCCTTCTTCTTGGAATCGTCGTCCAATTCCTTCGGCTTTTCGTCGTCGTCTTCGCCTTCCTTCAAGCCCTTTTTGAACTCGTGGATGCCGGAGCCGAGGCCGCGCATCATGCCGGGCAGCTTGGCGCCACCGAACATCAGCAAAGCAATCAAGCCGATCCACATCCATTCGGTGCCGGCGGGCATGCCACAGCCGGGCAGGACGAGGAGCAGAGCAAGAAGTGGGTAGCGGAAGCCGCGGGCAGTCATGTTGCAGAGGGTGGGCATGAACAGGGTGGCATTCTAAGCGCTTCCGTCGCCGGAGGCGAGGAAACGAGCGCGCAAGGTATCGCGGTAGCTGGGCCGACGCAGCACCTCACATTGCCAGCCGACGCCTTGCAGCCCATCCCTAACTCGCCTTGCGCAGGTGTACGAGGTCAAAACTGCCGACGGCGCGGCAACCTTGGCGAGGCCGGGCCATAGTTCGGCTTGCCAGTCTTCCTCGTGTTTGGCTGGGGAAAACAAGTCGAGGAAGATCCAGTCGATAGAGTCCGCAGGCAGCTGGTTTAGCAGTTCGGCGGCGGTTTGCAGGTGGACGTGGACTTGGGCGTTGCCGACCGCCGCTTGGATGTGGGGACCTGAATCCACCCCTTCGGGTGGCGATTCGCCCTCACCGCCAGCGGGGTAGCCCCACCATGGGGCATATCCAGCCAGCTCATCCGGCACGGTTGGCCACGGCGTCAGAAAATGTGGGTTCGGCTCACACCCCCACGCCTGGATGGGTCCACGGTGACCGGCCTGCGCTAAAAGCCGCATAGCCATCGCGGTATTGAGCCCACGGCCGAAACCGACCTCGAGGATGCGCAGTGGCTGATCCGTCTGCGGTGCGGCGACGTCCATGGCCGGCTCGAAGAAGCTACAACGAGCTTCGCGCAGCGGATCGCGGCAATCATGTGCCCACTCTCCACTGCGCGGATGTTGAAAGCTCAGTTCCATGACGGAGCTTGCGCCGACGTCCATGGCAGCGGACGTCGGCCTTGGATTACATGCCCAAGTCCTTGCGGAAGGCGGTCAGCGTCGTGCCCAAGTCGGACGGCGTCGGCGCGATGCGCGCACCGGCCTTCTCGAGGGCGTCGATCTTAGAGTCGGCGGTGCCGCTGCCACCGGAGATGATTGCACCGGCGTGACCCATGCGCTTTCCGGGAGGGGCGGTACGACCAGCAATAAAGCTGACCACCGGCTTCTTCACGTACGACTGAATGAATTCGGCGGCTTCTTCCTCGGCGGTACCACCAATCTCACCGATCATGATGATCGAATCGGTCTGGTCGTCGTCCTGGAATGCCTTCAGCACGTCAATGAAGTTGGTGCCCGGAATCGGGTCGCCACCAATGCCGACGCAAGTCGACTGGCCCAAACCTTCGTTGGTGACCTGCCAAACCGCCTCGTAAGTCAAGGTGCCGGAGCGGCTGACGATGCCAACCGAACCCGGGTCGTGAATGTAAGCCGGCATAATGCCGATCTTGCAGCCTTTGCCGTCGCCCGGAGTAATGACACCGGGGCAGTTCGGACCGATCAAGCGCGTTTTGGAACCCGCCATCGCCTGCTTGACGCGCGCCATGTCGAGCGCCGGAATGCCTTCGGTGATGCACACCACCATATCCAGCTCGGCTTCCACCGCTTCCAGAATGGAGTCGGCAGCAAACGGTGCCGGCACGTAAATCACCGAAGCCTGCGCTCCGGTCTCTTTAACGGCATCGGCAACGGTGTTGAACACCGGCAGACCCAAGTGCTCTTGCCCGCCTTTGCCCGGCGTGACGCCACCCACCATCTGGGTGCCGTAAGCCAAAGCTTGCTCGCAGTGGAAGGTGCCGGTGGAGCCGGTGAAGCCCTGGCAGATCACCTTGGTGTCGTGGTCAATGAAAATGGCCATTTTCTTGCTCGTGTTCTAAGGGTTAAGCAAGAGCCGCGACGGCTTCGCAGATCAAACGGGCGCCTTCGTCCAGCGACGAGGCCGGGGTGATGTCGAGGCCGCTTTCTTCCAGCAGCTTGCGACCTTCGGCGACGTTGGTGCCTTCGAGACGAACCACCAACGGAACCGTCAGTTCCAAGTTCTTGGCTGCGTTGATCACGCCGCGCGCGATCACGTCGCACTTCATGATGCCGCCGAAGATGTTGACCAAAATGCCGCGTACCGCTTCATCGGAAACAATGATGCGGAAGGCTTCGGTAATGGCTTCCTCGGATGCGCCGCCACCGACGTCGAGGAAGTTGGCCGGGTCAGCGCCGTGGGCCTTAATCGTGTCCATGGTCGCCATCGCCAAACCGGCGCCGTTCACCATGCAACCGATGCTGCCGTCGAGCGCAATGTAGTTCAGCTCGAACTTGCTGGCTTCGACCTCTTTCGGGTCTTCTTCGTTTTCGTCGCGCATCGCCGCTTCGGCTTTGTGGCGGAACAACGCGTTGGAGTCCAAGTTGATCTTGGCGTCGAGAGCAACCACATCGCCCTGATCAGTGATCACCAGCGGGTTGATTTCGGCGATCTCGCAATCCAGCTCCAAGTAAGCCTTCGACAAGCCCATCAAAAACGGTACGGCTTGCTTCAACTGCTGGCCTTCCAAGCCCAAGAAGAACGCGGCGCGACGAGCTTGGTGAGGCTGCAGACCCATAATCGGGTCGATCGGCAGCTTCAGCAAAGCCTCGGGACGCTCTTCCGCAATGGTCTCGATCTCGACGCCGCCCTCGGCGCAAACCATCAAAACCGGGCAGCACTTCTGGCGATCCAGCGCGATACCGATGTAGTGCTCCTTATCCAGATCCAGCGCCTCGCAGATCATGACCTTGCGCACTTGCTGCCCCTCGGGGCCGGTCTGGTGCGTTTTGAGCATCATGCCCATCATGTCGGTCGCGGCTTGAACCGTCGCTTCCTCCGAGGTGCAGAACTTGACGCCACCGCCTTTGCCGCGACCGCCGGCGTGAATTTGCGCTTTGACGACGGCTTGCTTGCCGCCCCAGTGGGCAAATGCTTCGGCGACCTGACCGGCGAAATCGGGTCCGTCCTCTAGAACGATGCCGCGCTGAATGCGCACACCGTAACGCTCAAGGATTTCCTTGGCTTGGTACTCGTGAATCTTCATTTCTCTGCTGAGAAAACGGGGGGATTGGTGCAGGACGGCATGCCTGCGGTCCGGCCGCACCTGCAGCGCTGGTTGGCCGGAGAAAAAAGTAGGGCCCGTCCCCCCTGGTCAGGGAGCCGGGTCCAGAGTGCCTCAAGGCGGTGGGCCGACCAGTGGGTTACGGCGCGACGAACTTACCGCGCTTACGGCGCTTACGCTTGATGACGGCGCGGCCGCCGTGGGTCTTCGAACGGCTGCGGAAACCGTAGGCGCGACGCTTACGGTTCGACTTGCGGATTTTGGTTTTACGGCCCTTCACGACTTTCAGTGGTTAGGAACTGTGTGCAGTTAGCTGACGCAGTTCTTCCGGATTTACGATGCTAATGCTGTTGGTGCCGCCGGCGACTGAGAAAGTGCCGGTTAAGGCCACCAAAAGCTCTTTTTCACGTATCCACTTGGCCTTTATTAGGGTGGCAGTCGCCATCCGGTGCAGTTTACCGACCGATCCCGCTTGCGGAATCAGCGCCGGCAGCACCCCCCAAATCAAGGACATGCGGTTGAACGCGTTCTCTCGCGACGTAATACCGATAAACGGCAGGTCGGCGCGAAATGAGGCGACAAGTCTACTGGTTCGACCGCTCTCAGTAAAGACCAGAACCAATTTGGCGTCGGAAAGATGGGCCGCCATGATCGCCGAGTGGGCAATCGCCATGCCGACGGAGCCCTTGCGGTCGCCAATGCGCTCAATTTCCGGGAATTGGCGCCAATGGGTGCCGAACATCTCCTCCTCGGTGGCATCGAGGATGTCGTGCATGACTTGGCAGGCCTGGACCGGATAATTGCCCATCGCCGTCTCGCCGGACAGCATCACCGCGTCGGCCGACTGCAGCACCGCGTTGGCAACGTCGGACACCTCGGCACGCGTCGGCTGCTCGGCGTCGATCATCGATTCCAGCATTTGGGTGGCGACGATCACCGGAGTGGCGGCGCCCAAGCATTTGCGGATGATGTCGCGCTGCAGCAGCGGCACCTTGGCGTGGCCGACCTCCACCGCCAAATCGCCGCGCGCCACCATGATCGCATCGGTCTCGCGGATGATCTCCTCGAGATTGTCGATGGCCTGCGGGTGCTCGACCTTGGCAATGATCGGAATATCCGAGCCTAATTTGTGCAGCGCGCGCTGCAAGGTGGCGACGTCCTTGGCGGTGCGCACAAAACTCAGCGCAATCCAATCGACTTCCTGCTCGACCGCCCATTTGATGTCGGCTCGGTCCTTGGAAGACAGCGCCGGCGCCGAAACCTCGGAATCGGGCAGGTTGACTCCCTGGTGGGACACCAAGCTGGTCCCCCGCCGTACCTTGCACAGCAGTTTGTTGCCGTGAATTTCACGGATGCGCAGCTCGGCGCGGCCGTCGCGAATGCGGATGCGATCGCCGACCTGCACGTCTTTGATCAATCCGCGGTAATCAATCGGCAGCTCGCCATTGCTGCCTTCTTTTTTGCCTGCCCGCACCCATACCTTTTCGCCAAGGCGTAGGGTGCGCGGTTTTTTGAGGTCACCGAGACGAATGCGCGGTCCACGGAGGTCGATCAAGATCGAAATCGGGCGCCGCATTTCCTCGCGGATTTCGCGAATCCATCGAATCCATTGCTCCCGCGACTTGTTGTCGCCGTGGCTCATGTTCAATCGAAACGCATCGACGCCTGCTTTAATCATGCGCCGGATCCGCTCCGGTCGGGCACTGGATGGCCCGAGCGTTGCAATGATCTTGGTTCTGGCTAGCTTCTTTTCGAGCATTGGAGGTGGCGTTCTGCCCTTTTTTCGGCTAAATCACCAATTGGCCTACAGTAGGCCCTTTTCACGCAAGGTATCGATGTCCTTGCGGATGGCGTCGGCCGAGGCATTGAGCTTGGCCATGCCGGCGTCGTCTAGCTCGAGCTCGACAATGCGTTCGACACCGTTTGCGCCGAGTACGCAGGGAACGCCCATGTAGATGCCAGTCAGGCCATACTGACCGTCCAGCGAAGCGGCCGACGGCAGCAGGCGGCCTTCGTCGCGCAGAATGGACTTGGCCATGGCGACGGCAGCAGCCGACGGCGCGTAGTAAGCCGAACCGGTTTTCAGAAGGTTGACGATTTCGGCGCCACCATGCTGAGTGCGGTGGTTGATGGCGTCGACTTGATCGTCGGGCAGCAAAGCAGTGACCGAAACGCCGTCCATGGTCGAAAACTGCGGCATCGGCACCATCGAGTCGCCGTGACCGCCGAGCACCATGCAGCGGGCGTCGGCAACGCCGCCACCGAGGGCGTCGGAGATGAAGAAAGCCATGCGTGCCGAATCCAGCACACCAGCCATACCGACGACGCGCTTCTTATCGAAACCCAAGCGTTCGGCCATCAAGTAAACCATGGTGTCCAGCGGGTTGGACACAACAATGACCTTGGAATCCGGCGAGCCTTCTTTGACGTAGTCGGCGACGGCATTAATGATCTTGCCGTTGACTTCGACCAAATCGCTGCGATCCATTCCGGGCTTGCGCGGCAAGCCGGCGGTCATGATGAACAAATCGGATCCGTAGGTGTCCTTCGGATCGTTGGTTCCCACCACCTTGGCCTGATAGCCGAGCACAGCGGCAGCCTGGTTAATGTCGAGGGCGATGCCCTGGGGACGGCCTTCAATAACGTCGATCAGAACGATCTCTTCAGCCAATTCCTGCTCAGCCAAGCGCTGGGCACAAGTCATGCCGACAAAGCCAGCACCTACTACTGTGACGCGAGTCATGTTTTTAAGGGATTTGGGGGGTGAACTTGGAGTTCCGGGCGGGATTTTACCCCTCTCACCCCCTCGCCGAGCAACTTCCTTCTAGGAATCGAGGAAGCTCTTGCCGTTGGTGCTCCACCAGGTTTTCCACGACTCGTAGGCTTTCTGGCGTGACGCTTCTTCGGCCTGATAGTCGTAGCCGAAGTTTTGGCTGGTGATCTGGCGTAGGGAGGTCGCCGCAGCCTGGCGAACGAATGAGCTTTCGTCGAGCAAGCTTTCGATCAAATGCGGAACGGAAGACTTGGCCCGCCAGTCTCCCATGGTCTTGGCGGCGTAGAAGCGGTTGAACTCGTAAGGGTCAGTCAGCAGCGGGATCAGGTGCGGGATCAAGCGATCATCGTTTTGGCCCGACAGCTTTTCGAGCGCGTCCAAACGCTGGTCCTGGTCATCCGACTGCAATTGACGCAGCAAACCGGTGATTTTTGGAGCAAAGGCCTCTTCTGCGGCTCCCGAGCTTGCCGGCCCGCGTTCGGCCATTTCCCGGAGCTGCACGCCGAGCAAATCGATTTGGTCGCGCAAAGTTTCCTGCGCGCCGCGCTGCTCCCGCTGGCGTTCCCCCAGCACTTGAACGCTGGCTTCGGCTTGCCCTAGGCGCTTGCCCTGGCTTTCCATTTCCATTGCGAACTGGGCAAATTGCTCGGTTTGGGTGCGCAGTTCCTCGAATTGCTTTTCGGCATCTTGGCTGAGCACGGCCAAACGATCGCTAATTGTCGAAAGCTGCGTCGCCGTCAAGCCTGACTCTTGGTCGATCAATTCGCGAATTTCACCCAGCTTGTTATCGAGCTTGTTGTCATAACCGGTCTTCTGGGTGGTGAAGGCAGCCTGAACTTCGGTGCGGAAGTTGTCGTGCTTTTCGCCGCGATCCCACCAAACCCATACCGATGCGAAGAGCGCCAAAACGGCTAGTACCGTGCCGACCAAGCCCATCGGCCCACTGGCGGTGCTTTGCGTGTCTAGCAAGTCGCGGCAGCCCGGGCAGATGCAACGGTCTCCTGCGCGTACGGCAGAACCCGATTCGATATCGGCTAGAGGGACAGATGCGTCGCAAACGTTGCAGAAATGAAGCTCAGCCATACCGTTAGCATAGCTATTCCCGGCCGTCGGTTACACCAGTTCAAGCTGGGCAGGCGCATGGGTGAGAAGTTTTAAACCGCTTCCATCGCCGCGCTTTGCGCCCATGAAATCCAGCCTCCACCTATCAAACGATCGCCTTGGTAAAGCGCCAATCCCTGGCCGGGCGTGACGCTTTCGGCGGGATCGGCGAATTCCACTTGAACCTTGCCGTTTTCGTTCACCTTGGCGCAGCCCAGCACGCCTCCGGCCGAGCTGCGGTATTGCACCTCGACGTCGTCCAATACCGTGCCGGCCTGCAAGGTCATGCCGATGGTATGGAAATCCTCCACCTCGGCGCGGCTGGAACCGGTGGCTTCGCGCGGCCCGACGATGACGTCGCCGCTTTGGGCGTCGATGTCGATCACGTACATGGGCTGAGTACTGGCGAAGCCCAATCCACGTCGCTGCCCCCGGGTGAAGCCCATGTGGCCGCTGTGTTCGGCGAGCACATTGCCGTTGAGGTCGACCATACGCCCTGGTTTACCCAAGCCGCCGCTTTGCTGCAGCACTTGGCGGTAATCGTTGTTGGGAACGAAGCAGATTTCTTGGCTATCGGGTTTGCCAAACACCGGCAGGCCGGCTTCTTCGGCCAGGGCACGGGTTTCTGCTTTTTGCAGCTCGCCGATGGGAAGCAAGGTGCGGGCCAAGATGGACTCGGCGACCGGGAACAGCACGTAGGACTGATCCTTGTGCGCATCCAAGCCGCGCAGCAGGCGCGGGCCGTCGGCATGGTGGTGGATGCGGGCGTAATGTCCGGTGGCGAGGAATTGAGCCTCCATCGCGTCGGCGAACTGCACCAGCGCGCCGAATTTGATGTCGCGATTGCACATCGCGCACGGGTTAGGAGTGCGCGCGCGCTCGTATTCGCTGCGGAAGTAGCGCTGGATGCTGCCGAATTCGGCTTCCATGTCGAGAGCATGGAAGGGAATGCCGAGGCGGTCGGCAACCAGCGCCGCGTCGCGCGCGTCTTCGGCCGAGCAGCAGCCCTGCTTCATTTTCGTCGGCTGCATGGTACGGGTGTCACCACCGCCAGTGGGCGGCATGGCGCAAGCCTGAGCCGGCGCTTCGACGCCATTGCGCAAAAACACCCCGATCACCTCGTAACCCTGCTTTTTCAGCAGCATTGCGGCTACGCTGGAGTCAACGCCGCCACTTAGGGCGACTAGGACGCGGTTGGAATTCATCGGCGGCGAAATGGCACCGTGGCGGGCTGCACGGCGTTAGAATGACCGCCCATTATCGCACGAGACCTCCCTTGTGCGAAGGCACGAAACTTGAATTCCGTGACCCTTCTCAGCCAACAAGAAGGCGGCAGCTTCGCCCCGGCTTCCACCCTCGGCGGCAACGAGCCGCAGCAAGAGTCCACCACCTCGACGCCGAACGGTGCGGGGGGAACGCCACAAGGTGGTCCGCCGCCCTCGCCGACCAGCGGTCTGTGGGTGCTGGGCTTGATGTTCGTCGTGGTGTATCTGTTTCTGATTCGCCCCGAGCGCAAGCGTCAAAAAGCTCAAAACGACCTGCGTGCGTCGCTGGCCAAGGGTGACAGGGTCATCACTTCGGGCGGCATTCACGGCACCATTACCGCGCTGGACGAAGCCATCGTCACCGTCAAGGTGGACGACGGCACGCGAATCAAATTTTCGCGTAACGCAATCGTGCACATCGCGTCTTCCAAAGGGGAGGCTGTAGACGTGCCGGCGCCGAAAGGCTGAGCTGCTTAACGCGTAACGGTCGTTGCGCCAAGGGTGTGGCGTGTGGATCTGGATCGTAAGGCCGGATTCATCACGTAGGAAACGGGCTTCCCCCACGGGAAGTCATGGGTCGAGCCATTCCACAGAAATCGGGACGGGCAGCCGAGGAATTTGTTGCTGCCGAATTGCAACGCATAGGTTGGCTGGTGGTCGCGCGCAATAAGCGCACGCCTTATGCCGAGGTGGATTTGTTTGCCCTTCCGCCGCCGATCGGCACCGTGCTGGTGTTGGTAGAAGTCAAAGCGCGCCATCCTTTGAGTTGGAATCAGGACGAGCTGTCGTTGGGTTGGAAACAACGACGTCGGTTGGCGCGAGCTTTGGTTTATGAAGCGGCGCAGTTGCGTTGGCAGAATGAAATCCGCGCCGACTTGGCGCTGGTGCAGTTGGACGGTGGACGTCCGGTGGACCTGGAATGGATCGAGGGAATCGACTTACTCGATTGACTTCAATTGCTTAAGAAATGCACGGGGCATTGGTTTCATCCCATGTTCCATCATGAGCTTCTCACCCACCCTGGTGATTTCCGCATCCAGCCTTATCCAATCGGGCAGATCCGGCATTTGCTGCTGTTGGCCGATGCGCCACAGATCAGCAAGCAAGCGTCGATATGGTTTGTGATACGGATGCTGCGGGGTTCGCGCGATTTCAACAATTTCGGCAAAGGCCCAGCCCGGTGCATCGCTATGAACCAAGGCGCGCAATTGAGCTCGATATTCCCATTCCCCAAGCAACATCCCGTCGCGCATCAGCGAGCGAATGCCCATCGCCAGTGCCGACCATAGATTGCCATCGTTTTTGGTCCACGGCAGCACATCGGGCAAATGACCAGCTTCGTGCAGCAGCAGTTGCTTCCACTCCAAGACTTCGACCTGCTTGCGTAAGGCCTCCGAACCTTCTTGCGCACCTTCCCGGGTGGAGTGCAAACGTATTCGCAACGACAAATCCAAATCTTCCGGCAAGCGGCCGACGTCTTGGTTGCCCCGATCCATGCTTTGCGTCTTGGACGGTCCCAGCTTGGTCGAAAGCTGTTCTAGCCTGCCTCCTTCGTCAAACACGCGCTGCAGTTGAGAGCTGATGCCGGCGGCCAGCGCATCACTGAGGTCGCGGCGGGCGTAAAAGCCGCGGAAAAGCGCGGCACCGGCGAAGTAAGTTTGCTGGTTGCTTTCACCGGATTCGGCGAGCACCACTTCGATGGGCTGTTCCAATCCTGGCCACGTCAGTTGATGACGTTCGACATCGTAAAGCACCAACATCGCCGGTTCGGTGGTCACGCTTTCGCCGATCATCAGTGCGGTTTGATGGCGATCGAGTAATTGGGACCATTCAGCCGCCTGCGTTTCCGGCGGCACCAACATGCCTAAGCCGCCCGGTAGACGGTAGCGTTTGGCATCACTCCAGCCGGTAGGCAATTGCAGCAATTCCGCCCAATGGTCCATCTTCGCTAACAGTTCGGCGACGTCGGCAACTCGTTCGGATTGCATTTCGGCCAACGCACGGTTTAGCAGCCGCTGCAGACGCTGGCCTTCTTCTTTGCCGACCCCTTGGCGCAACTCGATTTCGCTGCGACAAAGCTGCTGCAATTGCGCGTTCTGCTTTTGAATGGCGAGTTGTTGAACTTCATACAGCGCGTCGGGGTTGCCTTGCTCGAATGCCAACTGCATTAACGGCAACCACGGCTCTGAATGGTTGAATGCCAACGCCTGGCGCGCGCTGACCAGCATGCGAAATTCGCGCGCATCCGGCCAGTCCGGCGCGGCGTTTAAATGAGCCGCCGCTTCGCGGTAACGTCCGATGTTTTGCAAGCTGCCGGCGGCGCCCAATTGAATCCATGCATGCTTAGGCCACCGCTGGGCCAGCTTTTGGAATTCGCCTTTCAATCGGACCGGGTCTTGCAGCAAGCGCGCGCGTAAATATTGTGCATCCGGGTCATTGGGGAATTGCTTGGCGCGCTCGTCGGCCCGCAAGTACTCCTTCACGCGATGGCCGCGCTGAATGAAGTACGACTGGCGATAGCGCTCGGCTTCAATGGACCCGCTTTGCTCCCATGCCGCCTCTTCCAAATGACTGCGGTAGGCGTCGAAGTCTTTTTGCCAATGCAGCGGCCACAATGCAGCACTATCAAAGTCGGTCGGATGATCCCAAGTGATCGGCGTGGAAACACACGCCAGCGCGCTCAAGCTAGCGGCTAGAACGAACCACCGCGTTGCCGCCCAACCACGGCTAAGCATTAGGAATCGGCTCCTGCGCAAAGAAAAGCGCGACGATGATCCGAGCCGAGCACGCAGCTTTCTTCGTGACTCAGTTGCACGCCCAAGTGCGGCGCCGGAAAGGACGGACCATCGCAAGCGGCGCGATTGCCGCCGAGCAGGATCGGCGCTTCGTAACGCACCACCGCCGACGCTAACCCAGCTGCTAATAGGCTGCCGTGTAATCGTGCCCCGCCTTCGACCAACATGCGGCGCACGCCAAAGTCGCGATAAAGTTGCTGCAACGCAGACTTCAGGTCTAATCCTTGATCGGAACGTTCCACCCGAATCACCGCATCGTCGGCCACCGGCGGTTTTTGATTGGAATCCAAAACCCAAACTCGCGGACCATCGGCTTTTAACAATCGCGCATCCGGGGCGAGCTCGGCGCCCAAGCAAACGCGTAATGGTTGGATGACACTAAGCGGCTCGCCATCTGCCTCGGTTGCGCCTAGACCCGTGTTAGGGATGTCGACCCCGCTTGAACAACGAACCGTCAATTCAGGATTGTCCGCCATCAGGGTTCCACTGCCGGCCATGGTTGCTTGGCCAAAGGCTCGCAACTGGTGCACCTCGGCGCGGGCTTCCTTACCGGTAATCCATTGACTAACGCCATCCGGCGTCGCGGTTTTGCCGTCGAAGGTGGACGCCCATTTCAGCAACACCCACGGCAGATCCGCTTGTTGAAGACTTTGCAAAAAAGCCGGGCTTTGCTCTTCGAAGCGCGCTTGATGGGAGTCCAAAAACGAACGATCCACATCGACGCCCTGCGCTTCCAGCAAGTCCAAACCGGCACCGGCGTGATTGGGATTGGCGTCCAGTGCGCCGACAGTCAGTTTTTTGACCCCGGCCTCCAGCAACGACTGCGTGCATGGCCGCCGCTTTTTGCCGCTGGTTGACGAACAGGGTTCCAGCGTGACCACCATCTCGTCAACAATGCCGGGAATCGCGCATTGTTGCTGTTCATCCCATGCGCCGGCATCGCGCAAAGCGTTTTCTTCGGCGTGCGCTCCACCAAAGCGTTGATGGTGCCCGCAACCAACAATGTGTCCGCCCTTCAACGCAATCGCCCCGACCTTGGGGTTCGGCGCGGTAAACAGCCACTGTGCTTTGGCCGCCTCGAAAAAGGCTTTGTCAAGCAGGTGCAGGCTGCGGTCGGACACTGCGTCTAAACGGTAAATGGATCGGCAACCTTTTGCATCTTGGGCAAGCGCGCCGGCCCGGTTGCTTCGGCCAGCAAGCTGCGACCATCATGGCCGTGCATGCGAATGGGTACAAGCGATCCTTCGACTAAGCCGTCGGCGAAGGGCAATACCACTGGATGACCGTTGTGGGTGCGGCCGCTCCAATGCGCGGGGTGGTGCTTGGATTCCTGCTCCAGAATCATCGTCGATTCTTGTCCCACCCAGCGCGGCGAACGGCGGCGGGCAATGCGTCGTTGCAAGTCCAACATTTCGACGTTGCGCTGCTTCTTCACCTCGGCCGGGACGTCGTCTTCCAACTCGAAAGCGCTGGTCCCCGGGCGCGGCGAATATTGGAACACGTAGCTTTGCAAAAAGCCGAAGTCTCCCATTTGTTCCAAACTCTGGCGGTAGTCTTCATCGGTCTCGCCGGGGAAGCCGACGATCCAGTCCGACACCAATTCCAAATCCGGCATTGCGTTGCGCAAAATGTCGATGCGCTTGGCGTACATGCCGACGTCATAACCGCGCTTCATTGCTTTCAGCACGCGATCGCTGCCGGCTTGCAGCGGAATCGGCAGGAATCGCATGAACTGCGGCGAACGCGCCATTGCGTCGGCCAGTTCTTGATCGACGTAGCTGGGGTGCAGCGTGATCATGCGCAAGCGCAGCAAGCCGTCAATTTTGGCCAGTTCATCCAGTAGTTTTGCCAGCGACGGACGTTCGGCTTTGGGTAAATCGCGCCCGTAAGCATCAATGGTTTGACCGAGCAACTGGACCTCGGTCACGCCTCCAGCGACCAAACGCTTGACCTCGTCGACGATCTGATCCAACGGACGGCTTTCAACGCGACCGCGCACGCTGGGAACGATGCAGTAAGTGCAGTTCAAATCGCAGCCGCGCATTACTGCAACATGGGCCGACCAATGCTTGGGTCGACCGGTTAAATCGCGCACTTCCTCATCGACGGCTTCTTCGGCTTCGCCAATTTGGCAAATGCGCTCTTCGCCGCCTTCGACGCGCGCCACCAACGAACCCAGCTGCGGGAAATGGCGCGATCCGCAAACAATGTCGACGTGCGGCTCGCGATCAAACAGCTCCTGGCCTTCGCGATCGGCCATGCAGCCAAGCACCGCCAAAACCATGCCCGGCTTCTGCTTCTTCAAGCGTCGGCATTCCCCAAGCAAACCGTGCACGCGTTCCTCGGCGTTTTCACGCACCGAGCAGGTATGGAACATCACGACGTCGGCTTCATCGGGTGAATCAGCCTCGCTGAAGCCGCGTTTCATCAGGCCGGCGCGGATCAACTCGCCGTCGTAAAAGTTCATCTGACAGCCAAACACCCGCAGATGAAAACTGCGGGTGTGGGTCGGAGTGGATGCTTGTGCTTCCATGATTTGCGCGATGCGCCGGATCCGGCGTGGCCGGAACGACGTTAATCGTTGGTTACGGTACGCAATTCCTCAATCGGCGACGATGCGCCGACCGGAACAATGCCGCTGGTGACGTCATCTTCGGTGATGACCCCTTCGTCCAACAACTCCTGAATGTTCAAGGTCCGCACCTCACCATCGGCGGTCATGTAAACGATCGCGTTGCGGTGAGCAAAGGTGGCATTGGCAAGGATGGTCACGGAACCCGGAGCAGTCTTCAACTTGCGGCGCAGCGACGGATCGCCTTGCGGATCAAAGGCCGCATAGTTGATGTACCCAGGTTCCACCGCATCCCAATCGCTGAGGTATTCCACCACATCGATTTCGTCGGCTGAGAAACCCATAATTGCCATGTATTCGGCGTAGTTCTCACCGGCCGAGAAGAAACGCTTGGCGTTCTTTTCGGAGCGCTCGCAGACGCCGCTCTTCCACAGCTTGAGCACGAACTTTTGTCCGGACTCCATCGGCCATGCTTGCTTGTTGTTGTTTTTGTACATCGTCAACCAATTGTTGACTTCACGCATGTTGCCTTGCTCGGCGGCCACCGTTGCGTTGGCCATTGCGTCCTGAATGTTTGGAATCAGGAAAGCAGCCAACACGCCGATGATGCCGATCACGACCATCATCTCCAACAACGTGAACCCTGCGCGCACGCCGCGGGCAATGGGGTTCGAACGGATCCAGGAGCGCTTCTTCATTGATCAAGTACCTTGCGAGTAATCAGTGGCGTAGGCGACCTGCTCGGGGGTGAGCACGTCAAGGGTAACACCCATTGCCTCGAGCTTGATGCCGGCGATCTCTTGGTCCAGTTCCTCAGGCAGCTCGTGCACGCCATTGCCCAGGTCCTTGCCCTGAGATGCGAGCATCATCATAGCTTGGAATTGGTTGGCGAAGCTCATATCCATGACTTCCGAGGGGTGCCCTTCGGCGGCGGCCAGGTTGACCAGGCGACCGTCGGCCAGCACATAGATGCGGCGGCCGTCGGCGAGGGTGTACTCCACGCAGTTATCGCGCATTTCGCGCTTGGATACCGCCAATTCGTTGAGATCTTCAATGTTGATCTCGCAGTCGTAGTGGCCGGTGTTGCAGACAATTGCGCCGTCCTTCATCGATTCGAAGTGGCGCTTGACGAGGATGTCCTTCATGCCGGTGGCGGTAATGAAGACGTCCCCGACCTTGGCGGCTTCGTCCATCGACATCACGTCGCAGCCGTCCAAAATGGCCTTCAGAGCGGCGGTCGCCTTGACTTCGGTGGCAACCACGCGCGAGCCCATGCCCTTGGCGCGCATCGCGCAGCCTTTGCCGCAGTGGCCGTAACCGGCGGTGACGAAGGTCTTGCCGGCGAGCAGCACCGAGGTGGCACGCAGAATGCCGTCGAGCGACGACTGGCCGGTGCCGTAGACGTTGTCGAAGTCCCACTTGGTCTCGGCGTCGTTGACGGCGATGACCGGGTACATCAGCTTGCCGTCGTCGGCCATCGCGCGCAGGCGGTGCACGCCGGTGGTGGTTTCTTCCGAGCCACCGATGATGTGCTCAAACAGATCCGGGTGCTCGGAGTGCACGCGGAAGATCAGGTCGGCGCCATCGTCCAGGGTCAGCGTCGGCTTGAAGTCGAGGGTACGGTCGATGCTCCAGTAGAAGCCTTCGACGTCTTGGCCGTACCAAGCAAAGATGCCGATGCCTTCCTCAGCCAAAGCTGCGGCGACGGCGTCGTTGGTCGACAGAGGGTTGCAACCACTCCAAGAAACTTCGGCGCCGGCGGCGGCCAAGGTGCGGATCAATACCGCGGTTTCTTTGGTCACGTGCAAGCAGCCGGCGATGCGCTGGCCTTTGAGGGGCTGAGTCTTGGCGAACTTCTCGCGCAGAGCCATCAACACCGGCATGCGGCTTTCGGCCCAATCGATCAGCAAGCGGCCTTCTGCGGCCAGCGAGGGGTCGGCAACCTTGAATTTCATTTCGGTAGCGGTGGTCATGTTTAGCTTTGTTCTTTGGGCCGAGCAGCCCGGTCTGGTTTGGGGATGCGGGCTGTTAGGCCGTCGCGCCGGCGGCGCACAGAGATTGAAGTTCTTCGACTAAGCCGAAGGATTCCCATGGGAACAGGTCACGACCAAAGTGGCCGTGCGCGGCGGTCTTGCGGTAAGTCCAACCATTCGGATCGGCGTAACCGGTCGGCGTGCGCAAACCGAGCTTGCCGATGATCCAATCCGGAGTCAGCGGATCGGCGCCTTCCCACGGCTGCAGGTTGCGCAGGTGGGCGGTGATTTGTTCGTCGCTCATGCCGCTCTTGGCGGTGCCGAAGGTGTCGACGCGTACCGAAACCGGGTGGGCAACACCGATGGCATAAGCCAACTGCACTTCGCAGCGATCGGCCCATCCGGCTTGCACCACGTTCTTGGCAACCCAGCGCGCAGCGTATGCGGCGGAGCGGTCGACCTTGGTTGCATCCTTACCGGAGAATGCGCCCCCACCATGGCGAGCCAAGCCGCCATAGGTGTCGACGATGATCTTGCGACCGGTCAGGCCGGCGTCGCCGTGTGGACCGCCAATGACGAATTTGCCGGTCGGGTTGATGTGGAAGACGGTGTCGTTGGTCAGCAACTCAGCCGGCAAGCACTGGCGAATGATTTGCTCTTCGACGTCGCGGCGGATTTGGTTGATATCCATGTCCACGGTTTGCGTCGACAAGACGACGGCTTGAATCGCCTTCGGCATGTTGCCTTCGTACTCGAAGGTGACCTGCGCTTTGGCGTCGGGACGCAGCCAATCCAATTGACCGGATTGACGTACCTCGGCATGCTTCTCCATCAAACGATGCGACCAGTGAATGGGCGCCGGCATCAGATCGGCGGTTTCGCGGCAAGCAAAACCAAACATCATGCCTTGGTCGCCGGCACCGGTTTGACCGCTATCGGCCGACGAATCCACGCCTTGCGCAATGTCGCTGGACTGGCTGTGAATCAACACGTGCACACCGCAGCCGTCGTATTCAAAGCCCATGCCACTATCGGTGTAGCCAATCTCCTTGATGACGTTGCGCACCTCGGTTTGCACGTCAACATAGGTTTTGGTGCTGATCTCGCCGCCGACGACAACGGTGCCGGTGGTGACGAAGGTCTCGCAAGCAACCCGGGATTGCGGATCCTCTCGCAGGCAAGCGTCGAGAATGGCGTCGCTTACCTGGTCGGCCACCTTATCTGGGTGGCCCATGGAGACGGATTCCGAAGTAAAAAGTTTTCTTTCCATGCTTGGTATGGGGCTGCTGCCTGGTTGGCTAGGGCCGGTTCCCGGGGTTGGAGGGTGCGTCTAAAGGATGCCCGCGGTCGTCAAAGCGGTGAAAGTAGTCTGAGCGGCTCCGCGGCGGGAATCAAGCGCGGCCTGGCCTGCCATGCCGGCCTTTTTCGCTTGAAGGGGGTCTGTAAGCCAATTCCGCACGCATTCTAGCAAAACAGCCTCGTCCTCTGCACCTTGCAAACCGCCGGCATCGGCAAGTAGCTGCACTTCTTCGACAAAGTTGTCGGTGTGCGGGCCGACGACCACCGGCAAGCCAAAGGCGGCCGGCTCCAAAACGTTCTGGCCGCCATGCTCGATCAGCGAGCCGCCAACAAAGGCCAACGACACCGCCGAATAGATACCTTCCAACTCACCAAAGGTGTCAACCAGCAAGATGGAGTTGTCGGGCAACGCCCCCCCGCCATCATTGGAATCGCTGTTGGAACCGCTGTTCGACTCGCCCTGGCCCCAGCGACTACGCAGGATGACTTGGCGATCCGGTGCGGCTTTTTGCAGCACCGCTTCCAGCTTGGCCGCCCGATGCGGATGGCGCGGCACCACGATCCAAAGCGCCGCGGGCATGTCGGCAGTGCGCTGCAGGGCGGTCAACACCTGCTCCTCTTCCGGTTCGTGAGTCGATGCCAAAACCACCGCCGGACGCCCGTCAATCATCTCGGCCCACGGCGAAACCGGTTCGGCCAGGCCTTGCGGCAAGCTGTCGTACTTCAAATTGCCGGTGACCACTACGCTGTTGGGCGGCACATCCAGTGCCAGAAATCGATCGGCGTAGCGCTGATTTTGAACGCAGTACTGATGAATGCGGTCGAACTGCGGCAGCAACTTCTGCACCCGCTGATAGCCGCCCATCGAGCGTTCGGTAATGCGGCCGTTGACAATGGCGACGGCAATCTCGCGGCGATTGCATTGGCGCAAGAAATTGGGCCAGATTTCCAGCTCGGCCAAAATCACCGCGGTCGGCGCAACGCGCTTTAAAAAACGACGCGTGGATCCGTTGAAGTCCAACGGGAAGTGCACCGTTTGCAAATCGGGAAAGGCTTGGCGCGCGGTCTGCAAACCGGATGGCGTCGTCGACGAAACCACCAACTCATAATCCGGGCGCTCCCGCTGCAGCAAATGAATTAGCGGACGCAAAGCTTTGACTTCGCCTACCGAAACCCCGTGCAATAACACTCGTTTGGGTGCCGGCGGCAGCGGTTCCAGAAAACCCAATCGCTGCGGCAAGCCACTGCGAAAACCCGGCTGAAAAAGCAGGCGGCTCAATACCCATGGTATCAGCAGCAAGCTGCCAACGCCGAGTACCAATTGGTACAGCAGGTAGACGCCGCGCCTACGCTCTCTCATGCAAAGCGCCGGTTCCAGGGTTGTGCGTCAACGCAATCAGGCTTTGCCGTGGCACTGCTTGAACTTCTTGCCCGATCCGCAAGGACACGGCTCGTTGCGACCGACCTTTGCGTACGGATCTTCCGGCGCAGCAGGCTGGTCCGGCGTGGTCGACTGAGCCGCAGCGGCCGCTTCTTTGGCTTCCTTTTCGGCAGCCTCTTGCTCTTCGGTTGCCTTTTGCGCCTTCTGCCACATTTCCCGTTGGCCGGCAGCCGTGGACGACGGAGCTTGGTAACCCACCGCCACTCGCTGACGAGGACGCTGACGCATTCCGCCAGGTCCGCCGGTTTGCGAGGCGGGTCCACCCGTTGCGGAAGCCGGAGCCATTTGCGGGTGTCTGGCTTGCGCACCCTGGTAGGTCTCTTCGAGCTTGTTCTCGTCGTCGGCGGCCAGCTTCATGCGCAGCACATAGCCGGTGACTTCGTCAGCGACGGTGAACAACAACTCCTGGAAACGCTCCAGACCTTCGCGCTTGTATTCGGACTTGGGATCGACCTGCGCATAGCCGCGCAGCGAGATGCCGGCGCGCAGCGAGTCCATCGTGTACAAGTGTTCTTTCCACTTGGTATCGATGGCGTTGAGCATCAAGAAGCGCTCCAGCTCGCCGAGCAACTCGTCGCCGAATTCATCAACGCGACCTTGATAGAGCGTGGCGACCTCTTCGTTGAGCTTGTTTTCAACCTCGTCAATGCCGACCGCTTCCAAATCAGCGGAGCTGATCTGCGAATCCCACTTGCGCTGTGCCCAAAGCGAGATGGCATCCCAGTCGGTGGGCACATCGCGACCGTCGCCGCGGTATGTGTTGACCGTCGAGCTGATGACCTCGGCGAACATCTCGTGAATCTTGTCACGCAGATCCTTCGCTTCGAGCGCTTCCTGACGGTGCTCGTAAATCAGGTGACGCTGCTTGTCCATGACCTCGTCATACTCAAGCAGGTTTTTACGAATTTCGAAGTGATAAGCCTCGACCTTCTTCTGCGCTTTGCGAATGGCGTTGGACACCATCTTCGATTCCACCGGTTCGCCGCCGCCCATACCGGCGCGACCGAGGAAGTTCTTGACCCAATCGCGGTAGAAGCGCTTCATCAGCGCGTCGTCTAGCGACAGGAAGAATCGCGTGCGACCGGCGTCGCCCTGACGACCGGCACGACCGCGCAGCTGGTTATCGATGCGGCGCGCTTCGTGACGTTCGGTGCCGAGCACATAAAGGCCGCCGTTCTCGAGCACTTCCTCGCGCTCGGCTTTGCAAGACGCTTCCAATTCGCTGCGCAAAGCGTTGATCTCGTCGGCGTTTTCTTCTTCGCTCCACTTGCGCTTCGCCATCTCAGCTTTGACCAAACCCTCGGCGTTGCCGCCCAACACGATGTCGGTACCACGACCGGCCATGTTGGTGGCCACCGTCACCGCACCGGTACGACCGGCCTGGGCGACGATTTCCGCTTCGCGCTCGTGCTGCTTAGCGTTGAGCACGTTGTGGCGAATGCCGCGCCGGTTCAGCGCTCCGGACAGCATTTCCGAGGTTTCAATGCTGGTCGTACCCACCAACATCGGCTGACCTTTTTCGTTGGTCTCGGCGATCTCGTTGGCGATGGCCGTCCACTTGTCTTTTTCGTGCAAGTAGATGACGTCGGCTTCGTCGGAACGCGTGATCGGCTTGTTGGTCGGGATTTCGACCACGTCCAGATCGTAGATGTTGGCGAATTCGCCGGCTTCGGTCAGCGCCGTACCGGTCATGCCGGACAGCTTGTTGAACATGCGGAAGTAGTTCTGGAAGGTAATGGTCGCCAGCGTTTGGTTCTCGGCGCGCGGCTTCAATCCTTCCTTCGATTCCACCGCCTGGTGCAAACCATCGCCCCAGCGACGACCGTCCATCAAACGACCGGTGAATTCGTCGACGATGACGATGCGGCCTTCTTTGACCACGTAATCGACGTCGAGCTCATACAAGTGCAGCGCGCGCAAGCACTGCTCAAGGATGTGCGGCCACTCCATGTTGCCCGCCCCGGTGTAGAAGTCGTCGACCTTGAGCAGCTTTTGCGCGGCGACGATTCCGTCCTCGGTGAGGATGGCTTGCTTTTCCTTCTCCTTCAGCTCGCAGTGCTCTTCCGTCTTCAGCTTGCGGGCAACCTGCATGCCTTGCCAATAGCGTTCGGCGTTGCCGGTGGCCGGACCGCTGATGATCAACGGCGTACGCGCTTCGTCGATCAAAATCGAGTCGACCTCGTCGATGATCGCGTAGGACAACACCTTTTGCACTTGATCCTCGCGCCGCGACTTCATGTTGTCGCGCAGGTAGTCAAAGCCGAATTCGTTGTTGGTGCCGTAAATGACGTCGCAGGCGTAAACCGGGTGACGTTCCGACGGCGGCATCCACGACTGAATCGCACCGACCTTAAGGCCGAGGTATTCGTAAACCGGCGCCATCCACATCGCATCGCGGCGCGCTAGGTAGTCGTTGACGGTGACGATGAAAACCGGGTTCTCCAGCGCGTTCAAATACGCCGGCAAGGTGGCAACCAAAGTCTTGCCTTCGCCGGTGGCCATTTCGGCGATGCCGCTTTCATGCAGCACCATGCCGCCGACCAGCTGCACGTCGTAATGACGTAGACCCAAGGTGCGGGTGGCCGCCTCGCGCACCATTGCGAAAGCTTGCGGCAAAAGTTCCTTCAGCGTGCTGTTGCCGTCGGCAATCTGCTTCTTCCACAACTCGGTCTGCTCGGCCATCTGCTCTTGCGTCAGCCCGGCAGCCCATTCTTCGTGGGCGTTGATCTTCGGAACGAAGTTGCGCAATCGCTTCACAACCCGCGCATTGCGCGAGCCGAAGACGGCGTGCAGAGCTTTGCCGAGACCGTGCCCGACGCTCGTCATCGCGTCGCCGATGGCGTCGAAATTAACCATGTTTCAAGCTTCTTCAGAGGTAGGCGGGAGAACCGCGCTCAACAGGATACCGGAGCGGGCCATTGAAGCGTGCCGTGCATATCGGCTAGTTTCAGGCCTTCTCCAGTCAAAATCTGGCGTAAATCCTTTGCGATTCGACTGATGACGTCGGGACGGCGGAACGAAGCGGTGCCGATTTGTACCGCAGTTGCACCAGCAACGATGAAGTCGAGCACGTCATCGGCCGATTCAGCGCCGCCGGAGGCGATGACCGGGATGTCGACCGCGCTGCTGCTTTCCCACACCAAGCGGGTCGCAAGCGGCCGCACCGCCGGGCCGGACATGCCGCCGCAACCGTTGCCGAGACGCGGTTTACGTGTGCGCCAATCCACCAGCATGCCCATCAGCGTATTGCAAACGGTCAGCGCGTCGGCGCCGGCGTCTTCGGCGGCTTTGGCCAGCGGCGCGATGCTGCCGACGTTCGGTGACAGCTTGACCCACATCGGTTTGGCGGTCAGCTTGCGGCAGGCGCGCACCACCTCGGCCAGGGCGACGGCGTCGGTGGAGAATTGGGTGCCGCCTTTGACGTTGGGGCACGACAAGTTCAACTCGATGGCGTCGACTCCGCTCATCGCGTCGAAAGCTTCGGTCATTTTTGCGTACTCGTCGGCGCTATGACCGCCGGCGTTGGCGACCACCGGAACGGCGACTTCGGCTAACTGCGGAGCGACGTGCTCGCGCCAATAAGCCAAGCCTTTGTTTTCAAGGCCGATGGAGTTCATCACCCCGCCGGGGAATTCCAGCATGCGCGGCGGTGGATTGCCGTGGCGCGGCTCCGGCGTCACCGTTTTCAGTACCAGCGCGCCAAGGTCGCCAGGCTGAAGAAAGGCAAGTGCAGCAGGATCGTGGCCGAAGGTTCCGGACGCAGTCAGCAGCGGGCTGTCCAGCTTGAGGGTGCCGATGGAGGTTTGCAGCATCAGTTTGCGTCCTTGGCAGGTGCGGATTTGCCGTTGCCGGCATTGGCGTCAGGATCGGTTTCCGAACCAGGCCAATGTACCTTGCCTAAACCCGTCAGCAGCAGCAAAAAGCCGATGGTGATGCAGGAATCGGCGAGGTTGAAGATCGGCCACGGGTGAAATAGCCACGGAATGAAATCGGGCCACCATTCAGGCGCCGGGCCGAGGTCGACGCGAATGAAGTCGCGTACATGACCGGTGCCGTCGGACCAGCCGAACCAACCGCCGAGGTTGTCGTACAAATTGCCGACTGCCCCCGCCTCGAGCAACGCCAAAGTCAGCACTGCGCGTTTGCTGCCGCGCAACTGACGTGCGGCCAGCCACAGCAACAAACCGACGGCGAAGATGCGGATGATGGTCAGCGGCACCGTCATCGACTGCCCCATGCCAAAGACGCCGCCCGGATTGTGCAGCCGTTGCCAGCCGAACCAATCGCCCCACACGTAAGTCGGACCATATTCGGGCAAGGTCGAGAATGCCCAGCTCTTGGTGGCCAGGTCGGCGACGACCAAAAGGACCACCGGGATCCAGAACAGCGGACTTTTAAATCCGACGGTCGCGGGTGTATCAGCGGTGAGTGGCGCGTGGGCGGGCGCGTCTTGCGGCATGGGCTAGTTCAGCTCCAATTCGCCGCGCTCGAATTGCTCCTGGTGCTGCAGGCAATAACGAGCATAAGGCAGGGCTTCCAAGCGCCCCACCGGAATATTTTCTTCGCAGTGCTGGCAAATGCCGTACACGCCTTCGCGCATGCGGCCGAGTGCGTCTTGCACAGCCTGCAGGATTTCGCCTTCGTTTTCGATGATGCCTACTTGGAATTCGCGGCTGCCGCCGCCGTCGCCAAAATCATCACCGTCCTCGGGAGCAGCATCGCCATCGGAGCGCAGCACTGCGTCTTCCAAGTGCTCGATTTTGACACCGAGGTGCTCCAGGTACTGGAGCAGGTGTTGGCGAAATTTCCGGATCTGGGTTTTCGTTAGCTTGGCCACTGGACTAAGGTTTAAGGACCAGAGGAACCTGAGTAGGGCCTGATAGTCTAAACATCGTGGAAAGCAACGGTCAATCCTGTAGCCCTGAGTTACGCGGGGAATTGCTGGAGTACATGGCCGCGCTGGCCGCCGAAGCCGGGCTGGCGGCGAATACGCTCGAGGCCTACCGGCGCGATCTGGAAGCGGCCGGCACCTATTTCACTCGCATCGGCATAGCCCAGTGGGCAGACGTCAGCGCCGACGACATGGCTCAGCTGCTCGCCGACCGCCGCGCCGAGGGTTTGGCGCCGACCAGCTTGGTGCGGCTAATTGCCAGTCTTCGCGGGCTTTATCGCTTTTTGCGCAGCGAGAATCGGCTACCCGGACGCGACCCGACGCTGTTTGAAGGCAAGGTGCATTTGTGGAAGCGGTTGCCCGATGTATTGTCGCCCGAAGACTGCTTGGCGCTGCTCGACGCGCCGCCTGAATCGGGGTGGAAGGGATTGCGCGATCGCGCGCTGCTTGCGCTGCTTTACGGCGGCGGTTTGCGAGTCAGCGAATTATGCTCGCTGAAGCTTGGCGATTTGTCGCTGGAGCTGGCCGCCGACGGCTCGCCGGCGATCCTGCGCGTGGTCGGCAAGGGCGACAAGGAACGACTGGTGCCGTTCGGTGGCGTCGGCGTGGAGCGCTTGCAAACTTGGTTGGATGAAGGGCGTCCGCAGTTGAACGCGCAGGGTTCGTGGGTGCTGCTGTCCAAGAGTGGGAAGCAATTGGGACGGGCGCGGATTTTCCAGTTGATTCGCGAGTACGCCTTGGTGGCCGGCATTCGTGCCGGCATTCATCCGCACACTTTGCGCCATTCGTGTGCAACCCACCTGCTTTCCGGTGGCGGTGACCTGCGCTCGGTACAAGAGTTTTTAGGTCACAGTGATTTGCGCACCACCGAACGCTATACCCACGTCGAGGTGGATCAGCTGCAGGCGTTCCATAAGCTTCATCATCCGCGCGGATAATTCAGCGGCTGATTCAGTTATTTCTGCTAAAAGTGGAATGGCGCAAATTTGCGTCTTTCCACACCTAGATCCCCAATCATGAAAGCACTCACTCCCCTAGCCTTGCTGCTTTTGACTGCCCCATTGGCCGCTCAACAGCAAATTGCCCCGTACGGCCAACCGAAGTCGCCGTTGCCTGGCGTCACCTCCGGCAGCCAAACCGGTACGACTCATAGCGCCAGCACTTTTGAAGGATTCCAAGCCTACCTCTTCGGCAGCGCGCTGGCCGAGCAAATGGGCGTGCTGTTTCTTGACGACACCACCATCGTAAGTTCAGGCCAAGGTCCGAATTTGGTGGAAGACGGCGTCACCTATTCTTGCACTTACAACTCGTTGCAATGGAATGAAGATACTTACTTTGGCTTGACCAGTAAGACCTTCCTCGCCAACGGCAACGACGGCACGGTGTCGATGACCTACGACAGTCCGCAAAGCACGGTCAGCTTCGACCTGATGACCTTCGACGGTTATCCCGACACCGCGACCGTCAATGTTTACCACCTGGGTGGTGCGTTGCTGTACACCTCGCCGCCGATCGGATTGACCGATTCAACTCCGGTGCCGTTTTCCTATTCCGATACTGACATCGGCAGCATTTCGATTACCGGGGTTTACCCGTGGAGTCCAGTAATCGACAATCATGAATTTGAAGCCGGCGGCTTTGAAATCATCATCGTCGGCAACTGCGGCGGCAACATGACCCTGCGCGCCAACGACGCCACCCCAGGCGGACAGATCGGTGTGATTTACTCCTTCGGCATGGGCAGCTACGTCATTCCTGGCGGTCCGTGCGCCGGTACTGTGCTCGGCTTGGATGGCGCAGGAATCACTTTGGCCGCGGTCCTTACCGCCGATGCAGGCGGCTTCGCCAGTTACACCGCATTCGTTCCACCTGGGGCATGCGGCAACGTTTATGTGCAAGCCATTGATGTGTCGACTTGCGCAACCAGTACCGTAATCGGGCTTTAATTCGGTCACCTAAGAACGGGCCGGCACATTAAGGTGTCGGCTCGGAACTCAATCCCCCAAAAACGTTTCAATGAAATTCCTCTTCCCGTTCTACGCGTTGATTCTCGCCTCAACGGCCACGGCTCAAAACACTCGCAATGCGATCACCGATGGTTTTGAAAATTACAGCATTCTCGACAATCTCGCGGAAACCATCATGGTCTCGGTTTTGGACCACACAACGATCACCGGCACGGGCCAAGGACCGGGCTTGGTTGAGGAAGGGGTGACTTATGCCTGCATCCCGACCGGCACTTTGCAATGGAATGGACACAACTACTTTGGATTGGTCTCCAAGACTCTGATGGCCAATGCTACCGATGGCAGCATCAACATCTATTACGATGCTCTGCAGAGTCACATCGCTTTTGACTTGGATACTTTCGCCGGTTTGCCGGACACTGCGACCATTAGCGTGGTCAACGCCAATGGAGTTGAAGTATTCAACTCGGGGCCAATTATTTTGACTGGAGCATCGGTCTATCCCTTCACCTATACCGGCGACGACATCGCCAGGGTTTATATATCCGGCACACGCCCTTGGAGCCCGGTCCTTGATAATCACCATTACGATTACAACCCGTTCTTTCTGAGTCTCTCCGGCACCTGCGGCAGCACGATGAATTTGCAGGTCAGCGGCGCAACCCCCGGTGGACAGGTTGGCGTGATTTATTCGTTTGGACTGGGCAGCTACATCATCCCAAACGGTCCGTGCGCGGGTACGGAACTCGGATTGGATGGTGCCGGCATTACCCTGGCCGCAGTGTTGACCGCCGACAGCTATGGCTTGGCTGTGCACTCGTCTTACGTACCGCCTACTGCATGCGGCTTGGTGCACGTGCAGGCGCTGGATATCTCGACTTGTGCCACCAGCACCATTGAGAGTCTTTGACCGGGCTTAAATCGTTCGTACTTAGGCGAACAGGCCCGGAATGTCACCAGTGCTGTCGGCAAAGGTTTCCGTCGGTACGCCGACGGCATTCAACATGCTGACGAACACGTTACTGAATGGTGTGTTGTTGTCGTAGACCTTGTAGTGGCCATGTTGCGCGCCCATGGCTTTGCCGCCGAGCAGCGCGGTTGGGTAGTTACGTGCGTTGTGCGTGGTTGAACAAGCACTGCCGTAAAGAACCAGAGTGTGATCCAGCAGCGGCCCGAATTCGTCTTCGGTAGTTGCCAAGCGGTCGATGAAGTAAGCGAACTGAGTAGCCAGCCACTGGTCATACCGCCCCCACTCCGGCCAGTGACCGGCGGCGGTGTCGTGACTGATGGTGTGGTGGCCTTTCTTAATGCCCAACGCCAAGTTCGGGAAGTTATCGGCGAAACCCATGCCGTCTTCGCGACCGACCATGTAGGTCATCACGCGGGTCAGGTCGGTTTGCAATGCCAGCGCCATCAGGTCGTAGGTTGAGCGCACGTAAGCCGTCGGGTCGACGCGCGGGTCGGCATCGAAGTTGACGTGACCGGCGTCAAACGGCTTCATTGGAATATCCAACCAAGCTTCATTGCGCTTGACTTGTTCCTCAACCGAGTTCAGCGACTCCAAGTATTCATCCATCTTGGCCTTGTCTTTTTCGCTGAGCTTCTTCTTCAGGTCTTTGCTGTCTTCCAAAATCAGGTCGACGATTTTCTGACCCTGCTTCAAACTCTTGCGCCGCTCTTCGGTGGTCACGCCGCCGCCGGGCGAAAAGTAGCGCTCGAAGATCTGGCGATGACGATGTTCCGATGGAATCGGTTTGCCGTCCGCCGAAAACGACAAGGTCGATACACGCGACTTGTAGCCTACGCCGCCGTCCACCGACAACACCAACGACGGGAAGCGGGTGTGCTTCTTCAGTTGATGCGCCGCCACCTGATCCACCGAAATGCGGTTTTGGTAGCGGTCCCCGCGCACGTCACCAGCGGTCAAGTAAGTATCGCCGGCAAGGTGTCCGAGCAGCTTGCGACTCTTTGGGTGACTTAGTCCACCGAGCAAAGACATCTGCTCGCGGTACTTGGCCAACGGCTTCAACACCTCGGTGAATTCATAATTATGCCCGGCTTTGGTTGGGAACCAACGCCACTTGGAGTTCTCTTCATCCTTATGGCTGGGCAAGCTACAGCCATTGGGGAAGTAAACAAAACACATGCGCTTGGGTGCTTCGGCGCCACGCGGCATAGCCCACGACATGCCCTCCAAGTACGGCAGCGCGGCAGCTACGCCGAGTCCGCGCAGGAAGGTGCGGCGATCCAGGTGCCAAGATTTACGAGTCATGACAGTTCTACTTTACTCCATGGTGAACGACGGGCTCAACACGATGCCTAAAAGTACTGATCGCATTGAGTATTGGTTTTTCTTCACATAGTGAAGTATTTCTTCGACGTCAGCCTTATCGGCA
>CAYFOM010000011.1:0-111560 GCA_964344765.1 uncultured Planctomycetales bacterium | reverse complement strand
AACTAGACTGAATATGCGCAATTCGAACTGGCCCGGCTACGGGGTGCAGATCACAGCGGCCATCGCATTTTCGGTAATAGTGGCCTCGCGACCTCCAAGCGAATCCTTGAGCATTGGATTGCGACTCGCAATCGGAGAAAGGGCAGAAGGGTGGTCGAAACATGAAGTCATCCCGGCAAGAGGTTTCCTGCCGGGATGACGAGTGAGGCTGCGAAAAGTTACGCGGCTTCTAATTTATTGGGCCACTCAAAGGGGCCAGCATCCGGCGCCGATTCTTAAGGTTCCAGGCGTTCCTTCTTTTTGAACAGTCCAAACATCGCATAGCGTGCGAGTTTGGGGTTCTTCTTCAAGCGTCGGGTGACGTACGGGTACCACTGAGTGCCGTAGGGAATGTAGACGCGCACCGGCAAGCCGCTGTTCTTCCACTCCTTTCGTTGCGTTTCTTGGACGCCGAGCAGCATTTGAACTTCAACCCGATCTTCACTTCCAGGAATCTCTTTCACAATTTTGCGCGCGCCATCAACGAGCGCCGGATCGTGAGTCGCCAGTGCAACGTATGCGCCGCCTTCCAACAGGACTTGAGTGGCATCCAAATACGCTTGATTGACTTGTTGGGGGTCCTGATGGGCAATCGCTCCCGGCTCGACGTAAATCCCCTTCACCATGCGCACATTTAAGGGCTGATCTACGGCGACCAAATCTTTGCAGTCTTGCACCGTGCGATGCAGCATTGACTGCAGGACGCAGCCGACGGTCTCGCCGAATTCTTGGCGCAGGCGAGTGAAAACTCGCAAAGTGCCATCGGTGGTCGGGGAGTCCTCCATTTCGTAGCGAACGAAGGCGCCATGCTTTTGCGCCTCTTTCAGAATGCTGGAAACGACTTCCACGCAGAAGTCCTCGGAAATGTTCAGCCCCATCTGGGTGGGCTTCAACGAGATGTTCAGCTCGAGCTGATTCTCCACCAACGCCGCAAGTAGCTGTTGGTACTCTTCGGCGGCAGCCAACACACCTTCGCGGTGGTCGACGGCTTCGCCGAGGATGTCGTAGGTCACACGGTAGCCGGCCTGCTGCATGCGTTTGCCCATGGCCAGGGCGTCGGCCATCTGCTCACCCGCGATGTAGCGGGTGCTCAATCGGCGAACGATGAAGCGCGGCACCAGTGGCAGGCAGGCGGCGGCGAAACGGTCGAAGAGGTTCATTGCGAGGACTAGGCAGGTCGAGGATTGTCACAATATAATCCCGTGATGCCCCAGGTATTAGTGCCTTTCGCAGGAGCCGACAAGTCCACCTCAAGGGCCGGCTGGTGGCTTGGAATCCTCCTCGTCATTTTCGCCATTGCCGGCTGCGGTGGGGCCGATCCGGTTGCCGAACAGCCGAAATGGTTGGGGGAATACGACTTCGTTTTTATCTCGATTGACACGCTGCGAGCAGACCATTTGGGCAGCTACGGCTACAGCCGCCAAACCGACGGTGATCCTGGCGAGGAATGGAGTCTGGCTTGGCTGGCCGCGCACGGACACCGCTTCGAGCACTGCTGGGCGCCAATCGGCAAAACCATGCCTTCTTTGGCCAGTTTCTGGACAGGGTTGTTCCCGCTGGAGCATGGCGCCATTTCCAATCCCACCACTCTAGCTGCCGATCTCCGTCATTTTGCCGACGTATTGGGCCGGAACGGCTATCAAAACCACGCGGTCGTCGCCAATCGAGCCTTGGGTGCTTCCATGGGTTTGGCCCGTGGCTTCGACAGCTATGACATGCGCGCGGGTGACAAGGAGGGGCAACTAGGACCAGTCCTGTTGCAGCGCGCTGAAGCAGCAATCCAAAGCGGCGAAAAACTCATGGTGTGGGCTCATTGGATGTCGCCGCATCAGCCCTATACTCCGCCGGCGGATTTGGCTCAGCTTTACACTCAGCGCAGCGAACCCGAAGCCAATAACGATTTGCTTTATGGCTTCCACCGCAACCCATCAGGGCTCACCCCTGAATTGAAGCAATACACCATCGATCTATACGACGCCGAAATCGTGAGCGCCGCCCAGCGCGTGCAAGAATTTTTGCGTGGTTTGGATCAACGCTATCGCGCTGCCGGTCGCGGTGGCTTGGCAGAAAATGCGGTGATTGTTTTCTTTTCGGACCATGGTGAGGAATTGGCCGAACGCCACGGTTATTTCTTGCATGCTAAGAGTTTGTACAGCGGGGTTCTGCGTGTTCCCTTGGTAATTTTGGCCCCTGGTGAATCGGCCGCGGTCATCGATAAACCCATCGCATTGGAAGGAGTGATGCCCTGGCTGGTGGATGGAACCACGCCGGTCCGCACTCAGTTTCCGGCAAGCTGGCAAACCAGTTTTTATGCTTGGCGCAGTGATCAATGGACTTTGGTGCAAAACCCAGGACGCAATGCACTTGGTCCGTTGGAGCCGCCGGATGACGTCGCCTATGCTTATCCGTTTGTGGCGCTATACAACCGGAATACGGATCCGTTTGAGCTTAACGACGTCGCCGCATTGCATCCTCAGATCACCAAGCGGTTGCTGCAGGAACAATACGATTGGTTCCAATCATTGCAAATCCGTGAGGCCAAGTTCCTCAAAGGCTATGAGCCCGGCAAACGCTTGCAGCACTTGGTGGACTTAGGTTACTTGGCGGATGTGCCGAATACCTTTGTCACCCCTGCCCAAGCCGAGGACTTTGTCACTCCCCGGAACTCAAAACATTGAACTCAGTGAATAAGCGCAAGCGAGCCTGGCCTTGGATTGAAGGCGGCGTATTGGCTGCCGTCGTTTTATTCGTCTTAGTAATCGGCGGTGAGTCGGTTCGTGCGTCCTATCACGGTTATTTGCACACCTCGATCGGTCAAGCCGTGTTGCGCGATGGCTTGATCCCCGAAAACCCTTACCACGCAGGTGAGACCCTTCGCTATTACACGCTTTATCCGACACTAGGCCCCTTGTTGGGTCAATTGGGTGGCGGTCCAATTTGGTTCTTTGCCTTTTTGAACGGAATTGCCGCATTGCTGTTCGGACCAGCCTGGGACTCCTTCGCTCGCGCCGCCGGACTGCGATTCAAACAACGCAGGGCTTCCTTCCTGGCAGCAGTGTTTGGTTTTAATGCTTTGGGCTGGATTGGCTGGTTCCTGTGGCCTCCGGATCCACAATTAGCGGTTCCTATTTTTGCCTTCGAGTCAATGACCATCGGCTCGCAAGCGTCGGAATGGATGCAAAACTTTGGCTGGGATGCTCGTCTGCAGTCTTTCCTACCGAAATTCCTCAACGTAAGTTCTTTTGCTCTCGCGTTGCCGTTCATGTTGTGGGCAATGGCTCCGGCCTTATCGCAAGACGGCCGCGCCATGCGCATCATTGCCCCTCTGGCGATTGTTCTGGCTATCAATCCCTTGGCCGGCGGCTTCGCGGTCCTTTGCATAGCGCTTTGGCAATGGCCAAGCCTTCTGCGCCCCAGCTTCCAGCAAAAGCTGACGTGGCCCGTTGCCGGCGTCATCGCCGGATTATTGGCTTTACCATTTCTGCTGCCGTTGTTTCAATCCGCGCCTACCGGTGAAAGCTTGACCGGCGAAGTCCGATTCCAACATGACGGCTTCATGAATTTCATCGGCCCGATGTTGTTGCTGTTGTATCCGGGATTCCGTGGTTGCAATGGGTGGAAAAGCGGTGAACGGACCAAGTGGCTTTATGCCCTCATTCTCGCCATCCTCGTCATGGCTTTTGCACGCTTGCCATGGGGAAACCAATATAAGCTGGCTCGCATTGCCGGATTGCTTTGGGCAATTCCGGTGGGCCGTTGGGCAATCCATCTGTGGACGGACAAGACTTGGCAACGCTGGCTGCCGATTGCCTGCCTTATGCTGGCCATTCCAAGTTTCGTGTTGGTGATTCATAGCTACCAGCGCTGGGGAAGCCAAGCACCGCCCTCGAACCTAGTGAGCGATGCCGGCCAATTGGAAATCCGCAGCGAACTGCTATCGAAATCGTTCCCATTTTCGTTGCAAGAGGCCGAGAGTGGTGCCCCCAACGATGCGGTGATTTGGATGCACCGGAATCATCCCGGAACGCGTGCCACCAATGGGGTGGTCCAAGGCAACGCGTTGGCGCCGATCCTGCACCATTCCCTGTTTGTCGATAACCCGCAGATCCACAACAACGGGTTATCGGACCTGAAGCAGCGTTTGCACCTAAGTGAACAGTTTTGGGGCTCCAACGCTTCTGGCGGCCAGGGCAACGCAGCCAGCGGACAGGAGCAGGCCAACGACTCCGCTGCAGCGCTGAGCCAAGCGCGAAGCATACTGCCTGATCGAAGCCTGTTGGTCGTCAGCCATTCGTCTTTCCCTTGGACCCTCACCGCATTGCGAGAGGCAGGCGGAACGGAATTGGCTGCTGAAACTGGATTCAGCCTATGGCAGCTTCCTGCGTTGAATTCTGTGGACGAAAACTAAGCGCTTTCAACACAGCGCTTGGATCGATTTCCTTCTCCCCGGCGCCGTCGGCAAGAGTGCGGGCAACTCGTAGGCAGCGCAGGACGCCCCGGCTACTGAGGGACAAATTCTCGGCGGCTCGAACCATGGTTTGCCACGCCTGCGCATGGATGCCCTCGTCTTTTAAATCTTCCAAACTGGCCTCGTTGGCCCGTTCAAAGCTGCCGCGTTGCTGTCGTTCGCGCTGAAGCATGTGAGCACTTTGAATCCACTTCGTTGCTTCTTCCTGGGTTGGAGAAGTGGGGGCCCCATGCAACTCTTCCGGCGCAACCGGATTCATTTCCGCAAACAAATCAAAGCGGTCCAATAGCGGTCCACTTGTACGATTGCGATAGCGATTCCAGGCGTGGGGGGTGCAAACGCACGGGGTTACCGGGTGGCTGGCATAGCCGCAGGGACACGGGTTGCGGGCGGCAATCAACAATGGGTCGGCCGGAAAAGTCGCCCATTCTTGAGCTCGTTGCAAACGCACTTCTTTTTCTTCTAGTGGTTGCCGCAGTCCTTCCAAAACCGGTCGCGAAAATTCCGGCAATTCATCTAAGAACAGGATGCCTCCATGTGCGCGTGACAACTCTCCCGGTCGAAGGGGACGTCCGCCGCCGAATATCCCTTGGGCCGATACGGAAGGATGCGGAGCTCGAAAGGGCGGTTGTAATGGCAAGCAGCCTACTGGACCTAACAGCGCTTCCATTTGAGCAACTTGCATCGCAGTGTTGGGGTCCAGCTCTGGCATCAGCCCTGCCAGTCGTTGGGCAAGCATGCTTTTTCCCGTCCCCGGCGGCCCTTGCAGCAACAGCGGGTGACGTCCGGCGACGGCAAGAATTCCGGCCCAGCGCGCATGGCTTTGTCCGCGGATGTCCTCCAGTCGGCCCGGATTTTCGTTTTGCGAAAGAGGCTTGCCGGGTGGCGGAAGTTGAGCTCGATCACTGATTTGAGATGGGTTTTGCAGCACTTCAACAACCTCGCTGAGGTCGGCGCAGCCCACCGTTTGCACTCCCGGCGCAATGGCCGCCTCGTCGGCGGAATCAATCGCCGTGATCACGGTTTGAATATCGGATTGCTCGCCAGCCCGTAATGCGGCCAGTAGGGTGCCCCGGGCCGGTGGTCGCAGCCGACCCTGCAGATCTAATTCGGCGAGGAACAGGATCGAATGACGGGGCGGGCGAATGACTTGCTGCGCTTGCAACACCGCTGCAGCTAACGCCAAGTCCAAAGGCAACCCACCTTTGGGGATTTGAGCCGGAACCAAGTTGAACAGAACTTTTGCTTTGGGGTACGGATATCCATGAACCGCCAACGCCGACGGAATGCGTTCCCGTGCTTCCTTGGCCGGTTGGTCCGGCATTCCCACCAACACGGTTTTTGGTAACCCGCGGCTGAGTAATACTTCGACCCGAACTAATTCCGCTCGGCCGCCATGCAGTGCTGCTCCAAAGATGCTTGCTTCCACAATTAGAAGACGAATTTAGGCAACTTTGGTTACAAGCAATCCAGCTCAGATCCAATGGCTCAGGGGTTGCTTGGAAAGAACAATGCAGAATAGCGGCTGGTTTGCAGCGGAATTTGGCGTTGATTGAGCAAAGGCCAGATTGGCAAAGCCTGCGGATTGCTGTCGGTAGAGGCCCAACATTGAGCCGGTTGAAGGTGATCCAAAAGCTCGCTTAGACCATCTGTGGTTAGTCCATGATGGGGAACAATCAGCAAGTCCACAGGTCCCTGCGGAATCTGGCTGCATAGCCGGCGCAAGCTATAGCCATAGGAATCGCCCAAAATCACCGCTCGCTTTTGATTCAGCCGGACATCAAGAACTAAGCCGCCCTCGTTGCCTCCTGAATGAGTGGCTTGCCAACAACGGCTGAGTTGGACTTGGAAGGGCTTGAATTGAGGCAAGTCTATGGTTTCCCCCATACGGCAATCCAAGCTTTGATAAGGGATTCGCCGCTTAAGAAATCCTCCGCCGTTGGTGTGGTCCGAGTCGGAGTGACTAAATACCATACTCAGCTCTGGACGGGCGTTACTTCGGTTCAGAGCGGGTAGCAAGGTGCGGTCCACCAGAGAAACCGGTTTGAGCTTGGCCGAACCTAAGTCAAACAATAAAGTTTGTCGATCGCCGATGATTGCGGTGGCAAGACCGTGGCCCACGGGCAAAGATAAAACTGTGGGTTGACTCGTGGCTGGAAGCAATGCGAGCGCCGATGCGCCGACAGCCAGTGGTCGCCATAGCATGCGGCCGAAGCGAACGTGCAGCGGACCCATGATCAACATGATTAGCAGAGTTGCGGCGGTTAAGACTTCATTGGATAAGTGGGTGGCAATATAGGGCGCAGCGGGAAGCGTGTTGGTCAAAGCAAACAAGGATTGCTCGAGATGATGGATGCCCTCCAATAGTGCCTGGCATCCCTGGCCGAATCCATTGCTGCAGGCAGTCAAACTGGCGATCAGGCGCGGCGGGATCATCAGGGCAAAGATCGGCGTAAAGGGAATGCTCCACGGCTCGATGGTGCCTTGCAACGCATGGAGCGTCGGCATTGTTCCAAGGAAGGCCGCAGTGGATGGTTGTAAAACTTGCCGTATGCGTCCGGCGCTACGTGGCGGCCGAGCCCACAACAATGCGGCTGTTGCCAAATAGGTGAGCAAGAAGCCTAACGAGGTTTCGCCGTGTGGAGTCAAGACTAGTTCGGCCCAGGCGGCAATCGCCCATAAGGTGAAGGGTGCGATTCCTCGACCCCGATAAGCCATTCCGTCGCGAAGAAGAACGGCGCAAAATGCCCTCAGGACCGGCGCTGAAAAATTGGCGAGCATGGCAAAACCCAGCAAAATAGGTAAGCGGATCCACGCCAAGGAGGTGGGGAGGATGCGTCGAAACATCGCACTCCAAACCCAAAAATGCATGCCGGAGATGGCAAGCAAATGCAGCAAGCCCAAACGTCGGTAAGGCAAGCGCTGCTCGGATTGAAGTTCTCCTTTTTCGCCCAATAAGAGGGCCAAAGCCATAGCCCGATGCGGCGGTTGGAGATTGCTTTGCAATCGATGACGAACCCATTGACGTCCGCGCTGCAACCAACTGATGGGTCGATGGAGAGAAGTTGCTGCCATAACGCACTTCTTCAGCGAATAACCCAAGTTCGTGGCTTCAAGCACGCCGCGGATCCTGACCACGTTGCCGGCTTCCACCCGCCGATCTCGACCGATGGGGTCGCCATATTCGTGATGGCCACTTCTGAAATACATGCGTAGGCTGCCACTGGCCAACGGCACACCCTCTAAGTTGTGCAATTGATCGACCATTCCCCAACAGCCACCAAACTGCGAGCTTTCCACTCGCACGATGCGGGCTTGAAGTTCAACAATTTTGGAATCGGTTGACGTCGGCAGGCGCGGTAGGGGCGCTCTTGCCCAGGCTAGACAGCAGGCTGCAAGAACAAGTAGCGTCATTCCAATCGGACGCTTGGTGGCGGTTAGAGCAACGACCGCCAAGGCACATGCCAGCGCGGCTGCGCTTTTTGCCTGAAGCAAATAGCGGCTGGGGTCGCCGTCCGGGACCCATCCGGGGGCACGCGCCGCCCACAACCAGGCGCTGGTCCCAACAAATACCAGCGCCGCCCATGCCGCCGGCAGCAAGCGAATCCTCTCCACATCAAGGAGACGGTTTTCTCGGCCAAAGGTAACACTAGAATCTGGCTATGGCTGATCAGCTCAACGCCCTTTACCCTGGATCATTCGACCCGCCGACGCTGGGCCATATCGATCTGATCACTCGTGGCGTGGCGCTATTCGGCCCACTTTTGGTTGCGGTGGCCAATAACAACACCAAAACCCCGCTATTCACCATTGAGGAGCGCATCGAATTCATCCGCAATGAAATCGGCGACCTGCCGGTCAAGGTGGATTACTTCCGCGGCTTGGTGGTTGAGCACGCTCGCGATCTCAAAATCCCGGTCATCCTGCGCGGCGTGCGCACCATTGCCGATTTTGAATATGAATATCAAATGGCGATGACCAACCGCGCTTTGGAGCCCAATATCGAAACCTCGTTTGTCATGCCGAGCGAGCAATACTCGTACCTTTCCAGCCGCCTGATTAAGGAAGTTTATGCAGCCGGCGGCGAACTGCGTCGTTTCCTGCCGGAAGCGGTGCACCACGCGTTGATCCAAAAACTCCAACCGGAAAACAAATGACCGTCGTGCATACCGACGATGCCCCGGCCGCCATCGGCCCCTACAGCCAGGCCTACATTGCCAAAGGCATGCTTTACACCAGCGGCCAAATCGCGCTGCAGAGCAATGGCGAAATGGTTGACGGTGACGTGCTTGCCGAAGCGCGTCAAGTCTTCGCCAACCTGCGTGCGGTGCTGGCTGCGGCAGGATGCACGCCACAAAATGTGGTCCGTGCCACCGTGTACTTGATCGACCTCGGTGTCTTTGCCGACGTCAACGAACTTTATGCGGAGTTCTTCGGCGACCACAAGCCGGCGCGTGCCTGCGTGCAAGTTGCGGCGTTGCCTAAGGGCGCGCAGATCGAAATCGACGTCATCGCCGAGATTCCATAACTGCGGCGTGGCGCTTCGACGCGGATGCTGAGGTACTCAGCTTAGACGCGGTAGCGTTCTTGCAAGGCGTCGGCAATTTGGTTGAGGCAAAGCAGCGTTAAGGTCAACGCTGTAGCCGGAACCAGCAGTAACCATTGGCAATCGACCAGTGGATTCAATGCGGCGAGACCGTCGCTGGCCAGCAAGCCCCAACTGATTGCCGGGGCTTCTACGCCTAAACCGAGGAAGCTCAGGAAGGCTTCCATCAGAATCACGCGCGGTAGGGTCAGGCCCAACATGACCAGTGCCGCCGGCATCAGATTGGGGAGGAAGTGATTACGCAGAATCCACCAACGGCTGGCGCCGGCCAAATGCGCCGCCTCGACGAATGCGGTTGCTCGTATGCGCAAAGCTTCGGCGCGGGCAATGCGTGCCGTCGGCAGCCAAAACAAACAGCCGATGGCGATGAAGAAGATATGAATACGGCCAATGCCGAATTCAGCAAGTTCCAGGCGATATTCCTGCAGCACCGACAACAGAAAAAGCACGACGACGGCGAGTGGAATGCCTTCTAAGAAGTCGGCAATGCGCATCATCAAACGATCGGCTCGACCGCCGAGCATGCCGGCGATTGCGCCGTAAGGAATGCCGATGGCCAAAGCGACCAAACTGCCGAGTAAACCCACAAACAACGACAGGCGCGCACCCCAAAGCGTGCGGGCGAATAAATCGCGACCCTTGGCATCGGTGCCGAGCAGCGGCGCTTGCACCCAAGAAGGCGCTTGCAAACGCTGATCCAATGCCATTTCCTCGGGCGAGGCAACAGGTAGCCACGGCACCAGCAGTGCGGCGAGCGCGATGACCAGCAGTCCGATGACCGCCCAGCGGGGGACGTCGGCCCGGGTCATGAAAAGCTCCTGATGCGGGGATCGACTAGCGACATCAGCCAGTCGGCGAGCAGCGTCATGATGCCGAGTAACGCGGTGTAGGACACGGTAATGCCCAGCGCCAGGGTGTAATCGCGGTTGAGCGCCGCTTGTACAAAGTGGGTGCCGAGACCGGGCAGCGCGAAGACTTGTTCTACCACCAGCGAGCCGGTCAAAAGCGCTGCAGTGGTTGGGCCGAGAAAGGCGAGCAGTGGCGGCAACGCCGGTAAAAGCACGTGGCGTCGGCGGATTTGCGTCGGCGATAGCCCTTTGGCGTGGGCGGTGCGTACCGAATCGCTGCGCAACACTTCACTGGCCGAACTGCGAGCCAATCGGGCAAGTTGGGCGGCGAAGGGTAAGCCCAAGCATAGGCATGGCAGCACATAATGCTTAATGGTGCCACTGCCGGCGGCCGGGAACAGCGGCAGCGCAAAGGAGAACATCGAGATGACCAAACCGGCGAGCACGAAGTTGGGGATGGATAAAAACAACGTCGACGTCACCAATACGGCGCGATCGACTGTGCGTCTACGATGCCATGCTGCGAGTAAGCCCAATGGCACGCCAATCGAGACTGCGAGCAGTAATGCGCCTAATCCTAAGCCGACGGAAACGGGGAAGGCTTCCGCCAAGATTCGGTTCACGCTGATATCGCGGTAACGCATCGACGGACCGAAATCGAATTGCAACATGCCGAGGAAGGAGCGGCCGTATTGCACCAGGATGGGTTCGTCAAGGTGATATTCGGCGCGCAACGCGGCTTCGACTGCCGGCGGGAATTCACGCTCGCTGTCAAACGGTCCGCCGCGCGCCGCGCGTACCAATGCGAATGCTGCGGCGTGAACGGCTATCAAGGTCAGGAGCAAGGCGAATAGACGACGAACCAGCGCGCTCATTTTTCGCCTCCGCTTAAAGACAATCGGCTCCAATCGATATATCCGCGCAAGTTACGCCCGAATCCTTCTACCTTGGTTGCAACCAGTTCAAAACTATTTTCGTAAAACAGCGGCACGATGACGGCTTCGTCGATCAACAACTGCTCGGCTTGTTGAAGCAGTTGGAAGCGTTGATGTTTGTCGGTGGCTTTTCTGGCTTGGGTTAGAAGTTGATCGTAGGTCGAGTTTTTCCAACCAGTTCGATTGTTGCCGCTCTTCGAATGAAAGATTTCCAGAAAGGTCATTGGATCGAGGTAGTCACCGACCCAAGAACTGCGAGAGATTTGATACTCCAATCCTTTTTGATTGGCGAGGAAGGTCTTCCATTCTTGATTTGCCAAACGAACGGTGACCCCGGTGGCGTTGCGCCATTGCTGTTGCAAGACCTCGGCGACGTCGCGGTTGAGCTCGGATGAGTTGTATAAATATTCGATGGCGGGCAAAGCCTCTCCGCCATCCAAAGGCGATGCGGGCAAATCCCACGCCGGTGCATTCGGTTGCTGCCAATCTGGAATTCCAGGCGGTACCAATCCACGTGCAGGCTGTCTTCCACCGCCGACGCCTTCCGCGATGGCTGCCGGCTTTAGCGCGGCGAAGAAGCGCCGCCGCTGGCCGACGTCGTTAAAGGGCGGCGCAGTGGTGTTGAAGCGCAGGAAGTAACTGGCGAATTGCGGCGTGGGTTGGAATTCCCGCGGATGGTGTTCGAGCAGTTTCGGGATCGCCAAAGCTGGTACTGCCGGCGCATAGTGCACGTCGCCGGTCAGGAATAAATTCAGCGCGGTGAATTGAGATTCAATGGTCAAAAAGTGGATTGCCGGCAGATGGACGGCGTCGGCGTTCCAGAAATACGGGTTCTTTTCGACGACGATGCGGTCGCGAATGCGCCGTTCGCGCAAACGGAACGGGCCGCTGCTGACTTGGTCGGCTGGTGCATGGGCAGGAACCGGCGCCAGCGCTTGGTAGGCGCACATTTCGCCAAATTCAGGTCGCGGCTGTGGAAAACGAACGGTGAATTGGTGGTCTTCCAGCTGCAGCTCTGCGCCATTCAGCCATTCGGCGTAGGGCGCGCCGAAGTTGGGGTCTTGAAGCTGCCGCCAACTGCGCAAAAAGTCGGTCGGTAGCAGCGCTTGGCCGTCGGACCAGCGCAAGTCGCGGCGAATGTGAAAGCGCCAAACTCGACCGTTGTCCTCGCTATGCACGGATTCAGCAAGGTTCGGTTGCACTTCGAGGGTATGCGGATCCAATCGCGTCAATCCTGCATGCAAGGCCGTCATCACCCGCCCCTCGGCCGACGTGGTCGCCAACTGCGGATGCAGCACGCCGACGTCATCGCCGTTCGCAACGCGCAGGGCGGCTTGCGGCGGATCACAGGCGGCGAGCAGCAGAGTAGCCACCAGGAGGAGAACTCGGATCACAAACAGAAGGATAGCGATCCAAGACACTAGAATCTTGTTGTGGCCGATCAGCCCTTACTGGAAATTCGCGACCTCACTCTTGCCGCCACCACGGCCGACGGCGGCAGTTTGGAATTGGTGCGGGGTTTAAACCTCGCGGTGCAACGTGGCCAAAGCGTCGGTCTGCTGGGCGAATCCGGCAGTGGTAAATCGCTAACCGCGCTTTCGCTGCTGGGACTGTTGCCTGAAACCGTGGATCGAACCTCAGGCACCGTGCTGTTCGACGGCACCGAGCTGCAAGCATTGGCCGAAACGCAGCTACGCAGTTTTCGTGGGGGTCGCATTGCCTTGGTATTCCAAGATCCGGCAACGGCACTGAATCCGGTGCTGCGTGTTGGATTCCAAATCGACGAGGTGCTGCGCTTGCATCGGCCGATGGGTAAAGCCCAACGCCAACAAGAGGTCTTGCGCTTGCTCACCGAGGTGCAATTGCCCGAGCCGGAGCAAATTCAGCGTCGCTATCCACACGAGCTTTCCGGCGGCCAGCGCCAACGCATCATGATTGCGATGGCCCTTGCCGGTGAACCGGATTTGCTGGTTGCCGATGAACCCACCACCGCGCTCGATGTCACTGTTCAGGCTGAAATCCTCAAGCTGGTCGCTCAAATTCGCGCGCAGCGGCAGTTGAGCATGTTGTGGATTAGCCACGATTTGGGCGTGGTCGCGCAGTGTTGTGACCGAGTTGCCGTGCTCTATCGCGGTGACCTGGTGGAAGAGGGCGAGGTTCGTCAGGTGCTGAGCACACCGCAGCACGCGCATACACGCTTCCTGCTGGACTCCTTGCCACGGCGGCGCGTTGCCAGTGGGGCGACGGTTGAAGCGCAAGACGGCGCCGGAGACGGCTCACTTGCGTCGGGGCCGAGCTCCGACGGCCAATTATTGCTGCAGGTCCGTGGTCTAACCGTGCGCTATCCAGCTTCGCGTAGCTTGCTGGGCCGACCGACGGCGTGGAATACCGCGGTGAATGGGGTGGATTTGGATATCCCCTCAGGTCGCACGGTGGCTGTGGTGGGTGAATCCGGGTCTGGGAAGACCAGTCTGGCACGCGCTCTGTTGCAGTTGGTTCCGGCGGACAAAGGCAACGGGCAATTCCGCCGCCGCGACGGTTCCTGCGTGGATTTGCTGCAAGTGCAAGGCTCTGCATTACGCGAGGTTCGTCAGGAGCTTTCGTTGGTCTTCCAGGACCCATACGCCTCGCTGAATCCACTGTGGCGAGTCAGCCAAATTATTGCCGAACCCTTGCAAGTGCATCGCTCGATGGGGCGGTCGGAAATGCAGGAACGCGTCGCCGAATTGTTGCAGGCGGTTCAGCTGCCGGCCGATTTTGCCGAGCGCAAGCCCGCGCAATTAAGCGGTGGCCAACGACAGCGCGTTGCGATTGCCCGAGCACTGGCGCTGGAGCCGTCGTTGGTGATTTGCGATGAAGCGGTGTCGGCCCTGGACCTTGGAGTCCAGGCGGCCATTCTTGAGTTGCTGAACCAATTGCAGCAGCAACTCGGCATGGCATACTTGTTCATTACCCACGACCTCGCCGTGGTCGAGCAGATTGCCGATCAGGTTGCTGTCATGCAGAATGGTCAAATCGTCGAGACCGGCACCGTTGCCGACGTCTTTGATCGCCCACAACACACTTATACGCAGCGCTTGCTCGCTGCAGCTCCTAACCTAGCCAAACACATCTCACAGTGAGCCCCTCCAAAGACCTGCGCGCTGTTTTCTTGGACATCGACGACACGATGTTCACCACCACGGCTTTCGTCAAGCTTGCCCGCGAAAAAGCGATGCAAGCGATGATTGACCGCGGCCTCGATATTTCGTTGGATCGAGCGCTGGAGGAGCTCGCGGCGGTGGTTCAAGAATTCGGATCCAACGACGATCGCCATTACAACCGACTGCTGCATCGTTTGCCGAAGAAGCTGACGCGAAACGTCAATGAGGCGCTGTTGGTTACCGCCGGGTTTATTGCCTATCACGAAACCAAGTGGAAGCATCTGCGCATTGAGAAGGATGCGGTTCAACTGCTGCGCGATATGGCCGACGCCGGGTTGCGGTTGGGCGTGATTTCCGCCGGTCTGCTGCACAAGCAGATGGAGAAAATTCTGCGCCTGCGCATGGATGACTTCGTTGACCCCAACTTGATCTTCATTACCGATCAAGTCGGCATCGCCAAGTCCAACCCCAAACTTTACCGCCTGGCCTGCCGCGCCGCCGGCGTCAAACCCAACCAGGCCATGCACGTGGGGGACCACCCCCTCAGCGACATTCAAACTGCTAAACAAGCAGGGATGATCGCTACCTGGAGTCGCGGTTCCGGCAAATACGCTCACCTAGAGCCGAGTATTCCGCCTGATCACTCCATCGAGTCGGTAACAGAACTCCGTCCGTTGCTCAAAGACGTATACGGGGTGCTTTAGGGTTGGTGTTTGGGTTCTTGTGTCGTGGTGGTTGAGATTGGCCCCCAGGGCTTCACGCTCCGCTGGGCCGACTTCGCCGGTCCTCAAGCGCCGCGGAGGGAAGTTCCCTAAAGCCCACAAAAACAAATGGTTCAAACCATCGATCCGCCGATTGGTCTCTTTATTGCAATGATTTAACTGCCCCGTTTTTGGCAAACAAGTCAATTCGCCTGACCTCATCAGGCATTAAACAATCCATGGAAGAAATCCGCTTCCTCCGTTCGGCATCGTCCTGTATTGCACGTTGGCACGTTTGGTGTGCATGTGTCGTGTCGGGCCGTTGACCCGCCGGCGCATGAGGACCGGCGCAGCCGGCCTCGGTTAAGCCGCCGGGGCAACGGCTCGACACGACACAAGTACCCAAAAAAGAAAAGGACCTTCCCGAGGGGGGAAGGTCCTTGGTTTCGGATGACCGAAGACTTAGTTGCGACGTGCGTCCAAGTTGTCTTTGAGTTCCGAAGTATCCAGAATCTGAGCGCGGATCAGAACGATGATGTCTTCGTTCTCGTAAGCCTCACCTTCGGTCTTGAAGAGGACCGACAGGATCGGGATCTTGGCCAAGAAGGGGATCTCGGCGCGTTGCTCGATGTTCAGCAGCTTGCGCAGACCAGCGATGACGACGGTACCGCCGTCCGGCACGATGGCGTTGGTCTTCGCAGAAGCGATGAACAGTTCCGGCAGCTGCAGGGTGACCGGGGTGGTCAGACCAGACAGCGAAGAGGTGAATTCCGGAATCGGACGCAGCAGGGTGGCAACCGTCGGCTGCAGCTCCAGCGTGATGTACTTGCGGTCGTGGGAGATGATCGGGCGCACGTCGATGACGATGCCGTCCGAAACTACGCCGATGACCGGGTCAGCAACGGAGGCCGCCTGCGCGACTTCCACGTCCATGTCCTGAATGTAAGTGACCTGGTTTAGCACCGTCATGAAGGCGCGCTGCGTGTTCTGCGCCATGATGTTGGAGCTGTTCAGTTCCTGCGAGCGGTTGTTCTTCTCAACAGCGCGCAGAATCAGCGAGGTCTGGGCATCGTCCAGGAAGGCGAACTGCATGGTCAAGCCACCAGCGGCCGACATGCGCTCGGTGCCGTAGTTGCCGAGCATGTTCTCGGTACGGGCGCGAGTGGACCAGCGACCAGCTTCGTCGAAGAAGAAACCAGCCGACGGGTTGGTGTCGCCCAGGCCGTTACCGTTGTTATCCAGACCGGCCGACGAATTGTCATCGCCACCGGAGATCACGTCGTCGAGGTCGATCAGGTCGTTCGCGTCCGGGAAACCACCCAAGCCGCGGAAGTCCAAACCAATCTCTTTCATGAAGTCCTTCTGGATCGTCAGGAAGCGAGCTTCAATCGAGACCATCGAAGCGTTATAGCGACGCAGGTCCTGGAGGAAGTCATCCACCTGCTGCTGCACGGCGGGGGTGTGCTTGACGATCAAATAACCGTTGGCGTACTCGGCAGTGTTGTCATCCCAGGTGCCCGGGGCGACGGTTGCCATCACGGTGTCGGCAATTTCGTCCGGGTTGACCAAGGTACGCGGCTCACCGAACGGGCCACCGTAGATCGAACCTTCTTCTTCTTCGTTGGCTTCGGTATCCGGCAACCAGATGGTGTCGATCCGCGGACCAGCAAAGTCAGTGAACTGAATGGTCAGGTCCTGAATGTCGTGCGGCTTGGTCACAACCTGACCGAAAGCGTTCTCACGAGTGGTGATGTGTACCGCGCCGTTGTTGATGGTGTAAACCACCTCTTCACCGGCAGCCTGAGTGATCAGCTCCAACGCGTTCAACACGGTGATGGAGGAGCCCAGGGTCATCGAGAACTCAATGCCTTCGCTATCGACGGCGTCGGCAGCAGCGTTGTTGACCAAGAAGGGGATGTTGTCGGCGTTGGCGGACAACTGGTCGATGACCTCGCGCAGATCAGTGACGCCATCCAAGGCCAAGCCCGGAATGCGGGTTTCACCCATGGCGACGGCGATGGCGACGTTCTCCGGATCGGCGGATTCGCCGGAAGCGAAGTTACCGTAGGAAGCACGCTTTTCGGAAATCTCGTTCCAGTATTCCTGGTCCGGAGCGGAGTAAAGATCGTTCTGAAGCACGCGGCTTTCTTCGATCTCTTCCAACCACAGGCGGAAGCGCTCTTGGCGGTCGGTGACGAAGCTTTCGGCAACCAACTCGTGGCGAGTCTTCACTGCGACGTCGCGCAACTCAGCGGCGCGTACGTCGAGCGGATCGACGCGCAGAATCTCTTCAGTCAAGGTGATGGTGCGCTCGAAGTCTTCCAGCGAGTAAGCCTCGATGGCTTCCTGCAGCATCATTGCCTGACGAGCTTCCGTCTTAGCCTGACGAGCTTCTTCCTCTTCCTGTAGTGAGCGGAAAGTGGACTGACGCTCTTCCTGGAGTTGAGAGGCCATCGCCAGCTCTTGATCGGCCAAAGCCTTCTCCAAGTTGGCACCGACTTCGGCACCGAGGGTTCCCCAGTCAATGTTGTAAGGCGTGCCGTCGATGGTGGCGCGGGCCAGCATCAAGCTGGTGATGGCGCTTTGGTAGTCGCCTTCAGCCAGCTGTTGGGCGCCCTTCTCGGCGTTGGAGTGGGCTTCCGCCTTCAGCATCTCAAGCTTGCGCTTGAGGATGGTTTGAGCTTCGTAGCCAGCTTCCGCCTTGGTCGACGTACCCATGGCGATTTGCACGTCGGTCAACAACGAACGAGTCTCGCGGTGGGTGGGGTCGAGTTGCAGAGCGAGCTGCAACTGGTTGGCGGCGTCCTCAAAACGACCGTCGGCGTAAGCCGAACGAGCGTTGGAGAGGCGCTCATCAATCAGCAGCGCAATCTTCTGCTCCTTCAGGTTTTTCGCCTTTACAGCAGTTTGCACCAGGTCGCCTTGGCCAGGCTCCTGGGCAACGCTCTCAGTAGGAGCGCTGGCGTTGCTGGGGCCGAAGGCATCGTTGTTGTCCACCGCGGTATCTGCCGTGGTGGTCTGGTCGAGGTCTTCTTGGGGGACGCTTGAGCCACAGCCCGCGGTCAAAAAGACCAAGGGCAGGGCCAGGCTGGCAACCGGGATCAGGTGCTTGTTCATGGACGCAGGGGTATCCGACGGCTCGAGGAACCGAAATCAGGTTCAGGAATTTAGCAGCGCCGCTCCGCGTTCGCCACGTTGAACGCAGCGGAAGGGGCTTCTTTTTTTGCCGATAGCGCTTGACTGGGAGGGAGCGCGAGGGTCGGCATGTTTTGAGGGGGGAACCGGTTTGGGCAGGTGGCGAATGCCGTTGCTGGCTGCCGGTGAGGGAAAGGCCAGGGCCCCGACCGAAGTCGAGGCCCTGAAAAGATTTAACCTTGTTCTTGCGAACCGGAGAACGACACCTTTTGGAAGCCTTGGTCGATGACTAGGTCCAAAATGCCGATGACGTCCTCGTAAATGATGCCTTCACGAGCATCGAGGGTCACCGGAGTCTCCTCCTTATCGAAGGGTTTCAGTGCGCGGCGCAGCTTATCGAGGTCTTGCAGCAGGCCGTCCGAGTTGTGGACGTCGTTGCGAACCTGGAAGACTGCAGTACCCACTGAAACCTTCAAAATGCGGTTGCGGAAGTGCTCCAAGCGGCCCTGAGGCTTCGACTTGGTGCGCGTTGCCGGGTCAGGCTGTTTGGTGCCTGGGTTACCCACGCGAATGACGATGTCCACCTTTTCCACCGGATCTGTGGGCGCATTGCTGGTACCCATGTCCTTCGGCAGGTTGGAGTCCAAGCGACCTTCCAACGTTTTGAACTTCAGCGTCACGATGAAGAAAATCAGCAACAGGAAGGTGACGTCAATCATTGGCGTCATGTCCGGCTTGACCTCTTCGAATTCATTTTTCATTCTTCTGGTCATCTCTTCCTCCTATTACTGTCCTTCGGTGGCGGTAACCGGCTCGGACGCGGCCAACTGAACCTTCCAGATCAGAATGTCCTTGCGCGAGCACACTTCCATGATGCGCTGGATGTAGCGGAACGGGGTGTTCCGGTCCGCACGGATCAGGATGGGTTCGTCCGGCAAATCCAAGCCGAGCGCTTCATCCTTTTCGTACTTCATCCAGGGCAAGAAATTCAACTTCATCGTTTCCGCCAGCAGCCAGTAGTGGTCCGGACGATTCTTGCGGATCGGGTCCGTTCCTTGCGGCTGAATGCCGGGCCAGTAGATCTGCTGTTTCTTCCAGATGATCGTTCCATCCTCCATGACGTTGAGAATGGGGCGGCCTGGAGGCGGATCGTCGTGACCGGCTTTCTGGGCAACAGGAAGCTTGAGGTCTTCAAGCTCCTGCTGCGTGAGGTCGTTCACGATGATGAAGAAGATGATCAACAAAAAGGTCAAGTCGATCATCGGGGTCATATCGACCTCGACTTCCGATGTCTGTCTTCCTCTTTGTGACATTACTTATTCGGCGGGACGGAAACGCTCAAACATTTCTTCAATGATGGCGCCGATCTCGAGCGAAGTCAGAGTCACCTTGTTCTTGAAGAAAGCGTAGAAAGCGGTGGTCGGGATAGCCACAGTCAGACCCAACACGGTGGTCATCAGCGCCATCGAGATGTCACCTGCAAAGTCAGACGGCTCTACACCACCTGCAGCGTCTGCAATCGTGGCAAACGCACCCACCATGCCGGTCACAGTTCCGAACAGACCCATCATCGGGCCGATACCTGCGATCAAGGACAACCAGCCAATCTTCTGCTGAAGCTTGACCGACTCCTCGTCTTCCATCTCTTCAACGGACTTCTCCAGAGCTTCGAACGGGTGACCGATCTTGCGGATACCGGAAGCGCAGACGTTGGTGAAGAAGCAAGGCTCGGCTTCGCACAGGTCCAGGGCTTCCTGGTAGTTGCCTTCAGCAAGCAGTTCTTCGATCTCGTCGATGGTCTCCGGCGGAGCAAGCTTGTCGCGCTTGATGCTGGTGAAGTGCTCGATGATCAGAGCACCAGCGACCATGGACATACCGATGATCAGATAACCGATCGTACCGGCTGCGGAGATCGCCTCCATGATGTCGACGCCGCCGCCGGAATCGGCTGCAGCATCGGCTGCTGCGGCCCCTTCTTGGGCGAGGGCAAAGGTGGAGGTCAGCAGGAAACCAGCTGAAGCAGTGAAGATGAGTCGAAGACGAGACATCGAGGGTTACTTGTTCGTGGGGGGAAGGTTCAGGTAGAGCCGACGGGGGCCGGCCCTGGATTCGCGGGAGGCAAGTCTAGCGCGATCCTGGTTTGAGGTGGGTAGGGGTTTTCAGGGAACCTGCGGGGGCAGGTCCTAGTTGCCTAGTTTTTTACGGGCTTTGGCCGCCCAAGCCGACGCAGGATAGCGTTCTACGATGCGGCGGAAGTAGGTGGTTCCAGGGGTGGGCTTGTCACCCAATTCCTGGCAAACTTCGCCGAGCGTAAACAAGGCTCGGGCCATAGTATCCGGCCCGCAGTTCAGGGTTGCGGCAATTTCTGCCAAAGCAAATTGCGCTTCCCGCAGCTTGCCGGCGTCGCGCGAAGCACGCGCAATGACGATCTTGCCGGTGGCGCGAGCGTCATCCGAAAGCTGCTTTTCCGTGCGCAAGACGCGCTCCCAGTGGCTTTTAGCCTTATCCAGGCCATCTGCCTGCTCGATCGAATCGCCGAGCAGGATTTGGGCGCGTACCCAGTAGCCGTGCATCATGGTGCGCAGGGCGGTCGGGGCGTCGGGTGCCGTCGACGCGGCCTTCAGTGTGGCCACCAAGCCGTTGCTGCCTTCCAGGCGCTGCTTGGCCAGGGTCGGCTCCTTGCCGTCGAGGTAGATTTCGCAGCGAGTGAGGCGGGCGCCGAACTCGACATGCTTGCCCAAGTTCTTGTCGAAGCTGAAGCTAGCAAGATCTTGCATCAATTTGCCGGCATCTTGCACCTTGCCGGCGCGACCCATGGCTTTGGCCTGGCCCATGCGGGCGCGTGCTTGCCAAAAGTGGTCGGGGTAGGTGGCGAGCCACTCATCGAAGGCCGATTGAGCGGCCGATGCGCGACCGGCGTCAAATGCCGACCACGACAACAGCGCCTCGGCCTTGAGCAGCTTGGCGTACGGTGGCAACCAAGCCGGATCGCTTTGGCCTTCTGCCTCACTCAATAGGTTGATGGCGTTTTGGAACTCCAACTTGGCCAAGTAACCCTTGGCTTGAGTGATGATCGCCGGATCACTGCCAAACTGCAGGCGCAAAACGTCGCCGGCAGGGATTTCGGTGGCTCCGCCTGCAGCGGAGATTTCGACCTTCTCCAACGTCGCGGCAGTGATGTTGCCGGGAATGCTGGAGCCATCCAGCTTGACCACGCGGCCTTGGGCGGCCAGCGGCAGTGCCAGAAGAATGCTGAGTAGGGGAATCATTGCTTTCTCCTTAACCTTGGGTCTTGAGCCACGTGAAGATGCGCTTGGTTTCCGGCCCGGTGACCGATTCACCGAAGTCAGGTGCGAGCTGCTCAATGGATCTCAGCAGCTTCTTGTGATCCTTGGTGGAGTCCTTGAGGCTCCACTTGTAGACCAAGTAAACGTGTTGAAGCTTGGCTTCCCACCATTCCTTGAGCTCAAACTTACTCTTGTCGGCGTCCAGTGCTTTACGCTCGGCCAGCTGCAGCAAGTCGCCAATCAGCTTCTCAGCGGTTTGGTAAGCCTCGATGGTGTCTTCACCGGGCACCTTGACGACGCGACCTTCGCGCACCACCGGGAAGCCGGTCTTAATGCGGATGGCCATCGACATGACGCGCAGGTTCTTGGGACGCTCTTTCAGCAGCTTGTCCATCAGCGGCACCGCGGTGCCGGTGTTGCCCTGCTCGAGGTAAGCCTGAATTAGGTCGGTTTCCGCGAAGAAACGCGAGCTACCATCAAAACCGTCGGCCGGGCCGAAGCGCTGCAAAGTGTTCTCAAGCACCTTGGTGCCGGTAGCAATGTCACCGATGGCCAAGTACAGACGGCCTTCGGTCAGCAAGTTTTGCCACTTCGGTCGCGGGTCTTGCGAGTTGGCCACCTGCAAGTACTTCACCGCCTTGCGCTGCCACGGCAGCTTCGCCTCCATGTCTTCTTCGGCATCGATCTTGCCCTTGAAGTAAACGTACAACTTGAAGGAGCAGGAGTTCAGCCACGTCGAGCGCGCGCCGGAAGCGACCAGGCTCTCGTATTGGCCGACTGCTTCGTCTTCACGGCCGGTGGCCAAGTAAGCCTCGGTGCGGTAAGTCTTGGCGGCACCAATCTGGTCATCCTGACCCTCCTGGCGCTGCTCGAAACCATCGAAGTGCTCGAGCATCTTGTCCCATGCGGTCAGGTCGCCGGCGGCGGCCATGTTGCGGTAGGAGCGGCCGAGGTAGAAGTCGGCTTTGGCAATCGAGTCTTTGCGATACTTTTTGCCCTTAGGCGTGTTCGGCAAGAAGTTCTGATCCTTGGTGTAGACGTTCAGGTAATCCTCAAACGCCTCAATCGCGCGATCCATCGCCAGCGGCTGCCAAGCGAACTTGTTGAATTCGCACAGGCCGATTTGCACGGTGGCTTTCTCGAAACTCTCGGTTCCGCGATCGACGCGGCGGTACGAAAGAATGGCTTTGTCAAACGCCTTGATTGCGTCCTTAGCTTCTTGCGAGCTAGCCGGCTTGCCGCGAGCGTTGCGCGACGCAGCCTTGGCCAGGTTGTAGTCGGTATCCGCCGAACGCAGCATGACCACGTGGGGGGCACCGCCTCCCGACGACTCCTTCAGCGCATCCAGCGCGTTGTTGTAGAAGTTGTCGAGGTAGTTGTCGGTCGGATCCGCATTGCGGAAGCGCTCGGCCAACTTGTGCCAGCGCGAAGCCAGCTTTTCGGCGTTCTCCTCATCATCGGAGAACATTTCATAGCCCTTGCTGTAGGCCACGGCAGCTTCCAGGGTCAGCTCGTCATCTTCCAGGGCGCGGCCGAGGAAGTAGTAAGCCTTACCGCCGACGGCTTGCGCTTGCGAACTGGCGTCGAGGCGCGAAATCAGCAGGCGCAGGTTTTTCGACGCCTCTTGGTAGTTCTTCGAGTAGTAAGCGCCTTGTCCGGCTTGGAACAGTACGTCCAAGTTAATTGCGGCTCCCGGAGGGGCAGCGGCAATAGCATCACCCAGCAAAGCATCCGCTTCGAGGCGCAGCAGCTTGCCTTCGTTGGCAGCGGCAACAGCTTGCAGCAAGGTGATGGCGTCGCCGAAGTTGCCGTCGGCGATCATGTTTTTGGCCACGGCCATTTGCACGCGATAGCCGGAGTCGTTCAGCGCGACGCGGTTATCAGCAACCCACTGTTGGAAGGTTGCACCCAGGGCCGGGATTTCACCAGCACGGCCGGCCGATTCAAACATCAGCATGCGGCCTAGCCAGGCATCTTGCTGAGCGTTGCGGCGACCCCTGATTTCGCCTGGGGTCATGACCTTATCGGCGCCATCAGGCACACCTTCGACGATGACGAAGTCGTACAGTTCATCCGACATTTCGTAATCGCCTAAAGCAACAAAGCCATCGCCCATGTGCTTGTAAGCCAGCAAACCGGCGCGAGTGTTCTCACCGGCGGTAATGGCGAAGTCCTCAAGGAACTCCAGCGCGCGCGCGATGTTGTCTTCACGCTCGACTGAACCGGCGGGGTAGAGCATGCCCCAGTAGTGGTAGGTCAGCGCGCGGTAGAACGAAGCCGGGAAGAAGACGGTGTACTTGGCACCCTCTTTGTGATCCGGGTCATCCAAGCTGCGCCACCAATCGATGGTCCAGTTAATCGCGGTCAGGGATTCCTGGAAGGTCTTCTCCGCATCTTCCAGCATGGTCTGACGGGTTGCGCTGTCCGGAGTGGTGCTCTCGAACATGCTGTAGACCTTCTCGCCGTATTGAAAGCCGACGAAGCCCAGCTGCAGGCGCGCCGTGACGCCCTGTGCTTGGGCAGGCTTGGAGGCGATGAATTCGATGTAAGCGTCTGCTGCGGAGCGCCAACCAGCTACTTCCTCGGTGGGAGTGCCGGGGCGTACCGCCACCGTTTCCAGAATCTGGCAACGGGCGAGCAGCAGCGAACTGCGATCTTCGGCGCTTGACGCGCGGTCCATCGCGTCGTCAATCACCATTTCGGAGAAGCTGCTGAAGCCTAGCTGCTTAGTTAACGCCAGCGCAAAAGCAGCGTCTTTCTGAATGGCAGCGCTTCCTTCTTCACCTTGTTGCGGTGCGAACAGGGCAGCGGAGGCAAGGATTCCGACCGAGAAAAGCATGGGTCAGGATTTAGTGCGGAGGGGGGGGAAGGTAACGGCGAAGGCCGGGAGCGACGCACATCGTGCGCTCCTGCTCCCGGCCTCGTGCTGGTTTAGTTGGCGCTGGCGACAGCGTCTTGACCCGGCGCGTGCTCATCAGGAATCATGATGCGCGCCGTCAGCAGAATCAGCAAGCGACGGTAGGACTCGTAAGTTCCTTGACGCTGGAAGAAGAAGCTGAGGATCGGAATGCGGTTCAGGAACGGCACACCCGAGTCCATGTCATTCTGCTCAATGATCTTGAAGCCACCGACCAACACAGTGCCGCCGTCCGGCACGGTGGTGCGGGTGCGAATCTTCTGCAGCTCGATTTCCGGCAACATGATGGTGACCGGAGAACCGGAACCCAGCGAAGTCTGGAAGGTCCGGATCGGGCGACGCAGAGTTGCAACCGTCGGGCGCAGGTCGATGGAAACCGAACGACGGTCGGAGCTGACCACCGGGGTGACGTCGAGGAAGACGCCGTCCATGACCACGCGAACGATCGGTGCCGCAATCGAGGCAGCCTGCGCAATCTCGACATCGAAGTCCGAGACGTAGGACACCTGGTTGGTAACGGTCAGCGTTGCGCGGGTGGCGTTGTAAACCATCAAGCTCGGCTCGGTGACCACTTCCGAACGCTTCGACTTCTCGACGGCGCGCAGAATCATCTGCACTTCGGCATCGTCCAGCAGAGTCCACTGAGCGGACAATCCACCGGAGGCGTCGACACCGTCATCGGTGGAGTCGGAGGTGCGACCCAAGCCCATGTCGTACAAGTTCTCGGTGCGACCCAACAAGTTCATGTTGTCGTCGGCCTCGGAGAAGTACAGACCAGCGGAACCGTCGGAACCGATGTTGGTGGAGGACGGGTCATCACCGAAGTCATCGAAGGCGACGTTGGTGCCGGCACCATCAATGCCCTGGGTCGAGTTGTTGCCCAAGCCGCGGAAGTCAATGCCGATGTCCTGCAAGAAGCTGTCTTCCACCTTCATGAAACGCACCGAAATCTCTACCGAGGTGTTGGTGGACTTGCGCAGGTCAGCAAGGATGTCGCGGATGTTCTGCTGGTTTTCCGGCTGGTGGTAAACAATCAGCGTGCCTTCCTGGATCTGAGCGTAAGCCGGCTCTTCCCAGTCATCGACGCCGAGGATGGTCAGCAGAGTGTCTTCGGTCAGCAGGTTGGCTTCACGATCTTCGTTGATCGGCTCCGGCTCGAATCCCACACCGCCCGAACCGGCGATGGTGATTTCCGGCAGATCGAAGTCCGGCAACGGACGAATGATCGAGCGCACTTCGTACTGACGCAGCACGTGACCCGAGTTCGACTCTTCAGCGGACAGCACGTTGACCGCACCGTTCATGATGACGAACTTCAACTGGTTGTCACTTTGCGCTTCAATCAAGCGCATGATGCGCGAAACCGGCATCGGCTTGTTGAACGCGAAGTTGACCTGCTTGGCGTCTTCGTCCATGTCTTCGCGCACCGCGCGGGAGACGACGAAGTTTACGTTGGTGTAAGCAGCCAAGTTGTCGACCACCTCTTCCACCGGCTGATCGAAGCGAGCTTCAATCTGGGTGGTGTCGAGCATGCGCTGGATAGCGTCGCGCTCGGGATCGGCTTCGGTCTCGTCGGTGATTTCGTCAATCGGCTTGCGAATGTCAACAACGCTGGTCCAGTAGTCCTCGTCGAACTCAATGGTGCTCTTCGGCGGAACGGCCAAGTGCTGCATTTCCTGGAAGGCTTCCTTCCACTCTTCGCGGAATGCAGTTGCCGTTTTCTGCTGGCGCTCCACGTGCCAAGCTTCGTTGGCGACGTCACGCAGCATTTGCGCATCGGCGTTGCTCGGGTCCAGCTTCAGCACCTTGTCCAAAGTGGCCACAGCCTTGTCGTAGAAGCCGTTCTGGAACGAAGCGTTGGCTTCGCCGAACAGCGTACGGATGCGGTTTTCGAAGTACTCGCGGTTGGCGGCTTCCTGAGCAGCGGCGTCGGCTTCGGCGGCTGCGGTTTCGGCAGCGCGCTTAGCTTCCATTTGGGTGTAGCGAGCATCCTTGGCGGCGTCCATCCGCGCCTGAACCAGTGAAGTGTTCAAGCTGTCGTTGGCGACGTTCGGCGAGATGCGCAGAGTTTGCATCGCGGTGGTGTAAGCAGACTCGGCGTCGGCAAAGTCACCACGAGCCATGGCGCGGTCGCCATCGTTCATCAGGCCCTCTACCTTCAGACGAGTAGCAGCCCAGCGCAGGGCTTGCTGATCCACCATTCCTTCGGCGTCTTGCCACGACCAGGCGTTACCACCCATGGCGGCTTGCGAACGACGCAGGCCATCGCGGGCTTCGCGGCTTTCGGGGTCCAACTGGAAGGCGTCGGCGTAGTGCTGGGCAGCACCTTCGTAATCGCCACGGTTAAAGAAGCCGTCAGCCAGCGAGATGTAATTCTTCGCTAGGAGGCGGCGCTTCTGCTTGCGAGCTTCAATGTCCCCATAAGCACCACGCGGATCAATCGAACCCGGCTCCTGGCCAGGCTCTTGATAGGTGACGCTGGAATCCAGGTCGACGGCGTCGCCCGTGGAGACCATGGGGGAAGAGTTCGCTACCTCGTTCTCAGCCAGGTCCGCGCAGGAGGCGGCGAGCAGAGCGGGCAGAAGAAGCAGGGACTTCTTGGGAATGCGCATGTAGAGAGGGGTCTAAGGTGCGTTTAGGCAGCGATTCGAGGGCGGCCCGGCGCAGCAGGGTTTGGGGGTTCAGGAAGCTGCGGCTAGGGATTGTGCCGTAGAGCCTTGTGCGAGTAAAGCCGTAAGATCGACGAACGCGGTTCTGACGGGGGTGATCAGTGAGAGTCTGCGGGGGGAAGCGCACCATTGTGGCGGCGCACAGGGGGGGGAAGCAGAAGATTTTGTCGCCAAGGCGAACCGCAAGGGTCCAGAAGGTGAACGGTCACGAATTGCCGTGTTTCGGTGCCCTCGCGGCCACGATAGGCAGGACGGTCATCGACAATGACACGCCGTCCCAGCTCATCGAAGCGCGGGATTCTAGTCATGGTAGGCACTTCGGTTTCGCCCTTCGTGAAGGATTCCAGGATCCAGCCGGAATCTGCAATTTTTTCTCCCGGAGAGGCCTCGAACGGGCCTAATTCGGGGCGGTCGGGGCGCTGCAGACGTAAAACCAGCGTCGCATTGTCGATCAATTTGTCGGCAACCCACTGCGATTTTTTGGCCAGCGCGACCTTAGTAGTAGCGGCCGGTGAGCTGCGCCGTAGGGCCGCGGCGTTGGACAAGCCCGGTGCGGCCCGTTCCAATTCGGCGTAAACCCTGTAGTGGAAGGTAATTCCCTCGCAGTCCAGGCGGTCCAGGTACTCGGTGTTGGTGAGCACCACTGAAGCATCGAGCGAGCCGGCGCTATTCCAGCGCTCGATGCGGTATTCCAAGTCGTCAATCGGATTGCGCGGGTGGGGCAGCCAGCTCAGGCGTACGCCGCCCTCTTGGATGTTGGCGCGCAATACACGTGGCCGGTACAGCGCCGGAAATTCGCCAAGTGCAGGCGTGCTTTCCTCGTCGCCGTTGCTGCCCGAGCCAAAAACACTACTCAGCCCTATGCCGTCGACGGGGTGCGCGGCTGCGAGTGCCGAAGTCAATGCAGCGCTGCGAGTTTCGGCGGGCACGTCGGCGGCGATCTCGATTCCGTCGGCACCGGCCAGTAGCAGCGGACTTTGGCTGCGCGCGGCCACAGCAGGGTGCGGCAAGAAGGCGAGCAAGCCCAAGCATGCGGCTGTGACGAGCAAGGTCAGGAATAGGAGGGCGTCTTTCATCCCTGCACCTCCATATTGAGCCCTTGGCGCAGGAAGGCCACTGCCGGCCAGACGCGAACCGCTAGGCGCAAGTGCAATTCTTCGTCTTGCGTGCTCAGGTGAACCACGGCCGGGTCGGTCAAGTAGCCAACGCCCGTTGGGGCGTGGAGCAAATGATCCAGCCAAGCGAGGACTTCCAGCTCCGGGCCACTGGCTTCGATTCCGAGCTCCATCGCCGGGAAGCCCTCGACTTCGGAGACGCTGACGGTTTGCGTTTGCAGCGGCAATCGTCCGGGACTTGCCCAGCGAGCCAATTCCGTTTGCGCGGCTACCGCTAAGGGTGAGGTCGAATCTAAGTGCGACCAGCCGATGGTTTCTGCGCCCTCAAACGCTTCTTGGCGTATAGCAGGCGCTGGCGTGGCCAACTTGCCCAAGCCTTGTTGCAACCATGCGAAGCTCGCCGGAACTTCGCTTTCCTCCAAATCCATCAGCGAGGGCTGCATGGCAAGAAAACGCTGACTCCGCGATTGCCAAAGCCACGCCATCAGGAGCGCCAGGATGAGGCAGGTGAATAAGTAGCCGCGGTGAGTGAACAAACGTTCCATCATTTGGTCCTCACTCGATCCCGCACGGTTGAGCCATCCGGTGCGGCGACGATTTCCACTTCGGCCAAAGTGTTCGGCGGCGAATCCGAAAGGTTGCGTAGCGCTTGCACGAATTGGGTGCGACGTTCAATAAGTCGAACCAACTCAATAGGAGGCGCTGCGGCAGTAGGCGCCGAGGAGTCTCCGCTTTGAACGGTCGGTTCCAGGCTGCGCTTCCAGCTGCGCAAATTGCTTTCTTGCCCCAAGGTGAATGCCAATGCCGTCAGCGTTGCCACCAGCGCGCCGAGTCCCATTGCAGTACGCCAATGGGGCGAACGCTGCCGTTTTTCGGGAACGTAGACCGCTTGGAAGTCGGGTGAAATGGCAGCCAACGCGGCGCCGGCAGCTGCAGGGTCGGCGCCCATTTCATGCGGTGGTCGATTGATTTCGCGAACGCTGTGGCCGGCATCTGCGAGGGCTTGCAGGAGGTAATCACCGCCCGGAGCATCGCCCTCCATGCTGACCACGGAGGGGCAGCGATTGCGTTGAAAGCGATTGAGAATCGGCCGTAAATTACTAATGAGCGGTCCGCGCCTTGCCGAGCAGCCGGAGCGACCTTGGCCGGGAATGCCGCGCGCCCATAACAGGAATCCGGAGCGCAACCATAGATAGAGGTCGTTTTCATCAATGCGGCCGTGCTCCCAATCCCACAAAGCGGCCGACGTCGCCGGGTGCACCAGGACCTCGGGTTCGATTGGGCGCAGGGGCCAATCAGGTGGCAGGTGCGACAACATGGAGCCGTCGTCTTCGGCGGCTAAGCACCAAGGCAGGTTGAGTTCGCCGCCAAGGCGGTCATATAGGCCGGCTAATTTTTCTTGCTCAACATTGCCGGCAGCGAGCACTTGTACCGGAGCGTCGGCGGATTTTTCAATCAGGGCATAGGCGTATTGGTCGCCAAGAAAGTGCAGACCTAAGGCTCGGTTCAATGGGCTGCTCCCGGACGCGTGAGACCTAAATGCTTCATGGCGATTTGAATGTCTTGCCAGCAATCTACTTTAGCAGCAGGAGTGCGCAGAAGATATGCCGGATGATAAGTCGCGAGGATGGGAATGCCCATTGCCGATTCGTGCAACTTGCCGCGCATTCTGGACATGGATTCGTCGCTGCCAAGTAAGTAGTTGGCCGCATGTCGACCTAGGCAGATAATTAGCTGCGGTTGCAGGGATTTCAGTTGCCGTTGCAGGAATGGCGTGCAGGCGGATTTTTCTGCGGGCAATGGATCGCGGTTGCCCGGCGGCCGACATTTCAAAATGTTGCAGATGTAAACCTGCTCCCGTTTCAGCCCCATGCCGGCTTCAATGATTTTGGTCAAAAGCTGACCGGCAGGGCCGACAAACGGCAGGCCCTGGAGATCTTCTTCCGCGCCCGGGGCTTCGCCGACAAAGACGACTCGTGCTTCCTGGGAACCGTCGCCGGGCACCGTGTTGGTGCGAGTGTTGCAAAGTTCGCACTGCCGGCACTGAGAGATTTCGGCGGCGATTTGCTCAAGCGGCTCGCATGGCGTGGGGGTCGGCGACGCCGAAGCGAGCTGCGGGACCGGGGCCAGGTGCTCGACACCTAATTGCGCCAATTCTTCCAGCAGATACTCGCGCGCGGAAGCGAGCAGCGACGGGTTGCCGGGGTCCTGGGCCATGCCCTCATTGTTTCGTCGTCCAGGGTTGGGCTCAAGGGTTTGGCGCTGACATGGAAAGATTGCGTTTTCTGCCTCAGAACCTTATGATCTCCAGGCTCAAGACGGGTATGGCACGCCGAAAAAGGGAACTTCTGGACATTCTTAGGGACAAGCCCAATGGGGAAGGTCCATCCAGAAAACAGTCCCAGCGACGTGTTCCGTCCGCTCCCTCGCAATCCGAAGCTTCTCAAGCAAGCACGCCAACATCGGACCGGTCGAGTCAAAGACTGTCTTCGATGGGGGGCTCCGCGCCGAAACAAGGGCGTAGTTGGTCTCCGCTTATCGGCCTGGGCGTCGCCCTCGCCGTGGTCGTGCTTTTAGGTCTGAAGTATTGGCCGCTCGGTCCCGCCGAAGCCTCCACCGAAAACGACGGCAATTCAAGCGCTGTTGAATCGACGGAGCCTTATGCGGTGCTGGTCGCCAAATACGCATTCAGTCCCGCCAACCGAGCTCTTGCGGTGCAGAGCGGTCGTGCCCTGCGTGATCTGTTTCCCGCCCTGCAGAAATCGGTGGTGCTGACCAAATTTCCGCCGGAGGACCCGGAAATCTACGAATTGTGGATTGGTAGGTCCGAAGAAAGCGGCGATTTGAATGATCTGCTGCGCCAAGTGCAGGAAGCATCGGTAGACTCCCTCCCGCAAAATCCTCGGCCCTTCGCCTCTGCATACATTGAGCGGCGGCGGCCCATCGCTTCAAACTGAACCCATGTCCATCCACAAGTCGCTGAACCTCGGTAGCAACCTCAACTCGAGTCGCTCCGTCTTCACCCGCCGTGAGCGCCTGGAAAAGCTCGCCGAAAGCGGTGACTTTCAGGAAGGGGATTCCGTCTACGGCCTGCGCAAAGTTCGCACCCAGTTCAAAACCTTGACCAAGAAGCAGATGAAGGCAATGGCCGCTGCTGAGAAGGAAAAGGAAGACGCGGAAGCCGCAGCAACAGCTGATTCTGAGGAAGAAGAGCTCTGAGCCTTCCGGTCGTCTACCTTGACGAGCTTTTCCTGAGCATTCAAGGGGAAGCCGGCCAGGTCGGCAAGCCGCATTTGTTTCTGCGGTTGGCTGGATGCCCGTTGCGCTGTACCTACTGCGACACGCCAAGGTCTTGGAAGCGCACGGCGACCGCCGAGGTTCACCATGCCGACGGCGCCCGCGAGTGCGCCAATCCATGGTCGATGGAGCAGCTTGATCGCGAGTTGCATCAGTTGGCTGCGGGCTTCGGCGTAGATGCGACGGATGTCGTGTTGTCGGTAACCGGCGGCGAGCCGTTGACTCAAGCTTCGTTTCTGGAGCAATGGTTGCCGACTTGGTCTGGTAGAACGCTGTTGGAAACGTCGGGCATTTACGCCGACAAGCTTCAACAACTGCTGCCTTGCTTAGATTTGGTTTCGCTGGATTGGAAAGATGAGGCCGCCTTGGATGCCGGTGAGTCTTTGTTGCAACGCCAGCAATGCTTGCAGTTCACCGCGGCCGAAGCGCAGCGCCGCAATCGTTCTTTAGCGCCCGAGCAAGCCCTGCAATATTGGGTCAAATTCGTGGTGCAACAAAACACTGAATCGGCGTGGCTGCAAAAACAATTGCAGCAAATCGCCGAACTGGCGCCGGGTTGCGAGGTCTACTTGCAACCGGTGACCCCAGGTTCGACCGACGTGCATGCGCCGTCGGCATCGACCTTACTTGCAGAACTCATCCAAGGCAGTCGTCTGAACTTGGACTTGCGAGTTCTTCCTCAAATCCACCCATTCTTGGGTGTGCTCTGATGCATGATTCCGCTTCTAACCAACGCCCGATGGTGGCGATTGTCGGCCGGCCCAACGTCGGCAAGTCTTCGTTGTTTAATCGCATCGTCGGTCAACGCACCGCGATTGTGGAACCTACTGCCGGTGTGACTCGCGATCGATTGGTGCGGCCGGTCAGCATCGAAGAGTTTGATCTAGGTTTTGATTTGATGGATACCGGCGGCATCGGCATTGTCGATAACACCAATCTTGCCGATTCGATTGAGTATCAAGTGTTGACCGGTTTGCACAGCGCCGAGGTGGTGTTGTTTTTGGTTGACGCGCGCGAAGGCTGCACCTTGCTCGATGAACAAGTAGCGCGCTTGCTGCGCAAAGGCGGCCACAAGATTTTGTTGTTCGCAAACAAAGCCGAAGGTCATGCGGCGTCGCTGAATTTGGGCGAATTTGAAAAGTTGCAGCTTGGCGAAGTGCGTCCGCTGTCGGCGCAAGAGGGTCGTGGGATGGACGACCTTTATCACGCCCTGTCCGAACTGCTGCCGCCGGTCGACGTCGAACCGTCGCGTGAGGAGCGATTGCGATTTGCCATTTTGGGGCGACGCAACACCGGCAAGTCGTCGTTCGTGAATGCGATGTTGGGCGAGCAGCGAGTGATTGTCAGTGACATCGCCGGCACCACCCGCGACGCGGTGGAAGTTGACTTTGAATGGCAAGGCAAGCCACTGACCATGGTCGACACCGCCGGCATTCACCGGCGCGGGAAATTGGCGAATGCGATTGAGTTCTTTTCGCTGACGCGCAGTGATCAGGCCATTCGCAGCGCCGACATCGCGTTCTTGTTCCTCGACTTGACCGAGTCGATGGCGCGTCTGGACCAAGAGCTAGGGCGCACCATCATGGACCGCTACAAACCAGTGGTTATCGTGGGAACCAAGTCCGACTTGGTGCCGGATCTAGACCTCGACGACTTCCGCGGCCGCGTCGAGCATCGTTTTCCACACCTGCGCGGTGCGCCAATCGTGACGGTTTCCAACGTCACCGGCAGGGGCTTGGACCGGGTGATGAAAGCGGCGTTCCGCTTGCACGGGGAAGCCGGCAAGCGCGTCGGCACCGGCGAGCTGAATCGAGCGGTGCAGCGCACCTTCGATCGCCTGCGCTTCCGCGGTCGCAGTGAAAAGCCGCGCGCCTACTACGCGACCCAACTCAAAACTCATCCGCCGACCTTCCTGCTGTTCGTCAATCGCACTCAGCTGTTCGAAAAAGAAGTGATGCGGGCGATTTCGCGGGAAATGCGAAAATCCCTCGGTTACCGCCACGTGCCCATCCGCTTAGTGCTGCGGGCGCGCAAGCGCAGTCCCAACAAAAAGGCTTAACCGCCGAGTCGGGAGCCCCTCAACCCTGATTGCTAGAATACGCCGATGCTGCGCCGTGGATTTCTCTGGATAGTCGCACTGCTTTGCCTGACCGGAATGACCGGTTCGTGCAGCCTGTTTTCCGTCGAGGAAGAAGAGCTGTGGGTGCACGAGATCATCGACGACGCTCCACCGATTCGCGACCTGCTGTCCGAGTGTGAGTGGGCGCTGCTGAAAGCCAAGTATCCACCCGGCGATCGCGATGACGCAGGTGCCCGAGTGACTTCGGGTTGGTTCGAGAACATGCAGCCGTTTTCGTCGTATGGGCGGCGTTACCAGGGCATGCTGGAAATCGAGCCGATGGATGCCGTCGGCGTTTACCGAGTCAGTTCGCGCGTGCGCGTGCAGATCAACAAAGAGGTGCACAAGCCTCTCGACGAAGACCATGCCAAGTGGGAGTCGGTCGGCGATGATGAGCAGCGCGCGCGAACCTTGCTGCATCATTTCTTGGCGCGGGTGACCACGCCGGGGCCGTCGGATGATTTTTATCGGCGCAAGCCATGGCGTGAAGGAATGGACAAGTAGCGATGGCCGATTGGAAGTTTCATCGACGTCAGGGGCTTTGCGTGAATTGCGGCTCCGAATTCACGGTGGGGGAAACGGTGTTTTCTCTGCTGCAAATCGAAGCCGATGAATTGCAACGCGGCGACCTTTGCAGCGGTTGTTTCGACCGCCGCGAAGAAAGCGCCGACTTGGTTTGGTGGCGCACCACGCACGCCGAAGCCAAAGGCGGCCTGAAGCTCGACTTTGATGCCATTCTTGCCTTGTTCCAAACGCTGGAGAAGAAAGATGGCGACGCGCCGCTTGATCTGCGGTTTTTGCTCGGCTTGCTGTTGGTTCGCCATCGCAAGTTGAAGTTGGTCGGCGTTCGCAGTCGCGGCACTAAGGAGTTTCTGCAGCTGCGCAAGCCGCGCACCCAAACGGTCTACGAGGTGCAGACGCGCGAGCTCGAAGAAGAGCGTCGCCGCAAGCTCACCGCCGCGCTGGGCGAGTTAATGGATCCGACCGCCGAAGGCGCGTTGACGGATCTGTTGAGTGAACCCAAGGAAGTAGAAGGCGCCTAGGTCGCCGTCGGGTTTCGCTGATTGGCTGAATCGGGCCCCAGCGGAGAATTCCAGAGAAATTCGGAAAAACTGCCCAAAAGGGCCGTTTTTTAGTTGCGCATTTCTGGTGGGGCGACAGAATAGGTTTGTGGGGGAAAATGGCGGATCGTGGTGGATCAGTCACTCCCTGAAAAGTCTCCATGCACCTGTTTACCGGCGAGTTCGAACACAAAGTCGACCAAAAAGGTCGAGTGTTCGTCCCCAAGCGTTTGCTGGCCGGCATGGACGAGGAAGACGTCACCCGCATCCGCTTTGTGGTCACGCTGGGTTTGGACGGCTGCCTCTACTTGTTCACCCGCGAAGGTTTTCGCGACCACCTAGCGGGTCTGAAGAGGGCGGCTTTCGGCAAGCCGGAATTCCGCGCCGTGATGAGGGGGATCGGCGCTCTTTCGCTGGAACAAAACCTGGACGCCCAGGGCCGCCTGCTCCTCCCCGAAGGGTTGCGTAAACGCGTTGGAATTTCCAAAAACGCGATCGTGGTCGGCGCCATCGATCACATCGAAATCTGGGACTCCGCACGCTACGAAGGCGAGGCCGCGCCAGAGGCCGAGCAAACTTATCTCAAGCAGGCCGAACAGTTTCTGGATGGTTCGGCCATGGACGACGGAGACAGCAGGTGATCCTTTTGTGCCGTAACTTCGACAAACCAACTCGTCCAACCGGGCCCACAACGCACCTTCCGGTGCTGCTGGACCAGGTCATCCAGGCGTTGAATCCGCAGCGCGGAGGGATTTACGTAGATGCCACGGTGGGCGGAGGGGGCCACGCCGAGGCATTGTTGAAAGCGGGTCCTGCCGATTTGCGCTTGATCGCCATCGATCGTGATGCCGACGCGTTGCACCGCAGCCGTCAGCGCCTGGCTGCCTATTCGGACCGCGTGCACTTTGTGCATGCACCCTTTTCTTCGATCCTTCAATGCGTGCCGGTCGAGCTACACGGTCGCGTCGACGGCATTCTTGCCGATTTCGGCGTGTCGTCCGATCAGCTCGATGAAGCCGACCGCGGTTTCTCCTTCCAACAGGATGGGCCGTTGGATATGCGCATGGACAGCCACAAGCAGAAAACCAGTGCTGCGGTTTTGCTGGCCAATGCCAGTGAAGACCAGCTGGAAATGTGGCTGCGTGAATACGGCGAAGAGCGTTTCTCGCGTCGCATTGCCCACGCCATCGTGCAGCAGCGACGCTTTGGACCCTTGCTCCGCACTTTGCAGCTCGCCGATTTGGTCGAGCGCACCGTGCCCGGTGGCCGTCGTGGCCACCATCCGGCGACGCGCACCTTCCAAGCGTTGCGCATTGCCGTCAACCGCGAACTGGACGAGATCGACGCTTTCCTTGAGGGGGCACCGCGTATTTTGGCGCCGGGGGGGCGCCTGGCGGTGATCTCGTTCCATTCGTTGGAAGACCGGCGCGCCAAGGTCGTACTCCGCAACGAGGTGCGTAGCGGCGAATACACCGATCTGCTGCCACGGGGGGTGGTGGCCGATCGCGCCGAGCAGCGACGCAATCCTCGCGCCCGTAGCGCGCGCCTCCGTTGCATTCAGCGTGCGGAGGAAGCGAAGTGACCGGACGCATCGCTGGCCTGGTCCTGTTGACCTTGTGTGAACTACTGGCCGGGCTGGGTTTGCGCAACGAGGCACTGGCTTCCCGAAGTCGGACCGAGCAATACAACCGGAACTATCTGGAATATGAGCAACACAAAGCTCATTATCAGCACTTGTACCGGCTGCTCACCTCCCCCGACGCGCTGCGCGCCCGATTGGAATACATGAAAGAGTTGGCCGAAGTCGAACAGCTTCCCGAACTCTAATGTCGCGCCTAAGCCCGATGCGCCCGTTCTTCATCCTGGCCCCGCTGGGAATGTTGTACTTGGCGATCCTCGGTCGCGTTGTGCAGTTGCACGCCGCGCCGGATGAGGTGGTCAATGGCGTATCGGAGTATTTGCACAACAAGGTCGAGCTTCCGGCGATGCGCGGTTCCATCGTGGATCGCAACGGTAAGTCGTTGGCTCACGACCGGCCGGCGTTCTGGTTGATGATGACTTCGGTGTGGGAGGATCGACGTTACCACCCGAATAACCGTCCCAAGGGTCTGACCGACGACGACATCGCCGCCGAGATCGCGGAGATCGCCGAGCGCTGTCAGGTGCCGGTTCAGAAAATGGCCGAGACGCTGCTAAGCAAAGAGGTCGGCTATACGCTATTGCGCCGTGGACTGACACCGTTTGAGGGTCAGGAATTACGTGCATTCCTGCGTAAGTACCGCAGCACTGGTTTGCAGCTAGTGCCGATGGTGGAACGTGAATATCCGCTGGGTCGTACCTTTGGATCTTTGCTGGGCATCGTGACGGCTCAAGATGAAAAGCGTTCTGGTGCGAGCGGTCTGGAGGTTAAATTCGATGAGCACCTAACCGGAACCGAAGGAAGCAAAGGCAGCCAAATGGTGACCGGAGCTTTTGGCGTGAATCCGGCGAAGGGATTGGAGAAGCCTGAGCAAGGTGGCGATTTGCGCTTGACTTTGGACGCGGATTTGGGAACCGCCACTCGCGAAATTCTGGATGAGGCGATGGTGGAGCTCAAGGCGGAGTGGTGCGGAGCGGTGGTGTTGGATGCCAACACCGGCGAGCTGCTGACTTTGATTGGTTTGCCCGATTACGATCCTCGCGATCCGATCATCAATGACGATTTATTGGACAACAGCGGCATACGATCTACTTTTGCGTTGACTATTGATAACCCAGTGGTGCCTGGATCCACATTTAAGCCGTTTTTGATTGCCTATGCCATTGAGCAGGGGATCGTCAGCCGTTCGGAAGTTTTTGAAGACCGCAATACTTTGAAGGTAAAGGGGCGCCGCGAGATTATTGAAAATGCAGATGGGGTGAAATACGGGCCCAAGACTGCGGCTGAATGTTTGATTCATTCCTCGAACGTCGTTTCAGTGCTGATTGGGTTGCGCACCGGCATCGAACGCTTTCGTGATATGCAGGCTAAGTTTGGTTTATGGGATCCGCTTTATTTGGGTCAACGCCCAATGAACACTTACCACGGGCCGCCCGAGAAAAACTGGACCAACCGCCAAGCCATTCCTTACACATTGGCGAGCTCGTCTTTCGGCCATGAGTTTATGGTTAACCCAATTCGCTATGCCGCATGTTTTGCATCGCTGATCAACGGCGGTCATCGCATCGAACCCTATCTGCTGATGGATCAGCAAGACGCAACCACGGAACAAGCGGCAGAACGAGACGCCAAGCGGGTAGGGGTGGAACGACCGATCAGCGAGGAAACTTCGGACTTCATAGTGGACGCTCTGGAGAAGATGGTGGAACGCCGCATCGGCAGCCCGTTGCCGGAGATTGAAGGCGTGCGCTGGGGCGGAAAAAGTGGCACGGCGCGCCACGAAACCAAGCCCCACCTCAATACCTGTGCCTTCGCAGCTTTCGGACCGATTCCGGATCCGGAAATCGTCGTTTTGGTCATCGTCCAATGGCCGGATGTCAAAGGCCGCATCTCGGGAACCCGGCTATCTGGGCCGCTCGCTGGAAAAATATTGGAGCACGCATTGCGAACTCGTGGACTTCTGCCCAAAGCAGAGGCTTCGCGCTTGGATTCAGCCAGCTCAAACGCTAACTTGAACCCAAGACTGAAGGAAGTTCGTTGATGCTACTTTCCTCCCTGGCGCAACACTTGGCCCCACAAGTTCGCCTGGCCCATGATGCCGGCGACGACGTGGAGGTCGGGCGCGCATGCTTTGATTCGCGTCGCGTGCGTCCGGGTGATTTGTATTGCGCGTTGTCGGGCAGTCTGAGTCATGGAGCGGAGTTCCTTCCTGCGGCCATTGCGGCTGGCGCCGTGGCTTGGCTGGTCGCCGAAGAGGACGTCCAAGCTGATGTCGGTCTTCCGCGTTTGGAAGTTCCCCGCGACCTGCTGCTGCGGCCCGGGCTTGACCGCAATGCAATTGTTGCCGCCGTAGCCGGTCGCGCCGCAGCCGTGCTCGCCGGACATCCCAGCAACACAATGCACCTCAGCGCCGTGACCGGCACCAATGGCAAAAGCACCATCGTGCACCTGCTCGAGCAGGCATGGAATCACAACCACGTTGCTGCCGGTCGCGTCGGTACTTTGGGTTTTCGGTTTGAGCAGCAAGAGGCGGATTCGCTGAATACCACGCCATCGGCGGATCAATTGCACGATTGGATGCGCAGCATTCGCGCTCGCGGTGCCGAGGCGGTGGCGTTGGAAGCGTCGTCGCATGGCATTCATCAACAGCGTTTGGCAGGGGCGCGCGTCGACGCGATCGGGTGGACCAATCTCAGTCACGATCACCTCGATTACCACGGCGATTTGGAAAGCTACGCCGCCGCCAAAGCTGCACTGTTGTTTGAGCACCCGGACGCCACTGCGTTACTGCCTGCCGACGACTCGCGCATTTGGAATGCAGTAAAAGGCGCAAAATCCAAAATGCTTTCGTGGGCGGTTGACCTAACCTCCGATGCCGACCTCACCGCCGGCTACCAAGCCACCGCCAACGGCATGGAACTGCAAATCCAAGGCGTATTCGGCAGCGGCATTTTGCACAGCTCACTCATCGGCAGGCATAACGCTGAGAACATGTTGTTGGCATTTGGACTCTTGCGTTTATCCGGCCTAACCATCGAGCAAAGTCTGCATGGCCTCTGTGCCGCCAACGCCGCCCCGGGACGTCTGCAGCGCGTTGCGCCGCATTCCCCGTGGCATTTATTTGTCGACTACGCCCACACGCCCGAAGCTTTGCAGCGCGTTTTGCATGCGCTACGCAAGAGTTATCCGGAGCAGCGCATCGGCATAGTCTGTGGTGCCGGCGGTGATCGTGATCCAGTCAAGCGTGGGCCGATGGGGCGGGCGGCAGCCGAGGGCGCCGACTGGTGCATGCTCACCTCCGACAACCCGCGCAGCGAAGATCCCGACGCCATTCTGGATGCGGTTGTAGAAGGCGCTATGGACGCAGGAGCCCTTCGCATTCACCGCCAAGTGGATCGCCGTTTGGCTATTCAACAAGCAGTTGCACAACTTGAACCCGGTGACGTCTTGCTAGTCGCCGGCAAGGGGCACGAGCCGTATCAGGAGATCCACGGCGTGCGCCATCCCTTTGACGATCGGATTGAGCTTGAGGAGGCAGTGAAGTGCTGCAGTTAGATCTTGCCGGAGTTGCTCACGCCATTGGTGGCCACTTGATCGGCGCCGGCGCCGGCGAAGTTAAGCGAGTGGTGACCGATAGTCGCCAAGTGCAAGCGGGCGACTTGTTTGTTGCCTTAGATGGAGCGCGCACCGATGGACATCAATACCTTCAACAGGTGCACGATGCCGGTGCTGTTGGTGCTCTGGTCATGCCCGATCGCGGCGATCGACCGGCCGAGCTGCCATGCATCATCGTTAACGATACGTTGACGGCATTGGGCGCTTTGGCGCGCTTTCATTTGGGGCGGTTGACTGCGACCGTAATTGGCATTACCGGTACCGTCGGCAAAACGACGGCGAAGGACTTGCTCGCTCATTTATTAGGCGGGCAAGGGCAACGCGTTCACGCGGCGCCGGCGTCGTACAACTCGGAATGCGGACTGCCGCTTGCCATCCTTGGAGCCGGTTTGCAAACGCGGTTGTTGGTTTTGGAGTACGGCATTAACGCGCCGGGCGAAATGGATCGCTTGCTGCAAATCGCGCAGCCGCATTGGTCATGGATTACCGCGCTGACTCCGGTGCACTTAGAAGGCATGGGTGATTTGCAAACCATCATCGAAGAAAAGCTTTTACTGGCGGCGGCGACGCGGCCGCGAGGGGCTGTTTGGATGCCGGCAGCAGTTGCCCAACTCGCGCAAGATCGGCAAAGCTCATGGCGAGCTCGAGCCGAGTGCGTAGAAGTTGAAAAAATGCTGCGCAGCTATCCGGGAGACTACAGCCTGCAATTAGCAGGTGTAGGCGAGGTTCAGTTGCCACTGGAGGCCGATCACGAAGCGACTCAAATTGCCATCGCTTGCCAAGCTGCTATGACATTGGGCGTGACAGCTGCCGAGGTGAAGAAGCGCTTGCAATCGCTGCCGCGCCCGAGCGGACGCCTGTCTCGTCATAGCTTCGCCGGCGTTCAAGTTTTGGACGACGCTTACAACGCCAGCCCGGCGGCCGTGACCGCAGCCCTGCAAGTGCTCGCGCGAATGAAGGGTGACGGCCGTCGCATTGCCGTGCTCGGCACGATGCATGAAATGGGCGCTGCCGCCGAACACTTCCATCGTGTGGTTGGTGAACAAGCTGCGACCGGTCGTTTGGATTGGTTGATTGGCGTCGGCAGTGGAGGCGCATGGATTGCCGATAGCGCACAGCAAGCCGGCTTGCGCAGCACCGCCGTTGCCGATGCCACAGCCGCTGCCGCGGTGCTGCAAAAGGAAATGCAAGCGGATGACTTGATTCTGCTGAAAGCATCGCGCGCCGAAAGTTTGGAAACCATGCTGCCCAGCCTGAAGCAACGCGCCGAAAGCTTGGTCGAATCCGTGCAAGCGAACGAAGTGCCCAACGGCCAACCGGAGGGCGCCGCGTGATTACCTATTTGTTTGATTGGTTGCAAGACATTTGGCAACCATTGCACGCTTTGCAATACGCATCGGTGCGAACCATCCTCGCCGCGGCGCTTTCTTTTGCGATGGCGCTCAAGTTGGGCAAACCGATGATTCGGCGATTGCGTCAAGCCGGAGTGGCCGAGGATTCGGCGCGATCCGATAGCGCCGAAGTATCGAAGATGTACGCCGCTGCCAACAAAGATCACACTCCGACGATGGGCGGGGTGTTTTGGGTTGCTGCGGTCATGTTCTCCACCCTTGTGTGGGCCGACCCAACCGAGTTAATGGTGGTCTCCGGTGCCATTCTGCTGGTCGGAATGGGGGTGATTGGCTTCTTGGATGATCACATCAAATGGAAGCGCGAAGGCGGACGCGATGGCTTATCGCGCATGGCCAAATTAATTCCCAGTTTGCTGTTGGCGATTTACACCACTGCGGTTTTGTGGATGATGGGCGAGCAAACGGGGCGGCCGCAGATTGGCACCATCTACATGCCGGTGTTCAAGGAGTTCTTCGCTAATTGGTCCACCTTGGGCTTGTATGGCTTTGTGCTTTTTGTCGCCTTTGAATCCTTCATTGTGTTGGCATGTAGCCACGCCGTCAACGTAACCGACGGTTTAGACGGACTTGCCGCCGGCTCGGCGTTGCCGGCTTATGCGGTGCTTGCGTTTGCCTTGATTGCCGTCGACACGCCGACACTTGCCGAATACTGGCACTTGCCGCACATCCCCGGTGCCGGTGAGGTCGGCGTCATGGCCGGTGCCGCGCTTGGCGCAAGCACTGGCTTCTTATGGTTCAACGCTCACCCGGCGCGTATCTTTATGGGCGACAGTGGTTCGCTGCCGATGGGCGCTTTACTCGGTTACTTTGCCATCGTTTCCAAGCAAGAGTTGTTGCTGCCGCTACTCGCGTTGGTCTTCATGATCGAAGTATTGAGCAGCTTTGTTCAAATCGCCGGTTTCAAAATTACTCGCATTCTGACCGGAACCGGCCGCCGAATTTTGCCGGTCGCGCCCATTCACCATTACTTTCAACGCACCGTGCCGGAACAGCAACTGGTGGTGCGCTTTTGGCTAGTCGGTGCCATCGGTGCCATGCTCGGATTGCTGTCCATGAAATTGCGTTAGACCATGTTTGATACGCCTAAGCCAACTCGCCCCAGCGCCGCACCGGCTTTAGCCGGAATGATGGCGTGCGTGGTGGCGTTGGCTGCGATCGGCGTGGTCGCCGGCGTTTCCGCTGCCAAGCCAGGTGACGGCTGGGCTTCGTTATCGCTGCACGCCGGCCACCTCATCGTGGCATTGCTGGCGTTTTTGGTTTCGTATGCGATGCCTAGTGAGCGCATGCGCGACGCAGCACCCGGCATGTTATTTCTGGTTTTTTTGGTGTTGGTGGCGATGCTGTTCACCAACTTCGGCCACAGCAGCCACAACGCAGAACGTTGGGTTCAAATAGGGCCGATGACGATGCAGCCATCCGTTCTGTTGCAATGCTTATGGCCCGTCATCCTGGCCTCGTGGGCAGCTCGCGACCCGTTGCGTCTATTGCAGCCGATGGCGTTGACCAAATTGATGCTCGGCTTTGGCGTGTTGGTGTTGCCGGTATTGCTGCAGCCCGACCTTGGCTCGGTCATCATCCTCATTATGGTCACCGGCATCACACTGTTTTTTGCCGGCGTTAGCCTGCGCTTTTTGCGCGTGTTCATCCCTGCCGTTGCCGGCTTGCTGGTCGCCGCCGCGTACATGTTCGATCATGTTTCGTCGCGCTTGGTCAACTTCTGGAATGCCGAACCCGATTTTCAAGTTTCGCGTTCGCTGGAAGCCTTTGCTACCGGCGGTTTGACCGGCCGCGGCCCCGGCCAAGGCGAATTGAAATTCGGATGGGTTCCTGAGGGGAACACCGACTTCATTTTTGCCCTGATTGCCGAAGAATGGGGCTTGTTCGGTACCGGCGCACTGTGGATTTTGTTCGCCGCCTTCACCGTTTTTGGAGTCATCGCCGCCCGCCGCGCCGAACGTCGCTACGGCGCCATTCTCACCGCCGCAGCAACAGTGATGATTTCCATTCAGGCAGCATTGAACATGGCTGTCGTCACCGGCATCATGCCGCCCAAAGGTCTGCCGCTGCCCTTCGTCAGCCGCGGCGGCACCTCAGTACTCGCCCTATCCGCCCTGCTAGGCTTGGCGGTGCGGGCTTGCCTCGATAAACGTAGATCCAAAGTTCCCGTGGAGGAATTCATCCCATGGACCGAGTCCAGCGCAGCGGGCTAATCGCCCTCGCCGTATTGCTTCTGACCGCGCTAGGCGCCCATTACGTCGGCTCATTACCGGGCAGCGACGCCACCGTGCCGCCGCGCTTGGCCGCGCAAGAGCCGGCTACGTTGGAAGGGGTGAAGTTTTTACCGCCCGAACAGCGCCAGTTTTTCGTCGGTCCGGCCGACTTCGTGCGTCCGCCGGTACGCAACCCGATGCTCGGAGTGCAGCCTCGCAACATCGATGCCAGTGAATCGGTTGCAGCCGATCATCGCGGCGGCGAGCGCGGCGGAGGGACGCAGAATGCAAGCTCTGGGAATAGCAGTGGTGGCACAAGCAAAGCCGATCCCATTGCTTCGTCAGACGTCGGCGACGTAGCGGCCGGCGGGCAAGCAGCTGCGTTGGTTCCGCTCGACGACGATTTGCCACCGCGCAAACCGGGCCGCTTCATTCGCGTTCGGGAAAACGACAACCTGACCCGCATTGCCAAGCGTGAATTGGGCGACGGCAACCGTTGGCGCGAAATCGCCAGCCTCAACGGCATTCCCAAACCGTATCACGTGCGCTTGGGCCAACGCTTGCAACTGCCGGGCGATGGAGTCGGAGGCCAAGCAAGTAGTGCGAGCGATCACAGCGGTGGCGATGCCGTCGAAGCTGGTGGTTCGGTTGCTTCGAGCGGCGCTGTGGACAAGCCGGGTTCGGTTTATACCGTCGGCAAAAACGAAACCGCCAGCCACATATCGCTGCGCTTTTACGGTTCGCCGAAACATTGGAAGAAGATTCTCAAGTACAACGGGATCAACGATCCAAAGGACTTGGCGGCCGGTCAAAAAATCCGCATCCCTCCGCAAGTGAACTAAGGAAGCCCAGCGATGCGTTTTCTTTTCGTCGGCGGCGGCACCGGAGGCCACCTGACGCCGGGAATCGGGTTGGCCGAAGAGTTGCGCAACCGCGGCCACGTCACGCGCTTTTTGTGCAACGGGCGCTCGGTGGAAGCCAACTATTTGCGCGACGAAGACGATCCACATTCGCTTGGTATCGACGACAGTCGATTGCCACGGCCGGCGGCGCTGATGCGGGCCATGGTTCGCGCTCGTCGCGAGGCGCGTAAGTTCGTGCCGGATTTGGTCATGGCTTTAGGTGGGGCGGGTTCGACCGCTGCGCTTGCCATTGGCGGCAAGGTGCCGATGGTGACCATTGAAAGCAATGTTGTGGTTGGCAAAAGCGTCAAATTGCTCGATCGGTTTGCTCGCAAGACTTTCACCCTATTTCCGCAAACCGTTTCCATGTTGCGCCGCGGTCGCTGTGTGGGTCCCATCGGCCGACGGGATCTGCAACCACAAAAACGCGATCTCGCTTGTGCACAATTCGGCCTAGCGCCCGACCGCACCACGCTGTTGGTTTTGGGCGGCAGCCAGGGGGCGCGTGATCTGAACTTATCCATCGCACGCATGGCCCCGGGGTTGGCGGTAGAAGGCATTCAGCTGCTTGCCGTTTGCGGTCCGGGCAAATTGGATGACTTGCAACGCCCGTGCAAGGACGCCGGATTAACCCATCGTTTGTTGGAGCATTGCCGCGACATGGGTGCGGCTTATTCGGCCGCCGATTTTGTGTTCTGCCGCGGTGGGGCGGCGACGATGGCCGAATTGTGGTTGAACCAGCTGCCGGCCGTGGTTGTGCCGTATCCGTATCACAAAGACCGCCAACAGGAGCGCAACGCCCAGGCATTGGAGCCTGGCGTGGTGATTGAAAACACGCTGGACAGCGCCGCCGAGCAGCGGATCGTCGCTTTGGTGGCGGATCCACTTGCACGCCGCCGCATGGCAAGCTACCTACGCCAAATCTGCCCGCCGGATGGCGTCGGCATGGCAGCGGATTTGATGGAAGAAATCGCGGCCGGAAAACCGTAGGCTGTGACTATGCCCCAAGCACGACCCGATTCGGTCCAACCCGAACCTTCCTCCACGGGAACCGCTGCGGCCGCACCCAGTGCCGGAGGCGCGTTGCAAGAGTTGGCCGGCGAATTTGGCACCACCGCATATTTGGCCGGTGCCGGCGGTTGCGGCATGCGCGGTCTTGCCACTTTGCTGCTTCAAGCCGGGTGGGATGTATGGGGCGCCGATCGCCAACCCTTCGCCGCCGACGATCCGTTGGTTGCTGCCGGGCTCCAGCCGTTGACCGAGGAGCAAGTCCCGCCGAAGGTGTCACTGTGCATTCGGTCGGCCGCAATTGATGGCAAAGACGTAACGATTCAACAGGCCAAAGCGAATGGCTCGCGATCGTTGCTTTACTCCGAAATGCTCGGCGAGATTTCAAAACTGCGTCCGGTGTTGGCGGTTGCGGGCTCTCACGGCAAAACAACCATCACTGCATGGTTGGCATGGGCGCTGCGGCGTGCCGGAGTGCCGGTGGGATACCTAATCGGCGCCGACGTGCCGCAGCTGAACGGCTCGGCCGATTGGGGCAATGCCGACCTCCCGCTGGTTTTGGAAAGCTGTGAATACGCGCGTTCCTTCCATCATTTACACCCGCAGATGGTCGCGTTGATTAACGTCGACGCCGAGCACCCAGACACGTATCCGGGCGGTTTGCCGGAGGTCAAAGAAGCTTTCCGCCATTTTCTTGGCCATGTGCCGCCCATGGGCAAGGTATTCGCCGGGCCGGAAGCGCCGGATCTGTCGGCCGCCGGACCAGGTAACTGGTTGCGCAGCGTTGAGCTTGGACCGCAGGAATACGTCGGTTTGCCGGGTGACCACAGTCGGCGCAATGCGGCATTGGTTGCCGGCGTGCTGCGACACTTCGAGCTCGATGAAATGACGATTCAGAGTTCGTTGGCCGAGTTCCGCGGCGCGGCGCGGCGATTGGAGCAAATCGGCCAATGGCAGGGGGCTTTGGTGATCAGTGATTACGCCCACCATCCGGTCGAGGTGCAAGCCACGCTGCAAGCCGCCAAAGAATGCTGGCCGGACCGTCGGTTGCACGTGGTCTTCCAGCCCCATCAAGCGCAGCGTTTCCACGCCTACCGCGATCAGTTTGCGCCAGCCCTCGACGACGCCGACGCGCTGTATTTGCTCGAAATCTATCGCGCCCGCGACCCGCAGCAATTGAAGGCTTCGGTCGAGGAGTTGGTACCTGAATTGGTCGAGCGCAACCCCGATCGCTTACTCAAACTAGTCGCCGATTTTGATCGCGGCCGACGTCTCCTCGGGGAAAATGTGCAGTCCGAAGATGTCATCCTCTTCCTTGGAGCCGGAAATGTCGACCGTTTCGCCCGACGCCTATGCTGAGCTGTGCCCGATGCGCCAGCAGGTCCCACTAAGCGAGTGGACCACGCTGCGCATTGGTGGTGCCGCCGAATTTTTCTTTCAGCCGCAGAAGCCTGAGCACCTCGGCGATTTGCTGACGCGTCTGGAGCAAGACGATGTGCCGTGGCGCATGCTTGGCGCCGGTGCCAATGTTTTGGCACCCGATGGTGGTGTACCTGGGGCGGTCATTCAAACCGGCAATATGCGGCGCCTCTTCCGCGAAGACAACTGTTTGCGTTTGTGGCCGGGTGTCACTCTTCCGCAGTTGGTGCGGGCGGCGACCGAACTTGGATTGAGCGGGGTGGAAAAACTGATCGGCGTTCCCGGGCACGTCGGCGGCGCGTTGGCGATGAACGCTGGGTCGTCCGACTGGGGGATTTGGCAGCAAGTTCGCGAAGTCACGCTGTGGCAACCCGGCGGTGAGTTGGTTGCCAAGACTGCCAATGAAGTGCAGCCGCAATACCGCAACGGCAATCTTGGCCAAGGCGTGGTTCTGGAAGTGTTGCTGGAGCTGGAAGAAAAGCCGGTGGCCGAAGTGAAGGCCGAGCAAGAGGCGTATTTGAAAAAGAAGAACGCTAGTCAGCCGGTGACTTTGTCGACCGCAGGTTGCGCGTTTCGCAATCCCGATGGTGATAGTGCCGGACGCTTAATTGATGCCGTCGGACTCAAAGGTTGGCAATGTGGTGGCATTCAAGTGTCGCCGTTGCACGCAAACTTTTTGGTCAATACGGGAGGAGCCACCGCCGCCGATGTTCGGCAGGCGATGGCTCACATTCAACAGCTAGTGAAGGACCAAAGCGGGGTCGAGCTAAAGCCCGAGCTGGTGCTTTGGCCCGAACCGGTTAGCGCTCGCTAGAAACGGGGAATGCCTGGTTAGCGGCGTATTCCTTCGCTTGCTTGTGGTACTCCATGACCAGTGGATCGTTGCCCATGGTGCGGCGCAGTTCTTGAATCTCTTTGCGCAGAGCTTCGAGCTCGGCTTGCATCTCATTGATCAACACCTGAGCTTCGCTCTTCTTCGAAGGCTTCGGTGCGGCATGAATGCCCGGCAGGCCACGACGCTCGCCGCGTGGTGCGACGCGAACTTTGTACTCAGGACGAGGTTCCGGTAACAGCGAGGGCTCTTCGCACTCAACTTCGCAAGTAACTTCGCACTCGGTTTCACATTCGGTCTCGCAGATCACCTCGCACTCGGTTTCACAGACGGCTTCGGCGTCGGTGCTCAAAAGCACGCGGTATTCACCGATACCGACTACGTCCTTGGTGCCGGGGAAGAACTGCTTGTAGCCTTTGCCGTCTTTGCCGCCGGGGTAGAGCTGCATGTAGCCCTTACCGTCTTTGGAGTCGGTGTAGAGCTGGACGTAATCCTGGACGTTTTCGCTAAGATCGACAACCCATTCGCCTTCTTCGCATTCGGTTTCGCATTCACCGGCTTCGTTCAAACGAAGGATGTAGCGACCGCCGGCGTCGGCACCAGGAGCGGGAAGAAGCTTAGGCGTGTTGCCTTTGGCGTCGAAATAGCGAACGCTTGGTGCCAAAGCACCCTTGTATCCGTGCGGAGCATGGCCTTGCATCACCATCGGTGCGTCGCCTTCCAACTTCAGCTCAATGCGGAATGAACCTTTGACGTCGCCGTCCTCACTGTGCCACTCGAAGGTTTGCGGTGCATGGCCCTTTTGGTGCCAGAACAAGGCTTCCGGAGCTTGACCCTGATGGTTGCCATGCTCGTAGAAGAAAGTGTTGCCATCTTTGCTGTGGATGCCGCTCGGGAAAGCAAACCTTCCATCACCATCGGTTCGAGCCTTGTAGCGGAAGATCTGCACATCTTCGCATTCGCCTTGGTCACGGCCGTCGTTGCACTCACCCTCGGAACCACCGACGTAACCCAAAGCAGCCAAAGCTTCCAAGCCCTCGGCGTTTTTCAATTCCTTCAAAGCATGAAGGTTATGAAGCTCCTTCAGTTGGCCAAGCTCTTCCAACTCGCGGAAATCCATCATCTTTAACTGGATGTTCTTCTGTTGCTCGAGAACTTCGGCAAGCTGAGGGACTACCGCCATTTCGATGTCCGGCTGCATTTTCGTCAACCGCTCTTGCAAGCGAGCCACCTGCTCTTGATTCAGGTACTCGTGAGCTTTCATCGCTTGCTTGTAAGCGTTGGCAGCCTCTTTCTCAGCCGCCTTGACGCGGACTTCGGCATAACGTTGGTTGGCTTCGGCGTAGCTGCTGGTCAGCAACTCGGCAGCTTTGCGCGCCATTTCCGCAGCTTGCTCGTGCTTGCCGGCGGCTGCCAATTCGCTGGCTTTGGCGCTCAGCTTGGCAGCTTTCTCAAACAACTTGGTTTGATGTTCTTTGGCAGCGGGCTCTTGAGCCTTAACCTTGACCTTTGCCGGCTTGGTCGTGCCGTAGGTAATGACTTTCTTTTTCTCTTGTGCCTGCAGCGTATTGCCGCTGAAGGCGAATGCGGCGCCAAGCAGGCCCGTAAGGATGAGTTTTTTGAATTCCATGATTCAGGTGAGTGGAGTTTGTTTGCAGGTTGGCTTTAGTGGTTAGCTGCTCCCTCGGAGGAGGGCCCGTCCTCCGAAGAAAGCAGGATGAGAATCTGCTCAAGCAGATTTCGCATCCGCATTAGAGTGTGCAGATGATTTTCAAGTTTGGTGACTTTGGACTTGAATCGAGGATGCTCGACCAAGGGGCCGAGATCAGTGCGAATCAAGTAGATGCTGTATTGGACTTCGGCGAGATTCAGATCCCAGGCGGTTAAGAATTCAACCGCGTCGGGGCCAAGTTTGGGATGCCAAACCGGACCGGCTTCGGCAGCAGGCTCTTGCTCAAAAAGACCATGACCCTGCACGTTGGAATCCTCGTGAGAGTCGCCTAATGCGAGCGGATCGGCTGATTGCGTTGCAGAGTCCAATTCCTCGTTGGGCGGCGAACTCACCACCTGCGGCGCAAAGAACGGCGCGGCAATGAGTGCCAGCCCGGCGACCGCTAGGTGTTTACGTGCACCCATGGCGCCGGCGATTGCGTCGGCGTCGTGATTTTCATCCATCAACGAACGCACGCGCGTGGTCAGTTGCGAGCGCTTGCGCGCCATGCCGGCGGCGACATGGGTGGCGTCGGCGGGCAACAGCCAGGTGGCGACTTCGGCGAGGCAGCGAGCCATCGACCAGCGATCTCCAGCTTGATGGGAACCCCAGGCGTCGCACTGTTGTTCGGCGATTTGGTGCAAGTCGGCGCGCGCGACGCGCAGCAGCGGCTGGAAGAAAAACAGAGCTTGCAGCAAATTGAGAGCAATTAGGTGCACCGGGTCGCGGCGCATGTGGTGGGCGACTTCGTGACCGAGCATCGCGCGGACTTGCTCGGCCGGCATCGATTCCAAAGCGCGCATCGGCAAGCAGATTTCGGCGTTGCGGCCGACGCCGATCGCAACCGGCGATCCCAAGCTAGTGGAAGACGTCAACCGGATCGGGCGCGGCAAGCCGGCGGCGAGACGCAAACGGTCGAGCATTAAGCGCACATGACCGTCCAGTACCGGCGTGCGGTCGACGAGTAATTGCTGGAATCGCGTATAGCGCCAGGCAAAACCCATCAAGGAAAGACAGGCGCCGATGACCCAGAGCCGCGTCAGCCAGAAACTCCAAAAACCGGGACCAGTCGGTGCAGCGACCAAGTCAGGGTCTTCCATGGCCGGGGTGACGGCCAGTGTGAGGTTCCTCGGCGGATAGTTGCCGCGGTGCAGCAACTCACTGAGATCATCGGGCCGGCCGCGCAGTTCGGGCGGCAGGATGGGATTGGTGTCGACGGCGGTTTCGACCGGCGCGGTCATGGCGATGCCTTGCGGAAGTTGCCAAGGCGTCGGCAAAAGGTTGGGCCAAAGAACGTGCAACGCGGGGCCGACAAGGGCAGCAAGGATCGCGGTGTTCCAAGCGATTTCGCGGCTGCGCAGACTGATGCGCGGAACCAGTTTGAGCAACAGCCAAGTGGCGCCGAGGAACAGCGTGCTTTGCACCAAGAAGGAGTAAAGCCAGATCAACATGCTTCGTCCTCCGTGGCCGGGGCGTTGCGTTGCAGCATCTTGATCAGCTCACCTAATTCGTTGGCATCAAGATCGCCGGCGTCGAGCATGTGGTTGACCAATTCGCGCGGGTTGCCGCGGAAAAGGCGATCGACCAAGTCACCGACCATGCCGACGCGCACGTCGGTTTCGGCGATGGTGGGCTGATAAATGAACTGGCGACCTTGGGTGCGGTGGCGGACCACACCCTTGTCTTCCATCTTGCGCAACATCGTTGCAATAGTGGTGGGAGCCAGGCCGCGCTCTTCTAACAGAGCCGCGTGCACAGCGGACGCTGTGGCCTCCCCCCGAGACCACAGCACACGCATGATGGCTAATTGCAAATCCCCCAATTGATGTCGATTACTCATGTCTTTGGCGAAGGTGCCACGGTGGTGGCGCGTCAGACATCCAGACTACTCGGGTAGTTTTACCGTGGTAGTTAAAAATCGGCAGAAATTGAAAATTCCTGAGGTCAGGAGCGGAGTTTTGGAAAAATCGGCGGCATTTTGGCGCTCAAGCTGCCGTCGGTAGGGGGCTTAGGCTAGACTTTGCGCCTCGCACGGCCCAGGTACGGCCGGCCGAGAAAAAGACATGACTTTGCCCTTTCAACCCCAAAAAGGTCCGGTTTCGCTGGAAGCCCTTCGCCACAGTGTCAGCCACATCATGGCCGACGCGGTGCTGCGCCTGTTCCCCGAAGGAAAGGTGGCGATTGGTCCGCCCATCGAAAACGGTTTTTACTACGACTTCGACCTGCCGCGCGCGTTGACCGACGACGATCTGCCGGCGATCGAAGATGAGATGCGCAAGATTTTGACCGAGGCGGGTGAGTTCACTTGCTCGTCGATGACACGCGAGGAAGCCATTGCGCGGCTGAAAGAAAGTGGTCAGGACTACAAGATTGAGTTGCTTGACGACATTCCGGAGGGTGAAGACATCACCTTTTACGACCATGGCACTTGGTCGGATTTGTGCGAAGGCCCGCACGTCGAAGAGGCCAAGCAAATTCGCAAGGATGCGTTCAAGCTGACTTCGGTTGCCGGTGCTTATTGGCGCGGCGATTCGGATAAGGCCATGCTGCAGCGCATCTATGGCACCGCATGGTTCTCGAAGAAGGACTTGCGCTTGTACATGGATTACTTGGAAGAGATCAAAAAGCGCGACCACCGTCGGTTGGGTCGCGAGCTGGATCTGTTCTCGCTGAACCCGGACTTCGGTGCCGGTTTGGTGTTCTGGCATTCCAAGCTCGGCCATGTGCGCCGCCAGTTGGAGCAGTGGTGGTGGGATTTGCACTACGCCGATAACTACTGGCCGGTTTACACGCCGCACGTTGCCGGCGAGCCGGTGTTCCGTCAATCGGGTCACTTGCAGAATTACGCCGACATGATTTGGGCGCCGATGGACGTCGACGATCGTCCGCATCGGGTCAAGCCGATGAACTGCCCGGGCCACGTCACCATCTTTAACTCGCGCCGTCATAGCTATCGCGAGTTGCCGGTGCGTTACGCCGAGTTGGGCACCGTTTACCGTTACGAGCCGAGCGGAACTTTGCACGGCATGTTGCGAGTGCGCGGCTTTACCCAAGACGATGCACACATTTTCTGCACGCCGCAGCAGCTGGCCGACGAGATTGTCGGCGTGTTGGAAATGGTGCACACCATTCTCAGCACCTTTGGTTATGAGTACACCGCGTACTTGGCGACGCGCCCTGAGAAGTACCTCGGTACCGATGAGATTTGGGAGCACGCGATGGACGCATTGAAGGCGGCTGCCGCGACTCGTGAATTGGAATTGGAGGACGACCCAGGTGGTGGCGTGTTCTACGGTCCGAAGATCGACTTCAAGATCAAGGACGCGCTCGGCCGCGAATGGCAGGGCCCGACGGTGCAGGTGGACTTTAACCTGCCGGAGCGCTTCGACATTCAATACAACGATTCGGATAACGACCTGAAGCGTCCGGTCATGGTGCACCGCGCGATCTTTGGTTCGATGGAGCGATTCGTCGGCGGTTTGATCGAGCACTTTGGCGCTTGGTTCCCGCTTTGGTTGTGCCCGACTTCGGTCGCGGTTTTGCCGATCACCGAAGAGCAAGCTGACGCCGGTCGTGAGTTGCAATCCAAGCTCAAGGCCGCAGGTTTCCGTTCAAACTTCAGCACCGACGGTCCGCTGCGTAAGCGTGTGCGTGAGTCGGAACTTGAGAAGATTCCTTACATGGCTGTGCTTGGTGGCCGCGAGGTCGAAGAGGGCAAGGTCAATGTGCGCATCCACGGCGTGAAGGAACAAAAGTCGATGCCTATTGATGAGTTCATTGCTTACTTGATCGATAAGCGCGACTCGAAGTCGCTGGAATACTAAGCCCACTCGCTTTTCTCCATGCAGGCCTGACCATGACGTTGATGACCGGACGGACCGTTTTTGTGACCGGTGCCAGCTCCGGCATCGGTCAGGCTTGCGCCAAGGCTTTTGCTGCAGCCGGCGCGCGGATTTTGATGTGCGCGCGCCGCGAAGAGCGGCTGCATTCTTTGGCTGTGGATTTACAGCAGGAGTACGACGTCGACGTGCATTTATTCGCGTTGGATGTGCGCGATCGCGACGCCGTCGGTGCGGCCATCAATGGCTTGCCGGACGAATGGAAGTCGATCGACGTGTTGGTCAACAACGCCGGTTTGTCGCGCGGCCTTGAGCCGATGCAAGTCGGTTCGATGGACGATTGGGATGAGATGATCGATACCAACGTCAAGGGGTTGCTGTACGTCAGCCGCGCGGTGATTCCCGGCATGGTCGAGCGCGGTTCCGGCCACGTCATCAACATCGGCTCGATCGCCGGGCGCGAGGTCTACCCGAATGGGGCGGCCTACTGCGCTTCGAAATTCGCCGTCGGCGCACTGACCAAAGGCATGCGCATCGACCTCAACGGTACCGGCGTGCAAGTGTCGACGGTCGATCCCGGCTTGGTCAACACCGAGTTCTCGAAGGTGCGTTTCCACGGCGATCAACAACGCGCCGATTCCACTTACAACGGCATGACCCCGCTCAGCGGCGACGACATCGCCGAGACCGTGCTGTGGGTCGCGTCGCGGCCGGCGCACGTGAATATTGCCGAGGTGCTGGTTTTTCCAGTTGATCAGGCAAGCGCTACCGTTGTCGATCGACGGAGCTAAAATACCGGGATGGACCAGCCGACTCCAACCCTCGAATGGATTCATGTCTGCGACAACGCTTTCCGCGACGAAACCGGAAAGATGTGTCTGATCGGCATGTTCGATTCTCTGTACTCCCGCCAGTTGCCGGGACGTCTTCCTGCTTTTTCGCTGGCCATCGGTATGACCGGCGGCCAAGGTACTTATGAAATGGGCATGCAGGTGGAATTGCCGAGTGGCAAAACCATCGATATGAAGATGCCGCCGGTGGAACTGCCGGACCCGAATTTCAAGGTGCGCGCTGCGGCCCGCCTGACCAACTTCCCTTTTGAGGAGTTCGGTACTTACACCTTCCGCCTGACTTTGGCCGGCCAGCCGATCGCCTTCCCGCGCCACACGCTGGACCACTTGGAAGTGCAGCCCGACCAGCCGTCCGAAACCGGTCCGGCCGAAGTGCCCGCCGGCCCGGGTGGACCGGGATTCCCGCCGCCGCCTGATTTCCAGCAGTAAGCCGCGGTGCAATTCGACCGCATGCGGCGCTGGACGCGCGAGCTGATCGCCATTGATTCGGTGACCGGCCGCGAAGGCGAACTTGCGCTGTGGTTGCAAAACGAATTGCCGCAACGCGGATGGAACGTGCGCCCGCTGTCGGTTGACGCCGACCGCGGGCGCTTGAATTTAATGTGCAGCTTCGACGCCGAAGCACCGCGCATTTTGTTCAACACCCATCTCGATACCGTGCCCGATGCTTATGGGCCGCGCGAGGATAGTGAGCGCTTGTTTGGCCGCGGTGCCTGCGATACCAAAGGCATTTTGGCGGCGATGCTGGAGGCCTTAGAGCAATCGCGCGATGACGGCGTTGAAGGTTTGGGGTTGCTATTAGTGGTCGGCGAAGAGTTCGATCACGTCGGCGCCAAACATGCCGGCCAAACCTTGCCCGAACCCGAAGTGCTGATCGTCGGCGAGCCGACGGAAAACAAGTTTTTATTGGCGCAGAAGGGATTGTTGACCGCGCAGGTATTCGCACACGGATCGGAAGGTCACAGTGGTTATCCGGAAGAGTGCGATTCGGCAGTGGAAAAGCTGCTGCCGGCGTTGCAAGCGCTGCGCAGCGCGCCGTGGATTGCCGACAACAGTGAAGCCGGCACCACGCTGAACATTTCCATGCTGCAGGGCGGCGACGCCTACAACAAGGTGCCCGGCGAGGCGTCGGCGTCGCTGATGTACCGGCTCGACATTCCGGCGGCCGACGTCATCCGCCAAGCCGACGAAATCCTGCAGCCGTGGACCGCCGACGGCGGCATACGCGTGGATTGGCACCAGGCCTATTCCTGCGACCCCATGCACGGCTTGGAGCACCTGCCCGACCACCCGTGCTCGGTCGCCGCATTCGGCACCGATTTGCCGTTTTTTCAATGGCAGCCGCGGCGCAAGTACCTTGTAGGGCCCGGCTCCATTCACCAGGCGCACCGCGACGTCATCGGCGGCGACTGGATGGGTGGGGAGTGGATGGAAAAATCGTCCCAAGAAGATGGGGCGCAGTTGTACCTCGAATTGATTAAGAGAAACGCAGAATGGCTAGCTTGCTCAGCGCGCTGATGTCCGGTGCTGCCGCGGTCCAAGAAGAGTTGGAACCGGTCGCGAAGGATCCCCTGTTCACCGAACCCATGTCGGTGCTCGCCATTTTGTTGTCGGTGCTCGGCATTCTGTTCGCGATGAACGCCAGCCCGCGCTTCAACAAAATCTTCAAGGTGCTACCGCTGTTGGTGTTCGCCTACTTTGTGCCGACGCTACTGTCCAACACCAACATCATTCCGCGCGATAGCGGCTTTGAACTGTACAAGTTCATCAAGTCCTGGCTGCTGCCGGCAAGTTTGGTTTTGCTGACGCTTTCGGTGGATCTCAAAGCCACCTTCAGCTTAGGTAAAAACGCGCTGATTTTATTCCTTGGCGCAACCGCATCCATCGTGGTTGGCGGCCCGCTGGCTTATTTACTGGTCGTTGGCGGCGGCAACTTAATGGGCTTCGAAGTATTTTCCGCCGAGGTCGCCGATCAAGCTTGGCGCGGTCTTGCCGCGTTATCCGGTTCGTGGATCGGTGGCGGCGCAAACTTCATTGCCATTCAAGAAGAGTTCAGCGCATCGGATTCCATCATTCCTTTGATGGTGGTCGTCGACGTTGCCGTAGCCAATGTTTGGATGGCCTTCCTGCTGTTGTTCGCCGGCCGCGAAAAACAGATGGACCTCAAAATGGGGGCCGATCGATCCAGCTTGGAAGCGGTGCGCGAGAAGGTTGCCGATTTCCAATCGTCGATCGCCAAGCCGACCAATCTATCGGCATTGTTGACCATTTCCGGCATTGCCATCGTCGGCGCAGTTTTGGCGACATGGGCCGGCGGCGAAATTTCTGGTTGGCTCACCGAGAACGCCGAATGGGCAAGTGAAATCATCAAAGAGTTCACATGGATTGTGATCCTCGTCACCATCATCGGCCTGAGTTTGTCGTTCACGCCGTTGCGCAAACTGGAGGGGCAGGGAGCCTCGGCCGTGGGTTCGGTGTTCTTGTACTTGCTGGTGACCACCATTGGTGCCAAAGCAGACTTCCGCGAGATCTTCAAGCCGGAGAACACCGGCATCTTGATCATCGGCGCGATTTGGATGATCTTCCACGTCGCCTTCTTGATGATTCTGCGCCGTGTGATGAAAGCACCGATTTTCTTCGTTGCCGTTGGCTCCAAAGCGAACATCGGTGGCGCCGCTTCGGCACCTATCGTGGCCAGTGCTTTCCACCCGGCACTCGCTACCGTTGGCGTGCTATTGGCAACCTTCGGTTACGTGCTCGGCACCGGAGCCGCGATTGTTTGCGGCAAACTGTTGGGCATGGCCCACAACATGATGTACGGCGGTTAACTCGCCGTCGACAACGAAGCAGGTGGGTGGGCTAGCGCAAGCGCGGCAAGTACGCACCCGCCGCTCCCAACTCGTACCACCATTGGTATGGGTTGCGGAACACGATGGTCTGATCGACGGCCGGTTCTTGTTCGGCGCTGACTAGGTTGACCGGCATGTCGTCGGTGGCGACGGCAAGCGAAGGTTCATTGCCTAAGCGCAACGCGCAACCGCGTTCGGCCAAGCGCCACATGGAGCCATCTTCGTGCTTCGGGCGCACGCTTTCGGCATGCGAAAACACGCCGCCCTGAAACAAATCGGCAATGCCATAACGCTGACGCGACGCGCGCACGATGATCGGATCAATATTCGAAACAATCGCCATCTCCCAATTGTCCTGCGCCACCGCACGGCGCGTCAGCGCGACCATGTCGTCGTGCAAACGCAAAATGCTTCCCCAAGCCGATTCAAACAACTTGCGGTCGGCCGGAATTAGCTGCAGGTGCTTGCGCGCAGCCTCGAAAAATTGATCTTCGTCCAAGTCGCCGGCTTCAAAAGCCGGACGCAAGTTTTCTAACTCAACCACGCCCATCGGGTCCGGCTCTTGGCCGAAAACCGCCATATGGCATTGCGAATACCAGCGGTAATCAAAGTGACAAAGCACGCGGCCGTAATCCATCAACAACGCAACATCGCGATCGCGCACCGGCCGCGGAGCAATGGCTTCCGGCCCGCGAAAAACGTCGACGGCACCACTGGGCCGCTCCACGCGCAGCAACCAAGCGGCGCGAGCCTCGGGTTGGCTGCGCAAAAATTCCGCCGCCGAATCCTTCAAATCCACGTCGGCACAGAGCACATGCTCGCCGCCGTTGACGCGCGCGACCACCGCGTATTCCCAGCGCTGGGTCGGGTGCAAAACATTGCCGTCTTCCATGACCACGCCCCATTTGGGCTGGTCGAGGTGGGGGGCGAGATCCACCACTTCAAACGGCAGCAGCCACGGGTGGTGTAGCGAATCAACGTCTTCTGCGAAACTCACCCTTGAAAGAATAAATGCGCGGCTCAAACTTGGGAGACATGAACTCGACTCCCCAACCGGGCCAGATGAGTCTGGAGCTGCTGCGCGAGCTGCCCAAGACCGACCTCCATTTGCACCTCGACGGCTCGCTGCGCCCCGAGACTTTGATTGAATTGGCCAAGGACCGCAAGGTCAAGCTGCCGGCGTACAGTCGTGCCGGGCTCTATAAAAAGGTATTCAAGGAGACCTACAAGGATCTGCCTGACTATTTGCACGGCTTTGCCTACACCACGGCGGTGATGCGCGATCGCGAGGCTTTGCAGCGCGTGACCTACGAGCTGTGTAAAGACTGCCAGGCCGACGGCGTGCGCTATATCGAAATTCGCTTTGCGCCGCAGCTGCACACCACCGACGACTTCTCCATCATGGAGGTGCTGAAAGCGGTCGCCGCCGGCATCGCCAAAGCCGAAAAAGAATTTAATAGTCGCGCGGTGGTGCGAAACGGCAAAGAACCGCCCTTCCGCGCCGGCATTTTGGTTTGCGCCATGCGCTTTTTCGCAGAGGGCTTTTCGCCTTCTTATCGAGAGCTGCTCACCTCATTGGCCGACCTGCCGCGCGAGCAGGTCTTTGGCATCGCGTCGGAAACCTTGGTGCGTACCGCAATCAAAGCGCGCGACGAGTTGGGATTGCCGATTGTGGGTTTGGACCTGGCCGGTCCGGAAAAGGGCAACCCAGCTAGTGCGCATAAACGCGCCTACGAAATGGCGCACGAAGCCTTCCTCGGCAAAACCGTGCATGCCGGCGAGGATTATGGGCCGGAATCCATTTTCCAGGCGATCACCGATTGTCGAGCGGATCGCGTCGGCCATGGCACGTGGATTTTTCACGCCAACAAGCTGGCCGACAGCCGCGTCACCGATAAGAAGGGGTACGTCGAAAAGCTGGTGCGCTACGTCGCCGAGCGCCGCATCACGCTGGAGGTGTGCTTGACTTCGAATTTGCAGACTTTGCCGGTGTTGAAGAGTTTAAAAAGCCATCCATTCGGCAAAATGCTGAATGAGCGGATCTCGGTAACTCTATGTACGGACAATACTTTGGTGTCGCGAACCACGATCACCGAAGAGTACGCCAAAGCCGTCGATGCGTTCAAAATCGACGCCGGAGTCTTGCGCCATCTGCTGGTTTACGGCTTTAAGCGCAGCTTCTTCCCCGGCAGCTACACCGAAAAACGCGCCTACGTCCGCCAGATTCTCGATTACCGTGATGAAGTCTTCACTCGCCACGGTTTTGAACCGCACCCTGGTTCGCAGAGTTGAACTAGGGTGCGGCCGACAGCCGAACTTGTGTCCATTCGGAACAGGTAGGCTTCGGCGGCGAAATTTCCCCAAAGGCCGGAGGCGGCCGTCGTTCCCTACACGTGAGTTCAATGCAGGAATCCAAAGATGGCCTATTGCTTGACGCTTTCCTTAAGGGAGACAGCAACGCCTTCGACTTAATCGTCGAGCGGTACCAGGGGCCGCTGATCCGTTTTGCGCGCGGTTTTGTGCGTGATCGCGGGGCAGCGGAGGACCTGGTCCAGGAGACCTTCATTCGGCTCATCCGCAGCACGCCGGACATCGGCAGCGACGGAGTGCTGGGACCTTGGCTTTACCGTGTCTGCCGCAACCTTGCCTATGACAACAGCAAGATGGAAACACGAGAAATGAAGCGACGTGAGCGCGCCGGGGTGCCTGAACCACCATTGCCTCCCGACGGCCACAGCGAGCAGCAGGAGACCTGCGCCATTTTGCGGCGCGAGTTGCACAACCTGCCGGAGCGCGAACGCGAGGCTTTGCGCCTCAAGGTCGACCAAGGCTTGAGCTACAACCAAATCGCCGAGGTGCTGGGCGTCAAAACCGGCACGGTTGGCTGGTTGGTGCACCAGGCGATGAACCATCTCACCGATCGGCTGCGGGCGGCCGAGGCCATTTAGGGTTCCAGGGGAAATAACATGAGTGATTACGCGGAAAACAACGGCTCGATGGACGAGCACGCCAACGAGGGGCGCGAACCTCGTACTACCGAAGAGCTATTGAGCTTTTACTTGTTCGATGAGTTGGGCGCCGAAGAGCGTGCTGCGGTCGAACAAGCATTGCAACAGGATGCCGGTTTGGCCGCGCGCCTGGAGCAGTTAAAGGAGACCTTGAGTCTGCTTCATCGTTCGGCTTTTGATACCGAAAACGGCGAGTTGGCCGACGAGCGTCGCGAGGCGTTGCGGGCGGCGGCGGCGGATCGAATTGGAAGTAAGCCGGTTGCGGTGGATACGGCTGCGGTAAGTGGAGCGAATCCAACGCAACCGGCTGCTGGCCGCATTTTGCGCTTCCCGGCGCTTAAGGCTGCGGCGGCAGTGGCTTTGGTTTCGGCTGGAGTTTTACTCTTTGGTCCAGGCCAGAACAGTGTCGAGATGAATCAATCGGATACTGCTGCGGCGTTGAGCGAAAAGGAGATGATCAAGCTGGAGAGCTTCGGCTATTTGGATCCTTCCGCTGAGAAGAGCAACAACGAAAGCAGGTCGAAGAAGCAAGATGCGATCGAAATGCGGATTGACAGATCGCCTGCCGAAGAGGCTGAGAACAAAGTGGATTTAGCCCGCTTGCAAACACGCGGTTTCCGCGGTGGTTCGGCTGATTCCGGCGATGCTTCCAACGGTTTGGACCGCGCCGCCTACAAGGCTGCGGTCGAATCGCTGCAAGCGCAAAGCCAATTGGGTTATTTGGGTCAGGACAAAGGTGCCACCATTCTTCATGTGGATGGCAAGGCCATTGAGCAGCTGGGCTATACGCAAGCCGATTTGCTCGAAGCCATTAACTTGCCACAACAAGAGGCCACCGTCGGCATGGTTTTGCATGATGAGGCCAAGAGTGCCGGCGGAACCTACGTGGGTCCGGGCGATTCGGTTCCTCCGGGGAAGAAGCCTCCGGTGGCATCCGGCGCGCCGTCGACACCGGCTGCTCCAGCTGCACCGGGAAGTGCAACTACGCCAGCGAGTCCGCCGCCTCCGGTTAAGGAGAAGCCTTCACTGGAATCTGCGGCCGATCCCAACTTCAGCACGGACGCTGCTTTCGACAGCGAAGCGTGGAATAACGCAGTCGGAGTTGGCGGGGGCATAGGTGGTAAATACGGCGATCGCGGTGGCCGCGGTGCCGGCGACGACGCCAAAGCAGCCAAGCGCGGCGAGGCCAGTGGCAATGTTGCCGGTGATGTAGCAGGTACCGAAAAGCTCGGTCGTGTGGTTGATACTCGCGCGCTTGAGTTTCAGGAGCTGAAAGACCTCGGTTACCTGGATCACGATGGAAAGCCAGTCCCGACCTTCGGTGAAGAATTGGAATTGGTAATCCCAGATTCCACTCTCGAGGAGCCCACCGGTTACTACTTTGAGAATGCCGAGCGTTTCCGTCGCAGTGGCGGCGAACCGCGCATCATCGTCTGCGATGGTTATGGACGCACTTACCACGACACCCGCGTGGTGGATTACCTGCGACCGATCGAAAGCAATGAATCGCCGCGCGACATGTTCTTCCGTTACTACGGCGACAACCCGTTCGTAGCCAACGCTCAGGACAACCTCAGCACCTTTGCCATCGACGTCGATACCGCCAGCTATCCGTTGGCGCGCAAGTATTTGGCCGACAACAAGCTTCCTCCGCGAGCTGCGATTCGCAGTGAGGAGTTCTTGAACTACTTCGACCACAACTTGACGCCGCCGAGTGAGGGAGACTTCGCCGTGCACATGCAAGCCGCGCCGACGCCGTTCACCGAAGGCAGTGACAACATTCTGCTGAAGGTTGGCGTCAAAGGTCGCGAAATCAGTGCAGTCGAGCGCAAGCCGCTGAACTTGGTGTTTGTCATCGATAAGTCCGGTTCGATGCGCGAGAACAACCGCATGGAACTGGTCAAGCGTTCGCTGGAATTGTTGGTCGATCAGTTGCGCGAAGATGATCGCGTCGGCATTGTCAGCTTTGATTCCAGCGGTCACATCGTCATGGAATCAACCAAGGGTGCCGAGCGGTGGAAACTGCGCGAAGCCTTGCGTCAGATGGAGCCGGGCGGTTCGACCAATGCGGCCGAAGGGTTGTACTTGGGCTACGAGATGCTGTCGCGCAACTACCAGGAAGGCGCTACCAACCGTGTGGTGTTGGCGTCGGACGGTGTTGCCAATACCGGTGAAACCGATCAGCAGCGCATCTTGGATCGCATTGCCGACTTCACTGCGCGTCAGGTTGACTTGACCACCATTGGTGTGGGCATGAATAACCACAATGATGTGTTCTTGGAGCAAATGGCGAACAAGGGCGATGGCTCTTGCCACTACGTCGATGACTTTGATGAAGCCAAGCACGTCTTCATCGATCGATTCTCCGGCACGATGCAGACCATTGCGCGTGACGTCAAGATTCAGGTTGAATTCAATCAGGCAAATGTGTTGCGTTGGCGCCAGATCGGTTACGAGAACCGTTCGTTGCAGGATCACCAGTTCCGCGATGATCGTGTCGATGCCGGTGAAGTCGGTGCCGGTCACGAAATCATTGCGCTGTACGAAGTTCAGTTGAAGGATCCCGTCGACGCCGGCTCTGAGGGAAGCTTGGCGACGGTGCGCTTGCGCTGGAAGCCGGATGGTGCCGAGCCTTCGCCCGACACTGGTGTGATTGCTGCCGTCGAGCAACCGTTTGCCATTGATCTGGCTCAGGTTCAAAGCGATTGGCAGAAAACCGCTCCGCAGTTCCGCTTGGCGGCGGTCACCGCGCAATACGCCGAGTTCATGCGTCGTAGCTATCACGTACGCGGTGATAGCTACTTGGTGCTGCAAGCTGCGGCCCAGCGTTTGGCTGGGGAGTTGGCCGGCGATGAAAAAGTGCGCGAATTGAGCACTTTGATCACCGAAACCCGTCGTTTGGTTCAATTCCAACCGCCTAGCGATGAGCTCTGGCAGCTGATCGAGCAGTCTCGCCGCTTGACCTTACTGCACCAGGAGTTGCATCATTTGGAGCAACGCAATCAGGAAACTGAAAAGCTGATGGCTGAGCTGCAAGCGCAGAATGCCGAGCTGGAAGAGCGCATCCGCCAGCATTTGGACGGTCGCAACTAAGCGGTTACAATCTGTTCACGACCGCCCTTGGTAAAGTTACTGAGGGCGGTTTCCCGTATAAAACCTCGCCATGTCCGCCATGCTGACCGCCACATTGCTTTTTTGTATGCAAGGGGTTGCGCCGCCGCCGCCCAGTACCGCCACACCGAAGGCCGAGCCTGTGGTGATGAATCAGGAGCACCCGCAGGTCAAGGAGGCGCGTTTAGTACGCGAGGCTTTGAATCGCTTCTTGGCGAATAAAAAAAACAAGGTCAAGACATATAACGGCAAAATGGATCGCTTTCGCTTGCATAGCGATTTCAAGAGCAGTCGCGAGCCCAAAAAAGCGGTCAAAGCCTGCGAGGAAATTTTGGCGACATTCTCCTGGGCGCTAGGGGATTACGTCGAGCCGAACATTACCCGTTGGGTGCGCGAAGACCATCCCTTTGATGTGGTGCTCATTCAAAAAGAAGCGGCCTACCACGCGTTGGTCGACGAGATCCTTGCCGTAGCTCCGGACTACTTGCAGGACTACTTGAAGAGGTCACGCAGTGGCACTGGTTTTACCTTGTACCCAGCCAAGCTCACCGTCAATTTCAACGACGTCAAAGTGCAAGTTGAATCGCGTTTAGATCGTTCCACTGCGCACAGCATTGCTCACTTGGAAATGCATCGGCGTTACAGCTACTTGCCGCTTTGGCTGACCGAAGGCGTCGCCTGTGCGATGGAGGAGATGACTTACGGAGAGATCTGGGCCAATTGGTATCGTGACGGCTTTGTACTGCGTGCATCGCACAGTGGCTGGCGCGGGGCGTCGACGCAAAACATGGTCAACAAGCACGGCTTAGAAGATCTTTGGAGCTATGCGGCCAATCCCTATCAAGACGACCTTGCTCACCTAAGTTATGGGTTTGCAGTTTTTGCGTTGGAATCGCAGCCCAAGTTCTTTCATCACTTCGCGCTTGCGATGCAAAAGTGCTACGACGAATATCCGGAGTTAGGGGGCAATTACAAGCTTCCCGCCGATACTGCGGCAAAGCTTGCGCTGGCCAACTTCGACGGCGATCTGCAGCAGTCCTTCCGTGATTATTGGGCCAAGATCCCCAAGCCGCCAAAGGTCAAGAAATCGCGCAAAGTTGATTTGGGTGTCAAGGAAGCCGAATAAAGCGATTTTTAATCGTCGCTGTCGGCCGGCAAACTCGGCACCGTCTTGACTTCTTTAAGTTCGGAGAGCTGTTCGCTTTCCTGGCTTTGCACGGTCAACTTAGAGATCTCGCGGCCCTTGGGCAGCAAGCGCGAGTTGAAGCTATTGCGCGCTTGGTTGTAAGCCTTGGTCGTCGATTCCAAGCGCTTGCCCATGGTGTCTAAATACTCGGCGAACTTCTTGACGCGATTATGTAAGTCAACGCCGGCATCCTTAATCTTCTGCGCATCCTTAGAAACGCGTTCATTTCGCCACACCAATTGCACCGTCTTCAATAACGCCAACAGCGTTACCGGTGTTGCGATCAAAACCTTTTTCGCCAGCGCTTCTTCTTGCAACTGCGGGAAGTGCTGGAAGGCGGCATCCAAAAAGTGATCGCCGGGCAAATAAAGCACGGTGAAATCAATGCCGCCTTCTACATGCTTGGCGTAATCTTTGCCGCCCAGCGTGCGCACATGCTGCCGCACATCCTGCGCGTGTTTCAGCAAGTGACTGGCTTTTTCAGTCTCCTCACTGGCGTTGACGTAATCCATGTACGCCGCCAACGAAACCTTGGCATCGATCGGAATAAACTCTTTCCCGGGAAGGCGCACCAGCAGGTCCGGGCGCAAGCCGTCATGGCCTTTGGCGCTTTGCTCTTGAAAATCGCAGTACTCCACCAAGCCGGCAATTTCGACCAAATTGCGCAGCGTGGTTTCGCCCCATTGGCCGCGCGCTTTGCTGCTGCCGCGCAATGCGGTGGCTAACGACTCACTCTGACTGCGCAGCGAGATTGTGACCTGCGACAAATCGGAAAGCTGCTGACCCAGGGAACCGATTGCCTTGGCGCGGGCTTTCTCCAACTCGTCGGTGCGGTCGCGTAGGTCCTTCAACGACTCATCCAACGGCTTGAGCTTTTGCTCGGCGCGCTGCAAAAAGTCGGTCTCCTGCTTCTTCAGCGTGGCGTCGGCATGCAGACGGAATTTTTCCCCCAATTTGTCACCCAGCTGCGTGCCCAACTGCTGCAATTGCTCTTGATAGGAAGTTCGCAACTTCTCCAGCTGAGCATTGAGGTCGGCCAAATGACGGGTGCGCTCGTCCAGCGTGCTGTTGGCGGCTTCCAGCTGGGCACTGAGCTGGGCTTTGGATTCGACCCATTCCACCTGTTGGGCAGCCAACTGTTCGGCCGCGCTTTCCTTCTGCCGCCGCTGCTCCTCGGCCTGCGTGTGCGCGCTGGTGATTTTGCCGCGCACCGCCAGCCAGCAAACCGCCGCGCCGCCGATCAAGCCAAGTAGGAGTGCAAGGTAGGGGTCCAAGATGGGGGAAGTTTAGCAGGCACCGACGGCGCGGCGATCCCGTCGGCGAATTGCTGAACTCGGCCGGTCTGAATGGCTAAACTGGGCACCACTAGGAGTTCGCCATGCTGACGCTAAGCCTCACTGCCCTTTTCCTTTTCACTCCGGCGCAAAGCCAAGCTACCGAACCGCAGGCGGCGGTAGTAGCTGCCGAGCAAGCGGCGGAAATCCGCCCGTTCTACGACCGTAAGACTCCGGTGCTGGTGAAGCTGGACCCGGGCACGCCGGTCAACGTGGTGCACCAAAACGTGCCGTGGTCACGGGTGCAGATTCCGGGTGGACTGGTGGTTTGGGTGCACAAGGATTTTGTCACCATGGATGGCCAAACGGCAGTCGTGCAAACCTCGCGGCTGCGCGCCCGACCGATGCCGTCGACGGCCGGCAATTCTCATCCGGTGGGTAAGTTGAAGAAGGATCAGCGGTTGCCGGTGTTGGATCGCAAGGACGATTGGCTGAAGGTGCTGGCGCCAGAGGACTTGGGTGCTTGGGTGCCAACCAAGGAGCTGAAGATTTATGCGGCGACGCCGAAAGATTGGAAGCAGCAGTGGGCAGCTGCAGCCGAGAAGCGTAAAAACCGGATTTTGGCGACGGCTAAGCCGGTGGTGTTGGATGAAAAACCGGCCAGCAAGGACGAAGGCGGCGGTGATGCCGGTAGTGGCGAAAAGGTGACGTCGGCGAAGACCAGTGGCGAAGTGGTAAAGGGCTCGGCTGAGGATTCGGCCAAGCAGACGACTAGCGACTCGAGCAAATCGGAGTCGTCGCAAAGCTCCAACCAGAGCGCCAGCGCTAGTGAATCGGTGGTGGACTCCGGTAGCGGAGCCAAGCATGTTTCGCCGCGCACTCCCGGAGCGAAGCCTTCGCCGGTGTTGAAAAAGCTGGTCGATGCCAAGGCTTATGCCAAAGATGTTCCGGCGGCTTTAAAGGCTGCGCGCGCCAATTTGGATGAGCATGCCAAAGAAGTAACCGCCGAACCGCAGCGTTTCGTCGAAGCTATTGTCGCCAACTGCGAGTGGGTCTTCACCGAGATTATGTTGCAGCAGAAGGACGCCGAAATGATCGCAAGCGCGCGCTTAGGTTTGACGCGCTCCGATGCATTGCGCCGTTTTCATCGGTCGGCAATGGACGCGCAACAGCGCAAAGAAGCGTTGCAGGAGGAGCTGTCCAGCCGCAACGCCAGCGCCACGGTGAAGAAGGAAGAGCAAATCATTCCTGAAGGTGGCAAAGGTGCTTATGCCTGGGTCGGCCACTTGCAGTACCGTCCCCATCAATACCCGGAAACGCCGTTTGTCGCCGTTCGCGGCAAGCGCGAAGTCTTGTTGCATAGCTTTGACGGCCGCTTTTACTTGAAGGACTTCCTCGGCCGCGAAATCGCGGTGCGTGGAACTTGGAGACCCACTCAGGCGGATCCCAAGTTGCAAGTCTTGTCGGTGGAGGAACTGCGCGTCATGCCGCGCGCCGGCGACAAAGAATAAGACTTCATGTCTGCCGCCCTCGTCACCGCAGCGGCACTCGCGGTCTACTTACTTGGCTATCGTTTTTACAGCGGTTGGCTAGCCAAAAAAGTTTTCCGCCTCGATCCCAATGTGCGCACTCCGGCGCACACGCTGGAAGACGGCGTCGACTACGTGCCGACGCGGCCGCAGGTACTGTTCGGTCACCATTACGCATCCATCGCCGGATTGGCGCCGATGCTCGGACCGGCGGTTGCAGTGTTCTGGGGTTGGCTGCCGGCATTGTGCTGGGTGGTGCTCGGCGCCATTTTGATTGGCTGCGTGCACGACTTCGCCGCGTTGGTGTTGAGCGCGCGCCACCAAGGTAAAAGCATCGGCACTCTTTGCGAAGACATCCTCGGTCCGCGTGCCAAAGCCCTATTCCTGGCGCTGATTTTCTTCGGCGTATCCTTGGCGATGGGCGTGTTCGTTTACGTCATCACGCTGCTGTTTTCGTGGGGCGCCGACTTCAACCCCGAAGCACTGAGTCAATCCAAAACCAGCTTCCCCGAAGCGGTGATGCCATCGGCCGGCTTGATGGTGCTAGCGATGGGCGCCGGTTATTTGCTGTACATCAAAAAGCTGCCTCTGGCGAAGGTCACCGTGCCGGCGTTTTTGGGCTTATTGGGATTGATTTATCTGGGCTATCTGAACCCGACGGTAGGGGTGTCGGAAGCCAGCGCTTGGCCGAGCACCGACAACTGGGTTTGGATCCTGCTGGTTTACGCCTACCTCGCCAGCGTGCTGCCGGTTTGGTTGCTGCTGCAAGCGCGCGACTTCCTCAACTCCCTGTTGCTCGGCTTGGGTTTGGTGCTGATGTACGGCGGTTTCTTCCTCATGGGACCAACCTTCGACGCGCCGGCAATCAATCCCAATCCGGTCGGTGCACCTCCGATTTTGCCCTTCGTTTTCATCACCATTGCATGCGGTGCCGCCAGCGGTTTTCACTCGCTGGTCGGAAGCGGCACCACGGCAAAGCAATTGGATCGAGAAACCGATGCGCGTCCCATCGGTTACGGCGCGATGAATGCCGAATCGCTGCTGGCATTAATTGCCGTATTGGCATGCACCACCACGCTCGGCGGCAAAGAAGCGTGGGCCAAGTTGTACGTCAACTGGGCGGCGGTGCAGGGACTGGGTGCAAAGCTCGGCGTCTTCATTCGCGGTTCGGCTTCGTTCATCGAAGAGCTCGGCGTGCCGTCGGACTTGGCGATTACTTTGGTCGCCATGGTGGTCGTTTCGTTCGCGTTGACGACGTTGGATTCGGCGACCCGGTTGCTGCGCTTCAACATTGAAGAAATCGGCGATTCGTTACTGCGTTTCCGCGGCTTGCGCCTGCCCGGATTGCTACTGCGCAATCGCTTTTTGGCTACCGCCGGAGCTTGCGTTTCGATCGCATTTTTTGCCACCTACGAAGTCGACGGCAAACCCGCCGGCTTAGCGCTTTGGCAGCTATTTGGTGGCACCAACCAATTGATTGCCGGCTTGGCGTTGTTGACGGCAACGGTGTATCTGAAGCAGAGAAAGCGAAACTATTGGCCTCTCGCCATTCCAGCGATTTACATGATCGCGATGACGCTTTATAGCTTGAGCCTGAAGCTGGTCGACTTCAAAGACCAACAGCAATGGTTGCTGTTCAGCTTGGCAATTGCATTGGTCGCAATCGCTTTGGGCGTCGGCATTGAAGCCATTCGCGCGTTACGTGCACCGGCTCAAGCCGAGGCGGCGCGGTCGGGCAAGTAGGCATCGAGAATTTGACGGCGCAAGACGTCGAAGGTGCCGTCGGCGATGGCAGTGCGCATGCGTTGCATTAGTCTTTGGATGTAATGCAAGTTGTGCAGCGAAACCAACAGCGGCGGCAGCAGTTCTTTGGCTTTGAAGCCGGCGCGCAAAGCACCGCGCGGCACACCGGAGATGCAGCCTTCGCAATCGCAACTGGGGTCCAGCGGACGGTCGTCGTCTTTGAACTTGGCATTCAGTAAATGCATGCGGCCGCCGTCGACCAACGCGGTTCCAAAACGTCCGGCGCGGGTGGGGAAGACGCAGTCGAACATATCGATTCCGCGAGCAACTCCCTCGACCAAATCCTGCGGCGTACCGACTCCCATTAAATAGCGTGCTTTGTCGCTGGGCAGATGCGGACTGCTGTGCTCAATCGCCGTCATCATTGCGTCGTGCCCCTCGCCTACGCTGACGCCGCCGATGGCGTATCCATCAAAATCCATTTCCACCAACTGCTTGGCACATTGTTCCCGCAGATCGTCGAACACTCCGCCTTGGACGATTCCAAACTGGGCCTGACCTGAATCGGCACCGCCGCGGGCGTCATGAAGTTCGCGTTGGATGCGTGCCCAATCCAAGGTCCGATCCACAGCATCCACGCAAGTCTGGCGATCCAGCGGTTTATCCGGACAGATGTCGAGCAGCATGGCAATGTCCGGCCCCAATCCAGCCTGCGTTTCAAACGCCAATTGCGGAGTCCAATCGACCATGCCTCCATAAACCGGATGTTCGACCTGCACGCCGCCGGCATGCACCTTGTTCAAAGCGCCCAGCGAAAACACTTGGAAGCCGCCGGAGTCCGTCAGGATGGGACCGTCCCAGGCCAGCATTTTGTGAATGCCGCCGATTTTTTGCACCAACTCCACCCCGGGGCGGGCGAACAAATGGAAGGCATTGCACAGCATCATTTCCACACCCATTGGGCGCAGGTGTTGAGGCAAAATGCCGCGCATCATGCCGCGCGTTGCAACCGGCATAAACGCCGGCGTCTGCACAGATCCATGCGGCGTGTGCAAAGTGCCAAGGCGCGCGTTACTTGCGTCGCCTTGCTGAAGTTCGAAGCGGAAGGTCACGGGGTGCGGCAGGGCCGGGTGGGGGCCACAGCTTATTGCGGCCGGATCGGCTCGGTCAGCAGTTCAATGCTGGCGCCGGGATAATAGTGCTGCAGAATTTCGGCGCAAGTTCGGCCACCGCGAGCCAAATCTTGGGCACCCAGTTGGCACAAGCCGATGCCGTGGCCGCGGCCGCGTCCTTCGATCATCACGCTGCCGTCGCGCAAAACGCCGAGCAAGTCGATCATTGCCGACGGCAATCCAAAACGCCGACGCAATTCTTCACCCGGCATGATGTGACTGCCTTCCGGGCCGGTGAGTTTGGCTTCGATAACCCGCCCGCCATAATCACGCTCCAGAATTTGCAAACCGCTGGCGTAGCTGCCGATTTCCAGTTCGACGGCCATCGCGTCTAACTTGTTGGCATCGAGGCGTTCACTCCAGGTGTGTGGTTTGACGGAATGGGCGGCGTCGGCGGGTTCGAGACGCGCTTGCAAAACCAAGCTATTGCCAAATCCCGAGCGAGTTCCATTGCTGGTCGAGCCGCCACAGTCGGCGTGGAAGAACGCCGGAACGTAGGTGTCCTCATGGCGCAGGATTTTGCCGGTGGTAGCGGCGACCGCTTGACGAGCGGCTTCGGTCTCAAGGTCCACCGATAGAAATCGCTGATCGCTCGCCGTCGACGAAAGCTGAGTTCGCCCGCGCAGGATTTGAAAGACCGCGTACGAGCGAGCGGCGATGGCTTGCGCTTGTAGCGCTTCGTCGATGCCTTCTTTGCTGGTTGCCATTTCGCCGGTGACCACACCGAGCACGTAATCCTCGAGCGGCAACTCCAGTGCCACTTCCAAGTGAGCAGGCTTGCCGCTGCGGCGCGACTTTTTGCGCAAATGCAGCGAGCCGCGGTAGCGCCACGTGTCGAGCACCAGCGCCGCATCACCATAGCTATGCAAGATGGCGTGGTCGCAGGTCGCGATCCAACCGCCGACGGTGAAGCGGCCGTCACGGTAGCTGAGCCAGCCGCGCATGCCGTCGCCTTTGGCCAGCAGGTCGCCGTCGCCACTGCGCAGCTCCCATAAGCCGATGACGTCGATTTCCATTTTGTCGCCGTCGGCGAGTTCGTGAAGTTGGACCTCGAGCTTTGAGTTGCGCGGTGCAAGCGCAGTGTCGGCCTCGAGCGGTTCAGGACCGATAAGCCGACTGACCAGCCACAGGCAGGCTAAGGCGATGGCGAGCAACGGCCAACGGATCGACGGCTCAGGTCGACTCATGCCCTAAACGTTGCAGCAGTTCCCAGCCCGGATCGAGCAGCACGCGGCCTTGCGGAGTGCGCGACAGGTAGCCCTTGCGGATCAGCCACGGTTCGAGCACATCTTCAATGGTGTCTTCGGCTTCTTCCACCGCAACCGCCAGAGACTTGAGCCCTAAAGGCCCGCCTTTGGCTTGGGCCAAACTGCGAAGCACCCGTAAATCGGCCCGTTCCAGACCGTTTTCGTCGATGCCCAACAAGCCGAAAGTGCGTTGAGCGACGGCCAGGTCGATGTGGGAGCCATTTTCCACCTGGGCGACGTCGCGGGCGCGGCGCAGCAGGCGGTTGGCGATGCGCGGCACGCCGCGGGCGTGAGACGACAGCAAGGTCAGCGCGTCGTCGTCTAGGCTGACGGTGAGGATGTCGGCAGAGCGTTGCAGGATTTGGGCAAGTGCTGCCGGTGGATAAGGCTCGAAGCGAGCAACGTGACCAAAACGCGAGCGGAAGGCGGCAGTCAGCATGGCTTCGCGGGTCGTCGCCCCAACCAAGGTGAAGGGCTTCAGGTCCAGCTTGAGCAGGCGGGCGTGCACGCCTTGGTCCAGCGTGAACTCCAGCTGAAAGCGCTCCATCGCGCCGTACAAGTACTCCTCGACCACGGTGGGGAGGCGGTGGATCTCATCGATGAACAAGATCGCGTTTTCCTCCAATTGGCTGAGAATGCCGACTAAATCCTTGGCTCGCTCCAGGGCTGGACCACTGGTTACCTTCATCGGCACGCCGATTTCGCGCGCCAGAGCAAAGGCTAAACTGGTTTTGCCAAGTCCCGGAAGTCCTGAAAACAGCAGATGTTCCAGCGTATCGCCGCGTTCTTGGGCGGCGCGGATCATCAGCCGGAGCGGCTCCAGTAGAGTTTCCTGACCCAGAAACTCAGTGAAATCCCGCGGACGCAGCCCGCGCTCGAATTCCCGCTCACCACCGGCTAATCCGTGGGCTGCAAATGTCGAGGGCTGGTCCATCGCTTCCATTTTGCCCGCAGGCGGCGCCGGATTCCACGATCGCCTAAAGGAAATCAGCCTCGGGCGGGGTTTTCGCCCTTTCGGATAGGAGTTTGCGTTGCCCGACCGATCCATTACTCTATGGTGGCTTTCAGGTCATCCCCCCAGACTTGGTTTGTGCGGCATCGCACGGATTTTGTGCTGAAAGATCAGAATCCAGACTGGTCGAGGTCGGTGGGGGATGGCATGATTGTTGCCCCCTTCTTCCCAACGGCGGGCGCTGTGTCTACGCCCCCCTCAAGGAATCGCATGAAATCACGATCAATCCTGTGTCTTACAGCGTTAGGCCTCGTGGCCGGCGTCCCTGGCTGCTTTGGCCCTGGCGGTAACTTCAAGTCGAAGGACGCCTTTGCTAAATCTGCCCAAATGGAGATCTTGGCGGTAAGCAATGGTTTCGGCCGTTTGCTGCCCCACGTCATCTTTGAGCCGCGTCCGGATGGTTCGCCATCGCAGCAGCCGATTGAGATTCGAACGATCGATGATCTGATCGCTGCGCGCCCGTCCGATGCCAACCCAATCCTGCCGCCGGCAACTTGGCGTATCCAAGCCAATCCGGATACCGGTGCGATTGAGCCGTTGAACGTAGCCGGCAACTTGGCCAACCACTTCATTGCCGTGGAGTTCTCGCGCTCCATCAATATGGATTCGGTATTGGCTTCGGGTGCAGGCGCCTCGTTGAACAGCGGATTGAATGGAGTGGTCAGCTTTGTGTCGTACGACCAAGCGACCGGTAACTCCGAGCCGCTAGTCGGACGGTCGTTCATCAACGGCATGACCTATTCCGGTAACCCGGCTGAGCTTCAGCAATGGGTGCAAGGCGTGGAAGGCAGCAATAACAGCGTCGAAGCTTTGGTGGATGAAGGCGTTGGTTACCCTGGAACGGATGACAGCCCGATCGTGCCGAACGGTGCCTTCCAAGGCGCTGCTCAGTTCATTAACCCGCGCACCTTGGTCTTTGTCGTGGACACCGACAACGACCTCTCTACTTATGAGGCGCTGCCGCAAAACCGCGTGATCCGCATCGTCATCGGCGATGCCGTGCGCGACACCATCGGTCAATATCTGAAGGATTCGGGTGTTGCCACTTCGATGGTGGACCAGGACTCGATTGAGCCACAGCTGTTGCTGGATGGCGTCGGTGGTCCGCCGGTGACTTCGCCGGCTGACTTGGCCGTGGATGTTGCTTGCGATACCAACATTACTTGGTCGTTCGACGAGTCTTGCCAGCCTCACTCGTTGGGTCCATTGCCGAGCTTGATTCCTCCGGGACTGTCGAACGAATTCGTAGTTGAGTTTTTGCCGCCGGTTCCCCAAGGCTTCGATCAGCCTGGTGTGCCGCTGCAAATGCCCTACACGGTTCTGCCAAAGAGCCCGTTTGACTTCACTACCTTTATCGTGACTCCGGTCAACTCCTTCCCGGGTAAGGACCCGTTGGGTGCGACCTCCGAGGCAACGATTAAGTACAGCCATAACGCTGCGGAAGACCTCTTCGCCAACCAAGACGCGTTGAGCCTCGAGACCACCGACATTACTTTCACCGTCGGTACGGGCTGCCCAGGCTTGGTTAACGCGCCGGTTGCGCCGGGTGCGATTTACGCCGCATCGAACGGTGGTGGAGCCACTGCCGGTATGCGCGTCATTGACTTGGATGGATTTGGTCAAGGTACCGGTGACCCGACTCACAACGACCTGAACCAGAACATCTACGACCGCGGCTATGACGAGAACGGCGACCCGATTTCGGGTGACGTCTCGATCTTCCCGTTCAACCCAAACCTGGGTGTACAGGACTTGTTCCCGCCGCTTTCGCGTGACTTCACCACGCTGGCCGGTGGTAGCCGTGGTGTCTTTACACTGACTCAGACCTCGTCGCTGAGCACGCAGCTGGTCGATGGCGGTGCGCTGGGTACCGTGACCGACATGATGTTGGGCCATCCGTTGGACTTGGCGTTCAACAACCACGACTGCTTGGCTGGTACCCAGAACAACTGTGCATCGGGTGCTCTGCAATTGCACCCGGCCACCTTGCTGCAGACTCCGGGTAACTCGATTCAGTACGCTCCGCACCCGAACCCGCCACGTCTGACTTTGGTTCCGGCTTGCTTCTCGCCATTGATTCAAACGGAAGAACCGACCTTCGGCGACCAAAACCGTGACGGCAACTACTCGACCAACCGCTTGGTCAATGGTGACCCCTTCGGCACCATCGGAGGAAACGGCCCGTCCGGTCTGCTCAGCAGCAGTGCAACTTACGGTGGTAACACCTTCTACGGCCCGGCACCTTCGTCGAACTTCTGCCCGACCTTCACCTTGCGTCAGCAAGTCGGCCACTTCCTCTACGTGGTCGATACCGTGGGTGAGCGCATTGTGGTGCTGAACAGCAACCGCATGACTGTGTTGGACACCATTCCGGTAGCCGACCCGGTCGACATGGCGATGTCGATGGACAACAACGTGATTGCGGTTTCCAACCGCAGCACCAACACGGTCACGCTGATCGACAGCAACCCGTTCTCGCAAAGCTTCCACACTCCGATCAAAACCATTGAACTGGTTGACGAGGTGGATAACCGTCGCGGTCGTGGCCCGGGCGAGTTGGTTTGGCAGCCGGATGATGAAGACATCTTGGTGGTCTGCGAACAGTCCAACTCGGTGGCCTTCATCTCTACTGGTGACTTCCGCACCCGCAAGATTATCCCTGGTGTGCCTCAGCCGCGCCTGGTGTCTGCAACGGCCCGCGATATCACCATGGGTTTCCGCACCCAGCTTTACTACGCCTACGTGGTCTCCCAAGACGGCCGCATGTCGGTGTTCGAATCCGGTCCGGACGGCCCGCAGGGCATTGGCTACGATGACTTCATCGGCCAGGTTTCCATTGAAGGTCAAACTTCGACCTTCGCGAGTGCAACCAGCCTGCAGCCCAACCCGGGTAGTGTCAACCACGCCGCCTTCATTGGTTACCGTGAAAATGGCGAAGGCGCCGTTGCCGAGGTATACCTCAAGTCCTCGCCGGTGGGTGGTATTTCGCTGTCGGTGAACGCTTTTGTTCCGGACCCGAACTTCCGCTCGAAGGAATTCACCACCAACAACCGTTGGGTGGGTCAGTTCTCCTCTGGCTCCATCGTCGACCTGGCAATGGATGATTTGGATAACTTCGGTGACTTCATCGCTACCCGAAGCGTGAAGACCGGTGGCAACTCCATTAAGCACTCTGCGAAGGACATTACCCGCAACATCCTTGGCATTCAGGTACCGGTCAGCAACCCGCGCTTCCTGTTCGTCGCCAACGCCAACGGCTTCGTCGACGTGATCAACCTGGAGAACGGCGCTTCCTACGTGGACCCGATCCGCGTGCCTGGTGTACGCGTGCTGGCTAGCTTCTGGCGTCAGTAAAATGCCCAGGCCTGTCGGCACGACGGGCCTGATCTTAACTGGGGCGGCTGAGCAATCAGCCGCCCTTCTGCTTTTCATAGCCGACACGCCGGACGATAATTAGCCGATCATGGCAGCCCCTCCCGGCTCGGAAGTTCAGGCAATGTTCTCGGAGATTGCTCCGAAATATGATTTCCTGAACCGCATGCTTTCCTTCGGCATAGACCGAAGGTGGCGTCGCCGGGTGCAGCAATGCCTAGCCTTGCGGCCCGATCAGCAACTCTTGGATCTTTGCTGTGGAACGGGTGACCTGGCCTTGGTTTTTGCCGCAGATGGTGTGCAGGTTTGCGGCGCGGACTTCACCTATTCCATGCTGCCCATTGCCCAAGCCAAAGCCGACGCTTGCCAAGCTCAAGTGAGCTGGAGCCAAGCCGACGCCCAAGCTCTGCCATATGCTGACCAATGCTTCGATGCCGTGACCATTGCCTTCGGCATCCGCAATGTTTACGACCCGCAATTGGCTTTGCGCGAGTGCTTGCGCGTTCTCAAGCCGGGTGGTCGATTGGCCGTTCTCGAATTCTTCCCCATCCGCAATCGATTATGGGGCGCTTGCTTTGGTTTTTACTTTCACCACATCCTCCCGCTGATGGCCAAAGTCGTGCGCGCCGGTAGAACGGGTGCCTATCGCTACTTGCCCGAGAGCGTGCAGAGCTTCGCGACCGTTGAGCAGTTTCAGCAATGGATGGCCGTAGCCGGCTTCCAAGATTGCAGCGATGAAGCACTGACCGGCGGCGTCGCGCGCTTGATGATTGGAACTCGACCGGAGGCCCAATGAGCGGATCCGAATGGCAACGATTAGGGCTTGCCCGCCGCGACCCGGCGGTGTCGGTGCTGCTTTTGTTGCCGCTAGCGTTGTTGCACCTCAGCGGGCGTGATAAAGCTCAAGCCGGGGCTTTTGCCATCGTCGAATTAGGCCTCAAGCAGCTGCAGTGGTTGGCCCCCTGGTTGCTCCTCTTCCTGGCGATTACCACTCTATTGTGGTCGCTGGGACGCATCCGTTTGCTGAATATCCCGTGGCGAGGTGGAGCGGTACTGTTGATCGTCGAAGGCATTTTTTGGGGTTGGGCCCTAGGACCCATCCTGACCTTTTTGACCAACTTAGCCTCCGCCCAAGTCATGCCGATCGCCATTGACTGGGGCGTCTTCCATGGCCAGCTGGCGCTCTGTGCAGGCGCCGGCCTCTATGAGGAATTGTTGTTTCGCTATTTTCTGATGAGTGGCCTATATGTACTGTTCTGCACCTTCTTTGGCAGCATCGCGTCGAAGGAGGCGGCCAAGCCGTTTTCGTTCGGATTGGCTTTGCTGCTCTCGAGCCTAGCATTCTCGCTCGCCCATGCCTTGGGCGATCCCAGTGCGCTCGATGCAGGCCCATTCTTGTTCCGCTTCCTCGCCGGCATGGTCCTTGGTCTGCTTTTTAGCTGGCGCGGCCTAGCGGTGGTGGCGTACGCTCATGCCACTTACGACGCTCAATTGCTGTTGTTCTGAACATGCCCAAAGCCACCTCTCCCAGTCGTGTTGTACTCGCCGTCAGTGGGGCCAGTGGCGCATGGTACGGCGTGCAGACGCTGCGCATGTTGGTGGAGGCGGGCGTGGAGGTGGACTTGGTTTACAGCGGCGCTGCCAAGCGTGTGCTGGCCGAGGAGTTGGACATCCAGCTGACTGATCAACCCCAAGTATTGCTCGCTCCAGGCCAATCGGCCGACGGCATTCATTGGCATGATCACCGCGACATAGGTGCCGGTCCGGCGTCGGGTTCTTCGCCGTCGGAAATGGTTCTAGTGGTTCCTTGTTCGCTGAGCACCGTCGCTGGAATTGCCAACGGCAGTGCGGCCAACTTGATTGAACGCGCTGCACAGGTCGCGCTGAAGGAAGGCAAAAAGTTAGTCATCGTGCCGCGCGAAACACCGTTGTCGCGGCTCCACCTTGATCATCTTTCAAGGCTGGCATGGGCCGGTGCCGTCATCCTTCCGGCGAGTCCCGGTTTCTATCACCGCCCACAATCAGTGGAAGAATTGGTGACGCAATTGTGTTCGAAAATACTGGGCGTTTGCGGCATTCCACAGCAACAGATTCCGCCTTGGGAGGGCAGTGCCGATATCCAATGAGCAAACTCGGCAAAACCCTGGGCATGATCAAGTTCGAGCACACTGTGTTCGCGCTGCCCTTTGCCCTATCCGGCGCTTGGATTGCCGCCGGCGGTTTGCCGGACTGGAGTGACTTGATTGCGATCGTCGTAGCCGCAGTTGCAGCGAGATCGGCGGCGATGGCGTTCAATCGCATCGTTGATTTACCCTTTGACGCGCGCAATCCGCGAACTGCAAACCGTGAGTTGGTGACCGGGGAACTGGGAGTGAAGTACGCCGCTGGTTTCACCCTCTTCCATTCGCTGTTATTCGTCGCCGCGTCATTTTGGTTGGCACCCATTTGCGGTTGGTTGTCGTTGCCCGTTTTGGCGGTATTGCTCGGCTATTCTTTGCTCAAACGATTCACGCTGTTGTGCCACTTCGGTTTGGGCATTGCTCTTGCCTGCGCGCCGGCCGGAGCGTGGTTGGCGGTTTCCAAATCGTTCTTGCCGGGTTGGGATATCCCACTTTGGATTGGCTTCGGCGTGGTGGTGTGGGTCGCCGGTTTCGACCTGCTTTATTCCATTCAGGACTTAGATTTCGATCGCAAAGAAGGGCTGCGCTCGGTGCCCTCTCGCTTGGGTGCGGCACGGACTCGCGCCTTATCCGCTCTCTGCTTTGTTGGCGCGTGGGCATGCTGGGGGACCGCCGGATTCCTTGCTGCATTGCCGTGGCCCTATTTTGTCGGTCTGGCCGTGATCGCGGTGCTGCTGTTTCTCGAGCATTGGCTGGTGCGCGGCAACCGCTTAGACCGCATCCCGGTGGCGTTTTTCCGCGTCAACGCCTGGATCGGCGTGATTTATTTCATTGGCCTGCTTGCCGCGCTGTACTTGGCGTCTCCGACCGCCAACGCTGAGCTAATCTAAAGAAGTGAGCGCAGCCCGCAGCAAACCCGCCCGCCGCAAGAAGGCGCCCGATCCGGCGACTATTTGCCGGGAGCTGTGCGATTTGGCCGGCGCCGGCAAGTTGCCGAGCCACGTGGTGCTGCTGTCACCCACTCGTGGCGAGGACGAGGTCTGGTTCCCTGAGCAAGTGCTACAAACGGCGCGTGATTGGGCCAAGGACAACTCCTCGCTTGACTTGATGGAATGCGACGGCGCCTCTCCTGACTTCGCCGCCGACGCACTCGACGCATTTCTCGCCGCCCCCGGGTTATTTGGTGGCGACCGAGTGCTGATCTTCTCGCGGGCTGCCAAGGCTTTGAAAAAAACACCGCGTCTAGCCGAAGCCATCGCCCAAGCCCAGGGCATGACTTTGGTTTTGGTGGAAGCTTGTGGCCTCAAGACTGGGCCGGCAACTAAAAAGCTTGCCGCCATCGATAGCGTGCGCGTCGAACGCTTCCGCAAACTCTATTCGGACCCACCGCCGTGGCGACCGCATGATTTGGATGCCAGCGAAGCTGCGCAATTCCTGATCGCGGAAGGACGCCGTCGCGATCTAAATTTCGAAGCGGGCGCGGCTGGATTGTTGGTGCAGATCGCCGGTGGCCGGCCGATGGAATTGGTGCAAAGCTTGGAGCACTTTTTCATGCTCGGCTTGTCGCGCATCAGCGCCGAAAAGGTGCGTGAAATTGTTGCCCACAGCGCCGAGGGTAGTGCATTCGAATTTGCCGAGGCTGTTTTGGAAGGAAATGGACGCAAAGCGTTTACTTGCTTGCATCATTTACGCAGTCGCGGATTGCGCTCATGGGACGGAAAGCGCATTGCGCCGCGCGATGCCTTCTCCATGATGTTGGCGGTCATGGCAAAACAGCGCGCCCAAACCGCCGCCATTCATCGCCAATTAAGTCAGGGCACTGACTTTGCTACGGCTTGTAAGAGTGCCGGGGTACCGTCGGCCGGCCCCATTGGTCAGCGCATGCAGACGCGCTTGCAAAGCGTGGATCAGGATCATTTAGATCGCATCCTCAATGCAATCGTCGAGGCGGAAAGCAATGTCAAGCGGCTGGGTTGGGGCGACTCGGTGCACGCGCTCGAACTGTTGGCATTTCGTTGCCACCGTCCAGGTCAACAAAGATACGCACGTCGATGAACCGAATTCGCCCGCTGGATCCCATTGTCATCGACCAGATCGCCGCCGGCGAGGTGGTTGAGCGGCCGGCCAATGTGGTCAAAGAGTTGGTGGAAAACTCAATCGATGCCGGTGCCAGCCACATTGAAATCTTGCTCAAAGAGGGTGGGATTCGGCAAATCGAAATTCGCGATGACGGTCAAGGCATCGCCGCCGAGGATTTGCCTTTAGCGGTCCGGTCGCACGCCACTTCCAAACTGCGAAGCCCTGAAGATTTGGAAGCAGTTGCCTCGCTGGGCTTCCGCGGCGAGGCGTTGGCTTCGATTGCATCGGTCAGTCGGCTCGAGCTAACGTCTTTGCCTGCCGGCCAAAAAGATGCGGCGACGATATTGGTGGACTTCGGCAAGGTCAGCGGGCCGCGCGCCGCCGCTGGGGCACCGGGTACTCGCATCGTGGTCAGCGACTTATTTGCACAGCTGCCGGCACGGTTAAAGTTCCTCAAGCGTCCTTCCACCGAGTTACGCCATTGCGTCAGCTGGGTCGAACGCTTGGCGCTGGCTCATATCGGCGTTGGCTTCACCCTGAAGCACGATGGTCGGACTTTGCTCGAGGTTTCTTCCAGCGACGATTTAGACGCTCGCTGCGGCGCCGTTTACGGCGTCGGTGTGGCGAAGAATATGGTCAGGGTCGAACGCAACAGCGGCCCTCTGGTCGTCGATGGGCGAGTAGGACCGCCCGAGTCAGCACGACGCAACGCCAGTCGCGTAGATCTCTTCCTCAACGGCCGCTGGGTGCGCGATCCGCGCTTGCTGCGGGCGGTGCGCGAAGGCGTCAAAGAGTTTGTGCCGTTGGGGCATTACCCGACTCTTTACTTGGCTTTGTCGGTGCCGCCGGACCGGATTGACGTCAACGTGCACCCGCAAAAGACCGAGGTCCGATTCCGCGATGAGCGCTTGGTCTTCGGCGGCGTCGTTCGCACCTTGCAACGCGGCTTGGCCGCAGCACCCTGGGCGACGCGTGGAGTGGGTGTGATTGGCGGGGTGGATCAGGGGTCGAGCGGAAGCCCAACAGGACTAGGCGGACCAAGCGGTGCTTTGGGTGCCGGAGGTCCGACGCCACCCGCCGTCGGATTTGGCATTAGTGGTGGCAAGCTGGGTGGATCCGACAAAGCCGCGTGGCCAAACACGGTGCGCGAGGACGTCAGCTTGGATGCTTATTCGCCGACTGAAGCCAAGTTGCCGATGGAGGCTGATCCGGATGCGCCGGTTGGCCCGGTGCTGGCCGTGGCCAACACCTTTTTGGTGCGCGAAGTCGACGGCGGAATGGAAATCCTCGATCAGCACGCGTTGCACGAACGAGTGAACCTAGAAGAACTGCGCATCGATTTGCAGAAGGGCGAGGTGGTTTCGCAGCCGCTGTTGGTCCCGGCTTTGGTCGAGGTCGGTCGCGCCGAGTTGGATCTCTTGCTCAGCCGCCGCGAAGTGTTCCAACAAGTTGGCGTCGAGCTGGAAGCTTTCGGTGAAAATACCGTGGCCATTCGCGCAATTCCTGCCCGGCTGAATCGCCTTGTGCCGGAAAAGCTGGTAATGGACTTGCTCGAAATTGCCGAGCAGAACAAAAACGCAACCGTCGATCAGTTGGTGGAAGAAAGCCTGCACAGCATGGCTTGTCGCGGCGCGGTGATGGCCGGTGACCATCTCGACCAGGAAGCCTTACGCGGACTGCTCAAGCGCGGCGCGCATTTGCCGCAGGATCGCACCTGCGCTCATGGACGCCCGGTTCGCGTTTTTCTGTCGCTGGAGGACTTGGAGAAAGCCTTCTACCGACGCGTTTGATTCCGCCGAATATGCGAAGCGAACAAACAGCGCCTATCGATGGGTTTGCAGCTTGTCCGGATCGCGCCACAAGAAGTCTCCAATCTCCATAATGCGCAGCGGGCGGGTCAAGTCTTCGGCGTGAAACTCCTCGATCCAAGAAGGCAACAAACGACCCTCGTAAGCAATCCAGTCGCCGAATTCATAGTGCAGACGCGGCGGCAGATTCGGCTTGATGGCAGGATTTGGTTCGCCTTCAGCTTGGGCTTGGGTTCCATTGCTGGACCCGGCTTGATTCTCTGGCGCAGCTGCTTCGGCCTTCGCCGTTTTGTCAGCGGGTTTGGCTTTGGGAATCGGCGGTTGCAAACTCAGCCTTGACGGCAGCAGTTCGGCCTTGGGAATGTGCAGTTCAAAAGCCCATTTTTCGCGACCGCGGCGCAGCTTGCCGCGAATCAGCGTGCGTTCATCGCTTTGCTCAAGTTGCAGCTCGCTGGCTTTGCGCTTCAGCCGTTTGAGATCAAACAGCAGCATGAAGTCATTGCACAGCACCATCGCCTCGTCGATGGCCTCGCGATCCTGCTCAAATTCGTGGCCATCCAGCGAGTGCAACTCCTTGTCGCCGTCGCGCAGCCAAAAGCCGTCTTTATCGAAGCCTTTTTCGACCCGCGTGCCGTGATTGGCATCGTCAACCAACAGCCGCACTGTCTCAAAGGGCTCGGTTTTGAAGTACAGGCTCAGGTCGAAGTCATTGCCGCCCTCGGGCAGGAAGAGCCGAATGGCCATTTGCACGGCAAAACCACTGACCGGAGGCAAATTTTCTTCCACCGATTGCGCCTGGATCAGCTTTTCAAAAAAGGCGACGGCGGCCGGGTCCGACGGCTGGGGTTCGTCCGATTTTTGGACCACTTTGGGGTCCGGATCGTTCAAAACCACCGGATCGGACGGTTCTTGGGCGGCGCAAGGAGCACAAGTTGGGGGGGCGAGAAGCAGGAGCCAAGAAAGCATGGTGAATCGCAAGGTGCAGTGGCCTAGCATACGGGCGGGATGAGATTTCTGCAGACCGTTCCTGTGCAGCATTTGTTGGCCCCCGGGGTCGATTTGCTGCTCCTTCCTGAGCCGCGTTTCAAGCGCAGCATGGTGCAAATTCACATCGAGCGACCGTTAGATGAACTGTCGCCGGCACGCACTTTGTTAGCGCAAGTTTTGCAGCAGGGCACACAAAATTTTTCCAGCCGCATGGCGATTGCACGGCGATTGGAAGAGTTGTTTGGCGCCTCTCTCCATTTTGGTGGCCAGCGCGCCGCCGAGACTCATGCGATGACGATGTCGTTGAGTTGGGTCGGTGAGCGCTTCCTACCCGAAGGCGCCGAAGTCATGCAGCCGTTGCTCGACTTAGCGTGTGAGTTGCTGACTCAACCGATGCGCGGCAGCAACGGTGCCGCCTTTGACGATGAAGTCATGCAACGCGAGCAAGCACAACTGATACGTCAAATCGAATCCTTTCCCGATGACCGCTCCGCGTATGCCCAAGAGCAGTTCTTCCAAGCCATGTGCGATGGCGAGCCGTTCGGCAACCCGGTTTGGGGAAGCCTGGAGGAAGCCCGCGCACTCACTGTTGACGACTTGGAACGAGCGCGCATCGATTTAATCGAAAACGGTCGCTTGCGTATCGTTGCCGTTGGGCCGATCAAAGAAGCAGAAATCGTCGATGGCTTGAGTCGCTGGTTTGAGGGTGAGCATAGTTTGCCGCAACTGGAACGCAGCGAACGGGATTGGCCGGCTTCGGTACAGCCCGGAGAACTGCGCGAGTATTTTGAAGAGATGGACGTCGACCAAGCCAAGTTTTACTTTGGCTTCCGCACACCGCAATACCGCGATCCGTTTGAATTAGAGGCTTCGTTGCTCGCCAACCAAGTGTTGGGAGGCGGCGTGCAAGGGCGCTTGTTCCGCATCATTCGCGAGGAACGCTCGTTGGCTTATGGAATTTATTCGGGCGTATATTCGGTCAAAGGCATGATGGTGGTTTCGGCCGGCATTGACGCCGCTGCATTCGAAGAGGTTCGCGACGAGGTGCGCAAACAAGCGCGGCTACTCGGCGACGAAGGTCCAACGGAACATGAGCTGGAAATGGCCAAGGTTTATGTTTTGAACGGCATGCGCTCCATCGGCGACGCCGCCGGTTCAATGGCCACCTTCTATGGACGTGAACACCGCCTTGGTTTTGAGCGCACTCCGGCACAGCGCGCAGAAATGATTGAGCGCGTCAGTTTGGACGATGTACGTCGCGCCGCGTCGGCGTGGAAAGAAGACCTTTGTTACTTGATGCGATCGCCGCAAACCGCTGAAACTGCAGCAGTAGAAAACGGAATGATGGGGGGACAGGAATGAAAATCCTTCGCAAATTAGAAGACCAGAGGGCGGATGAGTGCGTGCACGTCGCGCAAGCCGCCAATGGCATGACCATTGCCCTCAGTCAAAAACCCGGCTTTTCGACGTCGGCGGCGTACATCGGGTTGCGTTTTGGCAGCACTGATACCAGCTTCGAAACCGCCGATGGTGTGCGTGTAGACGTGCCGGACGGTAGTGCTCATTTCTTGGAGCACAAGCTGTTTGAGGGCCGCGAAGAAAAGGTTTTTGATCGCTTCGGCAAGTTGGGCGCCAACTTTAACGGCGGCACCGGTTTCCGCTCGACCAGTTATTACTTCGTCACTTCCGATCGCTTTGAGGAGGGCTTGGAGGTGTTGTTGGATTTTGTTCAGGATCCGTTAATCACCGAAGAGCGCGTTGAAAAAGAAAAGGGCATCATTGAGCAAGAGGTGCGCATGTATCAGGACGAACCGTCGTATCGCGGCTTGTTTTTGCTTCATCACGCGCTGTACTCCAATCACCCGATTCGGGTGACGCCCGGCGGTGCGGTTTCGGAGGTGCATCGCACGACTGCCGAAGACTTACAAGCTTGTTACGACGCCTTCTACCGTCCACAAAACATGGTGCTTTCCTTGGCCGGCGATTTTGATATCGACGGCATGATGGCCACGGTGGATGGATTGCTGGTGCCGGCAAATCCGGGGCAAGCCACGAAGATCTATCCGCAAGAGAACGGTGCGCCGGCGGCGGATTGGTTGGAAGAAGAATTTCACGTCAGTCGTCCGCACATTTGGATTGGTTGGCGCGATTCCCAAGGCGTCGGCTTGGGTGAACCGTTGCTGAAGCGTTGGCTGCTGAGCTCGCTGGCATTGGATTTGGTTTTAGATCATTCCAGCACCTATCACGAAGACCTTTATCGACGCAAAGTTGTCGATGACAGTTTGACCTGCCATTTCTCCGGCGACGCCGATTGGGGCTATGCCTGCGTGCATGGGCTGAGCGATCAACCGCAAGAATTCGTCGATGGTGTGCGCGATGCAATTGCGCACTTTTGCGCCGATGGGCCAACCGCCGAAGATTTCGAACGCGTGCGCAGCGCAAGTTGGGGTTCGGTGATTAGTGGTATTCAAACGCCGGCGGCTTTGGCCGGGTCGGTGTTGAATTCCATGCTGCAAGAGTATTCGCCGTTCGCCATTCTGGATGCGTTGCAACAAGTCACGTTGCAGCAGGTCGCAGACCGCGCACGCGAATTGTTCGACCCGGCGCAATCGTCGGTCGCCATCATTCGTCCCCAAGCTTAATTCTCGGTGAACCGCTACTTCCTGCTCGGCCCGACCGCCTCCGGTAAAACTGCGATTGCTTTGCGCGCAGCTTCGGAGTTGGGTGCCGAGATCGTGTCGATGGACTCGATGTTGGTTTACCAGGGAATGGATTTGGGTACTGCCAAGCCGACGGCCAAAGAGCAAGCTTCGGTACCGCATCACTTGATTGACTTGGTGCCGGCAAGCGCCGACTATTCGGTAGCCAAGTACTTGCAAGCCGCCGAACAAGTGGAAGCCGACCTTGCGGCGCGCGGAAAAAACGCGTTGTACGTCGGCGGTACCAACTTGTACTTGAAGGCATTGACCGCCGGCTTGTTGGAGGTGCCGGAAGCGTCGGCTGAATTACGGACTGAGTTGCGCACCATCTGGGATGGCGAGGGCGGACCTGCTCGCGTGCGCCAGGAGCTGGAAAGCGTGGACCCAGAATTGGTTGCCAAAGTCCATCCCAACGACGCCCAGCGTTTATTGCGTGGCTTGGAGGTCTACCGCACTACCGGGCACTCGCTCAGCGAGTGGCAGCAGCAGTGGAGCGCTCGCGAAACCCTAGAGGAACCTGCTGTGGCGTTAAACTGGCCACGAGAAATTCTCCGCGACCGCGTGTCGTTGCGATTTGATCAAATGCTGGAGGCTGGTTTCCTCGACGAGATCCGGTCCATTCAAAATTCCGGCGGTTTTAGCCGCACCGCCGCCAAAGCACTTGGTTACCGCCAAATGCTCGAACACCTCGATGGCAGCACCACGTTGGAGGCTGCCCGACAGAGCGCAATCACGTTGACGCGGACCTACATCCGCCGCCAAATGACGTGGCTGCGTTCCTTCCCCGATCTTCAGTGGGTGGAAATGGTCGACGGCGATCAGCCGCGCGAAACCGCCGCTGTCGCTGCCGAGGTCGTCGGTTTGCTCCGCGACCGCACTTGCACCACCCCAAACTCCCAAACAGAGGAAAACAGCCATGACTGATCCTTCCGATTTCCCAGACCCATCCGGCGGTTCGCGACCACCTCGGCCGCCTCGTCCACCGCGCCGTCCACGACCACCGGGAGGCGGCGGTCCGGACTTTCAAATGCCGAAGATGCCGAAGATGCCGCGCAAGCTAATGGGTTTGCTGGGCATGATGGTCATCATTCTGGTGCTCGGTGCCATGGCGGTGATGTCCGGCCGTGCCGGCATCGTTGAAATCCTTGACCGCGAGGTTGCAGTAATTGTCAATTACGTGAGCGGCAACGAAGAAGTCGTTGACCGTCCGGGTTATCAGATTTTTCTGCCTTTCCTGGAACAAGCATTCAAGTTCGATAAGTCGCCGCAAGAATTTAAGATGAGCGGTGATCGCGACCTGGATGACAACCATGTGCGCAAGTTGACGGTTCGTGCCAAGGATGGCTCAAACTTCTGGTTTGAAGAATTGACCATTCAATACCAGCTGATTCCGTCGGCGGCAAACATCGTGCTGCATGACTCGGGTGAGAGCAATGCGTTTAAGCAGAACTGGGTGCGTACTTTTGCGCGTTCGATTTTGCGCGACGAGTTCGGCAAGTATTCGGCGGAAGAGGTTGCTGACCCTTCGACGTATACGACGGCAACGGCAAACGCCACGTTGCGGCTGAATGAAGCGTTGCAAAAGCACGGCGTCGAAATCATCGAAATCATCACGCCGAAGCCGCAGTTTGAGGATCGTTACGAACAAGCCATTTCGGCTCGTAAGGTGGCGAACCAGGAAGTGGAGAAGCTGAAGACCAAAGCGGAGCAGCTGATTCAAGAACGGGAGCGTCGATTGGCCGACATCGAACGCGATAAGGCCACCGAATACGAATTGCTGTTGGGTCAGTTGGACGCCAACAAGATCATGGCCGAACGTGATGCGGTTCAAGTGCGCAAGTCTGCGGAAGCAGCGCGTATTTCTACCGCCGCAAAAGGTCAAGCAACCGAAGCCAGGTTGCTGCAACAGGCTGAAGGCTTGGTCGAGCAAGCTCGTAAAGAAGCAGAAGGCTTGACGGCAAAGGTTGCTGCATTGGCCGCTCGCGGTGAAGTCCTTGTTCGCGAAAAACTGGCTGAGAAGTTTGGCCGCATTCAATTCGAAATTGTTCCTTACCGTCGTGATCCCGCACCGGTTCGGATTGAGCACTTGGGTGCTACCCAGGGAGGAAAACAGTAATGAAACGTTTCATGATGATTCTGGGCTTCATCATTTTGGTGCCCATTCTGTTTGCACTGTTTTTCAAGCGCATTCCGCCGGCTCAGATCGGCGTCAAGCAAAGCATGTGGATGGGGGGCATCATCGAGGATGACTTCCCGACAGGCTTCCACCTCGGTGTCAGTGGTTACCACAAGTGGTACTTGATGCCGGCGAAGACTCACTTTATTCACTTCACCAGTTCGCGCAACATTGCCCGTCCTTCCGAGACGGATAATTGGAACTCGCCTCTAGAGATTCGTACCCGTGACAACAACGTCGTGACCATCGATGTTTCGATCGCGTACAAGATTCAGGAAGGCAAAGCGCACATGATTGTGAAACAGGGTCTGCAAGCCCAGTACCGTGATCGCGTGAAGTCGAAGGCTTTGGGTGTCTTGCGTTCGCAATTGCCGCAGCTGAGCTCCGAGGATTTGCAGAGTACCGCATTGCGTTTGGAGCGTGTGGAGTCGACTTTGCCGGCGCTGAACCTTGCGTTGGGTGAGTTCTTCTGTGAAGCCGAGCACATCTTGATTCGCCGGATTACTTTCCCGTCGGATTACGAAAGCAAGCTGCAGGAAAAGCAGTACCTGCGTCAAAAGGCGAACTTGGATGGTGCTCTAACTTTGCAAGCCGAAGAAGAGAAGAAGGTCAACTTGATCGAGCGCCAAATTGTTGGTGCTGAAAAATCTCTGACGGAAGGCTGGGAAAAGAAGATTCAGGAGAAGAAGTCCGAGTTTGAAGTGATCATCGCTCAAATTAACGCTGATGCCGAAGTCTACGCTTCGACGACGCGCGCAGAGGGCGAGAAGGATCGCGTCATTGCCGAGGCCAATGGTCAGTTGGCCATAGAGAAGGCCGAAGCGTTACGTAACGAGTTGCGTACTGCGGCGCTGAACACGGAAGGTGGTGGCATTCTGCTGGGCTTGGTTGCAGCCGAGAACTTGCAGTTGCCGAAGGTCACGCTGAACAGCGATGATCCAGCTGTGCCGACCATCTTGAACTTGGACGAATTGACCAAGCTGCTTGTAGGCACCTTGAACCAATAACGCTTCGTTTATGATCAGCGCTTAATGGGCGCTGGCCCAATCCGGGCCAGTGCCCATGTCTACTTTCAGCGGCACCGACAATTCCCACACGCCTTCCATTTCTTCGCGCACCATCTTTTGCAGCGCGTCCAGCTCGCTATTGGGGCACTCGAAGACCAATTCGTCGTGCACTTGCAACAGCATGCGCGTTTGCCAATCGCCTTCTTGCAAGCGGCGATCAACGGCGATCATGGCCAGCTTGATGAGGTCGGCGGCGGAGCCTTGCACCGGTGAATTCACGGCGACGTTTTCGGCGTTGGAGCGCACGCGGCCATCGGCGGATTGCAGTTCGGGCACCGGGCGTTGACGGCCGAGCAGCGTGCTTACCACACCGGATTCGGTCGCGGTTTCCAGGGTTTGATCTAACCAAGCGCGCACACCGGGCAGCGCCTCGAAGTACGACTGAATGAAGTCACGCGCTTCGCCGAACGGAATGCCCAGATCTCGCGCTAATCGTTGCGGCCCCATGCCGTAAAGGATGCCGAAGTTGATTGCTTTTGCACGTGAACGCATTTCCGGCGTGACGTCTTCTTCCACACCGTCGGCCAGAATCAGCGCAGCAGTGCGGGCGTGCACGTCGGCGTCATCGCGGAAGGCTTGAATCAGCGCAGGGTCCTGCGATAGATGAGCCACCACGCGCAATTCAATCTGCGAATAGTCGGCAGCCATCAGCGTCCAGCCTTCTTCACCGGGCACAAAGGCGCGGCGAATTTCGCGGCCGGCTTCGGTGCGAATCGGAATGTTTTGCAAGTTCGGATCGCTGGACGACAGCCGCCCGGTCGATGCCACCGCTTGGTTAAACGACGAATGCACGCGACCCGTGCTCGGGTTGATGTAACGCGGCAGTGCTTCCAAATAAGTGCTGCGCAACTTCGAAATCTGCCGGTATTCCAGCAAATTGTCGATGATCGGCAGTCCGCGATACTTGTCCAAAGTTGCGGCGTCGGTTTTGTAGCCGGTTTTGGTTTTGCCGACGCGTTTGATGCCGACCTCATCCTGCAAGCGCAAACGCTCGAACAGAATCGGCCCTAATTGCTTAGGCGAATTCAAATTAAACGGCTCGCCGGCGGCGCTGAAAATCAGCTGCTCCAACTCGGCTTGGCGGTTTTCCAAATCGCGATCCAAGCTACGCAGCTTGCCGCCGTCGACGCAAATGCCGTTGGCTTCCATGCGCTCGAGCACGGCCATCAACGGCAACTCAACCTCATTCATTAACTTGCCCAACTCGTCTGAAGCTTCGGCCAATTCGTCTTTGAGCAGCAAGTACAACTGCCAAGTGCAATCGGCGTCTTCACACGCGTATTCACAAACATCAGCGACCGGAACCTGGTCCATCGTGATCGCTTTCTTGCCGGTGCCGAGCAACTGCTTGGTCGGAATTTTGCGCACGCCCAAATAGGTCAGCGACAAATCATCCAAGCCGTGGCGTTGCGTCGGGTGGAGCAGAAAATGCGCCAACATCGTGTCGAAGGTGATGCCGGCCAACGGCGCGTCGTGATTGCGCATCACGTGTGCGTCGTATTTGATGTTCTGACCAACTTTAGGAATGGATTCATCAGCCAAAATCGGGCGAATGGCATCCATTGCCTCGGCCGAATCCAACGAGCCGCTCGGTCCCGAACCGCCATCGCTATCCAACAGCGAACTACCGCTCATCGTCGGCAAATACCAAGCTTCGCCGGCTTGCCAGCAAAACGACATGCCAACCAACTTCGCCTGCATCGGATCGATGTCGGTCGTTTCGGTATCAAAGGCAAAACCACCCGACGCCTTCAGCCCCTCACAAAGCGTCTTCAACTTGTCGGCATCATCGACCAAGTGGTACTTCTGCTCGGCTTTGCGTTCCGCTTCGGCCTCGGCCGCTGCGGTCGCAGCATCCACGTCACCATCCAAGACCCGCGCTTGTTCCTCGGTCCACCGTTCCTTCAAGGTGCGGAAGCCATGATCGGCGCAAAACTCAATCAGCGCATCGTAATCCGGGCTTGCCGGCGCCAGGCTCTCCAATGGACCTAAATCCATATCGGTGACCAGCTCAACCAAGCGCTTGGCCAAACGGGCGGCGTCGGCATGCTCGCCTAGGTTCTCCGCCAGCTTGCCCTTTTCTTCGCCGGGGCCGCGCTCAAGCAAAGTTTCGAGATCGCCGTACTTGGTCAGCAAAGTGGTGGCGCGTTTAGGACCCACCCCAGGAATGCCGGGAATGTTGTCGCTGCTATCGCCGACCAGCGCTTGCCAATCGACCATTTTTTCGGGGCCGACGCCGAACTTCTCTTCAATTTCAGCCGGTCCCATTTCCGCAGCTGGTTGGTCGCGTTTGGGCGGTGGACATTGCAACACCAAATCGCCAACCACTTGCGCCAAGTCTTTGTCATTGGAAAACAACCGCGCCGTCCAACCCTTGGCCGCCGCTTGCGCGCCTAAGCTGGCCAAAATGTCGTCGGCTTCAAAGCCGGCTCGATCCAGCGATGGCAAACCCAGCAGCGCAGTGACCTCGCGCATCCATGGAAACTGTACGCGTAAGTCATCATCGAGCTGCTCGCGGTTGGCTTTGTACTCGCCATAAAACTCATGACGGAAAGTCGGCTCAGGCCGATCCCAAGCAACGGCGACGTACTCCGATGGGAAGTCTTCAATAGCGCGCAATACCGACGAAATGAAACCGTACAAAGCGCCGCTAGGACGTCCTTGCGGATCGGTTAGCCCGCGAATCGCAAAGAAGGCACGAAACGCCAGCGCGGTGCCGTCGAGCACCAACAAGCGCTGTTGAGACTCGCCGGCTGCGGCGGAAGCGTCGGCGGTGGTAGGGGTGGCGTCGGTTTTGCTCATTCGCCGATGAATTTAATCGCAAAGAAACCGCCGACCAGCAACAGCGCGAAGATCACACCGAGCAGATCGAACCATTTTTCCATCCAAGCCACAATCGGCTTGCCGAAAAACTTAAGCAAGATGCCTTCCAAGTAAAATCGGAAGCCGCGGCCGACGATGCATGCGCCGACAAAGGCGGCGAAGGAGATGTCGGTGCCGGTAGCAGCCATCATGCCGATGGCGATGGTGAATACCTTAAAAGGAATCGGCGTGATCGCCGCAATCAGCAACGACACCAAGCCGTATTCATCGAACCAATCACGGATTTTTTCGATGACATGTTCGCCGTCATAAAACTGAACCACCGGCTCGCCGACCGAAGTCCACAAGAACATGCCGATTACCCAGCCCAACATCGCGCCGAGCACCGACGCAACCGTCGTCACGGTGGCAAAGCGAATTGCTTTATTCGGGTTCGCCGCGCCCATGACCATCAGCAACGGGTCCGGCGGAATCGGAAAGAAGCTGGCTTCGGCGAAGCTTATGCCGAACAGAGCACGTTCGGCATTGGGCTTGTCGGCGTGCTTCATCATCCAGTCATAAGTCGAGCGCATCCATTGCAGCGGATGCAACATGCTGCGCTTACGCTGAGGAGGACCGGAATCAGCAGGCTGGGAACCGTTGCTTGCGGTTTCCGGCTCGGTGGAAGAATCGGGGGAGGGGTTGCTCAAGATGCAGGATCAAGAAGATGTAGGAGCCACGGTGCGCAGGTCGCGCAGAATCCATTCCACGCGCCGCGGTCCGCGGAAACTGTTGACGCTGGCTTCGAACACGGCGTCAACTTCGCTGCCGGCCTCCAGTGTGCCGAGGCGGTCGGCCATCGACCAGCCCAAAGCGCGCACCACGTGGCCGGCTTTTTCCAACCGCAGCGCAACGTGACGGCCGTCGGCGCCAATGCGATCGGGTTCGGCGCACAAAGTGGCGCCACTGCACAAGAAAAGCGGTGTGGCGAATCCGCTGCCGAAGGGTTCCAGCAAGTTCATTTCGTCGAGCACGGTGAGATTGAGTTCATGCGGCTGCACTTCTACATCAATCTGCATCGACGGCTTATTGGGCGGGTCTAATTTGGCGGCGGCCGTGGTCAACGCTTCGCTAAGGGCGTCGGCATCGGCCGGATCGAAGTGGAAGCCGGCTGCCTGGGCATGGCCGCCGTAGCCGTGCAAATAACCACTGACCTGGTCCATTAATTTGACCAAGTTGACGCCTTCCGGTCCGCGCGCACTGCCGCGCGCCACACCCGGTTCGCATTCGCCCCATAACAACGTGGGCAAGCCGGTGTCTTCATGGAAGCGCGCGGCGACGATGCCCAACACGCCGAATGCGGCATCGGTTTCGCCGGCGAACAAGACTTGATCGCCGCGTTCACGCTGTGCTTCGACTTGCGGTGCCAGCGCCAATTGCTGATTGTGTTGCAACTGTTGGCGATCGCGGTTCAGGCTTTGCAGTTGTTCCGCCAAGCGCGCCGCGTGTTGCGGGTCGCGGCTGCTGAGCAATTCAAAAGCCATTTCGGTGCGGCCCATGCGGCCGGCTGCGTTCAAATGCGGCGCGATGCGGAAAGCCACGTCCGAGGCTGCCGGCTGCGACAGCTTCAGCAATTTGCACAACGCGCTTAAGCCGGCAAAGGACGACGTCGGCAGCGTCTCCAAGCCGCGGCGAACCAGCGCACGGTTGGGGCCTTTGAGCGGCATGCTGTCGGCGATGGTGGCGATGGCGGTGAAGCCCAGCGCTTCGAACAAAAAGCGTCGATGATGTTCGGGTAGGGCGCCGTCGCCGTTGAGATGGCGTAGCAAACCCCACGACAGCAAGTAAGCAACGCCGGCGCCGCAGAAGTATGGAAAGAGCTCTTCTTCGGGTGGGGCAACCCATGGATTGACCAGCGCGGTGCATGGCGGCAGTTCGGCGCCGGCTAGGTGGTGGTCGACGACAATGACGTCGACGTTTTTCTCAGCCAACTCACGCAACGGTTCCATCGCAGTAGTGCCGTTGTCGACCGCTATGACCAACTTGGCGCCGATGCGTTCGATATGGTCCAGCGAGTTGCGGCCGAAGGAATAGCCATCACGGACGCGGTCGGGCAAAAACACCTCGACCTGGGTGCCGAGCATGGTCAGCAGGTGGTACAGCAAAGTCGCGCCGCAAATGCCGTCGACGTCGTAATCGCCGTGAATCAGAATCGGGCCGTCGCCAGGGTTGGCCAAGTGTTTTTCCAGTGCCGCCATTGCCGCGTCAAAGTCCGGCAGCCGCGACGGGTCGGGAAGACTTTGCAGCGACGGCTTCAGCACATCTTCGCCATCGGCAGGGCGGTCGAGGCCGCGATTCACCAGAAGTTGGGCAGTGATCGGCTGCAAGCGCAGTTCGCCGGCCATCCGGTCCCTCAGCGCTGGGGACTCCGGCAGGATTTTCCACCGGTATTGGGAGGCCAGAACGGTGCGAGTCACAAGTGGATTCTACGGTGGCGGGGGGGCCTGCTGCTAGGATGCCACCCGTGAGTTCGACCCCGCCATTCCCGCGAATCCCGCCGATGAACCAGCTGCTGGAGCAAGCAGCCGAGCATTTGAGCCCAACGACGACGTCGTTGCCGCGGTCGGCGGTTCGTGAAGCGATTTCTTGCGAGTTGGATCAGTTGCGCATGGATGTGCGCAGCGGCGTGGCTCGTGAGTTGGATGAACGCTTTTGGCGTGGGATTGATCGCCGTCTGCAAGTGGTACCGGCGCTGCAATTGGCCGGTGCAATCAACGCAACCGGCGTGGTTTTGCACACCAACCTTGGCCGGGCACCGTGGTGCGCCGAGGCGGTTGCGGCTGCTTCGCAGGCGGCATCGGCGGCAGTGCTTGAGGTCGATCCACAAAGCGGTAAACGCGGCAAGCGGGAACGCGCGGTGCAGCAGTTGTTGGTGCAAATCACAGGCGCCGAAGCCGGTCTGCCGGTGAACAACAACGCGGCGGCTTTGCTGCTTTCGGTCGCCGCGTTGGGCGAAGGTGCAAAAACGGTATTGGCGCGCGGCGAAATGGTCGAAATCGGCGGCAGTTATCGCATGCCCGAGGTCGTCGAAGCGGCTGGCTCGACCTTGGTGGAGGTGGGCACCGCCAATCGCGTGCATTTGAAGGACTACCGGGCAGCGTTGCAGGATCCGGAAGTGCGATGTGTGCTGAAAGTGCACCGCTCGAATTTTGAACAACATGGTTTCGTCGGCGAACCGACCAGCAAAGAGCTCGCTGATCTTTGCCGCGAGTTTGGTGTGCCGTTGGTTTACGACTTGGGCTCCGGCGTGTTGCGCGGCGAAGGGCTGCCCGGTGCCGACGAAGAGCCGACTGTAGCCAAAGCATTGGAAGACGGCTGTGACATCGTCACTTTCTCGGGTGACAAGTTGTTGGGCGGCCCGCAAGCCGGGCTGATTGTCGGCGCCGAGCCGTTGGTGCAAAAACTGCGTTCGCACATGCTGACGCGTTGCCTTCGCCTGGATAAAACCATGCTTGCCGCATTAGAAGCAACTTTATCGTGGCATGCCTTAGGTGAAGAAGCAGCATTGCAGCAATTACCGGCTTTAAGTCAGCTCGCCGCCCAAGCCGAAGACCTGCTGCCGCGCGCGCAAGACTTGCAAACCCGTCTGGCTGAAGTCATGCCAACGATGACGGCGACGGTGGTGGAGTGCATGGGGCGAGTCGGCTCCGGCGCAGCGCCGATTCGCGATCTAGCCGGTTACGGCGTTGCCCTGCAAATGCCGAAAGGTTCGGCCGAGCAATGGTCGCATGCGTTGCGCACCGCGTCGCCGGCGGTATTCCCGCGGATGCAAGATGAGCAGTTGTTGCTCGATTTACGCACCATACAAGCGCAGCAAGTCGAGGCCTTGGTTGACGTCGCGGCGCAAGTACTGGCGCCGTTTGCTTAGCGGTTAAGCAGCCTGAGCGGCGTCGCCGTCGACTTCCAGCCACTTCTTCAGCATCGCCAAGAAGATCTCCTTGCGCAACGGCTTGGTCATGTAATCGTTCATGCCTGCTTGCTCGCACTTTTCGCGATCGCCAACCATTGCGTGTGCAGTCAGCGCGATAATCGGAGTTAAATCCTTCGGCGACGGCAAACGGCGAATCTGGCGCGTGGCTTCGTAGCCATCCATCACCGGCATTTGGCAATCCATTAGCACCAACTCATAGTCATTGGCGGTCAGCGCATCCACTGCTTCTTGACCGTTATCGGCGACGTCGACTTCAATGCCGAACTTCTCCAGCATGCGCTTGGCAAGTTTCTGGTTGACCTTGTTGTCTTCGGTCAGCAAGACTCGACCGCGCCAACAAATGTCTTCGGTTCCGGGTGCTCGTTTGGTCGCCGCAGTGGGGGGCGCATCGGCGGGAACTTCAGCCGGCTTGGCGCGTGGCGTGATCTTTTCAATTGCCGGTTGCTCGGTTTGCGCGGCGGATTCAGCTTGTGCCGTGGGGGGTGTTTGGGTCTCGGCAGTTGCGGTCGAGCCAGTCTGCGGCGTTTCTTCACCTTGCGCCCGCAATCGCACCGGCAAGTTGTTGCGACTTTGCGGATCCATCAAACTCAACAATGTGCTCTTCAGGCTGTTGAGTTTCAGCGGCTTGTTGATGCGGCGGTCGAATAGGTGCAAGCCGTCTTCCGGGCCCGACGAGCGTTCGTTGAACGAACTGAGCAGAACGATGCGCAGGCCGGCAAGTTCGTCGCCGCGCTTGAGGATGGCTTGGGCCAATTCCCCGCCATCCATGCTCGGCATCAACTTATCGGAAAGCAACACCTGGAATGGATCGTTGGCGGAAATGGCTTGGTCGATCATTTCCAGCGCCGCGTGGCCATTCGAAGTGCATTCGCAGCGAATGCCCAAAGCTTTCAGTTGCGCCGAAAGCACGCGCAAGTTGGTTGCGGTGTCGTCGACAGCGAGAACGCGTAAGCCATCCAACGACTCCAGATGCGCTTTGTTGGTGCCGCTCTTCTGCGTGCTGACCGGCAGGTCGATTTCGAACCAGAAGTTCGAGCCTTTGCCGAGTTCGCTTTGCACGCCGATTTCGCCGCCCATTTGCTCGACCAGCTGCTTGCAAATCACCAATCCCAAACCAGTTCCGCCAAACTTGCGAGTGGTGGAGGTGTCGGCTTGGGTGAACTTGCGGAACAAACGCTGACGTTGTTTCTCCGACAAACCAAGGCCGGTGTCGCGCACTTCAAAGCGTAGGCGCGAAACCTCGTTGACCTTGTGCAGCATCGAAACTTCGACGGCAACTTCACCTTCTTCAGTGAACTTCAGCGCGTTGCCGGTCAGGTTGGTCAAAACCTGGCGCAGGCGAGTAGGGTCGCCAACAACCATTTCCGGCACGTCGGCCTGGGCGAAGGCATTCCATTCCAAATCGTGCTCACTTGCCTTCGCCGACAAGCTGTCCAACACTTCTTCCAGCATGTCGCGCAAATTGAAATCGATGGTTTCCAACTCCAACTTACCGGCTTCAATCTTCGACAGGTCGAGGATGTCATTCAGCAAAGCCAACATGGATTCCGAACAACGCCGCACTGTTTGCAGATAGCCTTGCTGTTCTTCATCCAACTCGGTATCCAACGCCAACTCGGTCATACCCAAGATGCCATTCATCGGCGTGCGGATTTCATGGCTCATATTAGCCAAGAAATCACTCTTCGCCTGACTGGCTTCACTAGCTTCGTCCGAAGCTTCGCGCAGTTTTTCTTCCAGCTCAACGTGCTCACTGACGTCGTGCATAAAGATCACAGCTTGCGAATCCCAACCGGTAATGGTGACGTCGAAAACGTGATTCGTAACCGGATGATTAATTCCGCGCTCGGTGAACTGCTGGCCGGCGTTCAAGCCACCGGACAGGAAGTCCAGCAATTCCCGGCGTCGACGCCATGGAACGACGTCGAAAAGGTCAAGTCCCTTACTGCGTAGCGGCGACAAGACGCGATCGGCAGCGGAGTTTTGAAACACTTGGCGATAGCCTTTTGGAACCGTTTTATCGAGCACGATGATGATGCAGGCATCGTGCAGGTGCTTGAGCGCTTCGCCAAAGCCGGTTTCCGATTGGCGGCGCTGCGTTTCCAAGCGATTCATGCTGTTTTGCCAATCGCGGGCGATGACCAGAGCCACGCCCAGCGCCGCCAAGTTCAGCGCCATCGATACCGCCGGAAGTTGCTCCGGCTTAATGCCTTGCACGGTCAATCCTTGATAGGAAGTCCATGCCCACATCGCGACCAAAAAGCTGCCGGCAATAATGGTCGACGCAAGTCCGCCAACGATGCCGAATACATAACAGCCGAGCAGCATGCCGTTGAGCATCCATGCAAGTGCCGGACTGGTAATTCCGCCGGTAGCCGCCAACGTCACCGCGCAGATGGTGAAATAGCTGCCAATCAGCACGAAGCCCCACTGGTCTACTGCCCAGTCGCGCTTCATTGCGAACCACATCGCCAAGTTCAAAAAGAAACCAGCGGTCAAAATCACTGCCGGCCAAGCCACCCCGGCTGCCAAATAAAGCAGCGCAATCGCCGGAATGACCAGGAACAGGCGGTGCGCCGTAGTTTGCAGAATGGCGCGCCTGCTTTCTCGGTCACTGTCCGCCGCGCTCAAAAAAGCGGTCGATCGCGGTGCGTGAGGGGTGTCTTGCATCGAGGGTAGATGGGCGGATCTCTCCGCCCACCTTTTTCACGGGAGTGAAGTGGTTCAGAAGTCCTTCGGCAAGGAACTGCTTGGACTTGAGCAAAGTGGTCCTAAAATCCTGCCATGGCAAGGACTAAACGTCTTACCGAATACGCTGACTGCAGCGGTTGAGCTGCCAAGCTCCCCCAGGGGCAACTCGCGCAGGTTCTGCGCCGAATTGACCCCGCTGCTAAAGCAGACACCCTGCTCGTCGGGCCCGATGGCTTCGACGACGCCGGTGCCGTGGTCGACGAACACGGCATGGTTCAGCTGTACACGGTGGACTTTTTCCCGCCTGTGGTCGACGATCCGGCCGCTTACGGCGCCATTTCCGCCGCCAATTCGCTGTCCGACGTCTGGGCTTGCGGCGGCGAACCCAAAGTGGTGCTGAATTTGGCCGGTTTCCCGGCCGATTGGGACACCGAGACTCTGAACCCCATTTTCGACGCCGCCGTGCAGAAAGTGCGTGAGGCAGGGGCTTTATGGGTGGGTGGCCACAGTGTGCGAGCCGAAGAGCCGCTGTTTGGGTTTGCTGTTTTCGGTCAGGTCAGCCAAGAGCAACTGGTCACTCAGCAAGGCGCTTGCGAGGGCGACCAGATCTTCCTGACCAAGCCGCTGGGATCGGGTTCGATCACCACCGGGGTCAAAAAAGGTCGCGTAACCCCCGAGCAAGAGCAAAAGGCGGTGGCCGGCATGGCTCATCTCAACCGCATTGCCGGAAAGGCTTTGCGTACCGCCCAAGTCAAAGCCGCCACCGACGTCACCGGCTTCGGCCTGCTCGGCCACGCATTCAACATGGCGCGCGCGTCAGACAAGACCTTGGTCTTAAAAGCCGACGCCATGCCGATGTACGACGGCGCCGCTGATCTCGCTGCCGACGGAATTTTCAGCGGCGCAGCCAACCGCGGCCGTGAGGGTTTAGGCAGTAACGTCGAAATCGCTTCCTCGGTAGCCGACTGGATGGCAGCAATGTGCTACGACGCCGAAACATCCGGCGGCATCCTGGCGTGCGTGAAGCCCGATCAGGTTCCCACTTTTTTGGCGGCGATGGGCGACGAGATGGCGGTAAAAGTGGGCGAGGTCCAGGCTGGTCCGGCTAAGGTGGTGCTTGGCTAACGCCAGCGCTTTGCCCCCTCCTGTTCATCCCCTGCCTGAATCCCTCACTCTCGGCGCAGAGTTCGGGGATTACCGTCTCATCCGCGAGTTGGGACGTGGCGGCATGGCTGTGGTCTTTGAGGCCGAAGAAATCGGTCTGCAACGGCGCGTCGCGCTGAAAATTTTTCATCCACGCTTCGACCGCACGCTGGTGGATACGCAGCGCTTTAAGCGCGAGGCCGAAGCCGGATCCAAGCTGCAGCACCCAGCCGTAGTCAGGGTTTACCGCCGTGGCGTGCACAACGACGTGCCGTTTATCGCATCCGAATTGGTTGCAGACGGGCGCAACATGGATCAGCTTTGCGAACAATGGAAGCAGGATCCGCAAAGTCGACCCGACGAGCATGTACGCGTGGTTGCCGAGTGGTTTGCGCACATCGCCGAAGCGATGGCCGAGGCGCATCAGAAAGGAATTCTGCACCGCGACCTTAAGCCGGCGAACTTGCTGGTTTCCGGTGATGGCCGCGCTTACGTCGCCGACTTTGGTTTGGCGTGGATGGACGATCGACGCGGCTTATCGCAAAGCGGCGAAATGGTCGGCACTCCGTTTTTCATGAGTCCGGAGCAGGTGGCCAGCGGCAGCCTGAGTACTTCGGAACGCGCCGACATTTATTCGCTGGGCGCCTCGCTATATCAGATGTTGGTGTTGGAGCGCCCATTTGAGGCCAGCAAGGCCGAGCAAGTCTTCCACCGCATCTTGCACGAAGAGCCGACTCACCCGCGCAAGCTTCAACCACGCTTGCCGATCGACTTGGTGCACATCTGCTTGAAGGCGATGGATCGCTCGCCGCAGCGGCGTTACGCGTCGATGGAGGACTTCGCCGCCGATCTACGTCGTTTCTTGCGCTATGAACCGGTGCAAGCCAAAGCACCAAGCGTGTTCCATCGTGCTCGTCGTTGGTCCGAACGTCATCCGGCGAGCTTCGTCACCATTATGTTGCTGGCGGTAATGGCAACAATCTTGGTGCGCGGCGGACAACTGCTAGCCGGTAGCGATGAAGCCAAAAAGCGAGCGGTCGACGGCTGGGATAATGCTCGCTCAGATCGTTACGACATCTTGATGCGCGCCGCCGACGACGCCATCCAGGGCTTCCGCTTCGACGCCGCCGACGCATTGCTCGGTTTATGCGAAGCACCATTGCGCAACTGGCCGTGGCGCCACGCCGAACGGCGATTGGTGCGCCACTGGGATACTTTGCGTGAACCCGGTGGTCCACGTTTGCTGACCTTGGCGGTTCACCCCGAAGGCAAGTTTGTGGTCGGCGGATTCGGCAATGGCTCGGTTTTGTTGTGGAGCGTGGAGAGCGGCAAGTTGGTGCGTGAACTCGGTCGCTTCACCCTTGGCGTTTACGCAACGGCGTTTAGTCCAAACGGCCATTACGTCGCCGCCGCCGGCGATAACGCCGAGGTGCATGTATTCGATACCGAAACGTTGGAAATGGTCGCCACCTACCAAAACCATTGGGCGGGCGTCGGCTGTGTGGCCTTTGGACCGGACTCGGATTGGGTGGCCAGTTGCGATGATGCCGGTGAAGTCCACATCTGGGAATTGGCGCAGGGCGAAACCTTGGCCAAGGCTACGGTGCCACCGCGCGCGGTGTTTATGGACGTCAGCGCCGACGGCAAGCGCTTGGCCGTGGCCGATGGTCACAACGGTGTGCACGTTTTGTCGACGACTACCGGGCTGCCATTGACCCAACCTTTGATCGCTTACGACGAAATCGTTTACGACTTGCGGTTTTTGCCCGATGGTCGTCATTTGGTCACCGGCGGTGCCGATCAGATGCTGCACATTTGGGATGTCAGCGGCGACGGCGAATGGGTGGCCGGAGGCAATGCCGTGCAATCGGCGTTGAACTCCATCGACATGGTGGGTGAGCGCGCCTTCTTGTTGGGCGACAAAGCCGGCTACGTCAGCGAGGTGGAGTGGAAGGCCGACAATACGCTTCACATCCGCGATCAATGGCCGTCCCACTTTGCATTTGCCAACGTGGTGCGGCGGATTCCCGACTGCGGATTGGTCGTGACCGGCGGCGATGACGGCGCGGTTCATGTGTGGAATATGGAGGGTGGTTCCGATCGATTAATGGGTCCGGCCGAACCCAAGCAAGCTCACTTGCTTGCCTTCAGTCCCGGCACGGTCATGGCTACCGCGTCCAACGACGGAAGCATGCGCGCGTGGAATCAAATCACCGGCCAATCCTTCGCCAGTTTCCGCGGTATGTCGCAAGCCGCCCACGCCGTTGCGCTTTCGGCGGATGGCCAAATCCTTGCCAGTATGCAGGAAGACGGTTCATTGTGGCTGACGGCAACAGCAACGGGGATGCGTCGCCAGGTGAATTTGGACCATTCCCAGTTGGAGGCGCTCAGTCAACACGCATCCAGCCATCTTGCCTTTTCAGCCGACGGCAAACGCTTGTTGCTGATTCTCAACGGCCGTCGCTTCCTGCTAGTCGACGTGGTCCAAGCCCAGCCGATGAAATGGGCGGCCAACTTGCAGGTGTCCCTGCACAAAGGTGAAGTCGTGGTGGGTATGCATTGGGATGCTGCCGATCGATTGTGGTTGCTGCGCGAGAGCGGATTGGAAATCCGTAATACCGGCGAGTCCGGCTGGCCCATTTTGGAACATTTCGGGCCTAACACCGAAGCCTTGCCGTCGCAGCCGACGATGTTGGCGCCGCGCCCGATTCAGTTTGGTGGTTATGGCGTTGCCGTGGTTTGCAAAACCGGAATCTCACTATTCCCTGCCTCGGCCGGCGATTTGCCGGATGAAACCGAAGTCCATTGGTTAAACGTAGACACCAATGGCCTCAGCGCGTTGGCTTGGCATGGCCGTGAAGCCATCTTGGCGGGTGGTTTTGATAACGGCGAAATTCGGATATGGAATGCGCGCAGCGGCGGCGAGTGCAGTGTCTGGCGTGGTCATTCCCATAGCATTCATGCGATGCGATTCCCTCCCGATGGCGATTGGTTAATCAGTGCGGCAAGCGATGGCGATTTGCAGTTCTGGGGGACGCAAGATTCGTCGTGGCCGATACGTTAAGATAGGCCCAGGTCGGAGGTGGATCAGGGCTGGCGTCCTGCACGGCCTTCAAAGCCGCTGGGGACTGGTACGGCCAGGCCCGGTGGGTTCGATTCCCATGCACCTCCGCCATTTTCCCATGCCACCCATCCTCCAAGGAGAACTCCGCCAATTCTTCGAGCGCGGCCATCGTGCGCGCGCCGATTGGAGGTTGGGGGTGGAGTACGAACAGTTCGTCACCGATATGAACTGTTACCCGGTGCCGTATTTGGGGCCCGGCGGCGTGCGCGAAATGCTGCATCAGTTGGTCGATTTGACCGGCTGGCAGCCGATCAACGAGGGTGAATTTATCTTCGGTCTCAAAGGTCCCGACGGTCGCGCAATCACCATCGAACCGGGCGCGCAAATTGAATTTGGTTCGACGCCTTGCGCGAGCTTGGATCAAATTGCCGACGAAGTTTCTTCCTACGTCGACCTGTTGGATCAAGTCAAAGCCGGCCGCGACGTTCAATTCCTCGCCGTCGGTGCGCAACCCCAGGCAAAGCCTGACGAAATCCAGCGCATTCCCAAGGGACGGTACGACATCCTCGAGCCGTATCTGCAAAGCACAGGTGATTTGGGCACGTGGATGATGAAAGCCACTTGCGGTGTGCAGATCAATTTTGATCACAGCGACGAAGCCGACGCAATGCACAAAATGCGCACGCTTTATCGTTTGTCGCCGTTGCTCAGTGCGATGTTCGCCAACTCGAGTATTTGCGCCGGTAAAAATAGCGGATATGCGTCGTGGCGCGGCCATGTTTGGAGTCGCACCGATCCGGCCCGTTGCGGCTTAGTGCCCGAGTTGATGAAGGCCGATAGCAGTCTCGACGACTACATCAATTGGGCGTTGGATATGAGCATGTTGTTCATCCATCGCGATGGCACTTATTTGGATATGCGCGGAACCACCTTCCGTCAGCATATGGAACGCGGCGATGCAACGGCCGAAGATTGGGACTTGCACTTATCTACGCCGTTCCCCGAGGTGCGTTTCCGTCCGCAGTTGGAGCTGCGCTGTACCGATACCTTGTGTCCGTCGACGACGTTGTCGTTGGCAGCTTTGATTCAAGGTGTGTTTTATCAAGACGACGCGCTACAGCAAGCGTGGGAGTTGGTCGCCGATTGGAGCGACGACGAGTTGGAGCAAACTTGGCACCACGCGCATAAGTATGGATTGACCGCGCCGATGCCTGATGCGCATAGTCATGTCGGTCGCCGCACCTTATTGGAGTTGGCGCGTGAATTCGTCGATCTGTGCATCTTGGCACCAAGCGACGCGCAATATTTGCAACCGCTGATCGATTTGCTGGAAGGCGGCAAATCCGAAGGCGAGCTCGCCGCCGAGTTGTTCGACGGCGATTGGAAAGGTTCGATGAAGCAGCTCAGTCAGTTCGCGCGCTGCTCAAAGATCGAGCCTTCTACTGCTTAAGCGCCACGCGCACGGCGCGCTTTTCTTCCTGCTCTTGCTGATTGGCGCTGGCGAGGAATTCGGCGAGGTCTTGCGGCTCAAGCCATAAGCCGTTGATTTCGACTTGGCGCACAACCTTTAGGCTGTCTTCACTCTTGTCGACGTCGTAGCGATAAGCAAAACCATCGCGTTCAATCGCGTTGCTTTGCGGGCCATATTCCAAGCTGTACAAGCCGTTGCCTTGCAACTCGATTTGCCAACGCAAGCGACTAATCATGCGGAACGCCAGCGGCCATTGACGCTCGACCGCGCCAAAGGCGTTGGCTAGTTGCATGGGTTGCAGCCGCAATCGACAACCGAAATTAGGTTCTTTGCCGAGCACAAATTTCGGAATCGAACCTTGAAATTGAAGTTCAAAGTCAGCACCGCGCTGGGCCAGGTTGACGAACTCCCATTCCTTCAAGTTAATGCCGGGAACCAAGCTGCCGACGATTTGGCGTGCGATCTGCGAGCGCTGCTCCGGCTCGGTGTTCATGACTTGCTCGCGCATCAACGAACCCTGCGAGGTTGTGATGCGAATAACGCCTTCGGTGGTCGCGCTGCGATCCTCTTCCAGCGTGTAACGCACGGAGAAATCGGTATCCCAACTTTGCTCCACCGCATCCGCTGGAAGTTGGCTTTGCCGGATTCCGTCGGCGGCGAAAATCATCACACCTGCGCCGGCGAGGTCGGGCGGAATGCGCAGGAAGGGGTAGCCGCGGCCTCCAAACGGCAGCACCATCCACGCCTCTTCATGCGATTCGCCGGCGGGGAAATGCAGCAACAGTTGGCCGAAGTCATCTTCACTGCGGAACACTCCATCCGGTCGCGAGGCAAGCTGAGGCGCGGTGGGTGGGTAAGTCACCGCCCAGTCGAAATCGATGCCATCCAAACGCAGCATCGCCGCGATCAAGCCGATCGGGTAGCCGCGTTTGCTGTGGTAGACCTCCGACATCGGCGCCATGTTGCTGAAGTCTTGCACGTGTTCACCGACCCAGTCGTAAATCGCGCGTGCGCGTTCCAGCGGGTTGGGTGACGATGGCAACTGCTTCAAAACCTGCTGCAATGGCCGACGCAAATCATCGGGAACGGCTTCTAATTGAGTGCAGGTCCAGCGGAAGGTGGCGTCGGCTTCAGCTAGGTCGAGATCGGCGCCAAATTGCACCCAAGGCAGCAGTTCTTCATCGGAAGGGCGTAGCGGTTCTTCTTCGTAGCGCGGCATCAAGCGAGTAGTGAAGATGTGAACGGTGCCGTTTTGCCATGGCACCTGCTGGTGTTCGCCATCAAATTGAAACTTGCGCCATTCACCCTTTAGCTCGTTCGGCAAATAAACCACGTAGCGGCTGAGTACGAACGGCTCAGCGAAGGAAGCAAAGCGCCACCAGCCAGGTTCCGGCACTGCGCCGGGCGTTCCTTCGATGAAGTTGGCGAATTGCAGTTCGACCAAATCCCCTGGGTTTAGCGACGGCATGACCCAGGCGCGATCGACCAACACCGGTTCAAACACTTGGCCATCCGGACGAATCACGCGAGCAATACGCGTGCCGTTGTAGGCGTCTTGCTCGTGCAAGATTTCGGTGCCTTTTCGGTCCAGCGCTTTGGCGATGGTGTGAGTGAGTCGAATGTGCGAGCCGTCGGCATAGAAGTAGTACATGCCGGAGTCCAGCACCAATGCAGTCGAAGCATCGGTGGCTTGATCGGCATCGGCCAGCGCAGCGGCCCGGTCGGGAGCAAACTCGCGGAAGAACTGCTCGTCGGGTGGCGTGGTGCCGAGCAATTGCAGCGTTGACGACCAGGCATTCGCGCCCGGATGTTTACTCATTAGCGCGTCGATTTGCTCGCGGGCAGCAACTAAATCACCATGCTCCAAATAATGCGAAATCAATTCGCTTTGTCGGCCGACCGCAAACGGACGTCGGGCGATGGATTGTTCCAACTCTGCACGCGTTTCGTCGATCAAATTGCGTTCACGAGCCAAGCGTCGCCGCCAATTTCGGGTGGTCGAAGATTGCGGGTAAAGGCGGTCGCGTTGGCGCAGTAGCTTGCGCACCAGTTGGCGATGATCGCTGGTGCTTTCGACCAGCAAGTCCAGCAGCTTGGAGAGGGCGTTGGACTGCGAACCGTCTGCGATTAAGGCTTGGTGCATGTAGTCCATCGCCAGCGCCGGCTGATCGGCGCGATTGGCGTAGCCGAACATGGTTTGCAGCGCAGGAACGTAGTTCGGATGCTGAAGCAAAAACTGTTCATTCAAGCCACGCGCCAACAAGTTGGTATGGTCCAGCTCCGACAGCGCCTGGATGGCAAGAAACGCCAAATACGGCACGTCGCCGTGGTCGTCGGCCAATTGCTGAGCCAAAGCCAGCGACTCTTCCAACTTGTCCTCACTGCTTAAGCGCACCACTTTGCGAATTTCAATGCGCGCGTCGCGCACACCCAATTCTTCCAGTTGCTTTTCCACCGCCAACTGCTCGCGCCGACGAACCTCGCCCGGCAAATGCCAAGCATCATTCAGCGCATGATGACGCAACCGCAACCATGTCGATTGCCATTCGCGTTCTTTGGGCAATTCAACCGCCAAAGCGCGGTCAACGCGGCCATGGCGATAGTTGGAGTGCATGTGCAGCAACTGCTCGCCGGTAGTTAAGGTGCGGTTGATCTGCCAGCTGGGTTGTTGCAAGTAATGCTCGGTCGCAATCGGCGGCGCGGCTTCACTCCATTGCCAAGATTGCGGCGGTTGTTCGAGCATCTGTTGAATGCCCGGCAAGCCGGCTTCCTGAATCGAACTGCCACCGTCGGCAGTGACCAAGCGCGCGGAAAGAGCCGGCGCACTGTCGGCGTCGAAACGAATCAGCAATAAGTTCTGCTGCTCGACTTGAAGCGGCAGCAAGAAGCGATTGCGGCGGTCGGCTTGCGAATAGCTGCGCTTTTGGAATAGCAGGCGACCATTCCAATAAACATCGCAATCTTCGTCGCAGTAAAACTCCAGCTGCGCGGGTTGGGGGGCGGACTTGAGGTAGGCCAGCGCATAACCGCAACCCACTTGTGCCGGTGTTTGCTTGGCCGGTTGCACCTGCGTGGTATTCGGCCGACGCTTGACCTCGCGCCATTGCAGCGAACTTCCCCAGGGCGACAGGTAGTTGCGATGCAAGCGGTAAAGCGGCGTATCCGTCGCCGGCGCCAAATCCAACGGAACGCGGCTGCTGACCGAACCGAACGGCCCAACCACTGCCCAATTGGTAATGTAATCGGCGAATAAATCCTCCGGGAAGGCCAGCTCTTCCTGGCGATAAAGACGTCGTTCCAACTCGCGCAACAAGCGTTTGCGGACCTTGCGCGAGGCGTCGGCGTCGGCGATGCGGGAAACCAAGTCGGTCCAACGCTGCACACTGATTTCTTCATCGCACAAGTAGGCAATGTCGCTCAACATGGTCAGCGCCGAAGCCGCGTATGGCGACCGCGGATCGGCTTCCAACGCGCCGAGCAGGTCGTGTTGAATCAGGTTGTAATCGGCGGTGGCAAAGCCCGGGTGATTCAAGATCAACTCCGGAGTCAGCTGCGTTTGTTGCGCCGCAGGGGTGAGCGCAAGAACCAGAGAGGCGAAAATCATGGCTGCAGTTCGATTTGGAAGTACTGGTTCTGGGCGTCGTCGACCTGGCGGCAACTATCGCGGAAGCTTTGGTATGCGGCGACCGGTATGCGGTGCTGCTTGACTTTGAATTCTTCGTTCAACGTCAGCGTCGAACCCTCCTTCACCGTCACCCGTTGATAGTCCATATGACTGCCGCTCAACGCAACCGACGGCAACGCTTCGCCGCGCGCCGATGGCGGTAACAAGTAGCGAATTCGACTGCTCTGGCTCCAAGCGGATGCCATCAACAAGTCGGTAGTACGCGCCGACTCACGGCCGACGCCTTGCAGGAGCTCCAAACGCTCGAAGCTGGTCGGCAGTTCCATGCCTTGATCGCCGCGGCGACCGAGCGATGCCGGTTGGGCGACGAAGGTCATCGACATGGTTGCCGAGAGGTCTTCGAAGTCAGGCCAGGAAACCAATTCAAGTTCACCGTTGAGCGGGCCGAACATCGAAGTGATTAACGCTTCGGCAGTTTCTTTTTGCTCTTCCATGCTACCGGTGAAGCCGTGGCGAGTGGCGACGTCGAAACGACCATGAGCGGTGCGCGTGTAGCGGATGCGGGGTCCGGATGGATCGGTGAGATCGACTTCAAAGTCGTGTTCCAGGCGGTTGTGTTCAGCATTGGAGAACGGGATCTGCTTGCGTTCGGCGCCGTCCGGTTTAACGATCAGCACCTCCGCACCTTGATCGGATTCGGGCAACACATGAAGCGGGTGCAAGCGCGCAGTGCCGTCGAGGAAGCGTTCTTCCAGACCGGGCTGTGCAGGGATGTAAGCAATGCAATGGTTGAAGTGATTCACCATCGCCAAGGTCAAATCCTGTTGCGCGCGGCGACCGGACGAACGAATCAACACCGGGTAAGACTCAATGCCGATTTCGCCGAGCATGGCGCGCAGCAAAATGGCTTTGTCTTTGCAGTCACCAAAGCCGCGACTGAAAATCACCGGCGCGCTGTACGGCTGGTAACCGTGCACGCCGAATTCCCACGCGTTGTAACGGATGTCGGTGATGACGAAGTTATAGATGGCGGTAAGCTTTTCTTCCGCACTATTGGCGCCAGCGACCAGTTCGGCAACCTTGGCTTTCATCGGCGGCGAAACGCGAATTTCTTCTTCGATCAAATCCCACCACCAAGTGGCGAAGGATTGCCAATCGGCGTAGCTGGAAGCCTGCACCGCCGGCGCGGTTTCATGGGGCGGCGGCATGCCGGCTTCAACGGTGATGGCGGCTAGGTTTTGCTGCGACCATTGATAGCGGTGGGTGCCGTCGTCCAAGACCTGGTGTTCGGCGGCATCGGCAAAACCGCGTTGGTGCAGCGCAAGCGGGAATTCGTCCGGCACCAGCAAGGTGATCTCGCTAAACAAGGTCGGCGTTTGGAACGAATCGGCGAAGCTTTCATTCAGTGAGAAGTAATTGCCGAAGAAGGTCACGCGCAAGTCGTCGTGACGGTATTCAATGTCGACCACATCACCGGCAACCAACGGCGGCAAGTCCACTCCGGTTCCGCCATAACGACCGCTACGGCTGGTCGACGCTTGGCTCAAGCGACCGTCGGCGTGTTGCACGTTGGCACTCAAAATGCGCACTTCTTGATCACCGGGCGCGCCATAAAAGCCCATCGCGTCCATCTCGCGCGCGCCGCGTTCATTCAAAACGCGCCGCACCAATCGGTTGTAGCGTTGGGCAGTGCCGTCGGGATTCACCTTGATGACGACGCGCTTCAACAGCGTTTCAAAACTGCTTTGTTCGGCCTCATCCACCGCCGCCGCGTTGGCTTGATGGGTCGCCGCACGCGCCAACACCGCGTCTAAAGGTTCTTGATAAGTCAGATGGAACGGCGCAGCGCCCTGCGCTCGCAAGTGCTGCAGCAAACGGCGGTCGTCCTCGGAACTGAAGTCCAAACGCAGCTCTTCTTCCAACGCGGCAATCGCCGCTTCTTCGCGCCCGGCAATCCAATGCGCGCGTGCCATCAACTTAAAGATCTCCGGATCTTCCGGTGCAAGCAGCTGTGCTTCGGCCAACATTTGCAAAGCATCGTCTTGACGTCCGCCGGCAATCATGCGCGCGGCAATTTCCTTACGCCAACTCAAACCCCACGCCGACCAGCGCCGATGTTGCTCGATTTGCACCGCCAACGCATCGACTTCAGGGTTGCGCAAACTCGCTTTGCGACTGTACTCATCAATTGCCGACGGGAAGTAATGCGCATCGACGATGTGCTGATAATGGCCGAACAAATTTTCAGCCGAGCTCAACGTATCCAACGCCCGCAACATCACCCGCGGATAGTCGCCGATTTGCTCATGCGCCATCAATTGCCGCATCGTGTGCTTGGCCAACGCGCTTTCATCCATGCGCTCCAAAACCTGCGCCCGCAACAACGTCGCCAACACACTGCCGCCATCCTGCCGAGCCGCCGAGTCCAACCACTGCAACGCGCGCAAATAAGTGGGTTGGTTGTAAGAAGCATGGCGCGCCAAATGACGCAATGCGCGCGGAACATGCGGTTCCAGCTGCAAGACGCGTTGCAACTCCTGCAGCCACGGGTTGACGTCTTTCTCCGCCGCCAATTCATTGTGCTGCGACAAGGTACGCGCATACTGCAAGCCATAGCGCACTTGCTCGCTATCCAGCTGAGTCGCCCGCGCCGCCGCCGCCCGTCCCGGACGACTGCTGATCGGCAAGGATTGATCCAACTCTTCCAACAAAGAACGACGGAACCAAATCCGAGCCACGTCGTGATCTTCGCCGACACGCGCTAACTGAAAACGCACGCCGGGCACCTGCGTCCAGCGCTCGCCGGTCAACTCGTAAGGTGGGGCGGGCGCGCTGCTCAACGCAATTGCTTCCATCGCCAGCGGGCGTTCATCGCTGCTGGTCAAATGCAACGGTTCACCACTACCTACAGCAGCCAAACGCGCGGTCCATTGCGCACCGCGTTCGCGACCGCCGACCTTCAAACTGAGCTCATTCCAGCCCGCCTGCAACGTGATCGGCACGGCAAAAGCATCGCGGCGGAAGTTGTGGCGATCGGTGGCTTCAAACACCGGATCACCGTTGACCCAAACACGCATTTCGCTTGAAAAACCAAGGTACAGCAGCACTTCTTGCCGCTGCACGCTTTGCACCCAAGTGCGCGCAATCACCGCCGCCTGTGTCGCCGGTCGCATCAGCGGCTGCAAACGAATGACGCGCTCGTTGTTGGCAATAGCCGGCATGCGACGCCAGCCAATCTCGCGCACCTTGCCGTCGTAGCGCATCCCTTCCGACGGACTGGTCTCCGGCGCCAACGCCGTCTCCATCGCCGCACCGCGCTCGTTATCGAACGGCCCAACCCATTGCCACTTTTGCAACATGCCCAGGCGCTCGGCGGCGTCGGCGCGCAACCATGCCAAGCGCGCATAAGCCGGCCCAAAACGCGGCGCAATTTCGACGCCTTCCAGCAGGCTGCGGCGCAGCGTTTGATTGTTGAGTTCGCTGGAATAACGACGGTACAAAGCCAGCGCAAATTCCAGCTCGTCGGCCAACATTTCGACGTCGCTGCCGGCCGCGGCAGAGCCACTGCCGGAAGCCATTTTCTGCAGCTGCTGCGCGCCGTCACGGATGGCGCCAGCGAGCACGCGAGTGGCGCGCGCGGGGTGGTCGTCGGCCCACTCCTGGTAGGCCGTCTGCTCGGCGGCAAGCAGCTGCTCCAGCGGCGCAGGCTGCTGTGGAGCCAAGGCCGCAGCCAGGGCAAGGAGGATGTTGCAAAGCATGGGTGGCGCACACAGTAACTGATTCCGCTTAGCCACAAGGGACTTGCTTGCTGCTGCCTTACGCGGTCAACGGCGGTTAAGCCTTAAATGGTTTTGTGCAGATGGCACTTGACTTTCGTGCGAAGTCAGCATCCGACCGCAAGCTCGTTCAAAGATGAGAACTTGAATCCCTGAGAACGAGAATCAACTCCCGAAAAGTTCCGTCGAGTTTTGTGTTTCTATGGGGATTGATTGACTAAGTTTGATACACCGGAGGGCGACGAGCCCCAAACTTCTCGTCCTTCGTTACTGCCACACTGCCCACTTTGTTCTTTGGGCGCTTTGAAAACTTTATCCGTTTCGCAACCATGCCGAAATTCCTCACGAACCGCGGTGGGTTTGATCTCATCGCCTTGCTTCTGCTCTTGCTCGGCCTCCTAGGATTGGGAGCCAATGCGCTCGTTGAGTCCTTGGACAACACTCCGCCCCGTGCGCGAATGTCCACAAGTGACCCGCTTGACCTCACCGCAGGGTTCGCGGATTGGGCGTTTTGTAGCCACGAGCAGCGTGTGGAATCGCACCCCGACTGGTTCTTCGCTCCGCAGTGGGGGCCAGGTTTTGTAGCGGGCGCGAGTGGTTGCGGTTGTGGAGGAGCTGCCAGCTTTAACGGCAACCCTGAAACTGCAGCGATGGGATTTGGCCTTGTGCCCCCAAACGACATCGCGATGGGCAACCCCGGCATCCTGCCTCCGGACGGGCATGACTGTCCCGTGTAACAAAAAGATTGCACACCTGATTTAGCTATTCAGCGGCACCCAA
>CAYFOM010000010.1:0-116043 GCA_964344765.1 uncultured Planctomycetales bacterium | reverse complement strand
GGTCTGCGCCAAATGTAACTTTAGGGGATTTGCGGTTTTCGGGGGTGAAGCCCTCCAAACGCTACCCCATTGCGCCGAACAGCTTCTAGGCGGGCGCGGTCACCCACCTAGAAACATGCAGCTTAGTTCTGGACGAAGTCCAACTTGCAGTGGCCGTCGAATCCCAAGAAAGCTTTGCGGCTCGATGCAGACGAGTTCATTGCAATCTTTGCTTCGTAAGTCCGGTTGCCCACTTCGACGTCAAAGCTGACGCCGTTGGCATCGTTCACCTTCAAGTTGCTGACGCGTGCGGCTTTGCCATCGGGGCGCAACAGGTAAACATAAGTCTGCGCACCGGATTGATTGGTGTTGGACACGCGCACGAACGCGCTGCTGTGGCCAACTTCATTCCAGTTTTTAATGCCGCCGTGGTTGTCACCCTTGGCATCTTCCCAACTGTAAATCTCCAGCCCGGTTTCCATCGTCATGCCCTTCGGGTGGATCAAGTCGATGGTGCTCCCCGTTGACTTCGGCGACTTCAAAGTTGCCGACGTCGCGTCGGTCGTCCAAAGCACCGGAGCCTTCGACGAGGATTCGGAACGGAAATAACAGTGCGCCGCCATCTTGCCTTGGGTTTCCACGCGGTCGACGATGACCAGCACGTCCTCCGGCAGCAGCAGCATGTTGCGGTACAAGCGGTTCAATCCAAACGGCTTATTCTTTCCGCCGCTCTTGTAATTCTTCGGGTAGTTGCCACCGATTTCGGCACTGACGAACACCGCACCGTTAGCCGTGTTCGCAGCCACAATCTCCGAATGGATGCGCTGCTTAATGATGCCCTTCGCCGGGCCATACCAGCGGTTCCATTCACCGACCTGGCCAAGTTCATCCAAACGACCAACCTGATGCAGCTTGTTCGGATCCCAGAACTTTTTCGCCGCAGCTTTAGGTACTGGCGGATCAAACTTGCCGCTAGGCGTGAAGGTGTAAGTGTTGCCCAACGCGGTACGCTTCGGCATCTGATAAAGCGTGCCGGAAACGAAATCGGTGCCGCCCGGGTAGAACGAGAAGCCGCCCGAGTCGGGGTGGCTGTGCGAGAAGATCGCCTCCTTCATGCGCGGATCTTTCTTCAGAATCATGTTCCAAATCGCATGTCCTGGAGGGTCACCGGCGCGGAAGGTGAAGTAAGTGCTGTCCGGCCGCCAGCTGTCGCGGTAGGTCACCATGCCCCAATCCTTAAAATGATGGAAGGTCGGGATCTCATTCGGCTTGACCTCGCGCGGCTTCACCGACGGGTCGTACCAAATCATTTCAAACAACAAGGTGCAACCTTCGGGCTTACCAAACGGCAACATCTTGCCGGTGACCGAACGAATGCGATCGCTAGCCCAAGTCGGGCGACCATCGCGCATCATGCGATCCAAGAAGTAGAACAAATGGTGCGGGCCGTGACCGAAGTAACCATGGCCGTCGGCGCTACCAATGACGCGCCCCCAACCTGGACGAGTGCCGTGCAAGTAATAAAGGAAGTTCTGCTTCAACCAGCGGTTGTCGAAGTGATCGGCTAAGCCATGACGCTTCAGCAAGTCCAAAGTCATGAACAAACCCGACGAACCGTAGCTGGAGTACATCAAACCTTCGTGGGTGGAACCATCACCGACCAAGTGGCGCAGCTCCATCACCTTGGCGGCGTTTTCAACCGCAGCTGCAATCCATTTTTTCGCTTCGGGAACCTCGTTCTCCAAAGCAATGCCGGCGTGCAACATCGCGTTGAAGTTGGTGTAGTTGTGGTTCACATTCTTTGCCGCCACCCAGAAGATCTGGTCGCGCGCAGTGGCTTCTTTGTAATAAGCGTTGGCTTGCTTGCGCAAACGTTCGGCGAATTGCTTACGGTCTGCCGAACTCAGCGCGTCGTAGCAAACGTCATAGGCGATTGCGAAACCGAGCATGATGTGAGTCCCGTCCAAGCCGATGTCAAACTCCGGCGTCGGACCCCACTTCGAGTACTTCGACATGCGCCGCATTGACTCGGTACACCAGTCCAAATACTTCTTCTTCTTCGCCGGATCGGTGGCGAACACATAAGCAGTAGCGACGCCTAGCAAACGGTCGCCATGCTTGCGCCAGGTGCCGGTGGATTTGCCCATGCCGCTCATCGATGCCGGCGGCAGCGATTTTTTCTGTCGGCACTTGGCGTCGGCGAATGCAAAAATCGCTTTGGCGATGTCCTTGTGCGTGGTCGCCGTCTTCGCTTGTAAATCCTTCAGCTCGGATTCGTTGAAGTACAGGCGCGGGTGGCCTTGCGTTCCCTTAAGCGAAGAGGCGTAACGGTCTTGCGAACCGGTCGCCGTTTGGCGCTGCGGATCGAAAACAAAGTTCGCCGGTCGCGGCGCGCCGAGTACCGAAACGCGTTCACCGGGCTTGGCCGGAGGCATTGGCGGCTCCGGCTCGTAGCTGGTTTGCGAACTACCGCCGTCGGAGGTCACCGGAGTGTTGCCTCCGGTATTGCCGGCCTTCGGCTCACTACCGGAATCGGCCGACGAATCGGAAACGGACGGCTCATCGCCGCCATAGCCCGAGCCAGCCTGCTCGGCCGGCGATTCAGCTTGTTGGTTGCCCGGATCAGCCGGTTGTTCGGCATTCGGACGACGTCCTTTGCGCTTGCCGCGGGGAAAATTCTTAGTCGAACAGGAAAGCTCGCTGGCTGCAAATATCAGGAGGAGGGCGACCGCAACGGTCTGGTGGAATGATTTGCTGAGCATCGCGGAATCATATCAAAGCTCCTAAAAGCGACTTTTGCGATGAATCCGGCGGATCGCCACATTCGGCGCAGAAAGCCGTCAACAATTGGGGCCCCGAAGCGTTAGCGTACTTGTTCACCTCCGAGGCCGGCATTTTGTCCATGAACTTCCCCCGGCCCTGACCCCCAACATAATGGCATGAGAACCCCAGCCCTACGCGTGTGGATGGCGGCCGCAGTGACCCTAGCGGGCCTGACCACTCCACTTACTGCGCAGTCCGACCCGGTGCCCGCCGGGATGCTGCGCTATCCCGACGTCAGTCAAAATCATATTGTCTTCTCCTATGCCAACGATTTGTGGTTGGTGTCGCGTAAAGGCGGCGTCGCGACTCCGTTGGCGAGCCCGGACGGCTCGGAGCGTTTCCCGCGTTTCAGTGCCGACGGCAACAGCATTGCTTTTGTCGGCAATTACGAAGGCAACACCGACATTTACACCATTCCCGCCGTCGGTGGGGTGGCCGAGCGGGTGACTTATCACCCGACCTCGGAAACGCTGTGTGACTGGCTGCCGAACGGCCAGCTGCTGTTTTACGCGCACGGTCGCGTCGGCATTGGCGCGCAGGCGAAGGTTTGCACGGTTGATCCGAGCGGCGCGATGGCCAAGGAGCTTCCCATTCCTTACGGCACGGTTTCGGCGATCAGCGCCGACGGCAAGTGGTTGGCTTACACGCCGAACACGCGCGATGGTCGGACCTGGAAGCGATACCAGGGTGGTTTGGCGACGGACATTTGGTTGTTCAACCTCGAGGATCACAGCGCCGAAAAGATCACCGATTGGGCGGGTACCGACACCCAGCCGATGTGGTGGGAAAACACGCTGTACTACTTGTCGGACGCCGGCGAGCACGCGCGGATGAACATTTGGAAGTACAGCTTGCGCACCAAGAAGCATACGCAAGCCACTTTTTACGAGCACGACGACATCAAGTGGCCGGCCATCGGTCCTGGTTTTAAGAACCAAGGTGAGATCGTTTACCAGTTGGGTTCGGACTTGATGCTTTACAACATCAAGATGAAGCGCGACAGCAAAGTCGAAGTCTTCATTCCTGGCGAAAAGCCAAACGTGCGTCACCGCGATGTGGATGCTTCCAAGTTCATTCAAGATTGGGATGTGTCGCCGACCGGTAAGCGCGCCGTCGCTCAAGCGCGCGGTGATATTTGGTCGCTTCCGTCTGAGAAGGGCATTGCCCGCAACCTGACGCGCACCAATGGTGTGGCCGAACGCACTCCTTCTTGGAGCCCCGATGGTCGTTGGGTCGCTTACTTCTCCGACAAGACCGGCGAGTACGAGATTTGGATGACTCAGTCGGATGGCAAAGGTGAAACCAAACAACTGACTTCGGAAGGCGGTTTGTTTAAGACTGCGATGTTCTGGTCGCCCGATTCCAAGAAGATTGCTTACTTGGACTGCGGCGGCAATTTGCGCATGCATGATTTGGATAGCGGCGAAACCAAGTTGCTCGATGAAAGCCGTTACGGTTTTTGGATTGGCGCAATTGGTCGCGTGAACTGGTCGCACGATAGCCGCTTGCTGACCTACGCCAAGGTTGCCGACAAGTCGTCGCAAACGGCGATCTGGATTTTGAACACTGAAGACGGCAGCAAGAAGCAGGTCACCAGTGGTTTCTTTGCCGATGGTTCGCCGACCTTTGACCGTAAAGGCAAGTACCTGTTCTACACCAGTGGTCGCAACTTCTCGCCGTCGTACAGCTCGGTGGACATGACCTACATTTACGACAAGTCGACTGTGCTGATGGCGGTTCCGCTGCAGGCCGAGTCGGATCGTTTGTGGGCGCCGGAGAACGATGAAGAAGAGTGGGAAGAGGAAGAAGAAGCCGAAGAGGGCAAAGAAGAAGGTGACGGCGAAAAAGACGGCGATGCCAAAGAAGAGGGTGAATCCGAAGGCGAAGAGAACGGCGACGATGAAGGCGAGCAGGAAGCTGCTCCGGCCGACGCGTTGACCGGCTCTTGGGCGGGCACTTTGACCGGCCCGGAAATGCCGCCGGAAGGTGTGCCGTTGACTGTTAACTTGAAGTTGGCTTCCGATGGTTCGGTCACTGGCGACATGGTGACTCCGTTGGGCACGGCGACCATCGATCAAGGCACTTTTAACAAGGGCACCGGTGAATTGAAGTTGGAGCTGACTGCCGACCTCGGTTTTGCAATTAGCGTGACTGCGACGGTTTCCGGCGAGAACATGAAAGGCAAAGGTGCAGCGCCGGATCAAGGCATCACCTTTGACTTTGAACTGACTCGTGAGTCGAGCGGTTCCTCCGGTGACGGTGGTGACGACGATGGCGACGACGAAGAAGCCGCTGAGAAAGTCGAAATCGATTACGAAGGCTTCGAAGCACGCGCCATTCAACTTCCGGTTTCGCCGGGCAACATTGGCGGCCTGCAGGTCAACCACAAAGGGCAAGTCATCTACGGTCGTTATGGAACCGGTGGCGGCATCAAGTTGTTCGACTTGGAAGACGACAGCAAGAATGAAAAGTCGGTTGCTTCCGGTGGTGGCTTCACGCTAACCGCAGACGGCAAGAAGATGATGATCGCGCGCGGTTCGTCGGCGTCGATTCAAGCCGCCAGTGCCGGTGGTTCGGGCAAAACCGTTCCGACCAAAGGCATGATGGTGCGCATCAACCCGCAAGAAGAGTGGGCGCAATTGTTCACAGATGCGTGGCGCATCTTCCGTGATTACTTCTACGATCCGAACTTGCACGGCGTCGACTGGCAGTGGGTGCACGATCACTACTCGGCGATGATTAAGCATTGCGCATCGCGCGAAGACGTCACCTTCTTGATTGGTGAAATGATCTCCGAGGTCAACGCTGGTCACGCTTACATCGGTGGCAACGGCGATGGTGCCGCACGTGCTCCGCGCGTCGGCATTGGCATGTTGGGTGTCGATTGGGAACTGCACGAAGGTGCTTACCGCATCGCCAACATCGTGCGCGGTGCCGATTGGGATAGCGATGGTCGTGGTCCGCTGTCGATGCCTGGCGTCGACGTCAACCAAGGCGATTACGTGTTGGCCGTCAACGGTGTTCCGATGGATGCTAGCCGGAGTCCGTACGCGGCGTTCCAAGGCTTGTCCAATAAGGAAATCATGCTGACCGTCAGCGCCAAGCCGACCATGGATGACGAAGCCCGCGAGGTTTTGGTGAAGACCATTTCCAGCGAACGCTCGTTGCGCTACCGCGCTTGGATTGAACGCAACCGTAAGTACGTCGAAGAGAAGTCGGGCGGACGTTTGGGTTACTTGTACGTGCCCAACACCGGCATCGCTGGACAGAACGATCTGTACCGTCAGTTCTTCGGTCAAACGCTGAAGGAAGGTCTGATCATTGACGAGCGTTGGAACGGTGGCGGTCAAATTCCGAACCGCTTCATCGAACTGCTGAACCGTCCAGTTAGCAACTACTGGGCAACTCGCGGTACCCAAGACATTCACTGGCCGCCGGATTCGCACCAAGGTCCGAAGTGCATGTTGATCAACGAAAACGCCGGTTCCGGTGGCGACGCCTTCCCGGCATACTTCCGTCAAGCAGGCTTAGGCAAGCTGATCGGCAAGCGCACCTGGGGTGGTTTGATCGGCATCAGTGGCAACCCGTCCCTGATCGATGGCGGTTCGATCACCGTGCCGACCTTCGGCTACTACTCGCGCGAAGGTGGGTGGAGCATTGAAGGTTACGGTGTCGATCCCGACATCGAAGTGGTCGACGATCCTTCGTTAATGACCGAAGGTGGTGACCCGCAACTCGATGCAGCCATCCAACACATGATGGAGGAAGTCGATCGCATTCCGTTCAATCAACCTGGCCGTCCGGCTTACCCGGATCGCTCGGGTCATGGAATTGATCCTGCTCATAAGTAGTCGCGTTTGTTGACGCGTTTAGGCGACCGTGGGTTATCCTGCGGTCGTCTTTTTTTGTTGTGGTTCTTGTGTCGCGGCGGCGGGCGCGACACATGGACCCCAGATACCCAAACAACGTTTCGGATAATTCAATCGATAAAGGACAGCAATCGAATCCATTGAGTTGAATGCACCTGTTCGAACAACCTTCGGGGGCAAGCCTTTGCCGTGCTCACGGCTGACTTAAATGGAGTGCTTGTTTAAAGCTAATTTGATTGTGATAATTGGGCGGTGTTTTGAAGAGTGAATGAGGTTCGCTCAAACTTTCAAATGTGGGGATCAACTCGTTCTCTAAGTTGTGATTCCATTGCGACGCCTAGGCACTGTGATGCTTCTGTTGTTTTTCCGCGGCCGTTCCGCGGCGCATCCGGTTGGGCGAAGCGACCGGTCTAAGCCCCGGAACGGCCGCGGAAAAACAACACAACCACCACACCTACGGAGCAATAACCCGAACCACCAAATTACTCTTCACCGACTCCGAGTTCCCAGACCCACGTTGAATCACTGCTTGAAGGTAGATGGGCGCAAGCGGAGCGCTATGTGGGACCAAGAAAGGATAGGTTGTGGAACCGTCGGCTGCGGTAGTGGCGAAGCCGGCGTTTACGATCGGGTTAAGGATGTCTAGGCACAGGTTGCCACCTAATACTGGTGGGCAAGGTCCGGTGCCGGAACCGGCAAAGGAATAGAGGAAGTGAACGGTTTCACCACTGACACCGTTGCAGGTAACTGCTTGGCCACCGACTCCGCGTTGTAGGGGGTCGACGATTAATTGCGGACTCCACTTTCCTTCCCCGTAAACGAACACGTCTAAGTCTCCGTTGGTGTCGTGCGGGACGATAGTGTCGTCGGGTGATTGATAAGCTATTTCATCGCGCGTATTGCCAATGGTTGGGCGATGACTGTACAGCGGGATTTGACCACCGGTTGCGGTCAGGCTGATGCGTTCCATCGTCAGTGCGACGAGGTCGGCGAGGAAGGCGTCGTCCCATAGATTGGTGTCGCCGGCGACTAAGTTTGTGGCGCGGCTTTGGAAGACGACAGCTTGACCGTTAAGCGAAATCTCGGGATAAGTGCTGGCGTCGTTGCCGCTTTGATTCAACGCATTACGGCTGACCAAGTAAATCGCGCCGGAGGATAGGTCGCGATAAAAGATCTGGGTGACGCCGGCGCCGTTGCCGGCGGTTAAGTTGGTGGCCGCCGATTGGAAAACAATGGCGTCGCCATTCGCGGTGATGTCGACGTTGGAACATGCCGAGTTTGCCGGCGTGCCGGTATAGGTGTAACTGACCCACGCGGTAGTGCCGTTGCCTTCATCGTAAGTACCGTTGCCGTCCGGGTCGCGGTCGTGAAGGTAGAAGTCGGGCAGGCCGTTGGTGTCGGCAACATCAAGATTAGTGGCCTGACTGCTAAAGCAAACGTAACGGCCATCACGCGAAATTACGCCGGGGCCGGAGGGCAAGTTGCCTTGGCTTCCATCGCTTACCAAGCTGATCAAAGTCAGTGCGCCGGCGACGCGGTCGTAAACAAATTGATCGGGCATGCCGTTCAAATCGTTGGGCACCAAATTGTTGGCAATGCTGGTAAGGGTCACGTAACGACCATCGCCCGACAACACCGGCAGCGAACTCGGCCCATTGCCTTCGACGCCGAGCCAGTTTTCGCTCATGCGAATCACATACTCATTGCCTTCGTCAAAAAGGCCGTTGCCATCCGGGTCGCGGTCGGCCAAAAACACGTCGCCGAAACCGTTGACGTCACCGCTGACCAAGTTGCTGGCGTTGGATTGAAATGCAACGAATCGACCATCATCGCTAAGGGTCGATTCGGAAGAAAACGCATTGGCCGGCCCGCCGAGGTGGGAGAAGCTCAGCAGCGTAGTTGTATTTTCAATCCGGTCGCGCACGTAAATATCAGTGTGGCCCGATGCGTTCGGGTCCAAGGGTGCGTTCGACTGGAATGCAATATGCCGCCCGTCTTTGGATAAAGCGGGGTTCACGCTGGCCCCGGCCCCGCCCATGCCGTCGGAATCGAGGCTGACGCGGCTGGTGTGCTGGGGAAGTGCAGCACTAGACCATAGGCCTATGAAAAGGATGAGGGGATGCACCATTGGCTTTGCATCCAGGGGGACTATTGAGGATACCTTGGAAATTGCTTTCGGGGGCTCGCAACCGACTCAAATCCTGATCTGGTCAGGCTTTTTTTGGTCATGTGCGCGCCGAGTCATAACTAATAGGTCGGCGTTACTCCGCCGTTTTCTATATCCAAGCAGGTGAAACAGTTGCACCGAATACCAACGGGCGACGTGCTTGTTGACGATCACCGTATGCGGAATGCTCGGATGGCGGCGAATACCAGGCAAGCGCTTCACAAGCCTATATACCTTTATGATTCGCAACATGCGCGAAATCCGCAGCCAAAACGGGTGGATTTCGCGAGCGATGAAGAAGCCGTCTTCGCCTTTGCCTTGGTACAGCGGCAGCATGATGCGACCGCGCAACGGCGATTTGATTTCGCCGTCTTGATTGCTCGCCAACAGTTCGTCTTGTTGAACCTTGGTGAAATTTTCATAACCCGGCCGCATTTCGAAATTTTCACCGCTGCGCAAACCGTGGCGGTGAAGAATCTCCAGCACGCTGGGTAGGTTGCAGCGCGCTTCGGACAAAAGTCGTCGGCCTTGTCCGACCTGCTCCGGAACCGGTCCGGGGAAGCAGCCCGCTGAGAACAACGAGATCCAGATGCCAGCCTCGTGGCGGTCGATGGAATGCGGTTCGCGGTGCTGCCCGCCTTCTAATCCCATCGTCACGACGCCGCGGTTGTTCAGGTATTCGAGCAGGGCGCCATCCAGCTGCTCTTCCAAGCCGAGCAGGATCGGAATCGGTAAAGCCCTTGTGAAGCTTCGGTTACGAATGGTGTCGCCAACGCACGCGAAGGGCACACCGTCGGCGGAGCTGGTGTGCAAATCAACCAGGAAGGCCTCACGAGTGCAGCCATCCAACTCTTCTTTCAGCAACGCATGCGCCTCGCGCAGCTCTTCCCACTCGGCGCCGGCACCCGAGCCGGGCCCTTGAGGACCGTCGCCACTCGACGGCTTATAAGCGCGCTCGATCAGGTCTTCGGTCCACATGCGGTTCATGTCGCGCTCGAGGTAGCGCACGTCCGCATTCAACGCCTTCAAATTGCCAACGATGCCGACAATCTCACCGGCGAATGGCATCTGCCGCTCTTCTAAAACCTTTAGCACCCGACCGATAGCGACGGCACCAGCGGGCTCGTTGCCATGCAGCGATGCCATGAAAACCACCTTCGGGCCAGGATGCTGACCCTTGAATCGACCGACCACACGCTTCCAGCCACCTTCGGGTGCAGCGAAGGGGTCTTGGCCGGGCTGGCTGGACGACGAATTCTCGGACTTCATGCGGTTGGAGGCGGAACTCAGTTCTTATTCACTGAGCTTCTGTTGAAGTAGCTTGCGTGCTACCCCCATAAAATCATTATCGGTCACAATGCCGACCAATCTTCCCTGGTCATCAAGGATGGGAAGGCACGAGATTTTATTCGCCTTCATCAGCTTGATTGCTTCCAGCGTGGGCGTATCGCGGCGAATGGTAATCGGATTCGATTCCATGATCTCGCTAACCGGAACCTGCGACGACGAATCGCCACCGAGCAAGAATCTTAGCAGCTTGCGGTGCGTCACCAAGCCCACCAATCGATGTTCGCTGTCTTCGACCGGCACGTGTCGGATGTGACTCCACTCCATCATCTTTGCGGCCAAATCAACCAACTCGTCCTGGTGCACGGTGAAGATGTCCGAAACCATGAAAGATTCCACTGTCGAGTAATGGTCTTTCCAATCATCGGCCTCTTCCAGTTGAGCCAATTCCCATTCGTGGCCGGGCTTGCCGGTCTCCTGGTTCTCAATCATCGATTTGACCAAAGCGGCCAAACGCTGACTCTCGCTGGAGTGATCGTTCATGCCGACCAATGACCGCACCTGCCAGCGCGCACCGGTGCGGCAATGATCGACGCGCTTGCGAATCACGCCCAAGTAGCGTTGGATGTCATCCGGATCGATACCAAACATGCCCAATCCCTTCTTCGCCAACGGGATCAGTTGATCCAAAATCAAATCCGACGCCGGGTAGCGCTGGCCATCGGTCCAATTGAATTGCGAATCCAAACCAAGGCGCGCCGCAGCGAGCAGGTTGGACTTGGCGTCGTCGAAGTGCATTTGCGTTTGCGGATCGCCGTGTTCGGCCGCGTAACCATGCACCAATCCCAACCAGAACGCGGCATTGGCAACCTCATCCACAACCGACGGCCCCGAAGGCAGCAAACGGTTTTCGATACGCAAGTGCGGCTTGCCCGAGCTAATGCCGTAACATGCACGGTTCCAACGGTAAACGGTGCCGTTGTGCAAACGCAGTGCATCAAGCGTCGGCGCCTGCCCACGGCCAAGCGCTTCAAACGGATCCTGGTACTTTTCGCTGCCCAGCAACGCGCGGAATCGCGAGATGTCTTCCTGGAAGATCTCGGTGACCGACTCTTTGACCCATTTGCTACCGAAACTCACCCGCGGCATCAGCGCGCGCGCCGGAATTTCGTTGCGCCGTGTGTCTATGGATTGCTGGAACAGCGCCAAGCGTGTTTCGCGCCACAGCCGCTTGCCGAACAACAGCGGCGAATTCACTGCGCACGCCATGATCGGCGCGGCAACCAACTGCGAGATGTTGTAAAGCTTGGCGAATTCCTCGGCGGTGACCTGTAAGTGCACCTGGAACGAGGTGTTACACGCTTCCAGCAGCATCGACTTGTGCTGAATGCGGCATTCGTCCACACCCTTAATGCGCAGATGGAAAGTACCGCCGCGCAACTTGGTCATGACCTCGTTCAGCGCAAAGTAGCGCGGTTCCGGCGTAATCGAATCGATGCTGACATCCGACTGGCGCAATGTCGGCAAAATGCCGGTCATGACGATGTCGGCATTCATCTCGCGAGCTTTTTGGCGCGCCACGGCCAACAGTTCGACGCCTTGCTTTTCCAGCTTGCGGAAACAATCGCCGCCGAAATCAAACGGGTCGAGGTTGTACTCGAGATTAAAAAGCGCCAGCTCGGGGGTGAAATGTTCGTCGTCGATGGTTTCAAGCAGCTCCAGCGCCAGCAAAGCCGGCCGGTATGCGTGGTCGACAATGAACAGTTCCTGTTCGGCTCCAATGCGCCGACGATCGGATTCAATTAAGCCGGTGCGGAGCATGTGCTCCAACGCTTCCATATCGCGCAGCAAGCACTTCATGAAGAAGCGCATCTGCTCTGCGTTCTGCGTTGCGGTGACCTGAAGTTCGCCCATGGGAAAATCGTGTGCCGGGGGGATGCGGGAGCGGCGTGTACACAGCAAAAACCGCCAATCGGCATGATAACTGCCGATTCGCTGTGCGGTTAGGCCGTTCGACGATTTCGATTACGGGCGGGCGCGGATCGTCGGCAGGCGGTCGGCGAATTCGAGCACGCCGCGCGCCATTCCACCAAGCGGTTCGCCGGACCGCAGCCGCGTTAGGTAGGTGCGGCACAAATGTTCCATCGAACCATAGCCGTAAAGGCCAAGGCTGCCTGCCAAACGATGCAGGTGCTGCTCGCATTCCAGTTCCGCTTCGGCGGCGACTAGATCGCGCAGCGCATCGGCTGCGGATGGCAGTTCCGATACATATTCCAGGAGCAACTCCTCGAACCCCGGTCGAACCGGTTCGGCAGAGTAGATGGGTTGGCCTTCGAGGGTGGAGCTCATTCAGGAATCAAGTTGAGCCAAGGTCGGAGGAGGGCTCAGAATTCTCCCTGGTCAGGCCGTAGCGCTCGATTTTTCGGTAAATCGTGGCTCGGCCAATGCCCAATTTCTGGGCGGCTTGCGACAGATTCCAGTTGGTCATCCGCAGCGCACGCAGGATGTGCCGACGTTCTTCTTCCGCAAGCGGCAGGATCTCTCGGTCCGGCACGTAACCGGTAGTTTCAAGTCCCTGCAAGCCGCTATCTTCGCCGATAGGCTCGTCCGGTACAAGCGTGTCGAGGACCGGGTCGGGTAATTCGGCGGCGGTGACGATGTCGCCTTGGCAAAGCAGGCAGGCGCGTTCAATCGCGTTTTCCAATTCGCGCACGTTGCCCGGCCACGCGTAGCGCAGCAACGCCTGCTTGGCCGAATCGTCCAAGCGCAGGCGGTTGATATGCAGTCGTGTCGAGAAGCGCTCGAGGAATGATTCCGCCAACAGCAAGATGTCTTCGCGGCGATCGCGAAGCGGCGGCAGGGTGATCGGGAAAACGGCTAGGCGATAGAACAGATCCTTGCGGAAGCCGCCTTCGCTGACCATGTCTTCCAAGGTGCGGTTGGTTGCGGCGATCACGCGCACGTCGATGGGGCGTAGGCGCTTATCGCCGACACGGCGAATTTTCTTTTCCTGCAAAACGCGCAGCAAACGCACCTGCGAAGCCAGCGGCAGCTCGCCGATTTCGTCGAGCAAGATTGTGCCGTGCTCGGCTTGCTCAAAGAAGCCGGCGTGGTCGGAAACCGCGCCGGTAAATGCGCCCATCGCATGACCGAAGAGTTCGCTTTCGATCAGGCTTTCCGGAATGGCGCCGCAGTTGACCGCAACAAACGGCCCGTTGCCGCGCTGCGATTCCGCATGCAATGCGCGAGCAACCACTTCCTTGCCGGTTCCGCTTTCCCCTTCCAGCAATACGGTGACTTCGTTGTTCGCGGTGCGTTCGAGCAAAGACTTGACCCGCGTCATGCCTTTGGATCCGCCGATCAAAGTTCCAAAGCCCGATGCCCGCTTGCGTTCAATCGCCAATCCTTCCAGTCGCGCTTCCATCTGCCTTTCTTTACACGCGTTATGCACTGAGGTCAGCAGACGAGCACGGTCGAAAGGTTTGGTGACGAAATCGCGCGCGCCGAGTTGCATGCACAGCACGGCTTCGGATACTTCATCGCGAGCGGTTAGCACAATGACCGGTATTTCCGGGTGCGACTCGTGGAATCGCTTCAGCAATTCTTGGCCCTGAATATCGGGGAGTCCAAGGTCAAGAATGACCGTGTCGATATCAGTCTTTTCCAGGAGCTCCAACGCTTGACGGCCGTCGTGGGCGGCAACCGTGGTTACGCCGGCTTCGCCCAACTCGAATTCGAGTAGGCGCAAAACGGACGGGTCGTCGTCGACGAGGAGGACCTGGCCTGGAGGTAAATGGCGCGAGGGGTTCACCGTGTTCTCAGTGGAGGACGTGAAGTCTACACTGGAGGATGAAAACTTTTGAGTCGGCATGTGACAGGGGATGAAAGGACTGGAAGGAAGTCCTTCGGCTAGGTATTCGAGGATAACCGCTACGAACCACAGCGGATAGTCGAGAATCATTTCTCTGTTGAAATTGTTCTCAATTTGATGGCGATTGCATCGAGGTGGAACACCTTTCGGCTATGCTTTCAAAATCGTGATCGAAGTCACCAACCTTCGTAAGCAATACGGCGATCTAACTGCTGTGGACGACGTAAGTTTCGTCGCCCAGCCCGGCAAGATTTTTGGCTTGTTGGGGCCCAACGGTGCCGGCAAGTCGACGACTATTGGTTGTATCTCCGGCTTGCTGAAACCGACCTCCGGCAGGGTCTCCATTCTGAGCCACGACGTCGTCAGCGACGGTCCGGCTTCGCGCGCTCAATTGGGCGTAGTTCCCCAGGAATTAGCGATTTACGAAGATTTGAGTGCTTACGCAAATCTTGAGTTTTGGGGTGCGGCTTATGGATTGCGCGGCGATGAGCTGGACCATCGGGTGCAGCAAACATTGGATTCCATCGGTTTGCTGGATCGCGCCAAAGAACCTTGCGGGCAATTTAGTGGCGGCATGAAGCGGCGCCTGAATATGGGGTGTGCGTTAGTGCATCAGCCGAAGGTTTTGTTGCTGGATGAACCGACCGTCGGCGTGGATCCGCAATCGCGCGTGCGGTTGTTGGATTTGGTGCGCGATCTGCAGGCTCAGGGAACTTGTGTTTTGTACACAACCCATTACATGGAGGAAGCGGAAACACTTTGTGACGAATTGGCGATCATTGACAACGGCCGGATCATCGCCGCCGGAACCCTGGCCGAACTGCGCGGCCGCTTGGGCGAGCGCGACATCTTGCGCTTGAGCGGACAGTTTGATGAAGAACGCGTGCGTCCGGCATTGGCCGAATTTGAAAACGCGCAAGTTCTGCACTTGCAGGAAGATTCGATTCACATGTCGATTGCCGACGCCTCGACGCAGCTGCAATCGGTCTTCGCCAGCTTGCACAACGCCGGCGCCACGGTGCGCGAGACTACTGTTTCGCAGCCGAGCTTGGAAAGCTTGTTCATTCAACTCACTGGTAAGGACTTGCGCGAATGAGCATGGCCGTTTCCTGGGTGGCGGCGCACAAAGATTGGCGTCGCCTGCTGCGCGATCCGTGGAAGCTGACCATGTGGATCGGCATTCCGGCGTTGATCGGCGGCTTGATGACGATGGTCATGGGCGGCGGTGGCGGCGACGTCAAACCGCGCGCGGTGCTGTACCTCGAAGATCAAGACGACACCATGTTGTCGGGCTTGTTGGTCGGCGCGTTTTCCAATGAGCAAGTCGGCGATATGGTCGACGTCATTCGCATTCCGCATGAGGAAGCGGTTGAGCGATTGAACGACAACGACGGGTCGGCGGCGTTGTTGATTCCCGAAGGTTTTCAGGACAAGGTGATGGACGATGAACCGGTGGTGCTGACCTTCGTCACCAATCCGGCACAGCGCATTCTGCCGGGCATTTTGGAAGAAGTGCTGACCATGCTGCAGCAGGGGGTGTTTTATATCCACCGCATTTTTGGTGAGGAATTAGAGCTGCTTCGCAACACCGTCGACGGCACCAGCGACTTCACTGCTGCCGATCCTGAAGTCGCAAACATTGCGGTGAAGATCAATTCGGCGATGCGCAGTTTGGAGGAGTACCTGAACCCGGTGCTGATCAAGTTGGAATTCCCGGCGGACGAACCGGAAGTTCCTGCTGAAGAAACGGAAAGCGATGAGGCAGCGGCTGCAACTCAAGAGGAAGAAACCAAGGTCCCGGTTGCGTTCTACATGCTGCCCAGCATTTTGCTGATGGCGCTTTTCTTCATCGCCCAAGGGTTATCCGAAGATCTGTGGGAAGAGCGCGAAGCCGGCACGCTGAAACGATTCTTAAACTCGCCGAATTCGCTGACCACATTCGTTACTTCCAAAATGCTCGGCGCTGCTGGTGTTTATCTTGCACTTGGCGCAATCTTCATGGCGGTCGGCGTTCTGTACTTCGACTTTATGCCATGGAGTGTTTTGCCATTAGCCACGCTGTGGTGGGCGGCCGGCGGCATCGCGGTGTTTTTGATGATGTGCTGGATCCAAATGCTCGCCGGCAGTCGCCGCGGCGGATCACTGATCACCAACCTGCTGATGTTCCCATTGCTGATGCTCGGCGGCAGCTTCTTCCCGTTTGAAGCCATGCCCGAATGGATGGTGAACGCCGGCGGATACACGCCGAATGGATGGATCCTGCAAGAACTCAAACCGATTCTGCTGCAGGAAAGCAACCTCGGAACTTTGGCTGTAAGTTTCGCCGGATTAATTGCCGGCTGCGCGCTGCTTTATGCGTTGCTGCATCGTCGGATGTGGAGGATTGCACTGGGCTCATGAATCGTTTCCAGCAAGCTGCATTCATCGCCCGCACCGATTTGCGCCAAATGCTGCGCGAAAAAGAAACGCTGCTGTGGATGTTCATCATGCCGGTGGTGTTTTTCTTCTTCATCGGCACGATCACCTCGGGTGCCGGCGGCGGATCAAACCAAGTCGAAAACATCGCGGTACACGCCGAAGGGCAACCGGGCTTTTTGTTCGATCACTTATCGAAGCGTTTGTCGGAAAATGAATACCAAGTGCAAATGCCCGACGAGCAGGGTTTGTACTTAGAAAAATATAAGTTCGACGAGTTCCGCCGCCGCCTGAGCATTCCCGCCGACTTCACCGACAACACTTTGTTCGGTGAGCAAGCCATTCTCGAATTCCGTCGTTCGGGCGAGCCGGGTATTGCCAGCGACTTTGATCAATTCCGCTTGACGCGTGCCGTCTACACCGTGCTCGCCGATTTGATCGCTCTAGGTGCAATGGGCAAAAAGCCGTCGGCCGAAGCGTTGGCCGAGCTCGACGCGATGCCGCGGTCCATTCAAATCGATTCGCGCACCGCCGGCAAGCGCTTGACCATTCCCAGCGGCTTCGATCAAGCCATTCCCGGCATTTTGGTCATGTTTGTGTTGATGCAAGGCCTGACCGGAACCGCCGTTCTTTTGGTCATCGAGCGCCGTCAAGGACTGCTACGCCGACTTGCGTCGACACCGATCTCACGCGGTCAAGTGCTGATGGGCAAATGGATGTCGCGCATGGTGATGGCGATGATCCAAGTTGCCGTCGGCATGGTTTACGGCACGCTGTTCTTCAGCATGGATTGGGGACCGGATCTTGCAATGGTGTTGTTGCTGTTGCTCGCGTGGGCAGGTTTCTGCGCCAGCCTCGGCTTACTGGTCGGCTGCATTGGTCGCACCGAAGGTCAAGTCATCGGCCTTGGTGTATTCAGCACCATGCTGATGGCAGCGCTTGGCGGTTGTTGGTGGCCGATCGAAATCACGCCGCCGTGGATGCAAACGCTGGCTTCGTTCCTGCCTGCCGGCTGGGCGATGGATGGCATGCACCAATTGGTCAGCTTCCAAAACGGTCCCGGCTCGGCGATGACGCCGACGATACTGATGATCGCCGGCATCGCGGTGCTGTGTTGGGCGGCGGCGAAGCGCTTCCGCTTTAGTTGATCACCAAGCGGTTTACTGCTGCTTGCGTTCGGCCAACTCAACGGCTATGTGCTTCTCTTTCCCTTCGCGCATCAAGGTGAGCACAACGGTTTCACCCGGCGGGTAAGACGTCAGCTGCAAACGAAAATCGTTTTCGGTGTTCACCTCAACGCCGTTGATTTGGGTGACCACATCGCCGAGCACAATGCGACCACGACTGTCTTCGGATAATCCGCGAATGCCGGCTTCGGAAGCGGGGCCATCTTCGCTGACTTGCGAAAGTACCACGCCGCGAATGCCTTTGGATCGAGTCCAGCGATCAGGTGCCAAGTAAACCCCCAGCGTCGGACGCGCCGGCGAACCTTTGGCCATGATTTGCGGCACCACGCGATTGACGGTGTCGACCGGAACGGCAAATCCAATTCCGGCGCTTGCACCGGACGGGCTATGAATCGCGGTGTTGACGCCGATCAAACGACCGCCCGAATCCAGCAGCGGACCACCGGAGTTGCCCGGGTTAATCGCCGCGTCGGTTTGAATCACGTTGTGAATCGGCGTGCCGATGATCGAGCGCATCACGCGGTTCAAACCACTAATGATTCCAGTGGTCAGCGTTTGATCCAACCCAAAAGGATTGCCGATGGCATAAACGTTTTGGCCGACCAATAAATCGGTGGAGTGACCAATGGGCAAGGTCGGCAACTTGCCATTCGGCGGCGTGATTTTGACCACTGCCAAATCGGTGACCGGATCCGTACCGACCAACTTGGCCTCTACTTTGCGGAAGTCATTTGAGCTGACCAAAATGCGCTCGGAGTTTCGCACCACGTGATAATTGGTGACGATGTAACCACGTTCATCCCAAACAAAACCAGTGCCCGAACCCTGCGGATATTCATGCGCCATTTGCTGAAAAAAACCACGCCGCAATTCAGTGGTTTCGATGTGCACCACCGCCGACGATGCATTGTGAAACAAATTCACTTGGCGCTGCTCGGCGTCGGTCAGCTTCAGAGGCTGCTCGGCGGGGCGCGGGCTGGCGTTCGGATCCAGCAGATTGCCGTTTAGCAAACCCAGTGGCCCCGCCGCCGCTTCAATGGCCAGAGTCGCCAGCAGCGCGCCGACCAAAACTCCAAACAAAGAAAAATGGCCGCGCTGCGCGGCTCGTGGGCGTGGTTTCGTGGTCTTACTCATACTTCTTTTCCCCAAAAGAGGAAACCGGGGCGCAACTCGCTGGCTGCACCCCGGCATTGATTCTACGCAATAACCGTGAAACTGTTGGCAGTTGCTTAAAACGCCATTCCCACCGAAAAGTGAATGACGTATTCGTCTTCGCCGCTGCGTGTATCGGGATTGATGCCGGCGTCTAAACGCAGTGCACCGACGGGTAGCAGTAGGCGAAGGCCGGCACCATAAGACAAGCGGAAGTCGTCGCTGTAGTTGCTGACTTCGCGGCCGACGTTGCCGTAATCGACGAATAATGCAGTCCAGAATGACGATGCCAAGTTTTGTCGCAGCTCGGCGTTGAGCACGGTCATGGTTTCGTCGCCGATGGGCTGAATGACGGCGGTGCGCGCGCCTAGTGCCAGAATGTGATTGGCGTCGGCGTCGATGGGGATGTATTGCGCAAGGTTTAGCTTGGCGCCGACGAATTCAATATCACTACCCAACTCACTGCCGCCGTATTCCAACTGAATGCCGTGCTTCGCGCCTTTGGTCGGGTTGAAGTAATCGTTGCGCGAGTCGTAGCGCGGGCCGACAAATACGCTGGCCAACGTGGTTTGCCCAGCCAAAATGTCGGACGGAAGCGCAGCCGATTCGGACGTGACTTCGGAGACTGTGATGCGATAACCCCACAGCAGTGAGGTGCGTGTGTTGAACGGATAACGGAATTGAAACGCCAATCCGGTTTCTTCGCGGTTAAAGCTTGGTTCCTGGCGACGGCGGTAAAACACCGGCGCATCCAACTCGATATTGCTTTCGAATAACCACGGGTCGGTGATGCCCACCAACGCACCAAAACTCTTCATGCTGACGTTGTTCTCCACGCGCAGAATGCGGCCAGTGCCGAAGATGCTTTTGTTTCGCCAACCTAAAAGCAAGCGCAACTTTTCATAAGAACCATAACCGGGTTCGATTGTGAATTCACGATTGAGGTTTTCAGTGACTTCGATGTTGAGATCGCGCTGGCCCGGTCGCTCCGGATCTTGTTCGGCCAGCTGCATGTTCACACTCTTAAATAATCCGGTGCGGAACAGATTGCGGAACGATTCTTCCTCCAAATGGCGGCTGGTGATCAACCCAGCTTCCAGCTCTAGGCGGTTGCGCACAAAGCTGCTGTTGGTGCGCTCATTTCCACTGACGATGATGTCGGCGTAATGAGAGAGCAGTCCTTCTTCAATAGTGGCTACAAATTCAACGCGACCGCTTTCGACGTCGAAGCTTTCCTCGACTTGGACCTTGGCATCCGGATAACCGTGGTCGCCGTAATAACCCTCAATGGCTTTGCGGTACTCAAAACGACGCCGCGGAAAATAAGGGATGCCCTGCAAGCGCTCCGTAGCTTTTGAAATGGCGTCGTCGCTTACCGAAACATTGCCATTCCAATTCAGCGATTGAATGGAGTAACAAGTTCCTTCGTGAATTTGAATGACGATGTCAGCACGGGTGCCGTCGTCGCTGATTTCAAATTGCGGCGCGTCAACTTTGACATCTTTATGACCCAATGCGCGGTACAACGACGCGATGGAGCCGCCGGCGCCCATCACCGTTCCCTCTACAAAAGCCGGCTCGCCTTGATCTTTGGTGTGGGTGGATGGGTAAAGAAACGGTGTCAGTTCTTCGTTTGTGAAGCGAGTATTGCCGTTGATCTCGATGCTTCCTAAAGCAGTGCGTGTTCCTTCTTTGACGACAAAGGTTGCGTGCAGCGTTTGCTCTTTCACCTCATATTGCCAACGCACGCGCGCAAACGGATAGCCCATGCTGATGAGGTAGGCTTCCATTTGGAAAGCCATGTCATCGACCTCGGCTTTACGGTATCCGTTTTTGACCAAGTCCGATTCTTCGTCGACGGCAGCTTTGCGCAGGTCGGAATTGGAAAAGGATTCGTTGCCTTCAAATTGAATTTTCAGGTCGTCGATTTGCGGCTCTTGCACGGGATCCGCCACTCCTTGAAGCGCCGAAAGCGGCGACAACAAAAACGCAGCGAACAAACTAGCGCGCAAGATCATGGGAACAAGAATCGAATGCGGAGGCCCAAGTTGAAGTCGCCGTACGCATCGCGTTCGCCGGTTAAGTAAAGCGCATCGTTGTCGCGGAAGTTATGTTCGCGTAGCAAGAATCGGCCTTCGATGGTTTCCGCACCTTGCTGAGTGGCGTCGCGACCGAACTCGATTTCCAAACGATCGAGCATGCTTTCTTCGGCTTCGGTAGACATGTCGCCGAAGAAACGACGGATCCAATCTTTGGCCAGGTAAACGGCCACCGTCCCTAGCGCAGCTTCGGCGTCGGTGGATTCGGTCGGCGGCTGGCCGGTGGTCGTTAACAGCAGCAACTCTTCGGCTTGAAGCGGCGGAATGGACGACATCGTCACTTCGGGTGCCGACAGATCGCCGTGTATCAAAATTGTTACGTCATATCCGTAGCGACGATAACCAGCGCGAATGTCCAGCGTCGGCACAAACGGATTTTCTTCTAAGAATCGCACTGCACCGCGTTCAATGCGAATGTTGTTGGCCGGCAAGCTCAGCAGGAATTGATCGATGTAAACCTCACCCAACAAGTAGGGGACTTCGCCGGTGCCGACCAATTTCAATTGCGGCTCAATCAATCCATTCGCCACGTTCGTTTTCACGCGGAATCCAGAACCCGGTTGCACCGCCACATCAAAGCTCATGTTGTCCAACGGCGGCGCCAACGAGAACAAACTGATGCCTTCCACCCCAGCCGACGGCGGGCTGCCTTCTTTCAGCAACGGCAAGAAGAAGTCGACAGGCTTGGTATAGCGACCATCGGTGAGTTCGATATCACCCTCAACTTTCAGTGCCGACATCAAACCGTGAATATGCAAATTCGCGTCGGAGCGCAGCTTCACTCCTTGCTGGCGGAACAGCAACAAATCGGTGCCGTTTAAGTTGATATCCAAATTCGGGTCTGCAGCATCGCGCAAGTCAACGGTGCCATCAGCGACGAATGGCGCCGATCCCAAATCACCTTCCATATGCGCAAGCGTCAGCAATCCATCTTCAATGCTGCCGACCATATGCAAGTTTTCCATCGCCGCCGTCGACGCCGAATTCAACCGCAGCGCACCGTTTTGCATTACCCAATTTGCAGCGATCGTGGGCGTGACAGCATCGCCAGTGAGCTTCCAATCCGCACTCAGCCCACCTTCGGCTCGACGCACTGCTCCGGTTGCCGCCAACCAAGTCAAGTCCGGCGAATCCAACTTGCCATGCAAGTCCAAAACGCCCGGTTCCAATTCACCGCCAGAAGTGAGTTCGGCAAAGTTCAGCTCCCCGGTCCAAGTACCACCGCCCTCCAACTGAATCTGCGGCGCCGTAGCATGCAACTGGTGCAGCGTGGCCACGCCGTCGGCGTAACGAAGATCAAAATCAAAGTCAGCCGGATCCGGCAGCAAAGTTCCATCTTGCGCGGGCAAGTGAACCTGCTTGGCTTTCACCTGCGCATGAAGCTCCGGCTGTGTCCAAGTGCCGCCAAGTTTGATTCCAAGTTGCTCCAAGTTACCGCTGAGCTCCGGGATCTCGGCCCAGGGCTGTGCCAGTTGCTGCAACTTTGCCAAATCCAAAGGTTTGAGGTTGGCACTGAGATTTAGCGGCACCTCTTCTGGAAGTGAAACTTGGAAATTCGAATCCAGGTAAAAAGGCAATTCCGCCTCGGCGAATAAGTTCACCTCCTCTGAGTAAAGCTTCGCCTTGCTCAACTTCAATCGGCTATCTGCCCAATCCAAGGCGAGTTCCAAAAAGAACGGCGAGCCATTGCCGGTATGAATTCCACTGAAGTCGGCGGCGAGCACAATGGGTTGGACGGAATCTTTGGACCAACCACCTTCTAGATCCACGTGGAAAGTGGAAATGCCAAGGCCCGCAAGTTTTTCGGCAAGCTCCGGCTGATCGCCAAGGAAAGGCGTCAGGTTCTCTGGTGGCGCAAGCCCTCCGCCTCTTAAATCGGAAGTTGCACGAAGCTGAGTGGGCGACCAATTTTCAAGAGTGCCCTCTGCCTCAGTTGCCATGCTGGCAGTCCCTTGGAACCAAGCAGGATTTTCAATACTGGCGCGACTATTTAAGTCGAAGGTCCCATTCCCGTCTGGAAGCTTGCCGGCGACCAACTGGTTTAAGTCCAAATCGATCTTGTAATTCCCGGACAACGCCGTCTTCCATAACTCGGTGTTTAAGCCGGATCTCAACTTGGCATTACCGCTTTGATAGTCGAGCGTAATGCGCCCCCCCGCGGGCAGGTTTTCTAACTCCGGAATGGACTGCGTCGGCACCAAATTCGCCAGTCTGATATCAACGGAGATTATGGGCTGGGAGGGAGACCCAGTTAACTGGAATCCCAGGTCGGCCGAACCGCTGATCAATGGGTTGGTTTCACCATCCGGCTTCAGCCGCTCCAATAAGTCTTGCAGGTCAAGCTTTGCAAAAGCCAAGTTGAGCTGCATCGCGTGTTCTTCTGCAATGCCTTGGAATTCCAAACCCTTCAGCGCCAAGTCGACGTCGGCGTTTGAAACCAAGTTGCCTAACTCGGACGCCAACTCGAACTGCGTCATCTGCACACGCAAGCCGTCGGTGTGCGAGGTCAGGGTGCCGTCTAACTTCAGGCTTTGCAGCAGGTCCACCTCGGCGGGAAGTTCAACTCCGGTGCGGTGCAGCCAAGTAGGTAGGTGGTCGACGGCAAGGGAAAAGTGGCCTTGCGCGTTCCACGATTCCAACGGCTCGAACAGCGGCAAACGCACGCCGTCGGCGCGTAGATCCAAACCTTCGCCGGTGGCGGAGAATTGATTGGTGCTTAACCAACCGTCTTCCAAATTGACGGTGCCGTCGATGGCCTGCAGTTCCAATTCTTGCCAGCCGTTTTGCTGGGCACCGAACTTCACTTCGGCGACGCCGGCACGCAGATCATCCAGCGGCAAGCTGACGTCGGCGGTGACTTGCAACTCGCCGCGCAAGCCTAAGTCCAACCACGGATTCAGTGTTTCGGCTTGCAGCCCGCTGGCTTGCAAATCGAAATTCACCGTGCCTTCGTGCATCAAACCTTTGGCGGCGACGCGACCATCCATTACCGACAAGTCGGCTTCGAAACTCAAGTCGCCGAGGTGCACCTGGCGCAAATCCAAATCAGCCGCTTGCACGCGTTCGATTCCATTGACCGCCAAGCTGTTGACGCGAACTTGGCCGCCGTCGTAGACCAGCGCCAAGTCTAGATCCAACAGTTGCGGTTCTTGCCCGCTGCGCTCAAACAGGGTTTCTTCGGTGGTCAGTTGTACGTCGGTCGCTTCGGCGAACTGGCTCGCCAACGATGCGGTGGGCACGTGGACATGCACATCGCCCTGCCACAACTCCACGGCCAACTTTTCAATCGTCACCGGCGGCAAATAGGCCGGAATTCCAGACGGCTCGGCGTCGTCTTCTTCCTCTTCAGCCGGCGGCGTGGTCTGGTCCAAATCCAAAGCAATGGCCAGCTCACCAACCTGCACGCTCTTCAACCATTGCTCCTCGCCGCGCAGCAACTGCCACAGCGAATAGTCCACCTCCAAACCCTTCACCGTTACCGACTTCAGCGGCGTTTTGCTGCCCTCGCCGACCGATTGCACCTCTTCCAGCGTCAGGCCACCGAACCACGAACCGCCAAATCCACCGATCTCCAACTCCATACCCAGCGCGTCGGCGATGGCAGGCTGAGCCTTGCCGACGGCGAACGGCGCGACCACAGCGTTGCGCAGCAAATACAGAAGCACCACCAGGACCACCGAGGTCCGCCAAGTCCACTTCCAAATCTTGCGCAGTCGTTTCATTCCGCCGAAATGGGGCCGGCGTTCCCGTAGGACACGGAGCAGGGGCGCGGCATTTTAGCTGCCCAAAACAAAAGCGACCGCCATCTATTGATGACGGTCGCAAGAGTCTGCCTTCAGCAGATTAACGGCGATTAAGCGTCGGGGTTTCCTTCCTTCGACAGCTCATCGATTCGGTTCTTCAGCCCATCCAAGAACTCTTTCGCCTGCGGGTAGCTGCCGTACTTCTCTTCGAGGTACGGGAACGCTTTCTTCAGCAGCGGCAAGTCGCCCTTTTTGTCGGCCCAGCTGGCAATGATCTGCCAGAACGTGCCTTCCTGGCGACCACCCGGAATGCGACCGGCGCGCGCCATGTCGGCGATCTTCGCAGCATGCTCAAGGAAGTTTTCCTCGGTCAAGCCGCTCATGATTTCGTTGAACTCCATGCCGACGAGAATCTTCTCGATCTCGGCCTTGGTCTCGGGCTTGATCTTCTTGATCGCCGCCAAGCTCTTCTTGGCAGCCGCGTACTTGATCGCGCCCATGTTCAACTCTTCCAACAACAACTTGGCGGCCAGTTCCTTCTCGCCAGCTTTGACGCGCTTACGCAATGCGTTCAGCTCATCAATCTTGACGAAAGTCGCCTTAAAACCCTCCACGCTGCGCGCACCATTATGGTTCGCAACAACGTCACCGGCGGCGTTCATCACGCGCAAAGTTGGGAAGCCAGTGCCGCCTACTTTGCCAAGCATGTCGTCGTTGGCGCGACCCTTGATGTGGGTGGTGACGTGAGCAAAAGGAACGTAGTTCTTGGACCACTCAACAAACTCATCGGAGGAGAACGAACCGTTCTCCAAAGAGATGCAAGGCGGTCACGGCGAGTAGGAACGCGTGAAGTACGCGAAGATCAGCTTGTTCTCCTTGGCCGCCAAAGCTTTGGCTTCCTCGAAGTCCAAGATCCAACCGCCCTTGGCAACCCAAGGCTCGGCGACCTTCTTCTCGAATTTGGCCACGTTGGGGTCGACGTCTTGAGCTGCCGCAGGCAGTCCCAACGCCAAACCCGCAACCATAACGGCCATTAGGGATTTGAGTTTCATTCTTATTTCGTGGTTAGTGGAATGATGCTTTGCTTTAAGCGTCCGGGTTGGCTTCTTTCTTCAGCTCGTCGATGCGCTTCTTCATCTTGTCGAAGTACTCACCAGCACCTTCTTCTTTGCCGTACTTCTTGATCAGGAAGTTGTAGCCCTTTTCAAGCAAGTCCACTTCGCCGTTCTTGTCCGCCCATTGCGTGACTAGACTCCAAAAGAAACCTGCCGATTCGCCTGTTGGAATGCGGCCTTCTTTGGCCATTTTGACCATCATGTCGGTGAGCTGATCCATGTCACCCTTGCCGCTCATCAACTGATTGAGAGCTTCGTCGACCTCAAGGTTGATCATCGCGCCGTCAAGCTTCGCCTTCATTTCCGGCTTTAGCTTTTTCAACCCAGCCAAGCGCTTCTTGGCATCGGCCAGCGAAACGGAGCCAACGGTCATTTCGGCCAGTAGCAACTGAGCATCCAAGCCCTTTTCGCCCCTGGCGATGCGCTGCTTAATAGCACTAAGGTTGGCCAAGGCTTTGGCGACGGCTTGAATTCCAGAAACGTCGCGCGCGTTGTTATCGGCCAGTGCCTTGCCCTCGGCGTCGAGAAACTTCATCGTCGGAAATCCACGGCCGCCGTAAACCGTCAGCAAGTCATCGTTTTCACGACCTTCGATCCGCGTCGTCACATGCAGGAAAGGGATGACCGTCTTGGTAAATGCCGCAAACTCATCGGAGGAGAACGAACCGTTCTCCAATGCAATGCAAGGCGGTCACGGCGAGTACGATCGCGTGAAGTACGCGAAGATCAGCTTGTTTTCCTTAGCCGCGCGGGCCTTAGCTTCTTCAAAGTCGAGCACCCAGCCGCCGTGGGCGACCCATGCTTCTTCGAGCTTCTTATCGAGTTTGGCCTGGAGGGGGTCGACGTCTTGGGCTGCCGAGGGCAGTGCAAGGGCCAGACCTGCAACCATGACCGCCAGGAGGGATTTGGCTTTCATTGTTCGGTGGTGGTTAGAGGTTGGGGGGCGAATTGCTTCCGTAACCGAGCCGCCGATGTTATCCAATTAATTTGGAAATTCCCTTTTTAGGCTGGGTTTTCAGCAGTTTTTGGCGGTCCAGGCGCAAACATCTGCACGCCGATGATGGCAAGCACGTTCACCACCAACGCCGGCAGCACCGCGTCGATGTTGAGTAGGGCTTCGGGCAGGATCGGCGCACCTTCCGGCGGCAGGTCGATCAAACCCTTCCAAACCAGCGCAAAAACCAGCCCCGACGCCATGCCGGCGACCACGGCTCGCGGTCGCACCTTAGGCAGCAGTAGCGCGCAAATCATGGCTGGCGTGATGGTTACGCCGTAGAGCGTGTAGGCGTATAAAGCCACGCTGAAGAACTTTTGGCTGGCAAAAGCCAATGCCAACGCAATCAGACCGAGCGCGATCACCAAAATGCGCTGCTTGCGTGGTGTGGTCATGCCACCACCCAGATCGGTGGCAGCGGTGGTCGAGCACGCCAGCAGGAAGCTGTCGGCCGTCGAAATGATGACGGCGACTACTGCGGATGCCAGCGCCATGCCGATGACCGCAGGCATCAGTTGGAACGCGGTGTAAATGATCACGTGGGCCGGGTTGGCCGGCGCTTCCGGAAGCATCATCTTGCCCATCAGCGCCAAGCCGATGATCGCGCATTCCAAAACGGTCAATCCGATGAACGCACCCAACGCCGCGCGTTTGGCAGTGGCCGGCGACTTGGCCGCCAAAAAGCGCTGCATCAAATTGGCGTCGCCCAAAATCAGTAGGAAGCTAGGCAGCAGAATGTTGACCCAGCCGATCGGCGGCAGGTCGCCGAAGATACGCATGTGGGAATCGGGCAAGGTCTGCGTTGCCGAATCCCAATCGGCGAACAGTAAGCCCAAGCCAAACAAGATTCCGATGGTCATGACCAAGCCGTTGACCACGTCGGTAATTGCCACCGACACCAAGCCGGCCAGCGCGGTGTAAAGAATGACGAACAGCGCAAACAGCACCGGCCACCAAGAATGACCGCTTTGCGGATCGCCGAAGCTCAGGTCCATGCCCGGGAACAAGCGTTCGGCCACCGCCGCACCGGCTCGATATTGGTACGAGACGATGATCATGTAAGCGCCGAGCAACGCAATCGCGCCGAGCTTTTGCGCCGGCTTGCCGAATTGAATGCCCAAGATCTGCGGCACCGACGCCGCCGGCATCTTGCGCACGCGCGGAGCCACCCAAGCCAGCAGCAACATGCCGACCGCACCGGAGATCGGCAGGAACAAACCGACCAAGCCGTTTTCGTAAGTGAATTCGGCGTTGCTGAAGATCGAGCCGGTGCCGATCCACGTCGCAACCAAGGTGCCGCACAACACCCAACCGGACAGACCGCGTCCGGCCAGCGCGAAATCGTCGGCAGACTTGATGCGGCGCGAATGCCAAGCACCGAGCGCGGTCATGCCGAGCAAAAAAGCGAGAACTACGTAGGGTGTGTACTCCACGGCGCCAGCTTAACAGCCGCAGATTGACGTCATTCTTCGGCGGTTCCGTCGACTACCATATGCGGCTGATGGCTTTTCCAACCTCCAAAGGCGTTCGCTGCGATCATTGCCACGCCGCACCGCTACAGGATGCGGTCGAGGTGTGGGAATGGGACCCGGATCCGATCTCGGTGGTGTATTTGGGCTGTCTGCCGTGCTTGCGGCGCAAGTTGCTGCAGCAGGCGTGGATGAGTTGGCGGCCGTGGAATTTGGTGGCCCATCCGATCATCGCGCTGCTGGCCTTCTTCAAAAACTTGTCGATAGGCTTGTGCTTGAAGTGGATCAGCCCGACGCGATGGCTGCGCGATGCGTTGGCGCGCGAGAACATCAGTTACGACGAATTCCAAGCCGGACAAAGCGGACCGGGTTTGAGCTTGGATCAGCGCATTGAAGTCGGTACTTCGTTGTGCGTATTGCTGCGTTCGGTCGGTCACGCCGACGGCACCCTGGAGAAGAAGGAATGGGTGTCGGTGATGAGCGGATTGCGCGCGCTGTACATGCCCGAGCCGGATGTGTTCGCCGCATTGAATTTGCCGAATGATCCGCCCCAATCGCCGGAGCCCGATGAGGTGGAATGGGCGGCATCGGTGTTGCGCAAGAGGTTGCGGCCGGTGGACCATGGTTTGGTTTGCCACTTGTTGTTGAGCGTGGCGGAGCGCGTCGGCGGCGTGACCGAGGCCGAGCGCATTGCGTTGATTTGGATTGGCCAGCGCTGCGGTTTTTCGACCGACCTGCTGAACAAAGCGCTGCGCGGAACCGGCAGTTTTGGTCATGGCGCGCAAGCCGCGTCCGGCGCCGGACGCGATGCCCGCGCGCGCGTTGCCCAAGAGCCGACCGCGTGGGATGTTCTTGGATTGGAGCCCGATAGCACCCAGGCGGAAATCCGCGAACGCTATCGTGAGCTGGCGCTGGAAAATCACCCCGATCGCCACGCCCACCTGGGTGAAGCCATGGTGCAGGCGGCGACTAAGCGCATGAAGGAGATCAATGCCGCATATAAGGAAGTGCGCGGCAAGCGCCGACGGCCGCGGTAGGCTGCGGGTATGAAATATTTCATTGCCCTGATTCTGCTGACGGCTTCTTGCTCCGGCGATGCGGGATTGCGGACGCCGGAGGTCGGTGAATTTGTGCGGGTTGGCGTGACTGGCTGGTCCCAGACTTTGGCAGGCGAGGTAGTCGAAATTGATGGCCGCACTGTGGTTTTGCAGATTCCTGACAACCCTGGTGGGGAGGAAATGCTTAAGACTTTCGTTATAAATTGGGATTCAGTAACGTTTTACCTCAGCGAGCCGAGCATGAAGGCCCAAATGGGGATTTGAGCAAAATTAAGTCCAACCTTAATATTGTTTAGGCGTTAGGCTTAGGGTAGCGACCATGAGCGAGCACCCAGCCAAGCGGATTTTTGCGCAACTCAGTGATTCCGAGTTGGATTTACTGCTGGAGCTGGTGCTGGCATCCGGGTCGCTGAAACAGATGGCTTCGCATTACGGGGTCTCGTACCCGACCATCCGCAGCCGCTTGGATCGCTTGATTCAGCGGGTGAAGCAGTTGCAAGAAGATCGGCCGCCCGATCCGATGGCGCACAAGCTGGCGGACCTGGTCGAGACGGGGCAACTGCTGCCGTCAGCCGGTCACGAGTTGCTGCGTTTGCACCGCGAGATCCTCGAGGCTGGTTCCGATACTCAAACCGACACCACTACCCATGCTTGATTTCACCACTTTGCTTCAAGAATCCTCGGCTTGGTTCAGCGAGGAAACCGCGATTTACATCGGCTCGTTCGGCGGCGCCGGGGTGGGGACCATCGGCGGCCTGTTGGGTGCGGTTGGAGGCGCGCTGGCGCCGAAGGGCAAGGCACGTGGCTTCGTCATTGGTTCGTTTTTGACCATCGGCGTGCTCGGCGTGATCAGTTTGCTGTTTTCGATTACCGCGCTGGCGATGGGGCAGCCTTCGTTTGTATGGGCGCCGTTTGGTTTGCTTGGCGTGGTCTCCTCCGGTGTTTGCTTGCCGCTGGTGCCGGTGATGAAAAAGCGCTATGAAGAAGCCGAAATGCGCCAGCTCGAAGCCAAAAGCCTGCGTCATAGCTAAGGGCGGAAGGTCAATCGGCGTCCCGCATTTGGGCTCGCCGCCTAGAATCGGAGCGTGCGCCCGTCCCTCCACCTTCTCTTCCCCTGCCTTGCCCTCGTTGTAGGAGTCGGCTGCTCCAAGCCGGCCGATTCGGAAACCCAGTCCATCGACGTCGAAGCAGCCGAAACCAACAGTGTTGCCCCTGCCGGCGTGACCGACGCTCATGGATTGTTCTCAATCCCCGATGCCGAGACTCTGCGCGAACGCGCTACGCGCATGATCGACCTAGGCCTGGAAGATCGCCAAGCCTGGGAAATGTTGGTGGAGCTGTGCACCATCGCGCCGAAGCGCTTGGCCGGCTCGCCGGGTTTTGAAAAAGCCACTGACTGGGGCGTCGATGCGATGATGCGCATCGGTTTGCAAAACGTGCGACGTGAAGCGGTAATGGTGCCGCGATGGGTGCGCGGCGAGGTCGAGACCTTAAGCCTGCGTTTCGCCGACGGCAGTGAAGCTAACGTGCCGGTCACTGCGCTGGGTGGCTCCGTCGCCACCGGGCCGGGCGGCTTGAGCGCCGAGGTTGTGGAGTGTTATGGATTGGAAGCGATTCAGGAAGCCGGCGAAAAGTTGCGCGGCAAAATTGTGTTCTTGAGTAAGCCGATGCGCTCGACCGCGCGCACCACCGGTCAGGCCTATGGCGAGGCCGTTGGTCAACGCACGCGCGGTGCCAGAGAGGCGGCGAAGTTCGGCGCGGTTGGCGTCATCGTGCGCAGCATGAGTACTGCCAATGATGATTTGCCGCACACCGGCGCAATGGGATATGAAGATGGTGTGCCGAAGATTCCGGCGGCAGCGATCGGCACGATTTCGTCGGATCGTTTGGTGGCTGAATTGAAGAAAGGGCCGGTGCATGCCGAGTTGGAACTGGAATGTGAAACGCTGCCGGATGTTGAGCAGTGGAATGTGATCGGCGAAATCCTTGGCAGCGATTTGAAAGAAGAGATCATCGTCGTCGGCGGTCACCTTGATGCATGGGGCGCCGGAGTTGGCGCGCACGACGACGGCGCCGGTTGCACGCAGTCGATTGAATGCGCGCGCTTAATCATGGCTAGCGGAATTCAGCCGCGCCGCACCATTCGCATTGTGCTTTTTGCCAATGAAGAAAATGGTTTGGCTGGCGGCAATGGTTATGCAGAAGCGCACGCCGAAAAAGAGAAGCATTTCCTGGCGATGGAAACCGACAGTGGTGCATTCGGTCCGCGCGGCATTGGATTGAGTCGCCCTGCCGATGTAGTGGATCGCTTGCAAAGTTTGGGCAAGCCGCTGGGCCAAGTCGGTGCCGAGCGTTTGTTCCGCGGAGGTGGCGGCGCCGACATCGGCCCGCTGCGTCCGAGTGGTTGCATCATGTCGAGCTTGCGCGTAAATGATGAACGATATTTCGACGTGCACCACAGCGCCAACGATACTTTGGAGTTCGTCAACCCGCGTGAAATAGAACTCGGTGCGGTCGTGATGGCTTATTGGGTTTCCATTTTCGCCAGCATGGATGAAGAAGGAATGGCGAGTGCCGAAGACTCCGCCGACAAGAATTAATTCAATATTCGATGGCCGACCGCTTTCTGGAAATCGCTTTGCCCGCCGGCCATGCCGAGCGCTTGCAGGAGGTGTTTGCGAAGGGGCGGTTGGTTTGGACCGGGGTGAACCCGGAAGATCAATCCACCTTCCACCGCATCTTGCTACCGTCGGATAAGGTCGAAGAAACGCTCGACCAAATTCAATCGCAATGTTCCGGATTGGATGGCTTTCACGCGGTCATCCTTCCAGTTGCTGCAGCATTGCCGGTTGCCAAAGAAGATCCCGACGCCGAGGTTAAAGCGCGGCGAGTTGCGCGCGAGGAGTTGCGTACTGCGTTGGCAGACTCATCGCAACCGTCGAAGGTGTTCATGATCACGGTGGCACTTTCAACCATCGTTGCGTGCATTGGATTAGCACGAAACAGCGGTGCAGTGGTCATCGGCGCGATGGTGATTGCACCCTTGCTTGGACCAAACATGGCACTTGCGTTGGCCACGACTTTGGGCGATGAAAAGTTGATCAAGCGCTCGATGCAAGCAAACCTTGATGGCGTCGCTCTAGCCTTCGGGTTGTCGATGTTGCTTGGATTATTCTTAATCATCGATCCAACGCAATCCGAAATCGCAGCACGCACCGAACTCTTGCCCAGCGATCTGCTTCTAGGTTTAGCATCGGGTGCTGCCGGCGCAATGGCGTTTACCGCTGGCGTGTCTGCTCAACTGGTGGGCGTTATGGTTGCCGTTGCACTTCTGCCGCCGTTATCCACCTGCGGCCTGTTGTTGATCACCGGTCACTACGCCGAAGCAGGAACAGCCGGTTTGTTGTGCTGGGCAAACATTGTTTGCATCAACCTCTCGGCGGTCACCGTTTTCATTATTCAGAAAGTTCGCCCACGTACTTGGTGGGAACATCGGCGCTCGGTTCGCCGCAGTCACGCCGCGCTGGCGTTTTGGGGTACATCACTAGCCGCGGCTCTGTGGATCGCGTGGTCGAACGGCGGTTGAGATTCGATCGGATTCCAAGCAAGGCCGACCCGTGGGAACTATTCCTCTTCGGTTTCGCGGCGGCTGTCCAACGACTGTCCAACGGCCACGCCAATGCTGACGAAAATCGCCATGCATAAAGCAAGGTTGTCGGTGGCCGATCCAATGGAAGCGCCAAGCGCAGTGCCGATCGCCAAGCAATAAGTGAAGTACTCGGTTTGCTCCTCGGCCGGGTTGTCCTTGTGGTCTTCCATGAGATTGAATCTAAATTCCCATATGATTTTTGTCCAGTTGACCGGCAGAGCCGTTCTTCGGGATTTTTGGTAGAAAACAGCCAACGACCTCTATTGAGTTGGGAAGGCAAAAGCTTTCTGACCGCCATCGCGCTTCCGCCTCGCAAGGGGCGCCCTCTAAATAAGGAGTCCGATGATGGGATCGAAAATGTTGATTTGTATTTTTGCCTTTCTGGCCGCCGCGTGTTCGTCGATGGAAGACATTGCGCGCGAGGCAGGCGCTGGTTGGGAAGTTCAAGAGGCGGTAGGTGCGGCTGAGGAAGCCATGAGTGGCAGCGAAAACGGGGACCAGCCTGGTGGGGTTGATCACTCGGAAGAATCCGCAGCAGGAGTGCGATATGGCTGGCCCTGGATCGAGGTTGAAGTTCCTTTGCACAAACTGGGCCCGGTGATCGAAAAGGTTTTATCCCAAGAGGGATATGCCGAGGATTGGTATGACAAGAGCGCTGACTGGGCCCGCTATTGGGCAACATCCAGGGATAACACCGATTTCCAAATCAAGGTGAAGGTGAAAGAGATTAGTTTTGAGAAGGCGTGTTCGATAAAGGTGTGGAATGAGGATTCCAACCGAGTTGTTTGCCGTGAACTACTCGACGCAATTGTCAAAGAACTAGGAGTGGTGCCAACCCGATCCGGTTACGAGCGCTAAGATTAAAACCTGGGAATGCCATCCCCTTATCCGCCGCCGGTCCCACCCAACCGGCGGCGTCGGCACCCGACCTTTCATCCTTTCTGAAAACAATGTTTAAATCACTATCCATGCACGCGTGGCTCCTGCTTTGCTGTGCTGTCGCGGCCTGCCAAGAGCAGGTGGACGGCGCCGAAGCCGGTGGCGAAATAGGTGCAAACTATGCTGAGCAAACACCGGAAATCGTTGCCGTGGACAACAGCGAATTATTGATTGGCTATGCGTCTCTGGACGACACTCCGGCAAGGCCGACGGTGACGATCATTCGACAGGTAAACGTTCCGGTCGGCGCGGTGAAAATTCGCGAAGCCGCAGAGCGGTGGATACCGGCGAACGGGTTTTGCATCACTCAGGCTGTCACCATGCGCGGCACCTTGGCCATCTTGTTTGAGCGCGAGGGAACCGAAAGTTACACCGGCAAATTACTGGCCTTTTACGACGCCGACGCTCGGCAGACGGTGATCCAGGTCTCGCATGATCTTGAACCGGCAAACTTTACCGCGCCGACGATGTTGCTTGAGCTGCTGGTGCTCCTCGGTCAGCCTGCGGCGGCGGATGCGATTCAAGTGCGCTACCGCTGAACTAAGGCTGCTGCCAATAATGCCGCACGATTTTGCGGATTTGAATCTCGGAGTCTTCGCCAAAGAGTTCCGCGACCTTTTGCTGCGCTTGTTCCCATAGGGGTAGAGCTACCGCCAAAACGCTGGCGCCGGCATCGGTGATTTGCAGCGCGGTGGATTTGGGGTTTTGCGGGTCCGCTTGGGTGACGAAGCCACAGTCCTTCAGCAGTTTGAGATTGCGCGATAGGGTGGACTTCTCGATCGATAGCCACTTGCCGAGACGGACCGGCATCGAGCTGCCGAGCTTTTGCAGCGCGACTAGCAAGGTCAGTTGGGTGTGGCGAATACCCAGTGGTTGCAACTCCTGATTGAAGATGCGGGTGGCGACGCGATCCAATAAGCGCAGCCGAAAACCCAGGCAATCGTTGCTGATTTTGTTGGCGGCGGCGGTTGCGTGGGCGTTGGCATCCGGTGCCGAAGTGGTTGCGGGAGAGTCTGTTGGGGTGGTTGTGCCGACTACTTCCATGGGTGATGTATATGCAACGGGAGGGGGCAAATGCAAGTTCTGGCGGAAATGCCGCTAGCGGGATCCTGGTTTTGCCGTTATAGTGTTATAGTCAAGTAGAACACTAAGGCTTTATGCCCTTGCACATCCACATCCAAGCCGGAGACGACATTCCGATCTACCGCCAGCTGGTCAAGCAGGTGGAAGCGGCGGTCATCACCGGTCGAATCACGCCGGGGGAGCGACTCCCTTCTCAGCGGGAGCTTGCGCAAGAGCTTGTCATCGCGCCACTTACGGTTAAGCGGGCATATGACGAGTTGGAAGCGTCGGGCTTTTTGCGGATGGAACGCGGCCGCGGCACTTTCGCTTGCGCACCGCCGCAGCTCAGCCAAGACGACGCCTCGGAGGAAATCCGCCAAGCGCTGCGGCGCGTCGTCGAACTTGCTTGGCACCACCAGGTCGACCTCAAGCAAATCCAGCAAATGCTGATGGAAACCGAGCACACCTATCGAAAGGAAATTCAGTCATGAGCATCATCCAACTCAGTCAAATCGAACGCTCTTACTTCAAATCGGGCCAAGTTCTTTCAGGTCTCGACTTCCGCGTGGACCAAGGTGAGGTGGTTGGCTTGATCGGTCGCAACGGCGCAGGCAAAACCACGCTGCTGCGTTTGATCATGGGCATTCTTCGGCCGCAGTCCGGAAGGGTCGACATTTTCGGCATGGACCCTGCGCGCAACCCGGTCGAGGTCAAGCGGCGCATCGGTTACGTCGCCGAGGATCAACTCCTTCCCGGCTCGCTGGTCGCGTTGGAGTTGTTCGCGATTTACGACGATTTGTTCCCAAACTGGGATTTCAAACTCGCGCAAACACTGGTTGATCGTTTCGGCCTTCCGCTTAGGCGCAAGGTCAACGACATGTCCAAAGGCCAAGCACGCAGTTTGGCGCTGGTGTTGGCCGTCGCCGCGCGCCCTGAATTGTTGATCCTCGACGAACCGGCAGGCGGACTTGACCCGGCAATGCGCCGCGACTTCCTCAGCACCGCCATCGAACATGCGGCCGGCGAAGGAAGCACCATCGTGTTTAGCTCCCATCAAATGACCGACGTCGAACGTTTGGCGTCACGGGTGGCGCTGCTACATGAAATGAAGATTGCGTTGGACCGACCGACCGATTCACTGGTCGAAGATTTCTCACGAGCGTCGGTTCCGAAGCTCAGCAATGGCTCGGCCGTTTCGGGAACGACGCAAATTTCTATTGAATCGTTACACAAGATTCCCGGCTTCGTACGCAGCCACGAACTTGAGCGCACGACGTCGGCATTGTTTGAGTTGCCGGCATCGGACTTGCAAGTACAACTGGACCAAGCCTTCGGCAGCGGAGTTGCGATTTCGAAAGGCTTATCACTAGAAGAATTATTCATCGATTATGTCGGAGGTGCCGGCCGATGAAACGCGTCGTTCGCAAATTAATCTTCCCGCGAGGGACTCTGCCGTTTGGATACGCGCTTGTTGCTTTCGTTTGTGTAAGTCAAGTCTTTGCACTTTCGGTTTTCGGGAAAATTAACAGTGCCCTCGCCGGGTCCAGCAGAAGCATAGGCCGGCCCGATACAAGCAACCTGGAAGCTCTGTTTTTGTTGGTAGCCCCGATTAGCATTTGGGCGGTCGCGAAAAACCATTTAGGAAAAGGAAATGGCTGGGCGAACTTTTTACGCCACCTCCCGGTGAGCGAAAGGTTTATCTACCGAAGCAAGATTAAAGCAGACTTGGCGGTAACAGTAGTCCCGACCATGCTTGCTGCAGCATTCTTTTTATTCAGCGCAATCATCAACGATACGTTGGATCAAACACCAATGGTAGTTTGGAAGGTCTTGTCCGGATACATCGCCGGTTTTTCCCTGTTCACTTATTTCCATTTTCATATCAAGCCTTCTAAGGCCAAACCATTTATAGCCGTCCTGGTGGGATTGGCCCCACTAACACTGGCATTTGCTGTCCCAACTTCGAATACCTTTGCTATGAACTCAGCCTTGGGACTGGGTCTGTTGGCATTCCTTTGGAACCACGCACCGGTGCATCCTATTCTGGAAGACGAAAACAACTCGGTAGCGAGTAAACCAGATGTGGACGGAATTTTGAATGGTCCAAAGGTTTTCCGCCGTTGGTTTAATTCCCACTTGTGGGCAACCGGTGGAATCATTCTTATTCTATTGTTGGCCGCGTCGCCCATTATTCGTGGGCACTCCTGGAACTACAGCGGTGTATCTGTCCAGGTAAGCATGGAAGCAATGTTCGTCGTGTTCGCCGCAATGGGGTCGTCCTTGGCGTGCTTAAAAGTGATGCACTTGCCCGTTCCAAAAAGCAGGGTTTATCCGGTAATTGCACTGCCTGTGCTGATAGCAATGCTCATTGGCGGCTTTGTCAAGGAGGGGATGAACTATGCGCAAAAAGAAATTTTCTTTACTCAGCGACTGGAGGTTCCCATTCAATTCACTGCCGGGAAATCGGTGGAAGGTGAAGGGACTAAATTTCAAATTACCGTTCCTCCGCAAATGCTCGCTATGACTGGCCCCTCCGTTGAGCCGACACACAATGGCTATAGAGTCGGGCTATTCAGTGGGAAGCGCCTGTTTAACCCTTACTTCGCCGGCGAGTACGATTTGGAGGAAAGAAGGGATTTAATGTTGATTAGCGAACAGCTGCATCGTGCCTTGGAGGACTACTATGGAACGGCTCCAAGTTTGGAATGGCTGCGTGAAGAGTTCTGCCAGTTCCAAAGCGACAGGCAATACTTCCACATCACCGACTTTAATAAATGGCAGGAGGGCTTTGCCGCTAAGCAGGCTGGTACTTATCAAACCCAGCCGGACTATTGGCGTGAGCAAACCCTTTACCTGATGCCGGCAAAAATGTTGAATTGGGTTTTGTGGTGGGGGATTGCATTGGCATTTGCATTCACGATGCGCTTTGAGCATTGGTCACGTGGAAAGCAAATCTTGCAGCGTACTGTTTGGGGTTTAAGCGCCTTGGGGATTTTCTTTTGGCAACTGCTTGGCTCATATATTTTGCATGGGTCTACTCAAGAAGATGCGTACGCCAAACGATTGACGATGATTCCATTTCAGCAACTAAGGGGTTTGTTGCCTGAAAATATGGCGCTGGCATGGATTAGTGTGACTTTGGTTGGAGTTGCAGTCTATTTCCTCGGCTTGAAAATGTTCCGCCCAAACCAGTGGGCCGGCTTTGAAGAAAAATATTCAAAGGGCGGGGAGGCCTTCCATAAGTGGAAGCGGGTTTAATAGAAATCGCCGGGCGGTTGAGCAACCGCCCGGCGAGGTTCTTTTTGCGGCGAAGTTATTGAATGGTGATGTCGAATTCGTCCTGCATTAAAACATTTCCATCTCGAACCGCGGCGACCGCCACTGTGGTCACGCCGAAAAAGCCTCCCGGCAGTCCCGGCGGAATGGTGACCGAATAGGGAATGGTTTTGCTACCAAACGGAAGAATGGTTTCCGAGTGGTAATCAAATAACTTCATCGGACCCACCGGCGGGAAGGCGGCCGTCGCAACGTGGAAGGTTTCATTGCGGTTGGTGCTGGTTTCCCATGTGCCGCTGAAGTTGACCGTGTCGCCGGGCGAGAAAGTGTTCGACGACGGCGGCGTGGCGGTGACGTCGATCAAAGGATCCCGAATGAACAGCAGGTTGCCGATCGAGGTGTCCCAGTTGGTCACGCCCATGTCCAGCGATTCGCTCCAGGTGTAATCGACGACCAATGATGTGCTCGGCGCGTTGACCAACGAAATCCAACCACCCGGTAGGTCGGCGCAGAAATCACCGGTGCCAAGCGGCGAGCCGTCGGCGGTGATGCCGTGGATTTCCTGGATCGGCGAATGACCGAGGTAAAACAACTTGGTGCTGCCGTTGACCGACTGATTTTCCTGCACGCGCACCAAACCGTTGTTGTCGACGTCACCGAAGAAAATCGCTTCGACCACCGAGTTTTTGTTCGAGTGCCAATCCGGGCTGTTGCTGAAGCTGCCGCCTTGGTTGGCGAAAATGTCGGTGCCGCCCCACCACGAACCGCCGGCTAGCTCCGGGTAACCGTCGAGGTGCAAATCGGCGAAGGCCACCGCCGAAACGTAGCCTTGGTACTCGGTCCAATAAGGAGTGGTCTCCAAACCCGCACCGTGGTTGCGGTAAATCTTGAACAAGCCCTGCCCGCCGCTGAGCTGGCTGTTGTCCGATACGCAGAAATCCAAATCGCCATCGTTATCGACGTCGCCGAAGGTGCAATTGTTGCCATTCGGATTGCCGTTGTCGGTGCTGCTCCAGCCGATCGACGTCTGCATCACGCCGTTGACCTGGAAATACACCGTGTTATTAATGCCGGCGGTGACAAAGGCCAAATCCAAGTCGCCATCGCCGTCCACATCGCCAAAGCTAACGTCCATCGCATGATCCGTCGCGTCGGCCTTCCAGCTGGGAGTGGTTTCTAACACCCCTCCAGTGTTGTAATAGATGCGATTCTTGCGCGGATCGCCGTAATAGGGCTCACCGACGGCCACCGCCAAATCCAAATCGCCGTCATTGTCGGCGTCGCCCAGCGCGCAGCCGAACGAGTAGAACGAATCGCTAGATTGCCACGACGGTGTGCTTTCCAGCGAGCCGCCCTGATTGAAGTAAACCTTAACATGGCCCTTGTCGCCAAAGCCGCCGGCGCCCAAAAACACCGACACGGCGACGTCGACCCAGCCATCTTGATCGATATCGCCCACCGCTAGGTGACCGTGATAATCGATATCCGAAGACTGCCACGACGGGTTGTTCGGGTAGTTGCCGTTGCCGTCGTTGTAGAAAACCTCGGTGCGCTGGCGGTAGATGTCGTTGCCGTTGGCGACCACCATATCTAGGTGCCCATCGCCGTTAATGTCGGCAAAAGCACCACCGGTAGTGACGCCCGAGGTGTACGACTCCCAGTCGGCACCAGTGGAATAGGGGATCGGGCCCTGGGCAATTGCCGGCGCGGCCAGCATGGGGATGAGAATCAGAGCGGTCTTCATGCTTCGAGGGAGACGGGGTGAGGGAACCATGGGTTCGGCAAATCACGCACAGGGGGATCCGCGATCAGCCGCCACTCTTCAACTTAGTCCAAGAATTGCCGCCGGTTGACGTTGTTTGGCAGCGGGATTTGGTTCCCGCGAGTTCACATTTGTGGTGAACCCAAGCACACCCTTTGTTCGTTACTCTGGATACCAAGGCCTAGGCCCGGCCCGCTTGAACATGCTCAGAAACATGCGCGCACATCTGCTCCTTCTCAATTCCCTCATCCTGTTCTTCACTGCGATGGCTCCAAGCCTTTTGGCGGCGCCCCCCGACGCGGACTTCGCAGCTCAGGAGGAGCAAAAGCCGCAAGCCTTCGTTTACCTGGCCGATTTGCCGACCAAAATTCGTCAGGCGATGCTGGCCGGCGACCACGATGAAGCGCTGCGCATGCTGCATGATCTGCGCAAGGCTGATGAACCACGGGCGGATCACTGGACCTACTATTTGGCCGTCGCCCAACGCGCCGCCGGCAAGGACGAGGATGCGCTGACCAGCCTCGGCGATTTTGAGGGCCGCTTCCCGGAGTCGATTTGGTTGCGCAAAGCGCGATTCCTGCGCGCCGATGTGCTGCGCGATTTGAAGCGACTGGACGAGGCCGAGCGGATTTACGAAGAGGAAGCGATGCGCTTGCGTTCGCCGGAGCGACAAGGGGAACTGGCCGAAATCTATCTCAACTTTGCGCGCGAACTATCCACTCCACCCAAAACCGAAACTCCCGACAATGGCGGAGTTGACTACAACCGCGCGGCCAACCTATACAGCCGCGTGCTGGACCTCGGCGCCCCGGATTACGCACGCGCCGAAGCGATTTTTGGCATGGCCCGCTGCTACGAAGAGCTGCAAGATTGGAACAACGCGCGTCAGCGTTATGAACAGTTCTTAAACGAATTCGGCAAAGGCAAGCAAGCCGACGTCGCCGGCATCCGCGCCTTTGAAGGACGGTATCGTTTGGGCCGCAGCGTTTATCACAGTGGCGACCAGGCCGGATCGCGTCGCTTTTTCGAAAACCTGATCGATTTGATCGAGTCCATCGACAAGGCCGACGCCGACATCGAAGAAAGCGATCCGTTGCGCGCGGATTATGCAATGTGGCGGACGGCAATGAAGCAATGGCCACAACTGACGCACAAAATGTTGCGTCTTTACGAAGGCAAGGCGCGCTTTGCTTTGGGCTATAGCTACCACGGCAATGATTTGCAGAACACTTCGCAACGGGTGGCCCACTTTCGTCGGTTTATCGAGGCTGTTCCCGCTCACGAGTTGCAAGGACAGGCGCACTTCATGATTGCCGAGGCGTTGATGAATTCCAATCAATTGGAAGAAGCAATGCTTGAGTTTGATGCCTACCAAACTTGGTTGACGCCGACCGGCACGTCGCAGAAGGTATTGGAAGAGAACGAGCGTTATAGGCAGCAGTCATTGTTTTTGAAAGGCCAGTGCTTGCAACGCCTGCAACGCTATGACGAAGCGATTGTGGTGTTTAATCAATACGTCGGCAAGTACCCATCGGGCGAGCAGTGGGCGGATGCTCAACGCGAAATGTTGAATTCCGAGTACGCGATCGGGCAAAAGCATCGTGAAGATGGCGAATGGGATCAGGCGCGCAGCAAATGGACCGAGTTTTTGGCCGCCCATCCGTTGGACTCGCGGGCTAAGGGAATTGCGTTTGCCTTGGGCGAGATGTATTTGGAGCAAGCGCGCGATGAGAATGAAAATGATGTGCGCGCGTTCGAAGATGAAGGCTTAGGCGCGCTTCATCGCGCGGCGATTGCCGAGTGGGATAACTTGGCGAAGAAGTACCCGCAGAGTGACGAAGCCTCGCGCGCGTTGTATTTCATCGGCTCGGTTTATGAGAATGAATTGCTGGAGCTTGAAGAGAGCATCTCGTACTACCGGCGCTGCAACTTTGGCTCGTACTCCGGTCACGCGTCGCAGCGTTTGGAGCAAATGACCAAGCCGCATTTGTCGACCGAGTCGGAGCGCATTTGGCGCACCAATGAAGCAGCGAAAGTCAAAGTGCACGTGCGCAATACCGAAAAGCTGACGGTGCGCGTTTACAACCTCGACCTTGAGGCTTATTTCCGCAAGCATTTGACGCACCAACGCATTGAAGCGTTGGATTTGGACTTGATCGCGGCGGATGAAGAATTCGACGTAGCGATTGATGAATACGCCAAGTACAAGCCGATCCAACAAGACATTGAACTGCCGGTGAAAGGTGCCGGCGTTTGGGCGGTGGCAGTGGATGACGGCGAGCGTCGAGCAACCACTTTGATTGTGCGCAGTGATATCGACGTGATCGTCAAGTCGTCGCGGCGCGAGATTTTTGTGTTCGCCCAAGACATGGTGAAGAACAAGCCGGCCGACGACGTCGAAATTTTGCTGGCGATTCCTCGCAATGGTCAGCAGGGCAATACCACTTTGCTGAAAACCATTGAAACCCAGCGCGATGGTGTTGCACGCATTTCGTTGGATGAACTCAGCGATTCGGCCAACGTGCAAATTTTGGCCCAGCGCGACGGTAGTTATGCATCCAATGGCTTATCGCTTGATGGATTGAATCTGTCGAATGGATTGCGTGGACGTGGTTACGTCTACACCGGCCGACCCGCTTACCGCCCAGGACAGTTGGTGCACTGGCGCGCCATTTTGCGTGAGGCCGACGAGGATCGTTACTCGTTTACTCCAGGTAGTCGATACGACGTCACGATTAAGAATCCAAGTGGCCAGGTCATTTCCAAGCGTGAAGTCGAGTTGAGCGACTTCGGTACGCTAAACGAGAAATACTTGCTGCACCGCAAGGCGCCACTGGGTGCATATTCCATTACCTGCCGCAATAAAAACGGCACCGAGCATCACGGTCAATTCGAAGTTCGCGACTTCCAACTTCAGGAGGTGAACTTGGATATCGAGTTCGATCAAACCGTTTATTACCGCGGTGATGTGGTCAAAGGTACGGCGATGGCTGCGTACTACTACGGCCAACCGCTGCGCCAAAGCCCGGTACGTTTGCACCTGCCGAACAATCGTGTGCTTCAAACCGTGACCGATGAAAACGGCGAGGTGCAGTTTGAAATTCAAACCCGCGATTGGGTCGGCTCGCAGCGATTGGGCGTGGCGGCCATGTTAGTGGAAGAGGGCGTTTCCGCATCGGCGTCAACTTATGTTGCCGCTTTCGGTTATTCCGCCGCAGTAATCGTTCCGCAGCACACCATTTTGGTCGGTAGCACTTTCAACCTACAAGTCGTCGCCGCCGACGCCGCCGGCACACCTGTCGAACGAGAAATGAAAATGGAGGTCTTGCGTCGCGAACAAGATCGCCGCGGACGCTGGCACAACATTCCGGTGACGGAGTTTGCCATTCAAACCGACGAGGATGGTCGCGCCGACCAAGCACTGAGCGTTGATAAAGGTGGCGATTATTTGATTCGCCTGACCGGCGAAGATCGCTTCGGCAATCCGGTCACCCAAGAAACCGCCATTCACATTTATGGCGACGAAGATTCGCAGCGCTTGCGCATTATTGCCAAGCAAACGCGCTTGCCGGTGGGCAGCAACTTGGAAGTCGAAGTCTTCAACCGCGAAAGCGCCGGCATGGCGTTGCTGACCTTCGAGGGCGAAACCATGCTCGACTACAAAGTGGTGAACCTGGCGGCCGGCAGCAACAAGCTGAGTTTGCCGATGGAGCATTCGCTGTATCCGAACTTCCGCTTGGCCGCGGCGATGATGCGCGGCAATCGATTCCACACCGCGTCTGCCGACTTTGATCTGCTGCGGCAACTGACGGTGAAGGTGACGCCGGCCAAGGAGGTGGTGCGCCCGGGAGAAAAGACGTCGGTGGAAATCGAAGTCATGGATCAACTTGGTCGGCCGGTCTCGGCGGAAATGTCGTTGGCGGTGGTCGACCAATCGATCTTCGATCAATTCAGCGGACGTCTGCCGCGCATCGATCACTTCTTTGCGCAAGATGCGCGTCGTTATCTGGGCTTCAACACGGTGAGCTCGTGCACTTTCCGTTACCGCGGCCACACGGCGCAAATTTCAACTGCAGTTCTTGCCGAAGTCACGCGCTACAAAGAATCCTTGGAATGGGAAAAGAGTAAGGATGAATTGCGCGTGCAGCTGGAAGGAAAATCGCTGCGAGCTTTGGGTTACGACGCACCTCCGCCTCCTGCGTCGGTGGCTTATCCGCGAACCGCCGGCAGGGCGATGGCACCAAGTCGCAATGCATTCCGCTTGGGTCAGGCAGGTGAAGAGTTGGAATCCTTTGCCGGATTAGCCTTGCAAGAGGCATGGGACGAGGATTCGTTTAACGACGTCATCGGAATCGGCGGCGGCGCCGGCGGTAAATACGGTGGTCGTGGAGGTCGCGGTGGCGGCAAGCGAGGTGGCAATCCCACCGATGCATTCTTCGGCTTAGAAGGACTGGGGTACTTGGATTCCGGTCTGGACATGGACGATGAAGAAGCGATGATGCGCTGGGCCAACGCCGGTTTGGCGTTTTGGGCTCCGGCCGTCATCACCGATGCCGACGGCAAAGCCACCGTTGAATTCGTCATGCCGCCGCGCAGCACCGAATGGCGCATGACCGCACGGGGTACAACCAAAGAAACCTTGGTGGGCCAAGCCGAAGCGTCGCTGATCGCGCGGGATGACTTCTTCGTGCAAATCCAAACGCCGTTGGCGCTGACCGAAGGCGACAGCCCGGAGTTCCGCGTACGTGTGCAAAACTTCACCGAAAAGTCGGGTCCGGTATCGTTGCAATTACGCTTAAGCGGTGATGAATTTAAACGCAGCCTGCCGGGCAAAGTGGAATTTGGCGAAGGCGAGCTGCAGAAAGAATTCGTCTTCGACTTGGGTTCAACGCTGCCGAATTTAGGCGACCTGTCGATGGAATTGATCGCCACCGCAGCCTTCGGCGACGAATCCATCGTTGCAACCCAGTTGAAGAAAGTTCCGGTGCGCCCATGGGGTGTTGCCGTTGCCGACGCGCATTCCGGCTTACTGACTTCGTCGACAAAGTTCACGTTGAAGCTGCCGCAGGGCCGCAACGTCAACCGCAAGTTGGAGCTGTCATTCGGCAGCAAGTGGCAATCGATCATCATCGACGCCGCGCTGGACCGTCCGGTGTTCGCCGAACGTTTGTACAGCAAGTGCTTGCCTAACTACAGCGACGTCGGCAGTGATTTGATCGGCGTCTGCGCAACGCTGGATTGGTTGAACCGTCACGGCGAGCAGGCCGACCGCGATTCTTATCAGCGTTTGTGGCAACGCGGCGAAGGTTTGATTGCTCATCTCAGCACGAGCCAGCGCGATGACGGCGGCTGGGCGTGGAGTGGCCGCAGTCGCAACACCACGTCGGCGGAAACGTCGGCGCGGGCGATGGTTGCCTTGGGCAAAGCTTCGGAGTTGGGGTTTGCGGTTACGCCGAAGGTGATCAGTGACGGCGTCAACTATTTGCGCCAAGCGTTCACCGCTGCTGGCCAGGATCAACTCGAGCGCAAAGCGATCATTTCGCATGCGTTGGCTTGGAATGACGCGGGCGACTTCGGCGCTTTGAACCGCTTGCACCGCTTGCGCAATTCATTGTCGCCGGCGGCTTTGGCTTACACCGGCTTGGCGTTGAACAAGATGCAGCGTACCGCGATGGCCAACGAAATCGCCGACGTGCTGATGACGAAAGTTTCGGAACAAGGCATTTGCGACGTGGTCGGCAACCAAGCATGGAGCCGTTCGCCGCTCGAGGCGTCGGCGTTGGCATCGTTGTTGTTGCAGCAAACGCATGCGTCGTCGGAGCAAGCGCGTAACTTGGTGGATCGGTTGCTGGAGCAACGCCCATGGCGCGACGGCAAGGGTCGCGGAATGGCGATCGCAGCGGTGGCCAAGTGGTTGGGTAAAACTCAGTGGAAGGTGGATCCGTTCGACGTCGAAGTCACGATCAATGGTCACAACATGCTGATGGAACTTGGCGGCGAAACTCACTTCACCGGAATTTTGGAACACGAGTTTGATCACGAACGCGCCGAAATCGAACTGCGCGTGCGCGGCCGTGGTCGTCCGTACTTCCAAGCTGCGTTGACTGCGATCAACACCGATGTCAAAGAGAAAAAAGCCGATCACTTCCGCATCACGCGCTATTCGTTCGAAGCGGAACAGCCGATTTACAAAGGCAAGAAGATCCAGACCGGCTTCGGTGTGTTGAACAACCGCACGCGCCAGCGCGAATGGCGCAACCTGGTACAAAACTTGCCGCTGGGTGCGCTGACGCGAGTCGACATTCAGTACTACCGCGATTACGACAACAAGCAGCCGATGGAATTCGTCGACTTCTTGACGTTGGCGGTTCCATTGCCGGCGGGTTGCACGGTGCTGCAGGGATCGGTTGGCGGCAACGTGCTTCATCACGAGGTTCGCGGCAATGAGCTGATGGTGAACGTCGGCCAGCATCGTGGAACCGGACGCTTGAGCTTCACGTTGGTTGGCGTGATTCCGGGGGACTTCAAGGTGTTGCCGTGCACATTGCGTTCGTCGTACGAGGTCGATCAATACGCCCTCTCGAAGCCGCAAGCGCTAACCGTGCTGTCGAGCGGTGAGCAAAGCAGTGATCCTTATCGCGCTACCCCGGATGAGTTGTACAACATGGGCGTTGCAATGCTGGAGGCGGGCGATGAAGACGGTGCTTTTGAAACCCTGACTCAGTTGTACACCGAGTTTGGTGCAAGCCTGCATAACCAGCACCTTGCAACCGCAGCCGGCCACTTGTTGTTCCTCGCCATCGACCGCGATTTGTCGGCGGAAATCGTTCGCTACTTCGAAGTGCTGAAAGAGAAGAACCCGGCGCTGAACGTGCCCTTCGACAAGATGCTCGCGGTGGGCCAAGCTTATCGCCAGCTGGAAGAGTACGAACGTGCGCTGCTAGTGTTCCGCGCGACCATTGAGGAGACCTTTGGTAAGGACCTAAAAGTCGCCGGTGCGTTGGATCAACAACAAGAACTGCACGGTGCAATGGCGGTGATGGAGCGCCTGTGGTTGGAGTTCCCGGACCTGCCGGTGGTCATCGAAACCTACTTGACGCTTGGCGACAAGATTTTGGCGTTAGCGCCGCAAGCGCATAAACATGCTGCGCTGAAAAAGGTCGGATTGGACCGCAGCGCACTGACCTTGGCCGGCGTGAGTTTGTTGGAACGATTCTTGGCGCTTTACCCGGAAGACCCGATGGCGGCCGAAGCCGGCTTGAACTTGGTCAGCGCGTTCCTGGAATTGGAAGAATTCAAAACCAGTTCGGCGCTGTCGACCGAATTCGCGCAACGCTTCACCAAGCCAACCTTCGCCGACGCTTTCCGTTACACCGACGCGGTGTCGCGCTGGTATTTGGGTGAAGAGAAACAAGCAACTTCGATCCTGAAGAGCATCGCAGATGCGCGTTATCCGAAACCGAACGGCGGAACCATGCCGTCGGAAAACCGCGATTTGGCGTTGTACATTCTGGCGCAGATCCATCACGCCAAGCAGGACTACGGCAACGCGGCCGAATACTACGAGAAGGTCGAAAAGGTCTTCTCGGATGCAGCAGAGGTGCTCGCCGGTTTCCGTGCCAAGTCCATCGAACTTGACGAGGTGACGTCGGCGGCACCGGGCAAGAAGGTGGAAATCGAGTTGCGCCACCGCAACGTTGAAGAAGCTGAATTGCTGGTGTACGCAGTGGACTTGATGACGCTTTACTTGCGTGAACGAAATCTTAGTCAAATCACCTCGGTTAACTTGGCCGGCATTGCGCCGACCTTAAGTAAGACGGTGAAGCTGAAGCCCGAGATGGGCATGCTCGAGAAGAAGACCAAGGTCAAACTCGATCTGCGCAAGCCGGGTGCTTACCTGGTCATCTGCCGCGGTGATGATTTGCACACCTCGGGATTGGCGTTGGTCAGCGACATCGAACTAGAGGTTCGTGAAGACCCGGCCTCGGGCCGCTTGCGAATTCAAACGCGGGATCAGTCCGACCATAAATTCGTGCGAGATGTCGATGTGCGGGTCGTCGGCAGCGGCGGGGGTGATTTCATCTCGGGCAAAACCGATCCGCGCGGCTTGTATATCGCTGACGGCGTGTTGGGTTTGTCGACCGTTATCGCCCGTTACGACCGCGAGCACTACGCCTTCTTCCGTGGTGAGCAAGCGTTGGGCGCGCCGGCTCAGGACAAACAGAGGGACTTGAAGTTCCAGAACAAACAGTTGGAGGCGCAGGATTACTTCGACAACGTGATTAAGTTCAACGACAACAACATTCAGCAGCGTGCGCAGCGATTGCAGCAGAACATTGATGCGAGTCGCAAGGGCGTGCGCGTCGAGCAAACGAGATAACCGCCGACCCGAACGAATCGGATCGGCGGCTGGTTGGGGAATTTGCTAGCGGCGGTTCAGAATGCCGTTGGCGGATTCCCAATTCAGCAACGACTCGGTGCCTGCCAAGTAGTTCAAGTCGGCCGAGATCCGGTACTGCCACGGCAGCGCGTTCTTGTCGGCAATGAATCCCAAAGCTTGGGCAGCGTAAGCACGAGCCAGCGGCGTCAGTTCCTTATTGCTCATCGCCGTCAGCAAGTGCGGCGCCGTGCGGCCGGTACCGACCAAAGCCAATCCACGAGCAGCCGAAGCTAGGGTTGCCAGAGTAGGCGTCGAGCCATCTTCAGGATTTATTTGTTGCACCAAGAAGGGGGCAACCTCATCCGAGCCTAGCAATGCCAAAGCAATGGTTGTGCGTTCCAGCAGCACCGGCTGATTCACCGCACCCTTCATTTGTTGTAGCAACACTTTCTCGGCTTTGGCGTCGCCAAGCAAACCCAAGGCCACGGCGCAGTGCCCGCGCAACGACGGGTTGTCTTGCTTGTTGCAAACATCCAGCAGCGGATCCAGCGCTCGCGACTGACCGGACAATCCAAGAGCAATTGCCATCGCTCCTTGCTCTTGTTGGTTCTCCGAAGTCAGGAAGTTATTCAGCAAAGCCTTATCCGCTTCCACGCGGGTTTGGCCAACCCAGTCAGCCGAGTTCGCGGCAAGAATGCCAAGTGCCAAGCCCGCCCACGAACGCTGCTCGGGGCTGGCGGCATTCAAGCGAGTCACCAAAATGCGACCGGCGTCCTGACGAATCTGTTCGTTATCCCCGCAAGAGGCGCCGAGATAAGCCAGTGAAATGCAGGCGTAGTTGCGCTCCATAGGCGTCTTGGCGGAAAGGCTGATCTCCTCAAGCAGCTCCAAATCCTTGCGCATCATTTCCGAGCCGACATCATTCAACAATGCCAAGCTTTGCACACACGATTGGCGCAGCAGCGCCGGCTGATTGGATTTCATTTGAGCGAGGAAGGTGTCGCGAATCTCGCTGCGCAGCGTGTGGCTGGCCGGCAGGTTGGCAATGCTGCGAGCAATGGCCGACGGGCACATCGTGCGCACCTCAAGCGGGGCTTCCTTCGCCTGCATCAAGCCCAGCAGCTTCCATGTCAGGCCGTCGGCCTGTGCGGGTTGCACCATGCCCAGTGCGACCACGCACGCCGCCTGCAAATCCACCGAAGTGGCTTCACCAGCCAAAGTCGCCCACAAAACGTCGACGGCTTGCTCCTTTTGATCCTCTTCCATCCCGGGTGCGCTAAGGCCGATCGAGTATGCGGCGTAGCTGCGGAGCGATGTCGGCACTCCCTCTTTTTGGCCGCACATCCAGCGGCCGGTGCCGGAATCGGTCAGCAAGTCGCTGAGGTTGTCGAGCAAATCGCCGCTTTCCAGCACGCCCATGCCTAGGGCGGCGGTTTGCGCCAACTCAATGGAGGGCGATGCCAAGTAGGGTCGCAGGAACACACCGCTATCGGCGGGGAATAAACCGATGCGGGCGACCGACGTCATGACCTCGGCGTGCACGTCACGATTGCGCGATTGCTCGGCCAACTTGAACAATCCTGGAAGCAGCAAGTACTCCTTTTGTGCGCGAGTAGGTGCATTTACGTCCTCAATATGCGACGGCAGCTTCCATGGCAAAACACCGGAATCGTCGTTGTCGACCAAGCGATCGCGCACCGCGCTGCGCAGATTGAGGTAGGGCGCCCGATTCAGGTGCCACCAGCGCTGCCAGCTATCGGTGTTACCGAATTCCCAAATAAGTTGGTGGTGGGACAGCGGCTGCGTGTCGGAGATAGGCGATTGCGGAGCGTTTTGCTTCGCAGCTTGGTCTTGGACCCCGGTGGCTGATTGCCCCGTGGCTAGAGGGCTAGCAGTCAGGCTGACCGTAAGGCTAAGTACAACGGTAGTAGCCCAAGAAAGAATAGGGGGGTGGTACGACATTATGGTTGGGGGGCCGGGATGGCTCAAACCCCTTATCGATACGTGTTTCTAAGCCTGTAAGTAGAAATTCGCAAGATTTGCAGGAAAAAATGCGAGGCATGATTGTTGCAGGCGCACTGTGGGTTAATAAGCCCCTCTTTAAAACTAAAAACTCACGACCACCTACGCTCCTTCATGAAGCGGAAACCCTTAACCACCACACTCGGCGCCCTCCTACCTCTGGCCGCTGCGGTACCGCTGCTCCTTTTAGCGATCTGGATGCTGTGGAATCCGGGAAGTTCGGATTCCGTCAACCCGGCTGGGCAAGCTCAGCCAGCCCCAGTGCAATCTCCAGCCTCCAGTCAGGCTCCCACCTCTGGAGCCGATTCTCAGGTCGAGCCTCGCGCCGGCCTGCTTGATAGCAGCCAAGCTTAGTAAGCACCGACGTAAGTACAACTATGCCTAGGGGATAGGCGTATCAGGGGTCCAGCTGCGGACCCACACTGGCGGACTGAGCCGCCAGGTACCCAAACTGCCGCGCTCGACGGCCTGCAGCCATATTCCTGCGCCGTCCAACGCAGTTTTGGGCAATGGCAGGGCCCAAGCAATGTCACCGGAAGTTCCTGTGGCAGTGACACTGATAGTCGTCAAGGGCCCCGCCAAATGGTCGACGTCGGTGGTTGTATCTACACCGGAAGTCGAAAGCAGGATCTCCAGTCGCGCGCCTGGCTCTGCGCCGGAAACGCGCAACGCGGCGACGTCTCCCCAAAGCCAGTCACTGGACTGAAGTTTTAGCCCTTGATCGCTAGGATCGAGTGGGTCGTTTTCATTTAAGTCTTTTTGGCCGTTTAAGTTAGCGTCTTCGTCGCCATCGTTCTCACCATCTCCGTCGGTGTCGGCCAAAGTTGGGTCGGTGGTCGAGAACGGGTCCGCATCCATCAGGAAGCGGGCCATGTTGGTGCCGGGAATCTTGCGTTTGGGCAAGCCGCTGACGCCGATGGTCAGGCCGATTTCTTGGCCGTCGCTGAGGCCGTCGCCGTCACTGTCCCAGGCAGTGGGGTCGGTTTGGAAACCGGATCGGGCTAGGTGTTCGTCGCCGTCGGCAATGCCGTCGTCGTCGGTGTCCCAATCGTTGGGGTCGGAATCGAGCACGCGCTCGAGGTCGTCTTTGAGGCCGTCAGCGTCGTAGTCGCCCGGCGGGTGCGGCAATTCGATGATCCCGCGCAGCATCATGTTTTGGTTTTGGCCGCCGCCGTGGCTCCACTCGCCGAACGGGTTGTGATTCATGTAGACGTAGTTTTCGTCGTGCTCAAAGTTGTCGGGGTGGCCCCACGACCAGAAGCGGAACGGCACGATTTCGCCGGATGCCCATGTGAACAAGCCCTCTGCGCTGTGGCGGCGCAAGCCAATCCACAGTCGCTCGCTGCCAAACTGCTCTTTGAGCCAATCCACCGTCTGGAAATCGGCGACGGTGACCAGGTGGCCACCGAGCTCGATGGCCTCTTTTTCGGCATCCAGCCACGAAAGGCGTGTGGTGGTCAGCCCATACCAGCGGTTTTTGGTTCGGCATTCCCCCCACATCGGGTCCATGACCACCGGCGCGGATTCCTCCACCGTGGTCGTTGCCGCCGGCGTGGCGCCAGCCGCCATCGCCGCTAGGGCCGCTTCCCGCTCCTCATCCTCAACGGAGGGGAGGTGGCCCGGCTGTTGCACCGCGGGGATCAGGTCGCGGTCCAAAAGGGATGCAGTGTGCGTAGGTCCAAGCTCCGGCTCGGCTTGCGGCTCCGCCTGTGCTGGCTCAACCGCCTGCGCCGGTTTCTCCTTTGCAGGCGCCTTGGGATCCTTCGCGGGCTGCTCTTTAGACGGCTTTTCCGGCTCCTGCGCAGATTGTTGCTGGGCGGGTTTATCGGGGCGATCCGGCAGCTCCCACTTGGTTTGTGGGGGGGCGACAGGCGAAACAAAAAGGACGAGCAGTGACAGCATCCTGTTCTCTCATCGGCTATTTGCTTGAAAAAGTAAGGAAATTGTCTTTTGCCGCGATCAGGCTGGCGTCAACTTCCGTCGTCGGCAAGCCGATGGGAAGAGGATGCTTCTTACCCTCTCGTTGTGCCACCTATCCCTTATGGCCCTGCCGGCGGTTTGCGCGCAGCAACCGGCTGATTCCGGATATGACCCGAAGGCGGTGCAGCCGCGCATGGTCAGCGTTGAAGAGTTGCGCGGTCGAGGATTCGCCAAGGATTGGGAATTCCCGCGTTTTAAGGCCGACGGCAAGCCGTATCCGGGCAAGCAGTTCGAGGACAGTTGCTTTGGCTTGGCAACCAAGCCGTTGGTGGCTGCGCAGGGCGGCCAACCCGAGTTGTGGCTAGGGGATTTGCTGAAGGATTTGCACAAGGCGAAGTGGACCAAGTCGGCGTCCAAGGAGGCGTTGGCCAAGGTGAAGGGGCACGTCAGCAAGGCGGATTACGAAAGGCTGGAAGAGTTGCTGACCGCGTATGACCTGTATGGCAAAAAGTGGAACCCGCGCAAAGGCGGGCAGGAGCATGGCATGCACTTTGGCGACGAGTGGGAATTCAAAAAGTCGGAGTGGCGGCACGCCAAAGCCGACCGCGAGGTGGAGCAAATCGCCCAGTTAATCGTCGCCGATTTGCATGCGATCAAACAGACGGAAGCGGATTACCAGGGCTACTGGAATCACGTGAAGCACGATTGGGAACGCATTGAAGTGCATCACGATCAGTTCATGGTTGTGATGGATGCAAACGACAAGCAGTCAATGTCGTCGACCACGGTCGATTTCGAATTCGACTTGCCGTTCCCGTTCAGCACCGCTGAGTTCCGCATGTTCACCTTGTCGCGCATGCTCGACGACGGCAGCCCCATTCTTTACCTGTTCGCTTCAGGCGACGACCTGCATTGGCTCGCCGGTTATGACGTTTATCACCCGGTGCGCGACCGCGATGGGAATTGGGTCGGCACGATGATGGTGCGCGTTTTTGGTCTAGACCTTGACGGTGTACCCGATGGCCGCGGCGATCGTCACGACAATCTGCGCGGCCAATTCGGCAACCTGCGTCGCGGCGCCGAGAAGTTATTCGCAAGTCGCAACCGCGGCAAAACTAAGCCGGACGTCTTCCCATATCAGGGCGAACTTCCGGTGGTGCCGGTGCGGGATGGTCGTCGGGATTAATTCTTAATTTAATCGGTTGCAAAAGCCCAACGAGAAGTTGAGCTTAGGGGTTGAACGACTTAATGACCGCAGCTGGAATTTCGACGCTTACCGGAGTGTTGGAATAGAGGTGTGTTTTCGTCAACTCAATGGTGATCGGTGAGCATTCAACGGTTACACCGCTAGACGGGTAAATGTGCAGAGTGTATTCGCCCGCACCAGTTGCGTAGCCACTCCACATGCCCGGTTCGCCTTGGATCGGCTCGAACAATTCGTGGAAGCGAATTCAAGTGCACTACGTGAACGCCGGCCTCGAGTCCATCCAACTTGATTTGGGCAAAACCATCGCCTCGAAGAGTGCCGAAATACTTGGTTCCCTTCGCCATGTGAATGCAAAGGCGATCGTCGCGTATAGTCGTTGCGGTTCCTGATCCGGATCTAAAGTCAGGACTGAAGCGCATGATTCTCTCAAACGTGGAGGCAAGTGCGTCACCGCCTACCCGGACTCCGTTTTCATCAATGACTTCCAATTCAACGAAGTCGAGGAAAGGAAGAAGATCGATATCTTGCAAAACGCCTGGGCGGGTACTGCCGACTTGCGTCGGCACCGATGGAATTCGGTGAAATTCGCTGCCGCCGTCACCTTCCAGAAAAATGATGTCGCATGGCTCTGGGGGAAGGCCGGTAAGAGTGAATGGCAATGCGCTCTCTCCTTTAGGAGTACGACGTTCGACCCTAGCCCACCCAAGAAAATCAGGTTCTTGGCCGTACACAACCGTTGGCGTGCCCGGCTTTACCGCGCAAACCGAAATTCTCGAGTAGTGCTCCGACTTCAACACACTACCCGTAACCGATGCGGCTTGTTGCAAGACTGCGCGCAGTTTCCTGTCCGTTGGCTGGAAGTCGATCTGAACAGTTTGATAATCAGCATGACTAACCTTAAGCCGAAACTCTTCTGGAAGAAAATCCTCTTTGTCCGGGTAATAAACCTTGTTGATGTTGCAAGCGAATTGCCAACTGGGACCATAGATGCTTAGGGATCCATCGTCATCAGTCTTCATATCGTGAGGAAGGTAGTGGACACCCCTCCAAGTATCGCGGATGTTGTCGCCGCTGCCCCAGAAGTAGTGGTAGTCAACTTCAGCTTTGGCATTTGGAATCGGTTGACCCTGAATATCGACTACTTCGACCTGCAACAAGTCATCCAAGGGCAAAAGCTTGACGTCTCCCAACTCATAGGGCTTACCAGGTTCGGCCGCAGGTAGATCAACAACTGCGTAGCGGTACTCGTCGAATCCGGGATTGCGCCGACCCCATTGAGCCATGGGGTTGTATTCAAAAATGACGCGGCTGAACGGAAGCGCTAACTGTTCGGGCTTATGTGACTGAGGCGCCTTTGTAACAAGGGAACCTTCGTGACCGATTTCGTTTTGAAGCTTAATGGCCGTCATGTAATTTGGCGGCGCCCAAATCCACGCGGACAAGCCATCCGACGAAAGCCCATTCGGAAATTCTTCACCATTTTCATTAACTAAGTTGGCGGTGAGCCATGCATCTTGCTGGTAGTGGTAAACCACGTTGACCGCATACTCACTACCTAAAGGCACCTGCTCATAGGTCCAAATGCCATCGACCGGTTCTTCGGTCGTAGCTTTGAGTTGGTTAAAGAAACCGCGCCTTTCGGGAGCGTTTAGATTCCCTACCTGAGGCACCATGGAAGCAGGGAAGCCTTGCATCTGAACTTGAATGACACCGTGGGCGGGAAGGGTTAGCACGACCTCTTCGGTGGTGTCCACATCCACTCTTTGTTCGAGCAACGGCGCCGACATGCCAAAAATGGACAGCTGATAAACCGGATCGTCGATCCGCAGAAATCCCATGTCGAGTAGAGGCTCTAGATCTAGTCGGATGTTGGTTCGGCCGTCGGCATCGGTAGGAATGGATGATCGAATCGGCGTCCACCTTGCCCACGATTGCCCGGGGGCGTCCACTTTGGAGCGATCGCTGGCCTGCAGGCGCACAACTTGATTGGCGGCCGGCGAACCATCGGGTTGAACCACCCGCACAGCCATTCGCGAGTACGGCTCCAGTTGAAGGATGATCTGTTGCTCGGTTCCTTCCTCGTACGGTTCCACCACCGCAATATTGCTGGCCGTGCCGGAATCGGCAGATACCAAACCCACTCCGGTTAGCGGAAGGTCAATCAAGCCCGCGTGGTCGGAGACCTTGGATTCGGCTGCTTCGGTTTGACGGTTGTGGTCGAGGGCTTTCACCAGCTCGACTTTCTCCTTCATCGCGTCGAACTGCTTGCGCCAGCGCTCTTCTTCAGAGATCAGATAGTGAACGCGAACTCCGGCGATTGGGTTGTCGTCGGTATCGACAACTTTGACCGTCCTGCCCTGCGCAACCCTTGTAACGGCAGGCTGGGCTTCACTCTGACTCTCAGTCGGACTGGCTTCGGGATCTTGCGCAGAGCTTTGAGCAACCTTGGGCGCGATTGCCTCCGCGGGTTTGGACAACACTGCCACCCCGGGAGATCCATCACCCACAGTCGCGATCGGCGGAAGGGGACGGGGGCTTTCGTCGAAAATCAGCCATGCGCCGCCGAAAACCAGCAGCAATAAGGCAATAAAGAGAATTGCTTTGGAAGAATCCATGTATTTTGGTGGTGCACCCGGCACGATTCGAACGTGCGGCCTGCAGCTTCGGAGGCTGCCACTCTATCCAACTGAGCTACGGGTGCATATTCCAAAACCTGGGCCTAAGCCACAGAGGGCGCTAAGGATACAGGAAGTCCATTCAATTCGATAGTCAGAAGTTTGGAATTTTGCCTATAAAAACAACTCGGAGCGCTTGTGGGATTAGGCATAGAATTGGTTACCAAATCGCCCTAAAAGCCTAGGAATATCTGACCAAACAAGAAAAGACCGGCTCAATCCTCCGGTTTTCTGGTTAGACTGAATTCGGGTCACCCCCTGACTCCATAAACTCGTCCCCATGACTCCATCTCGTCTTTTGTCCGTAACTGCGTTCACCGCAGCGGCGATTGCGTTGTTCCCAAGCCTTCCCTCGGCCGACAAAGGCCTTGTGGCATCCGGGAATCAGTTCGCACTCGGCCTGGACACCGACGCCGATGGTCTGCACGACGCTTTGGAGGCCCGTCTGACCACGAGTTGGGCAACCCCCGACTCCGACTCCGACGGATTGGATGATTTCGAGGAAATGGCTGTTGGTACCCATCCCCTGCAGCCCGACCAAGTTGGCACCCTCATCCCCGAGGCTAATCTTTACGCCGACCTCTACGTGGTAGATGATGAATTGGTTTTCCAATTCGCTGCATTCCGCACCACTTCCGTTTCCAACATCCGATTCGTCGTAGCAGGACCTAACGGGTCCAACCTGATCTCCATCGACGCTCTGATTCCGTTCATGACTCAGAACTACTCGCGAAGCAGCAGCTTCTCCGGGTGGGGCATCGATACCGCTTCCTTCCGCCTGCCCAAGGACCTGGTCATTCGGTCCACCAGCCAAGCCTTCGCGCTGCTGGCTCGCGTCGACGGCATCGAAATGGGCTACGAGATCAACCTCAACATGATGAACAACATCCACGTCCAGGTTCGCAACGACCTGGTCAGCACCTCGGGCGGCGGCTCGGGTGGTGGTGTGTTCCCGATCGAGCCGGGCGGCCAGGTGCCGTCGGCTGCGGTTGACCAAGTTTGTGTGCAAACTCTGATCCCCACCGGCAATGACGGCAATGGCACTGTGTTCTACACCGTGACCGACGCCGAGTGCCAAGAGCTGACGGCTGCGATTTGCATGCCGGGCTGCGTGGGTAGCATCGATAGCACCCAAGTCGGCATCGACATCCTTTCCTGGATCAACTAGGACGGTTGCGACGGCTGTAAACCATTTGGCAGCCGAGATTTGCTAAGGAATCCCCAGGGCTCAACCCGAAAGAGTCAAAAAGCAAAGTTTTTGCTTAATTTTGTTACATTCCGGGGAACCCAAACCCCTACCCAGCCGTCCTAATAGCGAACTCCTGTGCCCGATCCCGATCTTGAGTTGGTAAAAGCCTGCCAAGCCGCTGAGGGCAAGGACTTTGAGCAAAGCTTTGCTCAAATTTTCGCTCTTTACCAAGACCGGGTTTACACCGTTTGCTTTCGCGTTTGCGGCAATCAGGAAGACGCCCTGGACGCGGCTCAGGAAACTCTAGTCACCCTCGCCAAGCGGGTTCGTGATTTTCAGTTCAGAAGTCGCTTTTCCAGCTGGGTTTACCGCATCGCCGTCAACGCAGCCATCGATGTCCGCCGCCGCCGTCTCGACGCCCCACGGGGCGGAGTTCAGACTCGCGTCGGCAACGATCCTGAGGTTTTTGCCGATTCTCAGGCCGATGACAGCGCTTCCGATCCCACCGCTCAGGCGGTCCGGGGCGAAGCGCGCGAGCAGGTGCGCCAAGCACTTGCTAACATAAATCCGCGCTTTAGCAGTTTGCTAACTCTGCGCTACATCGAAGGTTTGAGCTACGAAGAGATTTCAGAGACCCTGGAATGCTCTCTCGGCACGGTAAAATCCCGCCTCAACAGGGCCCACAGCGCTCTTCGCGATTATTTGGAACGTCGCGACGACCTGAGCCGTCCTTAATCTCTCTCCCTAGAACCATGACCCACCACCCCGAAAACGACAAACTTGCACCCGACCTGGAGGAAGCCTTCCGGTCGTTGAGCAATGTGTCGGCGCCGGCCGAGCTGGCCGACCGGGTGGAAATGGCATTGTTCGGCAAGGTCGAAGCGCCCGCCGAGCTCTGGGATTTGGTTCAGCCCGAAGTGCAGCGGCAGGCTTGGGTCACCCGAGTCTTCAAGTTCCCGAAACGGATCGCCGCCGCCGCCGCCGTGATGATCGCCCTCGGCATCGGCTTCACCTTCTCTCCGTGGGGGCAGCCGCAGCCGGACACTCGGGCGGCCGAATACGCGGCGATGAAACAACAGGTTCTCAGCCAGTACGTTCTGATCGAAGTTGAACCGAACGAACTGACTCCCGCCGCCGCCACCATGGCAGGAAGCATTGGCGGCACCCTTAAACCGGGAGGCACGCTGTGAGCCGTTCGCTGACCTCGATCGCCGTCCTGTTGGGCATGTCTGCACTGGCCTCCTGTCGCCCCGACGTGGTGACTTACCAGTCCGACACCAGCTCAACTCCGGGTTCCATGACCCAACTGGGCGCAGTTCCGAAGGTCAGCGCAATGACTTCGCTGCCGATCATGATCGATTGGGAATTCACTTCCTTCGAAAAAGACGGCACCGAGGAGCACTTGTTCGAGCGCTTCTACGGCGATGGCACCGGTCAGGTTTCGTTGGACTTGCTGGCCGTCAGCGACGGTTTGAGCAACTCCAGCCCGCCGGCGCCCGACGTCGACATGCTGCACAACGATCGCCAGATCTACCTGTCGCTGTACCGCAACTTGTCGATCATCGATCCGGTCATGGCCGGCGATAACTACACCTGGTACGAAACCCATGGCAGCCACGTCATCGGTGGTCAGGTGTGCACCAAGTACTTCCTCGATTCCAAGTTCGACATCGGCGATGTCGACCTGTGGATCGACAATGCAACCGACGTCATTCTCGCTTGGAATCTCTACGATCCCAACGACAACGTCCTGCAGAAGCTCGAAGCTTCGGTTGTGGATTACAACCCGAACCTGAGCGCGGTGACTTGGGCCGTGCCGCAGGTGGCTAGCCAGCCTTACGATCCGTGGACGTCCAACACGCAGCTTGGCTTCAAACCGCACCGCTTGGTTTATGGCGGCCCGGGTTTTGATTCCAGCGAGCAGTCGATGTTGTTGACCCAAAGCATGTTCCCCGAGGTCAAGAACCTGCACTTGAACATGCTCACCGATGGCTTGCGCACCGTCTTCGTCGCGCAGCAGCTGCCGCCGGAATGGGCGGTCCAGCCGAAGGGCTTCCGCATGGGAAGCATCTCGCACGCCCGCGTCGGTGGTGTGTCGGTGCTGGAAGGCGTGGTTTCCGGTCGCTGGGTGTTCTGTGTCGGCTCGATCCCGTTCGAGGATCTGCTGATGATCGCCAACGCGCTGCGCCGCTAACGCCTCCGCAAGCGGGATCGAAAGATCCGAGCTAGCCCATCGCTTGTAGCCGGCTGATACGGCTCGCGAATGAACGCCGGAATGCGGCAAAGTTCCTGACCACCGCGGAACTTACGGGGTAATCTTCCTGCAACCCCCGAGCTCCCAATCATGCAGGATCAATCACCCCCTTCTCCCCAAGGGCAACTCCAAGACCCCGACTTCCGGGCCAACATGCTGTGCAAGTTGGATGCCTTGTTAGCCGTGCTGGAAATCGCACGCAACAAAGCCGACGACGGCCTGACCATCCGCCCGCAGGACTCCCAGCGCTTAATCCGTCTGCAAGACAACTTGGATAAGACGCTACAGGTCTGCCGCCAAGCCCGGCGCATGTTGCTGCGCATGGATCGCGCCGATGAAAACTGTTTCGACGAGGCGGCTTACCGTCAGTTTGTCGAAAGCAACAGCTTCAGCGAGTACATCCGCCTGCGCGCCAAGGAGCCGATTGACCAGAACGAAATCTCCGGCGTGGATTTGGAAGGTCTGTGCCGCGATTTGGTTGATTTGGACAGCTAAAACCTAGCTGGCCCCTTTCATTGGCCCAACCGCTCAACTGCCCCAATCGCGGGCGTAGCGGTAATCCAAATTGACGGTGCGGTTGGCGAGCTTGGCAATGACTGGTGGGCGTCGCTTGTATTGATTGATCCGCACGCGATGATTTAACCCGTCGATCAGTGATTCGCCGAAGCCCAGTTCGATCAGTTCGGCGCGGGTGTAGCGACGGTCGATGGAGTAGTGCAAGAAGGCGTCGACCTCGTCGTAGCTGTAGCCCAGTTCTTGCTCATCGGTTTGGCCGGCCCACAAGTCGGCGCTGGGCGGTCGGTCGATGATGCCCTTGGGCACGCCGAGGTGGCGCGATAGCGCAACAATCTGCGACTTATAAAGATCGCCAATCGGGTTCAACGCCGACGCCATGTCACCGAAGATGGTGCCGTAGCCCAACATCAACTCGGTTTTGTTCGACGTGCCGTAGACCAGCGCATGATCACGCGCCGAGCGGTCGTACAGAACAATCATGCGACAGCGCGCCATGATGTTGCCTTTACGCAATCGTGCGGCGCCGGAGTCGTCGGCATCGAGGCCGGGCGAGGTGGCCATGTGGGCGTCGGCCATCGCGCTGATGTCGACCACTTCGAAATTGACGCCGGCGTGTTCGGCCGATTCTTGCGCCAGCTCCAGGCTGATCGGATTGCTGGTGCGGTAGGGCATCGCCACCGCCAACACGTTTTCGGGCCCGAGTGCGCGCGCGGCGAGTTCGACGACCAGCGCCGAATCGATGCCGCCGCTAAGCCCAAGTACCGCGCGTTGGAAACCGACCTTATGCGTTTCTTCGCGCAGAAAACCGGTCAGCACCGTGGTCGCCAAGTCTACGTTGCAGGCGGGCGGCGGAGGCAAGGTCATTGCGCTGGCGGTTTCGGCAGTGATTTAGGAATCGTGGTCGCCGTTTAAGGAATCACGAACGGCGTTTTGAGGCTCGCGATCCACGCTTAACGCATCCGGATCGTTGAGTAGCTGCGCCAAGTGGCGGCGAATCAAATCGGGTTGCGCATCGCGGCGCAGCGGCGACATCAGGCGCGCGCGGCGAGTGCGCTTGGAGTCGAGACGACAAAGCAACAGCTCTTCGTCTTGCTCATGCGCCGACGCGGCGAGGTCGCCGAACGGTGAATGCACGGCGGAACCACCCCAGAACATGGTGCCGTCTTCATAACCAACGCGGTTGCAGTGCAGCACCCACGATTGGAAGAACAGCGAGTGCGCGGCGGTCAGCGTGCGCCACGCGTTTTCGGAGGTCAGCTCCGGTTCGGCGGTATCGATGCCGCGCGCCGGCGACGCCGACGGCAGGATCATCGCGTCGGCGCCTTGCAGGAAGTGCAACCAGCCGCCGGACATGTGCCAGGCGTCTTCGCAAATCAGCAGGCCGAACTTGCCGAGCTTGGATTGCACGGTGCGGATGTCGCTGCCGGATGCAAAGTAGCGACCCTCTTCAAAGATGCCGTAATCCGGCAGATGAACTTTGCGGTGCACCTGCAAGATTTCGCCATCCTCGGCGAACACCGCCGAATTGAAGAAGCAGTGGTCGCTGCTTTCTTCCGCGAAGCCGAACACGATGCTGCAATCCTTCGACCGCGCGACCAGTTCCTGAATCAGCGCATGATCGGTGGGCAGCGCCACCTCCTGAGTCAGATCGCGCAGGAAATAACCATGAAGCGACAGCTCGGGGAAAACCACCAGGTCGGCGCCGTCGGCAATGGCGCGGTCCAACCATTGATGGTGGGCAGCCAGGTTCTTTTGCGCGTCGCCGAGCACGGGGCGCATCTGGCAAAGGGCGGCGAGGCAATCCATTTACGAGTTCGAATGATTCGCGTGGCCGCTGCCGGCAGTCAGCAACGGCAGGACTTCGTCGAGACTCTTCAACACGACGACGCCATCCACCGGCGGCGATTCGTTGCCGCGGGCGATCATGGCGACGCGCAGGCCGGCGTTGAGGGCGCCTTGCACGTCGCGCGACGGGTGGTCGCCGATGTGCAGCGCTTCTACCGCCGGCACGCCAGCGCGGAACAGTGCGCGTTCAAAGGCGCTGCGATCCGGCTTTTCCGAGCGGATATCTGCGCTGGTAATGACGAACTGTACGAATTCGCTTAAACCAAGCTTGTCGCACAGCAGTGGCAGGCGCTCGGACCAGTTCGACAAAATGCCGACCTGCAAGTCCATTTCGGCGAGGCGGCGCAGAAACTCCGGCACCTCGTCGAACACCTTGTAGGTGGCCGGATCTTCAAACACGTCCACCAAGCGGTCGTGGGCTTGATCGATTTGCGTCGCCGGCACGCCGAGTTCGGTCAACACACGGGTGTTGAAGGAGCGAAACCACTCGAGGGTGAAGCGAAAGTGGCCGTCAATGGACTGCGGCAACTCACGGAACGCCATCGACATCGACTCGCCCATCTCTTCGGGTTGGTCACGACCACCGAATTCATGGGCGATGCAGGAGTACATCAGCACGCGGGGAACGCGCTCGGTAAAAAGCGTGTTGCCAGCGTCGAGGAAAAGTGCTTTGATGGGGGGGCGCGCCATTGGTCCGCAAATGCGCATGAGGATTCTACAATGTACGCCTCGCGGATTTCTCCCTTGATCAACATGACCGCCCATCACCGTTTTGCCCTTCGTGTTTTGCCCTGCGCCGCAGTGTTGTTGGCCGCCAGTGCCTCGTGCACTTTGGAGAACCCAACGCCGGATCTGCCGCTGGCCGTCGCGCCGGGTTACGAGGTGATTCAGGTGCCGAACACGCCCGAGCAAAAGCCGACTTGGGAGCGCCGCGTGAACAAGATTTACGACGCCACCTACGTGCCGCCGGCCGAGGGTTCTTTCCCTGAAGGTCAGGCCGCGCACCCGTTCTTCCGCGATCCGACGCCGGCGAAGGACGAAGGTTGATCAAGCGGGCCGTTATGCCCTAGGGCTGCTGCGTTAAGCGGCCCGGCCACGGCCGGAGAGGATACAAAAGGCGACTTGACGCCACAGCCCTGTTTGGGAACATAGAGGTTCGGTATTTCGTCCCAATACCGAGCTCAAAGCATGATTCCCACACTCCTCCACTCTGTGGCAGCCGTCGCGCTGTCGTTTTCCCCTCAAATTGCGTCGGACGGGGCTGTTAACAAGCCGCCGGTCTTGGACCAGATTGAGGTTGTGATCCACAGCCAGGCCGAGTACGACGCGTTGCTCCAACTGGTCAACGACGTCGACGATCACCACCCGGTGCAGATGACGGGCCACGCTCGTTGTTACGCCACCGACGCCGAGCAAACCAAGCTGCTGAAGGGTGGTTTTGACTTCGAGGTGCAGATCGAAGACATCGCGATGTTCTACGAAATGCGCGCCGCCGCCGATAAGGGGCGCAACTCGGTGGGATCGATGGGCGGCTTCCGCACGCTGGCTGAGATTGAGCAGGAGCTGGACAACATTTCAGCGAGTTGGCCGGGCATTGCGTCGCAAAAGTTCTCGATCGGTACCTCGATCCAGGGACGCGACATTTGGGCGCTGCGCATTTCAACCACGCCGTCTGTGCACGACCCGGCCAAGCCGGTCGCTTGGTACGACGCCTTGCACCACGCGCGCGAGCCCATGTCGGGTGAATCGCTGTTGCAGTTCGCTAACTGGCTTTGCGCCAACTACGGCGTCGATGATGCGGCAACGCGAATCGTCGAAACGCGCAACGTGCTGCTGATCCCGTGCGTCAACCCGGACGGTTATGAGTACAACCGCCAGACCAACCCTAACGGTGGCGGCATGTGGCGTAAGAATCGCCGCAGCAATTACGGCGTGGACCTAAACCGCAACTACGACTGGGAGTGGGGTCCGCAGTGGGGCGGTTCCAGCGGCAACACCGGTAGTGAAACCTACCGTGGTTCGGCGCCGTTCTCCGAGCCGGAAACACAAGCCCTTCGCGACCTGCTTGCCGACCAGCCTCCGGGAATGTCGGTGTCGGCGCACACCTATAGCGATTTGTGGATTTACCCGTGGGGTTACCACACGCTGTTCACCGTGCACAACGATGAGTACCGCGAATTCTCGGTGCGGCAGACTGCGCACAACGGTTGGGTTTACGGCACTTCGTGGGAGGTGCTCTACACCGCCAACGGCGTAGCCGATGACTACCATTACGGCGCGCACGGTACCTTCGCGTTTACGCCTGAAATTGGCAATGGCAGCGATGGCTTCTGGCCGAACCCGTCGCGCATTCCGGCGCTGACCGCCGACGCGCTGCCGACTTATCGCATGGTCGCGCAGTGGACCGGCGCATGGGCGGAAGTTTTCGATCTCACTTGGAGTGAAGTTTCCGGCAACGGCGACGCCTTCCCCGAAGCCGGCGAAACTTGGCAGCTGCAGCCGGTGATTCATAACTCCGGTTCGCAGACTTTGATCGGTACCGCGTTGTTGAGTTCCAGTGATCCGTTGATTCAAGTCACCGGTGGAAGCTCGAACATGAACATCGGCATGTTGGGTGAAAGCACGCTGTCGCCGTTCACCGTGACCTTCGACGCGGCCGCGCCGTCGGGTTATTACTCGTTGAGCATGCAGTTCGACTACGACGGTTACGTCGATCAGTCCGACGTCGAAATCTTGCTGGGTCGCCCGCGCACCTTGTTCCACGACGACATGGAAACCGGTGGTTTGGGTTGGTCGGTGAATAACAACACCAACTGGTCTTGGGAGCGCGCCAACCCGCAGCAAACGACATCCGGTGGTTCGACTTGCCAGCCCGGCAATGACAACCCGAACGGCAGCGGAACTTTGTGCTGGGTCACCGGTGCCGCAGCTGGTAGCTCGGCCGGTACCAACGACGTCGACGGCACTGCGATTTTGACTTCGCCGTTGTTCCACACCAGTGGATTTGAAACGGTGACCTTGGAGTACGCACGTTGGTTCGCGAATTTGCCCGGTAACAATTTGGATGATGAATTTGTCGCCGAGGTGTCGAACAACGATGGCGCTTCTTGGATCGAGCTGGAGGCCGCGCCGAACGCCAACGCATGGAACGAGGTGAGCTTCCGCTTGGAAGACTTCGTGCCGCTGACCGACACCATGCGCCTGCGCTTCACAGTTGCCGATGATCCAAACAACGACCTGACCGAAGGTCTGCTGGATGATCTGAAGCTGCACACCATCAGCTCGCTGCCGACGCTGGGTGCTTGGGGAGAGGCGGTGATCGGCACCGACATCCGCTTCCACTTCGACGGCCCGCCGAACAAGAGCTGGAACCTGGTTTACTCGCTGAAGAAGAGCAACGGCCAAACCGTTCCGGGAATTGAAGGCCTGTTCTACCTCAACGGCTACAGCATGCTGGATTCGGGCAACATCGGCTCCGAGGGCATGGATTCGGCAATGCTAAGCATTCCGAACGATCCTAATTTGGTAGGCCGCACGGTCTATCTGCAGGCGGTTTACGACTACGGCAACGCAGATGCCGCATTTTCTAACCTCCTAAGCCTGGAAATCTTGTAGGATCGTCATCCCCCCACTGAAGGTTTTAGCCTTCAGATTCCCCCTCCGCCCCGGCTGGCCTAAAAACTAGTCGGGGTTTTTTCTTTGCTAGCTCGCGTATCGATTCAGCGCCGCCAAAAGTCCACGACTATCCTGATCGCGCACCGCTTCCAACAACGCTGCATTGCGCTGGCTGCCCGATAAACCAAAGCGGCCATCCTCGAGCTGACGTGTCCACGCACGTTTACATGCTTGGCGTAAAGCATCCAACTGCCCGCGCTGATGATGCAACTGCATCACCGGATGTGCATGCATGCTGATATGCCCGCCACCGCCATGCGACTTGGGAATCGGCGCCAAGTTATCCAAAAGAAAATGTTGGGCGTAATCTAACTCCCTTAATCGCGGACTGCGCGAATCCAAAGTCAGCGTATTAATACTCTCCATTTCATCCGGCGCGGCAATGCGCAACACCACATGCTCGCTATTGCACGGGCCCTGTTTGCGTGCATTCGAAATCCGCGTCCACCCTAATTCCGGATGGTGCCATTCCAAAAAGTTATGACTCGGCGGATTCGGGTCACCATCGGTCGGCACCACAATGCCGACGCGCGCCGGAATGTTTTGCGCATGGAACATTGCAGCAGCAACGCGCGCCCAAGCCGATTGAGTTTTTGCCACGTTTTCCACTTGGCGGGCAAAATCGACGACATCGGTGGCTTGGCGATGAATGCGTTCGGAAACAATGCGCAGGCCGGATGGATCAGGGCGCATTCCGGTTTGCCAAAACTCTTTGTGGCTCAGCGCGGGCGGCGATTGGGCGCCACCTAATTGTTGTTGTTGCTGATTCGGTTCGTCGACGAATACCAAACTTTCCCAACGCAGTTCCACTCCGGTATCCGGCGATTCCAGTGCCGCGTGGCAAATGATGTTGTTTTGGCCATGTGCCATTTCCCAGCGGAAGCCGCGCAACGCATTCTGTGGCTCGGCGGACAACTCAAACGCCACCGGCACTTGATTGCCATGCTGAATTGGAATGGGGAAGGAAAGCGTCCCACGCGTCGAAGCTTGTTGCGGCAGCACATGCGTTTGCGCGGTTGCGTAAATCAAACCGGCGCCAACCAAGTCCATCGTGCGCGGCAGCACCGGCGGCACGCCGACGATAAGCCGTACCTTGTTCATATGCACCGTCACCGGAGTTACCCGTTGGAAGAACACCTTTAGCGTGCGCACGTCACGGCTTGGGTGTAGCGGACGTCGCATGGACATTGGGAAATCGTTCTCTAATAAATGGCTGAATGATGTAGAGAATACGCGGTTGCCGTGCTCGTCGAATCCGAAAACAAGTACCAGTAGAGTTCCCTTGGCTCCAACCGATGTCGCCTTAAAGCAAATTTCCAGTGGTCGACCCGGCGGCACTGCGCCTACCAAAATGCTTGCTGCGCTCACTTCTTCGCCGTCGTCGTCATCGGCCGCGCCGGTGAGATCGAAATTCCAGCCGCGATCATAAAACTTGGCGCGGATGCGTCGGCCGGTATGGTCCAACCATGGGTTGGGAACGGCTTTCATGTGGGGGTGAGGAGCCAGGCCGGGGTTCGGAAATAGGTCCGTACCTGGAGTCGGCAATGCTACGTGGGCATCGGGATCCTCGATGAGTCGGCGAAAGAGCATAGTGACCTCTAGGGACTGGGGTCAAAAGGGGGGCGCGGCCGTGCACAGCCAGCCATTCCACGATGCACCAAAAATGAAAAATTCGCCAGTGTTTTGTTACCGCGGCGGCCCTGTGCGCGTTTCTTATCATGGAGGCGTTGAGAAACTCTTCACTTCCGTGCAGCGAGCGGCTGCTTTTTTCGCGTTTAAGCTTGGGCGACGCCGAGACTTTGCTGCGTTATCGCAATGCGCCTGAAGTCACCCGATGGCAACCCTGGGCGCCGGAGGATTTGAACGAGGTGCGCGCTTTCATCCTTGAGAATCAGAAAGTTGCGATGAATTCTCAAGGGCAGTGGCTGCAACTTGGATTGCACTTGCGCGAAGACGGCCAGCTCATCGGCGATTGCGGCGTGCACTTTTTGCGCAATCAACTCACGCAGGTGGAAGTGGGACTGACCATCGCGCCGGAATGGCAAGGCAAGGGTTACGGAACCGAAGCGCTGCAAGCGTTGCTGGAGTTTTTGTTCACTACTTTGAACAAGTATCGAGTCATCGCATCGGCGGATCCGGACAACGCGGCGTCGCTGGCCATGTTACGCAAGGTCGGCATGCGGCAAGAGGCACACCACGTGCGCTCGTTTTGGTTCCGCGGACAGTGGGTAGATGACGTGGTCTTTGCGCTGCTTGCCGAAGAATGGCGCGAGCGAAGCTAATCAGCCGTCCTTATCTTTTTTCTTTTTCTCTTTGCCGCCGAACAAACCGCCCAAGTCCGGCGTTTTGTCACCGAGCAAGTCTTTGGCTTTATCGCCGAGCAATTCGTCGGCTTTCTCTTGCACCTTGCCTTCCAGCTTTTGCTTGGCTTCGTCCACCTCTTCATTCAGACGTTCTTTGGCTTCGTCTTTGAGAGTTTCCAAAATCAAGTCATCCAAGTCGGTTGCGTTTTCAATGGTGAAGGATGGCCGCGTCGGCGTGCCGCCCAACACAAAATCAAAAGCAATGGTGTTCTTTTCCAACGCTTTGTTGATCACCTTGCAAAATTCACCCGGCTTAACGCCAAGCACCGGCTTGGAGCGCGGACCTTCTTGGAACGACGCGCCGCTGAGTTCGATGCGCACGCGACCTTGCAGCGCACTGTCGTGAAACTGCAGGTTGTCGGTCTTCAAATTCAGCAATCCACCGGCAAACCCTGAATTTCGGCGGCAACACTAGTCAGCTCGCTTTCGACCTTCGGCACCTCCATGCTAAACGCCAATCGACCGCCATCGGCTACGTCGGCATTGGCGTGCACGGTGGATTTGCCGTCGGGCGTTCCGATTTCGAGCAGCGTTAACGTGCCCTGTTTGAGCTCCGGCAAAAACGGCATTCCGGTGCGGCGGTCCAAAGTTTCCCAACTCAAATTGGCAATCTCAGCCTTCTTCATTTGGAAGAACTTCGGTTCGCTATCTTCACCGTCACTGCCGACGTCATCCAAATAAGCCGGACGCCCGGCCAAGCGGATCCGTTGAGCATCTTCTTCCGCGGCTTCCTCATCACCACCGCTAAAGATGCCGCCGTACTTGTCGTAGTACTCCTTGTAAGTTTGATAGCGTTCCCACATTTCGGAAACGACTTGAACCACGTCGCGATCTTCGGCCGGCACCGGGTTTTCCTTTGGCGCCGGCGCATCGTCTTCAGTTGCGGTGCCATCCGGCGGTGGACCCGGATCAAATTCGAAGCGACCGTTTTTATCGATGACCAACCGCAGGTGCACATCAAGTAGCTCAGCGTTTTCGATGAACAAACGACCGGCCAAAAGATCGGTGGCGGCGGCGTCGAACAAAATGCTCTTGGTGCGAATCAGCGGTTTGTTTTTGCGGCCGAGTTGCAAGCCACTGACTTGCGCATTGCTGCCCAAAATCGACAACGACGCCGATTCAAAATCTACCGGTTGGCCGGTTGCTTTGGGCCCGTATTTGCGCAGCGCCGAACTGAAGATCGGGTCACCGGCGAAAACCAAGACGATCAGCAAGACCGCGATCAGTGCCAGCAACAGGAAGAAGAAGCCTTTGCGCAGGATCATCGCAGTAAGTAGCCCAAGGCGCGGAAGAGGAAGAAGCCGGACAAGGTCTTGGCCAATTTGCTTTGACCGAATCGCTCGCGCCAGCCGGGGAGTTTCTTACGGAAGACGATGTAGCTGACCACGCCGAAGCAGGTCGCGCAGCAGCCGCCGAGGATCAGTGCGCCCATGCCCCAGAAGGTGTGCAACTGGAACTCCGGCATGCTTTGGTAAAGGCTTAACGCGGTGCCGCCGGGGCCAGGGCCGTCGAGCATGGATTGGCCTAGGCTGTAGGCGGTTGAGTCCAAAAAGGCCATGCCCAGCAACTTGCCGAATGCGGCAAAAACGATCGCAACCGGAATGGATGCACGTATGGCCAACAGCAAGAAAAGAAGCACCACCCAGGTCGCGTTCCAACCCATCCAACCGGTGCCGAGGTCAACCTCGCCGGCAGGAACCAAACCCAGTAACAAACCAAAGAAAATGCCTAGGGCGAATTCCAGCGGATCGACCTTGCCGGTCAGCGCGCGTGCGACCTGTCTTAGGAAGGCAAGCATGTGAAGTAACTGTGTGTATCGGGCGAACTTAGCGCAAAAAGTGCGCTTGAAAACCGACCGATATCCAGCTTATATGGTATTTTTGGTAAGTAAAGCCTTGTCCCTAGCAAGTTCTAATCCTGAGCCGTTAGATGGCTGCCTCACCTCGCGGTACGAGTGTAAGTACTTGGTTACCGAGATGGTTGCGGAGAGGATGCGCAGATTCATCGCGCCCTTTATGACGCTGGACCCGTTTTCGGTCAAACAACACGACCGACGCTACCCGGTTTACAGCATCTATTTGGATAACCAAAAGCTTTCGACTTACGACGATGTCAACCAGGGCATGCGCAATCGCTTCAAGCTGCGCCTGCGCTACTATTCCGAACACGACACCAAAAGCCCGGTATTTTTCGAGATTAAGAAGCGCTCGGACCAAATCATTAATAAATCGCGGGCGGCCAGCGATCGCCAAGCGGCACAGGACTTTTTACGCCATGGCCACCACGAAGAAGCGGCCGAGTTCATGGAGTATTGCGAGCGCATCGGCGCGATGCCTGCGATGCGGATCCGCTACATGCGCGAGGCCTACGAATGTACGGGCCATGCCCCTGTCAGATTAACCTTTGATACCGATTTGCATCATTGCATCGTGTCGGATTTCGACCTGGCGGAAAGTCGTCCGAATTGGAAACCTACGCCGGTGGAAGGGGTTATCGTCGAGATTAAATTTACCGAACGTAAGCCTTTGTGGCTGGATGAATTGGTTCATGTCTTCGAGTTACACAAGCAATCTGTCGCAAAGTACGTGCGCTCGATAGACTCCGTAGCCGACCGCGGCGCCATGCACGCCCTGCAGGCAAAGCTGTCGACGTCGACGGCTTGGCGTTTCTCGCCGGCCGACTAGCCCGACCCTCCAAGCCCCCAAATGGACACGCTGCAGCAACTCTTCGGCTCAGGTAGCACGCTGACCCGCGAGCTGACCTTAGAGCGCATGGGGCTATCCATGTTGATGGCCTTCGTGCTTGGGCAGCTGATTGCTTGGGTCTATCAACGCACGCACCACGGGCTGAGTTACTCCCGATCGTTCACCCAAAGTTTGGTGTTGCTGACGATGGTCGTTGCGCTGGTGATGTTCGTCATTGGCGACTCCATCGTGACCGCCTTCGGTCTGATCGGCGCGCTGGCGATTATTCGCTTCCGCAACGTGCTCAAGGACACGCGCGACACTGTGTTCGTGTTCTTCACTTTGGTGTTGGGCATGGCGGTCGGTTCGCAGCACTACCCCGAAGCAGTGGTCGGCACGTTGGCGCTGCTGGCGACGACCATTTACCTGTACTACACGCGGTTTGGTACGCAGGGTGTGTTTGACGGTCACCTTTCGTTCCGGCTCGAGGGCATCGAGCAAAATGAAGGCGCGTTCGTGTGGATTCTGAAGCGATTCTGCCGCAAGTACGCCACCATCTCGGTTCGTCGCGGTAGCGAGGTGACCGAGTACATCTTCCAGGTCAGGCTGCGCGATCCCAAGCGTGGCGATGATCTGATTCGCGATTTGAATGCCGCCGGCAGCATCACCGGCGTATCGCTGGTCTTGCAGGATGAGCTTTCGGAGATCTGACATGGACGAGCAATCCGAACGCAGGCATCAAACGCGAATTCAGCAACGGCCCCGCAAGGTGCCGATTCCGTTGCGCGAGCGCTGGCACGACTTGCGCGTTCATGGATTGCCGTTGGTGGTCTGGCTGGTTGCCGTCGCCGCGGTATACCTGATGTGGACCAGCCAGGTGTCGGTGCCGAACATGGTCGGCCTCGCGCGCACTCAGCAGTACGAGGTGTCGACGCCTCTGTCCGGACGCTTGGATCAGGTGTTGGTGCAGCAATATGACTTGGTCACCGCCGGTCAGTTGATTGCGTCGTTGGATATGGCGCCGCATCAAGCGTCGTTGGAAACCGCCCGCGCCGAACTGGCCAAGCTGACGGCCGACGTCGACGCCGAGATGGCTCGATTGCAAGCCGCCGCCGAGCGCGACTTGTGGCAAATGCGCCAAAACCGCGAACAGGCATTGGCCGCCGCCGAAGCCGATCGTTTGGCCGAGCGTGCCGCTCAATTGCGCCGTTTTGATGGCGACGAGGCCGATTTGCACATCGAGATTCTCGAAGCGGAGCTCGAGGTTGCCGACAATCAATTGGAAGCCAGTCGCTTGAAGGTGCGTTTGGAGCGGGCGAAGAAGTTGGCGTCGGGTGCGGCTGGGCCTGAGTCTGATGTTGAGGACTTGCAGCTGCGCATGGATCAGGCTCTGGGTCGAGTGCAGAACTACCAGAATGTGGTGGTCGGGCTCGAGAAGGAGCTGGCGGCGGCGAAGCAGCGGCGGGCGGATTACGTCGACGATCTCGAGCCGCTGAACCTACCGGAGGTGCTGCCGGCGAGCTTGGATATGGAGCCTCAGTTGGCGGGTTTGCGCGCTGCGTTGGTGGTGCAAAGGCGCGCCTTACAAGAATTGGAGCTTGTCCAGTCGCAATATCTGCTGCATGCACCCTTTGCCGGTCGCGTCGAATCCGAACCCGCCCCAATTGGCCAGGCATTGCTGGCCGGAGAGCCGGTCGCGATGTTGGTCCACCCGAAACCGCGCGAGGTCGTGGTTTACCTGCCCGAAACCGCGCCGGTTGCCGTCAGCGTGGGCGATGCTTTCACGGTTTCGCGGGCGCCGCGCGCCAATCCGCAGCCCAACGAGGTGCTGGCGGTCAATTCGGTGGTGATGCAAAAGCTGCCGACGGTGCAGCAATTGCCGCAGCGCTTATGGTCGAGCCCGCAAATACCCGAATATGGTTATGCCTACCTGGTCGGGCCGGTGACCGAGCTTGACCTGATTCCCGGCGAGCGCGTCTATTTAGAGCCGTTGGATTGAAATCCAGCCACGCTGGATTGATTATCATTTGCGGTTCCGGATCGCTTTCCGCCTGTCCTCCCTGCAGTCATGACTGACGCTTCTTCCACGGATTCCGCCGCCAAGCAACCGATCGGTATTTTTGCTGCCGGCTGCGCCGCCGCCCTCGCCGCTGCTGCGGCCATTAGCTTCTCCGCACCCGCGCTGGTGCGCCCGCTGTTTCCGGCTGCGGCATTCAACGTCTTGTTGCCTTTTGTGCTCGGCGTTTGCTTCTGCTGGATCCTCGGCAAACTACGCGGCTTGATTGTTTCCGGCGATAGCGAACCGCGTATTCCCGCGGTGCTGGGCGCGCTACTTGGCGCGTTGCCATGGTTGCTGATCGCCGGCACGCCGATCGCCAAGGCTACTTACATGATGTGGGTGGGCATGGTGTTGGCCGTGGTGCTGGGTTGTGCATTCCGAAAGGCAGGCAACTTGATTGCCATCATCGGATTGTTGTTCGCGGGCGGCCTGCTGTTGATCGAACCGGATCGCCGCATTGCCCCCGAAGAGGTCAATGGCATTTCGCCGCTGGTCGTGCTCGGTCTGGACTCGGCAACTTGGGATCAGCTCGACCCGATGATGGAAGCCGGCGAGCTACCGAACATGAAGCGCCTGGTGGAAATGGGCGCGCGCGGTCAGTTGGATTCGGAAAACCCAACGCTGTCGGCACGGATTTGGACCATCATCGCCACCGGCATGACTGCCGAAGACAATGGCATTTTGGACTTCCAACGCGACCGTCGTGATTTGAAAACCGGACGCGTTTGGGATGCGGTTAAAGAGAGTGGCGGCAAGGTTGGATTGACCGGCTGGTTGATGACCTGGCCTCCGGATGAATACCCGGGCTTCTGCATGCCGGGGTGGGTTGCTCCGGGTGAACACACTCACCCGATGGACTTGGCTTTCTTGCAGCCGTTGGTCAAGGTTGGCCGCCAAGACTTGTCGATCTTCAGCTTCCAAGCGATGAAGGCGGCGTTTTCGGGTTTGGCGATTTCGAGTGCCGATCACGTCTGGGAAAACATGGGCCACTTCTGGCACGTGGTTACTGCAACAGGCAAGTTGAAGGAAAAGCGCGAGAAGACCTTCTGGCGCATGCAGTTGGTATTCGCCAACTTGAGTGCCGATGCTTGGTTCGACCAAATGGTCGAGTATCAGCCGTCGTTCGGTGCGCTGTTGATCACGCCGATCGATACTTTGGGTCACCACTATTGGGCTTACCACGAACCTGAAGGCTTCCCGCAACTTAGCGACGAAGCGAAGGAGTTGTTTAAGGATGTGTTGCGCGAAGGCTACCGCAAGTCCGACGAAGTGTTGGGTCGTTTGATGGATCGCACTGACTTCGACAAGACCACGTTCATGATCTTCTCCGACCACGGTATGCAGGCGTTGGAGAACGGTGGGCGTCGTACCGTGCGTCCTTCTCCGGGCAAGTTCATTCAGTTTGTTGGATTGGATCCCAAAGACTTGGGCATTCGCGCCGCAGTTGCCGGCAACCAATTGGTACTGACTTGCGATGCGGCGGATCCGGAGCAGCGCTGGGAGATCCTTGAGGACTTGCGCAAAGCAATGTTGGAGATCCGCGTGGAAGAGAATCCGGATGGTCGCCCGTTCCACTTCCAGCCATTCCCGAAGGGGGAGACCACGTTGGTGATGGACTTTTATGCCGGTCAGCTGGGCAGTGAAGAAAACCACTTGCTGTTTGAAGGTAACCGCACTGCGCTGCGCGATATGTTCTACGAAGAACTGCGCACTGGTGTGCACCACGAGCGCGGAATTATGGTGGTTGCTGGTCCTGGTGTGAAAACCGGCGGCACCTTTGAAGGCGCGTCAATCTACGACTGCACGCCGAGCATGCTTTATGGCATGGGCCTTCCGGTTCCGGATGGCTTGCCCGGCAAGGTGATGACGGATGCATGGCAAGAAGCCCACGTACAAGCCAACCCGGTGAAGTCGGTTCAGGGCTTGTTGCCCGAGCCTCCGCCCGCTCGTGTGCTTGATGTAGACGAAGGCTTAGCCCAGAGTGCTCTCGAGCAAATGGGCTACGTCGAAGACGAAAGCGGCAAAAAGAAGAAGCCCGAATAATCTCGCCGCTTTCCCATCGCCGCGCATTCAGCGGCATCAATCAAGGTGGGCCAATAGCTCAACGGTTAGAGCTGCGAACTCATAATTCGTAGGTTGCAGGTTCAAATCCTGCTTGGCCCACCAGTTTTTGGATTAGTCGGTTTTGGTAGTTGGCGCTTCGGAGTCGGCGTCCTGGTCCAAATCAGCAGCCTCTACGTCAGCAGTAGGATCGGCATCCGCATGCGGATTGGACTGACGCGCATGCGCTTGCATGTCGACGATTTCGTCGTGTTCGTCGACGATTTCGGCGCCGAGCATTTCTTCGAGCACGTCTTCTAGGGAAACGATTCCTTGGAAGCTGCCGTATTCGTCGACGACGGCGACCATGTGGCGGCGGCCGACTAGGAATAAGCGCAGCAACTTATGCGCCGGCATGCTGACCGGCACGGTGTCGAGTTTGCGCTTTAAGCTGCCGATGGTTCTATCGCCGTTTCCGGCTACGCCTTCATCAAAAACTTCGCGGCGATATACCACGCCGAGGATCTCATCGGGATCGCCGGGTTTGTGGATGGGTACGCGACTGTGAATCCACTGATCGGTGCGGGCGATGGCCTCTTGAATGGTGAGGTCGGCAGGCAAGCGTTCGATGACGCGGCGCGGGGTCATCAGTTCTCTTGCGTGCACTTGGTCGAGGGTCAGCGCGTTTTCCACCCAGGTGCTTTCTTCGCCGCGCACATGACCATGACGCTTGGCCAAGCGCGCCGACACTACAACTTCGTCCTCACTGGGCCCGGCTTCTGCTGCTTCTTCACCGGCGATTTTGCGCATTGCGGTGCGCGCCGGTCGGGCGATTGGATAGGACAACCACGTCATCAGCTGCAACGGCCACGAAATTTTCGGTGCCAAAACAGCAGCATGACGAACACCCAAACTCTTGGGAATGATTTCGGTAAACGCCAACACCGCGATGGTGAAAATCGTCGCAAACCAACCCACGGCGACGTCGCCGTATTCGTTGGCGACCATTGCGCCGCACCACGCCGCACCCAAAGTATGGGCGACGGTATTCACCGTCAGGATCGCGGCGATCGGCTCCTCAATGTTGTTGCGCAACCGCTCGAGCCGGCGCGCGCCGCGACCGCCCTTTTCCTTGAGCAGTTCGACTTGGGAAGGGGTGACAGCGTAAAGCGCCGCTTCAAACAACGAACACACGAAGGATGCGGCAAGAGTACAGGTTGCTACGACGAGAATCAGACCCATGGTGTGGTGGGCGAGCGCCCAGTCCTCATCTTAGGTTGCTGCGGCCAAGTTGGCGCGAATTCGCCGGAGGCTGATCTAATTCCCGTCGTCCTCAATCCCTACCGACGCGGTGCTGAAGTCGTAGGTCAGTCGATCCTTGTGCTCGAGCGGCAGCTCGTCGATCTCGATGAGATGGATTTGGCCGTCGGCGGGGTTAGTCAGGCTCACTCCAATCTTTGCGCCAACTGGCATCCCCTGAAGGACGACGTATCCATCGGCATCTGTTTGCTGGATGAGCCGCAAGGCATCTCGGCCAGCGGGATACCAAGTCGGCAGGCGTTGCTTATCGGTATCCATCGCCGAGACCGCCACATACTCAACAGGGGTACCGACGTCCAAGACCTTCAGCCGGAAGGTGTGGTTCGGCACCAGAACGTACTCCTTTTCAATCCGCTGTCCCTCTTGCACGGCGAGATTAACCACGGCGCGTAACTTGTGTTGAACATCGGTGAAGTCGACCGAGTAAGACCCGGACGGTAGTTCGGGCAGATAAAAATCGGTGGTGGTTTCGATCATCCACGACTTGCGAATCCGCGATCTATCAGAACCGCTTCCCTCAGGCATATTCCTTTGAATGACCGCCCGCAGGACTTCAGGCTTGCCGTGGCTTTCAGGTTGATGGATTGTGATTTTGCCGCCCGAGGTTGTCGGCCCTAGCGGTTCAAGACGAACATTCGTAGCGCCGGCGTCTACGAATGCAGAGCGGATGTTTGCAAAGTCCGCTTCATAGGTCAGTAAATACCTTCCCTCGGCCAAGTCGCGGATTTGGAAAGATCCATCGCGGTTCACGGTTACCGATTCAACCGGAACTTCGAAATGAGGGCTGTACAACGGGAATTCCTCATAGCTGACGAAATCGCAACCCAACAAATCCGCGGTTGGAATCATGTCCGGGTGAAGTACGAGTTGCCCGGAGATGGTCTGCCCAGGGTTCAGCTCAATCGGATCGGTCGCAAGTTGGTTGGCGTTTTTAACCGTCAGGAATTCTCGGCCAAACCCGACTTTGCCCACTTGGACCTGGAGCTCTGCATCGACTGGAAGTTGCACGAGAGAGAAGTTCCCAGAAGCATCTGTCACCGTGTGGATGAATTCAATGCCCCACAAAACGGTAATGGTCGCATCTTGAACGGGGGCACCTTCATGGTCGACCACGAGCCCTTTTTGATTCAAACCAGGCTTGAGAATCAGTGAGTAGTCTGACTGGCCCGCCTTTAAAATTACAGTTTGTAGCTGGAAGTCTTTGTGTCGAATCAACACCCTGGCGCCGTCAACGGTTTTGCCAAGAAAGGCGGAACCGTTTTCGTCCGTAGCCACAATTTGTAATCCCAACGGATGATAGTGACCTGTTTGTAAGTCCGAGTGCTGCTTTTTATGCGTACCAAGGCATTCCATTCTTGCCCCTTCGACCGGATTGCCCTCGGGATCGGTCAGGTGGAAGGTTGGCTCCACTGCCGGTGCCAAGATCAGTTCGATGTTGTGAAAATCAGGCCCCCTGCGCTGCCAGCCACGGTAAACCGCAGTTGGATACATGTTCGGTGCCTTCGCCCAAATGGTGAAACCATCTCGTTTCCCTAAGACGTTTGGTAGATGAAAGCTGCCGTCTGGAAGAGTGTCGATGGCAACAATCGGATCGTTGTAAATCCCTCGTGGGATACCCACGCTATAAGCAACTTGGGCATTGCTCACTGGCTTCCCATCGGTGTCCACCACGATTCCTGTGGCCAGGCCACTCCGCGCGAACATAGGAATAGGCAGAGCTTTGCGATCTGCTGCACCGGGGCCCGATCGCCGCACTTTTGGCGGAGAAATTTTTTGCAAGGAGTGTGTAAGAGTGCCGAAATCGATGGGAATTTCGACACGGGTGGCTTGCGGGTCAACCTCGGTTTGAACTAAGCCGCTGCTATCGGCGTGTACTCTTTCGCGTTTGACGACTTGCCAAGTAATCCGCGGGCCCTTAATTAATTCATCCTTAGGGCTTGTGGCGATTTCATCCTGAGTGGCATGGCGGATATGCAGCAAGTCGACCGCCGCATTTTCAAAGTTGGCCATGCCGTCAGGATCGAACAACAGGAACTTTGCCGTGCGGCTCGGTGCATCAGTGGTCGCAATCGGAATTTCAACGCGGTCTTGCTCAAGCGGACGATCCTTGGAAGTGTCCTGCGTCGCCGTTTCCATTTCCGAGACTACCGCCTTGCTTTCGGTAACGTCGACTTTGGCCGGTGCAAACAGGTATTGATAAGACAAGATGACGCCGCCGATCACTGTGGCGGCGACCGCTATCGTGGCGGCTGTCGGCAACGCAGCTTTGGCCGGCGGCTTCCAGAGAACTAACGGCATCATTGCATTGAGCCAAGTTCCTTCGCCACCGAATTTGCGGTCCAGCCGCTGGCGCAACAACTGTCGCGCTTTGCGCAGACGTGCCTCCACCGTGCGCGGTGAAATGTTGTGTCGCTCGCCGATTTCGCTGAGCGACATCTCTTCCCAATAGTGGGCGAGCAGAACCAACTTCAAGTCATCCGACAGTTTGACGACCTCGTTACTGAGCGCAGTTTGCGCTTCCGCGCGTTCAAATAATTCCTGCGCGTGACCTTCGGCGGTGGCATCACGCGCAACGAATTCTTCTCGCGCATCACGACGCTGCGCAGTACGGAAACCCATGTGCAGCAAGTTGCGCATGACCCGTGCGATCCAAGGACGGATGCGGGTCAGGTCGGCCGGCGGGTTTTCCAGGCCGCGGCGCATCGCTTCTTGCACCAAATCTTTGGCGCGTTCCGAATCGTTGACCATGCCCAACGCGACTCGTTTGGCCCACTCCAGGTTGGAAACAAGGGCTTCCTCAATATCGAGGCTGGCGGCGTGTATGGGTGTGGGTGAATCGGACATGGGCGAGCGCTTGGCGAGGGGAGGCCCGCTGCATAGTTTGAAGTCGCGGGCATGAAAAAAGGGGGGGTCGCACCACGATGCGAACACCCCCCGGGCTAAATATGATCAGTTAACTGATGGGTAAACCTCCACGATAGGCGATTAGGCCCAGGCCAACCCCAAGGGGCCGACCCTTCGCTAACCAGATGCCGCCGAATGGCGAAGCCCCATCGGTTTTTCCGATTTATTTAGCTTTTGCGTGAGAAGTGATCGTTTACAAGGGTTCTATATAGTGCAAACGTCCAATTCTCTTGCGCCAGAATTCACAAAAATACAAATCACCACTGGTTGGGTCCACCGCAATGCCGTCACTGCACCACGCGCCTGCATGACTGTCGTCCTCCATTGGCGGTATACGCGTCATTTGCTGCCAATCGGGGGTGATGTAACCCAGTGAAGCGCTGTGACCGAGCTCATTGGCGACGTGAATGGTGTACCAAAGGCGTCCTTCCAGGTCGTAGGCGATGGAATGCATTTGTTCGACGCGCGGGTCGTAGCGCGGCATCACCCAATCGCTCATCGCCGGATTTTTACCGTCGACGTCGAGCTGCATCGCAAGCGGGTCATCCTGTCGGCTGATGTCGAAGCGTGTGATCGTGGCGTCAAAAAATTCGTTGAAGACGATGTCGCCATTCGGGGCTTCCTTAATTTCCCATGGTCCGGCACCGACGATGTACGACGGGATCGCTTTGGAAATCGGATCCGGGACCGGATAAGTCGTGACCACGTTGGTGTCCGGCTGCAACCGTCCGATGGCGCGACCCCAATAGTGCGTGAACCAAATGTCGCCGTTGTCCTTGACGATCAAGTGCGCCGGCTGCGCAGTCAAATTGGGCACGTCGTAAAAATGATAAACCGCATCGCCGGGGTCGCCGGGCGTGCCGATCAAATGATCCAGCGAAGTGCTGAAATCAAACTGGTTATCCCACGGAATCAGCTCAGGGTCAAAGCCGACGACCTTTGCACCGGCGTCCAACCCGCCTTGCGCAAACCAAATCCAGTTTCGCGTGGAGTCCCAAGCTAAACCCATTGCTTCGTTCCAATCGCCGGGCACGTTGTAAACGCGGAACTCGGGTCCGCCAGGTTCATCCGGAAGCATGCAAATGATGCGACTGTGATTGGGATGCGCGCCCGAATACAAATAACCGCCGCCTTCGCTGAACCAAACGCGACCCATCGGATCAACGATGACGCCTTCACCCAGTGCCGACGTTCTCGTTCGATGATCATTAAAAATGGTGCTGGCAAACGGCCCCGGCCCTGGTGGGTAGGGGTGTTGCACGCCGCTCACTGTTCCCGTTGCAATGTCCAACTTTTGGAATTGGCGATGGAATTCTTCATTAATCCAAACGCGTTGTTGATCGTCGACGGTCAGTGACAACGGCGATGCATTGGTGCCGCTGGTCGGTGGAATGTCGAAGTAGTCGTAAGCGAATACTTCCACCTTCGCGGCTTGGCTAATCCCAGTTGGCTTTAACACTCGCACCGTTCCGCTAACCGCGTCATCGGGTACATCGATCAAAATGCGCGTGTTTTGCCACGAAACAATGTTGGCTGCAGTGGCCGGAACAAGTTTTCGATGGGATCCGCTTTCGAGTACAAGAAAGCCTGGAGTGTGGGCCGGCCCGAAACCGGTGCCGAGTATTTCCAGCTGACTCCCTTGCAGAGTCGCGATTTCTAAGTTGCTGATTTCAGGAGCAGCAACTTGGGCGAAGAAAAGGAACAGGCTGGTGATCATGACTTTATTTATCCGGCTTCCAATTTGCTGGGAACTCTAATCCCTGTTCGATTAAATGCTCATAAAGCTGCGCATCGTATTTGCCTGAATCTTCGGCAGATTGGTGATCCCAGTTTTCCAGGAAGTTGAAATGCAGCCAGCCATTTTCATCCGGTCCGAAGGTCATGACGACGTGGTCGTCCTTGACGGTGATCGCCGACAACGGCTTGATCATTTGATGGAAGGCGCGCATTTCCGACACCAAGTCCAATGCTTGATCATCGGGTCGACTACCTGCGCCTTCCAAACTTAGGTGGAGGAATTTGGCGAGAAGTTGTGGAGATGCCGGAATGCGAATTTGCAGCCCGCTTTGATCCCACGCCAGCCAGTCACGGCCCTGCTCGACGTCTTGTTTGATGGGGTCGATGGTTGCTTGATCAAAGGGCGAGTCTGCAACGGTTAACTTGCCTTTGTCTATGCTTTCCTTCACTTCGCGGCGGAATTCGAAGTTGGCGATTTTCATCCCGGTTGGCATGTCGCGGAATTTCAATACCTGCTCAATGCGCAAACGCCCGGCCTCATCGGTGTCGATGGTCACCGATTCCACACTGATGCCTTTGACAAATTCAGACTGCTTCTCTGGATCGGTGTCGTCGAGATCGTAGGTCAGAACGTTATTTCCGATCATGAATTCTCGGCGGCCGCTCAGCATGTTGCGAACTACTTTTTCACCGCGCTCTAGATCGGGAATTTTCTCGGGCGGCTTTTCATAAAACCAACCGGTGGTTTGATCCACATGCCGCACTTGCTGGTACACCAACTTCACCGTCAACGAATCATCGTCGGTGTTGTAGCGGCAATAAACGTCCTGACTACTAAAGTTGATCGGACCACATGACGCCAGCAACAAGGTGCAAGCGCCGATCAGAGAGAGGAAGGATTTCATTGTTTTATTGAATGACGCGGCCGTCGACTTGAGAAGTGTCGCGATAAACGGCGGCTTGCAACCATACGGCTTGGCCCATCAGCTCAATAGGCAAGAACCTATGAAAGCGCGCCTCGCCGTTGGCGTCGGCAATGCGTTGGTCGGCGAGTTGCGGTTGAATCAGACCCATTGCAATTTCCAGCGGCGGGTAATGCTGAATGCCGGGGCCAATGGTGGTGTAACCCAAGTACACCGGTCGATTCGGAATCGCACCCGAAACGCCGATGTGGCCGAAAGTTCCGGCAACAAGATTCGGGGTAAGAATGGTCAAGCCGCCTTCGAAGGCCGCATGCACTGCATTGTTCAAGTTGGCGCGACCATAGCCGAAAATCTCATCTTCACCAGGCTCGCCGATGTCATCGCACGCCGCGTAAAGACGCGTTTCCGTTTCCAAGCTGTCCATGAATGGGTTCGCCGCCCACATCAATGCGGCCACTCCATTCGCCAGTGGTGTCGACAAACTGGTGCCGCTTGCGCTGCGATAACCGCCACCCATCGCCGTGGTCCATACGTAAACACCCGGCGCGGTCATGTCGACCGCAGTGCCGTAACTTGAGAACCAAGCTTTGTCGTCGTTGTCGTCGGATGCGCCGACGACTACAACGTCGGCCCAGTCAAATGAGGAATGATTTTGGTCGTAGTTGTCGGCCGCGTAAAAGTACAAGCCGCCCATCGAGCGCACATAAGCACCGGTGGTTTGCACCGACGAATATTCAACGCCGCTGTAGCTTGCGCTAATTGTCTGCGCACCATTCTCAACCGCCCAGCGTGCGCCGTGTTCCAGGTCGGACAAGTATGCGCCACCACCCGGATCATTTGACACGCGTACCGGCAGGAGTTGAATGTCCCAAACCACGCCGGCCACGCCTTCGCCGTTATTACCGGTCGCACCGATTGCACCACCGGTGGCTGTGCCGTGACCATTGATGTCTTCAATGTCGCCACCTTGCGCTTCGGTCAACCGGTCGACAGCGTTGTAGCCCGGCAGCAATTGATTCATCAAATCCGGATGGTCGGTGTCGACGCCGGTGTCGGTCCACCCTGCAATCCGTGTTGGTGCGGAATGGATCCAATCCCATGCCGCTGTCGACTGCATCATTTCATGATGCCACTGGTCGGCAAAATAAGAATCATTTGGAATTTCCAGCGGGTAACAAATCCAATCGGGGTGCACGTATTCCCAATCTCCCGACGCCATCAACTGCGCGGCGAACGAATTTTCGTCCATGCCCTCGGGCACATACAAGATCAGTTCATCCACCTCCGGATATTCGCGCAGGACCCAATCCTGCACTTCCGCTCGCGCCGCCGCACGTGCCATCGAATCGTCCTGGACCGGCCGCGCAATCATGCGGCCGGAAAACTCAAGATAGCCGGGTCGGGGGGTAAATAGTTGAGGGGGATCTTGTGCCCAGGCTGCACAAACCAGGAAAGGGGCAAGGAGGCAGACCACCATGCCCCTAACCTATCGCGAAAACGCGCTACAGGATAGTGCGTACTTCGATATCCGAGGTGTCGCCGGCCTCTACCGCCTGAATCCAAACGGTGAGTCCAGTGGCTGCATTCGGCACGTTGACGAGCATCGAAGCGTTTCCGGCGCCGTCAGCAGCGCCTGCGGCCGCCTGTTGTGGGTTGGCGATTCCCATTACCGTTCCGAGCACGGCGATGTCGGAGATGCCGTAACCGGTCAACGAATAGCCCAAATACACCGTTCCGAACGGCGTTGCGCCGGTGACGTCGACGGTGGCGCTACTGCCGCCGCTTAACGCGGGGACGATGAGATCCATTCCGCCTTGCAGCGCAGCGTCGACTGCGTTGGCCATGTTGATCAGGCCGTGGCCGAAGATGTTGTCTTCGCCGGCGGCGCCGATGTCAACGCACGATCCGTAAAGGCGCGCTTCTACTTCGTAGCTATCCAGGTACGGGTTCGCCGCCCACATCGCCGAAGCCACTCCGTTGGCCAATGGCGTCGACAAGCTGGTTCCGCTGGCACCGCCGTAACCGCCACCGTTTGCGGTGGTCCAAACATCGACGCCCGGGCCGGTCAGGTCAACCGCAACCCCGTAACTGGAAAACGAAGCCTTGTTGTCGTTTTGATCGGTTGCGCCGACGACGATGACATCGGGCCAATCAAATGAGGAATGATTTTGATTGGCGTTGTCGGCGGCATAGAAATACAGCGCGCCTAGCGAGCGGCAATATGCGCCGGTGGTTTGAATGGATTGATTATTCACACCGCTGTAACTGGCGCTAATCGTTTTGGCACCATTTTCAGCTGCCCAGCGCGCGCCTGCTTCGAGGTCGGAGTAGTAAGCCCCGCCGCTGCTGAAATTGGAAACGCGGACCGGCAGCAACTGCACATCCCAGAGGCAACCAGCAACACCTTGACCGTTGTTGCCGATGGCACCGATGCACCCGCCGGTTAGAGTTCCGTGACCATTGATATCTTCAATGTCGCCGCCTTGGGCTTCGGTCAGGCGATCCACTGCGTTGTAGCCAGGCAATAACTGACCGACCAAATCCGGGTGGTCGGTGTCGACGCCGGTATCGGTCCAAGCAGCAATGTAATCACCGCCTGCGGTGATCGTGTCCCACGCTTCTTCCGAATCCATCGTTGCGTGGTGCCACTGATTGCCGAAGTAGGTGTCGTTCGGCGTAGCGATCGGATAGCAAATCCAATCCGGATGCACGTACTCCCATTCCCCCGAGGCCATCAATTGCGCGGCAAAGCTGTTTTCATCTAAGCCTTCCGGCACTTCCAAAATCAGCTCATCGACTTCGGCGTATTCATGAATTACCCAGTCCTGCACTTCGGCGCGGGCCGCCTCGCGGGCTTCGGGGTCATTCTGAACCGGGCGCGCGATCATTCGGCCCGACAGCTCCAGGTGGCCGGGTTGATTGACGAATCGCGGCTCGGGCTCCTGTGCCAGCACGGCACAGGTGAAAATGGGGGACAGTAGGGAGAGGATCATCTTTCTAAACTAGCAACTGGCCGCCGCCGAACTGTCACCGTGCGTGTCCGGGAGATTTTCCCGCGATTGCCGCAACCGATTTTTACTCCCCCCGGTAGAGCCTGCATTGGAGGATCGCCTCACCCCCGAAACGCCTCAACTGCGCGCCTTTTTGGCCAAGTTGGCGGTGGCTGCTCCCAGCCTCGAGGTGGACGACCTTCTGCAGGAAACCATGAACCGCGCTCTTAAGTACAGTCACAGTCTGGATTTGGGTCGACCGATCCGGCCGTGGCTGCAGTCGATCGCGTTTCGGGTCTTCCTCGACGCCCGCGCTCACGCCCAACGCGAACCGCAGGCGGTGGATCCAGTGGAAATGTCGGAGCGCGTTGCCGCGGGGGTCGGGATTGGGGGCGCGGGTTCGACCACAGCTTCTTTGATCCCGGCGATGCAAAGCGAAGCACGGCAATTGCTCGAAGCCTTGGAGGAACCGGAAAAATCGGTGATGGAGCTGACCTACCTGCAGCAAAAACCCATCGCCGACGTCGCTGCCGCGCTGAATTTGGCCGCCGGAACGGTGAAATCGCACCTTCACCGGGCACGTCGGCGCTTGGCGGCTCGGTTCAACAAGGAGGATTGGCTGTGAGCAATTCCACTCCGCAAATCATTCCGGCCAATGCCGCCGCGGACCGATTCTTCGACGCGGTGCAAGCCGAGCTCGACGGCCGATGTGATCCGCTTGATCGCGCCGACTTGGTTGCATGGCTGGAGCAACATCCTGAAGCCTTGTCCGACTTTGCCGACCTAGTCGCTGCTCATGCCGCGCTGCAAAGCCTAGTCGCCGATTCAAATTCAGAAAGCGTTGCCGCCGGTTCATCCACTGAGCGCAGAGGACTCATTCCTTGGCGTCCTTGGGTAGGACTTGCCGCAGCCGCAGCCTTGCTGTTGTTCGTATTCCTTTACGACGGGAACGACCCGCAGCAACTCGAAGACCAACCGGCCGCCGTGCGCGTGCTTTCCGTGCGCCAAGCATCCAGCGAAGTCCTTTCTTCCTACCAACCATCCGAACAATTGGCGGTCGAGGGGGCCGTCATTCTTTCCGTAGAAACGACCACTAAGCGAGTGGTGAAACATTCCAGACATCAATCATGATCGGCATTCTTTTGACATCGGTGCTTGCATTTGCCCAGCAGGCGGAACAACCCAAACTTGAGCTTTACGCCATTGAGGATCTCATCAACGTCAAGCTGGAGCAGCGCCGCCAGTTTGAGGAAAACTTAGCGCTAGACCTAGCGACGATGGCGCTGGCGCAGCAACCGGAGAATGAAAACGGGTTGGACAAACTGGCGCGCGTGGGGACGTCGGCTTTGTTGGATCTGGCGCGGAAAGATAAAGCGGAAGAGGACGTGCCGATCCTGGGCGATCTTCCTTTGCTGAGCGTGCTGTTCGATCAAGAGCCGGGGGATCAACCTTTCCATGGTGGCTTGGATTTATTGAATCACGTGCAGACTTTCATGGAGCCCGCGTTTGATAAGCACGCGCAAAGCTTGAAAATTCAACGCCACGGAAGTGAGCGTGTGCTTCTCGCGTATCTGACTGCCGAGCAGCATGAGTGGACCAAGCAGTTTTTAGAAATGCAACGACGGCGCGATACCTGGACAGCGCAGGTCTACGCACGCTTGTATTTGGGCGACCCCAACGCCGTCCCGGATTTGGAGAAAGTCACCAAGGGCGGACTTAAGGCCGGCAACGGTTTTCCGCTTGCCAACTCCACCAAAATCGAAGAGATGTGCGCACGCTTTGACAAAGCTCAATTTGAATTGTTGACCAGTCCCAAAGTGCTTTCCAACCCCGGTCAGGAAGCCGAGGTCATCGTGCAGAATCAATTGTCGTACTTGGCCGATTGGGAACTGGTGCAGGTTTATCCCGGGCCCAAGCAAATTGCCGATCCGGTGATTGAAGTACTCGGCGAAGGCATGGTGATGAAGTCGCGCGTGCTGCAAGTGGGGGCGAACCGCTACGGCTTAAACATTGATGTTGAATATTCCAAAGCCAAACGCCCCATCGCCACGGTTCAGGTGGAAATGGCCGGTCAGAAATATGACGTTTCATTGCCCGAGCTACACACCAGTCGGCTCGAAACCATGTTGGTGCTTCCTAGCGGAGGCGGCGTTTTGTTCCGCTTGCCGAACGAAGCCGGCCCTGGTCAAGAACTGTTTTTGGTGTTGGAATTCCAGCCGGTTAAAATAAATTAATAATCGAAACCGGCGCGACGAAGGGAGTGTTCGGGAAAATATGAAATCCCTCATTCTCCCTTTGTCCGCCCTATTTGCGTTGTCTGCCCCCGCAGCGGCTCAGGGTATTCCAGAGTCCTTTTTTGTCATTCACTGCGATCCGCAAAACGCGTCGGTAGGAAACTTCGACGCACTCGGCGACATGGTTGCCGATGCCGAAGCGCGAAACGTCAAGTTGAGCATTGAGTTCGGTGTGGATTGGGTGCAGATGATCTTGGAGCCGAACCATCAGTGGATGGAAGATCAAGTCCGTGTTTGGGAAGCCAGCGGACATGCGATCGGCGCGCATCATCATGGCGTCGACCATCCTTATTGGGATGGGTATACCGATTTGCCGCCTTGGGAAGTGAATCGCATGGAGCCTTACTTGGGAACCATGGCCGATTGGAAGGAGGCGGTCGACCCTTTGTTTGGTTCAGACGGCGTTCCGTTTGCTGCGGTGCAAGACTCCCACCGCGAGTGGCCGTATGGAATTCTTTATCAAACCGATGGCGGTCGCGACATCGAAAACGCAGTGTCGACACCGGAGTGGCGAGTGCGTAATAAGTATGGCGCTTGGCATATCGATCACTGTTTTATGGATACACCGCTGGTGCTGCTTGATCTGAAAGCGCGTCATAACATTACTTCACCCAATGAAGTCTTCGGCGTGGTCACGCACGTGATTGACTACACCGCGCTGCCGTGGATTTTCCAGGACTGGTTTGATTTCCTGCAGTCCAAAGATCCGTTCGGCGCGCGCAACAAAACGGTGATGGAAATCATCGGCCACTTGCCGCCGCCGCTGATTGCCGACCAAGACATGCTAATCGCCGTCAACGGCGGGCAGGTCAACATGACTCTGACCACCGACGACTCGCTGGCGAATCAGAGTTACATGTTCCTAATGACTCTGTCCGGAATCGACCCCGGCTATGACCACAATGGCATTTATGACGACGGCGTGCACATCGGCCTGAACCCGGACACGTGGACCGACTTCAGCATGAGTCACGCCAACAGTGCCCACCTGCCCGGTTTTGCCGGCACCACCGACGCCTCCGGAGCCGCGACTGCCACGGTCGACACCCTCGGACCGCTGCCGCCCTCTTTCCTCGGTGCCACAGCAAGTTTTGTCGCACTGATCCACGACGGATCCGACGTGCTGTTCTCGTCGAATCCGGTTTCGGTAGCCATCCTTTAAATCCCAAAAATTTCTTCGGCCGACGCCTTCCACAACGCGTGGATGGCGTCGGCCTAAGTCGTTAGTTGACCGTAGGATGAAAGCAGTTGGGAAGTCTGACGCATTTTGCGCCAGAATTCCAAATTGTTCGTCGCAGGTTCAACCGGCGCGCGCCGCGATGACTGATATTTTCGATATTCCTGTGCCCCCGGGATGAACTGCGTTTTCCTGCCATGATTCGACGACTCCTTACCCTCATTCTGGCTGTTGCCGCCATCGCGCCGACTGCCGCTTCCCAAACTCACTACTGGGACACCGACACTCTTGGCGACTGGGACACACCCGGACGCTGGTCTGCTGGAACCACTCCGAACGACCCGTCTGCTTGGGCGGTCATCGGCGTCAGCGGGGCACCTTACACGGTGACCATGGACATCAGTCCGTTGCTGGATCGATTCACGTTGAATGCGGCTAGTGCAACTTTGGCGATGTCCGCCAAAACGATGACCGTAACCAGCCCGGCGGTGATCGACGCCGGCACATTGCGCATGATCAACAGTGTCATTGCCGGCGGTGGCCAAGTCACGAACAACTCGTTGATTCAGGCGCTGGGTACTTCGTCGATTGAAAATCTTTACAACGACGGCACCCTCGACGTGCTCGGCTCGCCGGCCGGTGGAACATCTTCGCTGACCTTGACGGCTCCTGCGTATTCCGAAGGCGTGATCAACATGACCTCGGAGAATGCCGGCTACCAATCACAAATCAACACAGCTGCCGGCACGACCCTGTCGAACTTCGGCACGTTGAATGTCATGACCGGCGCCGGCGGCAATCGAATTTTTAACGGCGCGCTGGACAACAACTTTTTGGTGGCGATTGGTCAAAGTGCAACCTTCAACACCGGACCGATTTCCAATTCACAGAATACTTTCCACGTCTTCCCGACCCATACCGCGACCTTTGGCAGCGGCTGTGATTTCAATATGAATGGCGGCATTTTGAACAACGAAGGCACGTTCAGGATGACGAATAGCGCTTTCACCTGGGATGGTGGAGAGCTTCAAAACCAGGCGCCCGATTTGATTAACAATACGATGACCATCGGGCCGTTGAATTTGGATCTGGGCGCGGTTCGCCTGCATGGTACGAGTTCTCTTACCGGTACTTTGCGCTCCGGTCAGACTCTTAACATCGTTGGTTCACCGTCAGGAAGCACGGCCAACCTGACTTGGCTAGGCACTGGCGAGCAGCATTCCAACGGCAACATCAATGTGCTGTCGGAATCCGCCGGTTATCAATCGCAATTGACCGTGGCCAGCGGCGCTAGCCTGAAAAACACCGGCACCATTTCGGTGGATGAAGGCGCAGCCGGAAATCGGTTCATCTCGGGAGAGATTTTTAATGACCAGGGCCAAGTATTGCTACACCGTTCCACGCGCATGGTGGCCGGGCCCTTCGAAAACAAGGGCTTGTGGCAAATTGATACCGATCAGTTGATGGATTTCAACAGCGCGGTTAACTGGCGCCAAACTGGCGGCACCTTGCAGATTGACGGTCGTTTTTATCACGCCAATGGCGTCGACGAATTTATGGGCGGCAACGTCGTCGGCATCGTCGAATTGGTGAATAGCCAACTGACTTTGGACAGCGCGTTCACAGGCACTTTTACAGGTTGGGCGCAAGGCTCGTCGACGTTGACCGGCGATGTTGAAAGCGGCCAAACCTTGCACGTGCGTGGAGCGCCGGCCGGTTCGACTGCTACTTTGAACTTGGCTGGTAGCACTGAAAACCGCGGCACCATAATCGTTGATTCGACCAACGCCGGGTATCAGGCATCTTTGGGAACCACGGACGTTGTCCTCACCAACAGCGGCACTTTGGAAGTGCAGCCCGGTGCAGGTGGCAACCGCTTCTTGACTGGAGACATCACTAACAATGGTGCTTTAGTAATTGATGCCAATACCACGATGACCGACGGCCCGATGATCAACGAAGGGGCTTGGACGATTAACAGTGGCTCGCAAATGAGCTTCAATAGTGCGATGGAGTTCCAGCAAAATGCCGGCACTCTGCAAATCGATGGAACCTTCTACCATGTCAACGGCACCGATATTTTCAATGGCGGCACCGTTAACGGCGTGGTGGAGTTGGTGAACTCGAGCCTGACCTTGGGGCCGGCATTTGTTGATCCGGTCACCTTGTTAGTGCAAGGATCGTCAACCCTGGATGGCGACCTGGAAAGCGGTCAAACCTTGCACGTGCGCGGATCTTCGGCTGGTTCAACCGCGACCATGAACTTGGCCGGTCCGACCGAGAACCGCGGCGACTTGATTGTTGATTCGGTGCAAGCCGGACACCAGTCGTCGATGGGAACGGTGGATCAACCCTTCCTGAATAGCGGCAACTTCACTGTCGAGGTCGGTGCCGGAGGTTCGCGCTTCATCACCGGCGATTTCACTAACGACGGCACCGCACAGTTCAACACCACGACTCGGCTGCAAGACGGGCCGGTGGTCAACAACGGCACTTTCGGTATCGCTGCTACTAAAACGGTTGACTTCGCCAGCGCCATGACCTTTGAACAAGCCGGCGGCACTTTGCAAATTGACGGCACATTCAAGCACACCAATGGCACCGATCGATTCTCCGGCGGCACAGTGAATGGGGTCCCGCAACTGATTAACTCGCAGCTGTTCCTGGAATCAGGTTTCACGACTCCAGTGCAGATTGACATGCTGGGTTCGTCGGGGTTGACCGGCGATATCGAAAGCGGTCAGACGGTTCGCGTGTTGGGGGCGTCGGCCGGTTCTACTGCAACCATGACGGCGCAAGCACCGCTGAGCAACCGTGGCGAAATCATCGTCACTAGTGAAGGCGCGGGGCACCAATCCAACTTGTCGGCTCCAGCGGGTCAGGAGATTGCCAACGAAGGAACCATTTCGGTGATTCATGGTGCCGGTGGCGCCAAGTACTTGACCATGGCATTGAACAACAGCGGCTTGGTTGACATCGGAGCGACGACTACCGTCGGAATGTCCGGCGCAGATCACCAAAACTCCGGCACCATTGAAGTGCGTAGCGGAAGCACCTTCTCTGGCTCCAGCTTCACCAACCTCGATGGTGGACGCTTCGAAGCCGACGTCACTATTACCAACTCAACGTTGCCGATGCATAACGACGGCGTTTGGGCGCAGGGTTTTGGAATTGGTTCTATGCACCTGACCGGCGCTTGGAGTCAAGGATCCACCGGCAAGCTTGAAATTGAAATCGGCGGTTTGGCTGCTGGCACCGAGCACGATCAGCTTTCGGTGAACACCACTGCAACCCTCGATGGCGAAGTCATGCTCAAGGCCGCCAACGGGTTTCAACCCAAGTTCGGTGATCAATTCACCATTCTGACCTGCAGCTCCACCAGCGGCGACTTCACCGGCGTCACCTACGACGGCAACCTTCCGCTGGGTTACGGCTTCCAACTGGTCAACACCGGTAACTCGGTCATCGCCCAGGTCGTGCAAACCATCATCGACGCCGGCAGTGGTTCCACCGTCGACGTTCGTCTGTCGGATCCGGTTCCGGGTCAAGCAGGTCGCACCAACCATTTCCAAGCAAACGGTCTGACCGGTAACGGCGCCTTCGCCATGGTTTACGGCACCGCCGCCGGAACCACCCCAGCCGGAATCTGCGCCGCCGACTTTGGCATCGACCAAGCCGCGCAACTCGGAACCGGCATCGCCTCTGCAGACGGAGTTGGCCTAGTTTCGGTCATGGTCCCCGCAGCTGCATCCGGCGTCACCGCCTACTTCCAAGTCCTCGACGTGGAACGTTGTGAAGTTTCAACCGTGAATACATTCCTATTCCCCTAATGGAATACTCAGTCTCTGTTTAGAAACAACTCCCCAAGTTTCTAAGTGAAAAAGTCACGATCAAGTTGGAGGTGATCGTGACTTTTTCTTTTTTTGGCTCAGCCCAATATTCACAAACTGAAACCCCATTCACTTTGTTCATTTAATTAAATGGATGTGGATATGTGGTATCTCCGTATTTTTCGCGGGTCGGTTTCGGGGCGCATTAGTCCCGCCGCGGGACTCTCTAAGCCCCGGGGCCGACCCGCGAAAAATACACATATACCAACTACAACTCCCGAACCCTCAACCCCTTAAACTCAATCAAAGCTCCTTCAGCTTCTAGAGCCAGATATCCGTGATTGGGTTTGCAGTTGAAACCGCGATTGACTTTGGTTCCGTTGACCCACAGGGTGACTTCACCGTCGACCGCGCGCACTGCGTAGGAGTTCCATTCACCGGCTGGTTTGGTGAGCCGTTGAGTGGGGAAGCTGCGCGAGCTGTTCGGTTTACCTACTGTGTAAACCGTGCCGTCAGCAGCGGTGTATTCGATTTGCGGCGTTTCGGCGGTCATGCTCGACGCGCCGACCGGAAAGATGTCGCCGTGAGAGGTGAACCAGTTTGATGGCGCGCCTTTGGATTTTTCCCAGTTTTCCTCGTAGCCGAGATCGAGCACTTGGATTTCGATGCCGGTGCGCGGCAGAGTGCCGGGTGGTAAGTCAGTGAAAGCTTGCTCGGGGCACCACAAGAAAATGCCGGAGTTGCCGGCGTACTCGTGGTGCTTCCACTGCACGGTTAATTCGAAATTGCCGTACTTCTTAAGGCTGCGCGCGCCACCATTCGGCTTGCCGCTGCAAACAATGACGTCACCCTCCTGCTCCCACGTGTCGGCGTTGCCGTTGACGTTGATGAAGTCATCCAAAGTCAGGTCCACCCAACCTGATCCGGAATGGAAATCAGTTGGCAAATCCGGAGTATCCGAGTTTGCATTTTGGCAGCTAGGCAGCAGCAGCGCGGCGCAAGCTAGAGTCGATTGGAGGGCGAAGTTTTTCACGGGTCGTATTTGGGTCCCCCCGATTATCAAGCCGACCGTTTTAAGGTCAACTTCTTTTCCTCTCTGCGATCGCACATTCCAACGCTTGGAGGTGCTCCGGCAAAATTCGATCATGCGGTAAAACCATCGCAGTGCCGTTATTGAGATAAGCATAAGTATTGCCTTCGTGGTGGGTGACCTCAGTGAACGAAGAATAGCTATGCAGCGCGCTGTGGAATTGATTTTGTTCGTGAATCCCATCACTTTCTAGTGTGATCGTTGTCGGACCCTCAAGGATGTGCTGACAACATACGCGGATATGGTCTTTAAGGAAAGCCACCCGGTTTCGTCGCAGCGCTATTGGGTAATAGAGATAAATTCCGATCCCAATCACAACCGCGCTAATTGCGAGTATGGGCCGATCAAGAAAGTAAAGAGCGGCCGCCATAATTGCAAAAACGATCAGAGGAGTTTGGCGTTTACCTTTGACCGAGCGGCTGAGGTACTCGGTATGATCAGCATTAAAAAGGAGGAAGACCATTAGATCTTCCTCCTTGAGTTGAAGTGTGAACTTCAATGGAAATTAGAAGGTGAACGACGTCGACAGAACCACACCGTAAGTCTCGTCGCCGGCGGCGGCGGAGAGGTCGAGGTGGATGACGCCGAACGGCGAGAAGCCGATACCGGCGGTGGCGATGTCGTTGGTGCCGTCCTCCATGTCCATTTGGTAACCGACGCGCAGCTGCGCCCATTCCCAACCGGCTTCGGCGCCGACGCGGAAGAATTGCGATTCGTCGCCGCGGTTGAAGCGCTCGGTGGTGGTGAGGTCGAGGTCGGCGGCGATGGTGAAGGTGTCGCCGTTGTACGCCGCACCGGCGGTGACCACCGGTTCGAGGTTGTAGGTGTATTGACGCATGCTGGTGACCGGCGAAGCCAAATCGTTACCGAGCACGTCGCGCACGGCCAAGCCGAAGGTCCAGTTCTCCGTTGCGTGGAAAGCGGCGCCGATATCCAGGTTCAAGCCGGTATCGTCGGAGCGGTACTTGTCGTCGGTGTATTCATCTTCGATGTCTTCCGGGTCATCATCAACGGCGATGGCGATGTTCAGTACTTCCATGCGTTGCACCTTCGGCGTGATACCCAGCGACAAGCCGTTCGGCCCGATGTCGAACTTTTTCGCGAAGGCCAAACCCACCTCGGTCACGTTGGCGCCGATTGCGACGGCCTCCGAGCCCAGGTCAGGCAGGGATGACCCGCTTAATGCACCACGAATCGCGGCGTCGTCAGTTGGGTCGAGGCTGACGAAGGTTTGCACATCCAAGTAAGAATCAATGACCAACGCAGTGCTGAAGTAGCGCGACGGAATCGCCAGCGCGGCACCGGCATCGAAACCGCCGTAAAGCGACTTGCCGCTAATCCCGGTCAAGCTGTCGGCCAGTGCATCCAATTCGGACTGAGTGGGCGGGGTTGCACCGCTAAACGCGTCGTCAATAGCTTCGACGGCGTCGGTGAAATCTTCCAGATCATCCAGCAGCGAGTCCGGGTCCGAAGCCAGGATGCCGATGGTCGGGAACAGCAGCGCCCAGTCGTCGTCTTCGACCACGCTGTATTCGGTCATCATCGCCGGGTTGACGAAACCAGCGTTCAGGTAGTCCGATGACGCAACACCGGTTCCGCCCATGGCCGAGTTGCGGGCGCCGTCGGTTTGCTGGGGCGCAGCGACGGCGGAAGTTGCCAAGAGCGCGGTGGCAACCATAACGAGAGTGTGTTTCATGGTGTGAGGATAGATGTTCAAGGGTGGGGGAGTCAATGAACGCGGATGCGTTGAACTGCGGCTGGGTAAGCTTCGTTAGATCCATGCGCGGGGTTCTTTCCTGTGCATCTCTTTGAGTCCAATTGCAAATACCTAAATGCGTAAGTGTTTGGCAGTCGTTGTTGTTGCAGTTGCCGCGCTGGAAGTTCCAAGATGGATAAACCGTCAACCGCCGAGGTGCTATGTTCAAGTTCTATGCTGATGGAATTCCCGGACCATCAATTGCAAGCCATCCAAGCCGCCGACGCTTTGCTGAAACCTGACCGCCGGGAAGGCGGATTGAATTTCCACTTCTACCCCATCGCCGAATACGACGGTGTACGCGCGGCGGCGGTTGCCCACAGCCACGCCGGATATTCCGTCGTCTGGGTTTTGGACCGAGGCAACTGGGAAGTCGCCGAAGTCGAGGACATTTGGGTGCAATGAGATCGCAATTTTAATTCTCATTTTGCTAGCCGCCGCAATGTGTGGCTGCCAAACGCCACAACAAAGATTCACACTTCCGGATGCCCGTGTTTGGAGTGAGAAGGAATTGTGGATGGAGGAATTCGTCGACGTTTTCCTCACCGACCCAAATGGTTATTGGAGCGATTGGGGTCGAGAAGGCGAATGGCGATTCGTGCCGGTCACTCAAGACGCGCGCGACTTTGTTGCGCGGTTAGATTTCCCAATCATTTTCAACGATTGGAAATTCGTCGACGACCCCGATGCGCGTGGAATGGCCTTACGCATGGATATCAACTCAAACCCCTGTGATATTTTCAGAAGAATGAATGAAAAGCAACTAGATGTGTCTATTCAATTTGAGCTGACCCAGGACGATAAGAGGCTGGTTCATGAACTTTTTTATGTCAAACACCCCGACAGTGGATGGGGGCTCATTTCGATTATTTCTTGTGGACCTAGCGAGTAATTTCTGGAGAGAATGATTGAACTCGTTTCTAATTCGACCCCGTCACAAAGGTCCAAACCAACTCCTTCCCAGTTTTTTCGCATGACGCGACGACGGTATACGGCTGTTTAGATTTCAACGCCGATTTGGGAATCAATGCATATGCACCTTCCGGTGAATAGCGCGGATTGAAATTGGTGTATGGAGTAATGAAATGGCAGTCGACCACTTTGCCGTGACGGTCGCGGCCGAAATGTAGAGTCATTTCGATTGGGCGATAGCTTTTGCGCGGGCCGGAAAATTCGTGCAGAGTAATTGGGAAGCCCCACTTTTCTTGTTTGCCCCCGGGAATGGGATTGGGCTTTTCCGGTTGGAAGCGGCGACCTACACCTTTGGCACCGTCCACCGGCCATACTGACCAAACTTCGCCGTGATAAGGCGCGGTCAGCGAATTGGTGTCCATTACTGTGAACCCCTTCGTCGCGCCAAAACCAATCCCAAACATGCCGGGATGCAGCAGCGGCAAGCGGTGATAAAAAGTCGCCATCCATGCATCGATGACTTCCTTCGGCCCGGTGATTCCGTGAATCAAACTTTGCCGTCCCGCCCATGCACCTTGCGGACTAAAACCTTTGCGGCCGTAGTATTCCTCATGCGCATCCGGCCATTTGCGCGCTTGTTTGGGATTCCATTCCAAGTACTGTGCGTGCATGAACGCGTTCTCCGACAGCTCGCTATACAGCGAAACTTTCTCATACCAAATGTTGCGTTCCACATAGGCTTGCGCACGAAGTTGGCGCAAGTATTCCAGCGCTTCCAATGCATCCGCACTGTGGCCGCTATCACCCTCAATGAGTTCCGATGCGTCGCCGGCTGTCGCTGAATCCGCCAACGCCGTCATGCGCTGAACCAAACCCAACCCGGCCGACTCGGCCAACATCCACTCCGCCCATTCGCGTTCAAAATCGGCAAGTGACCGTCCCATCGCCTTGGAGATCGTCGAAATCTTTCTAATTTTGCGCGCGGTGTTGGACATCAAAGACCCGAAATCACCGGATTGCTGCAAGTAGTCGACGACCAGCGTTGCTTTTAATAAGGACTCATTTCGCACCTGACCGAGTTCCTCCACAATCGCATCGGCGAACGGATAAATATGTCCTGCTTTCATGCGCTCACGCATCCAAGTCTGACAACCATAAAAACTATTGCCGACGCACTTCCACAGCGCCTCATCCAAAATCACCTCGGCGCCTGACGTCGCATTGCGTGCAGCAGTGCGCTGGCTAAACATCACCTCGGTCATCGACGTGCCGTAAAAGTTCAAACTCAACCAATTTAAATGGCCGGCCAAAAAGCACGGCTGCACGTCGTTGGCCAACCAATCCTCATAAGTGTCCCACAACACCAGCGATTGATAGTCGGCTTCCGACATTGCATTAGCCGTTCGCCAGCCGCGGCTGTCTTCAAAGGACTGCAAATCCAAGCGCACGACCTGATCCCCTTGGCGCTCGCGCAATCCGCTATTCGCCACCGCCTCTTTCACCGCGTCGGGGAAATGTTCGCGTCCGTGAATCAAAATCAACGTGCGCGGCCGCTGCAAGGTCGGCACTTGCATCGGACCGCCGCGCACCGCACTGGAAAACGCCATCGCGCGCAAGGATTCACGCAAGATGCGCTCCAACTTTTCCGCCGCCATGCCGCCGTGCAAATACAAACCATTGGCGTACACCACCGTCGCATCTAAGCCATAAAGCTTCATCGCAGTCGGGTTCTTCGACGCATCCCGGTAAGCCGGAATCTCCAATTGCCAAGCCTCGCCCATCAACCCTGCCACGCGATCCGCGCCATCCTTCCACGCCAGCGCTTGCTCGGTGTACCAACGACCCTTATGTCGCACGTGCTCCAATACGGTGTTTGCGGCAACCGAATCACTATCCAATTCCAAAATCGCCGTTGCCAACACCGCCTTGTCGACGTCCGCCGCTGCAGCTAATTCACGCTCCAAACTGCGAACGGCCTTGCGCAACTTTTTTGCCGCAACCTTGCTTTTGCGCCCAGTCTTCTCCGCATCCGCAGCTTAAATCGCCTTGGTCCAGCGCGGTCGCCAATCCTGATGATCGGCTGGAGTGTCGCCGAGTTGCAGCAGCACATCGACGTAATCATCGAGAAAATCCCACGAGCCGATTTGCGCGATATCGGCAGTGAGTTTGCGCAACGCACGACGGCTATTCGCCGTCACCAAAGCCTTGTCTTCCGCTTCGGCGGAATCGATTCCGACTTCGGCAGTCTGAGCAGAACCATCGGTGGCCGAGCCGCAAAAAGCGCCGGCGAGTGCGAGGATGAATGCAATAACCCGAAACCGGGCATGGGGGCGAATCATCTTGTCGGGAAGTTTAAAAACCAGTTTCCGCAGACCAGATCATAGCCAAGGCCGCCCACGTCGTTGCTAAAATTATCGCCGTGAAGATCCGCATCAAATACTGCGAGGTTTGAAACTACCTCCCGCGCGCGGCCAGTTTGGCTGCGGAATTGAAGGACGAATTCGGAGTCATGGCCGAGCTCGACCCCGGCGGCGGCGGCGAATTCGACGTCTTCGTCAACGGTGAACGCGTGTTCAACAAACTCGGCGAAGGCGACCGACATCCGGATCCCGGCGAAGTTGCCGGTCGCATCCGCGAGTTCCTTAAGCAGTAACCACTGCTTCTTCTTCCTCGTCTTCGTCATCATCGACGAGGCGCTTGCTCTTCCAGCCACCACTCTTCCAGCGGCGGTAGAAGATCCACGAACCGATGAAAATCTCACCGGTCCACGCCAGCCAAACGTGGGTCAGCGTTGCGCCGGGCAACCATGCGATGACGGCCCAGCAAATCGGCACGCTGAGCACCCACGCGCACAAAATGCCGATCCACATCACCCACTTGTGATCGCCGGCGGCGCGCAGGCCGAAGCGGAAAGCGATTTGCAATGCGTCGCCGAGCTGCCAAATCGCGGCGGCGACCATGACCCACTTGCCCAGCGCGATCGCTTCTTCCAAGTCCGGGTCATCGGCATCGAGGTACCACGAAACGATGACGTCGCCCCAGAATAAAAACAGGATCGACATCACGCCCATAAAGGGCATCAGGATTTTGATCGTGCTGTGCAGAGACTTCTCGACCAAGTCGAGGCGCTTCTCGCCCATGAACTGACCGATCAACACCGAGCCGCCATCGCCGACGGCAACCGCCGGCATCATCGACATGTGAATGATGCTGACGCAGATGTTGTGCACAGCCAATGCCAACGTGCTCATCGTGCCTATCAAAATGGTGATCAGCGTGAACGAAAAGGTTTCGATGCAAAACTGCACACCGCCGGTGATGCCGACTTGCAGCACCTTCTTCATCCGCCGCCACTGCAAGCGCATCGCTTCAAACGGCACCGGACCGCCGCTGCGACCCAACCACAGCATTAAGCCCAAACCGAAAACTTCGGAAATGCCGGTGCCCAATGCCGCGCCGCGCACGCCCATTTCCGGGAAGCCGAACTTGCCGAAGATCAGCACATAGTTCAATCCGATGTTGATCGGGTGCATCAGCAAGTCGGCGGTCATCGTTACCCGCGGACGGCCGATCGAGCGCAAGTATTCACCGACCGCCATTCCGCACATCGGTGCCAGCGCCCACCACATGCGGATGCGCAAATACTCTTCGCCGTAGATTTTCGCCTCCGGCGTGAGTTTCTTCATCGCAAACTCAGTGGTCACCACGGCGATCCCATCGCCGAATACCAAGAACAGCAACCCGAAAGCTACTGCCAGATAAAACGCGTGACTGCCGTACGAAAACGCGCCTTTGCGGTCGCCGGCACCCAGGTACTGACTCACCAAAGGCCGCTGCCCGCGCAGCACACCCATCGGGAAGGCAATCAAGTTCCACGCCAGCAATGCGCCCAACCCCACCGCCGCCAAAGCGTCGGTGCCAATGCGTCCAACCATCAGCATGTCGATGACACCTTTCAGCGTGAAAGAGATCATCGAAACGCCGATCGGCCAAGCAATGTGCATGACATGCCGGGCGGACGCCGGAGCGTGATGAGAGGTTGCGGTCAATTCGGAATTCGGGCGGTGAAGGTTTGCCCGGGGGGAGTCGGGTCAGAATAGCCGTCACGCATACGTTCGACGGCGGTGGAAGTAGGGCATCCTTGCGGCGAATTCGCGCGGCGTGTTGCCGATCGCGTGGACCGGGAGCGCCGGCTTCGCGTGTTCCTTCAAGGATGGGTCAGCCCGTTGGGCGACCGAGGCAGAGGGGAGTAGGACCTACTTCATAACTTCCGTTTGACGCGCCCACTCTAGCGCCGCGCCGGATTTCCTGCACGACGGCGGTTTAGATTTTGTGAGTTAGCGCCTATTGTTAGATATGAAACGCGCCGAAGTCATGAAGCAATTGAAGTCGTTGGGCAGCGCACAAGTGCGCAAGATCTATCGCAATCACGGAACTGTCGGCGAGTTGTATGGGGTCAAATACGGCGACCTCGGCAAGATCGTGCGCAAGATCAAAGTCGATCACGAACTGGCGTTGGAACTGTGGGATACCGAAGTCGTCGACGCGCGGGTGTTGGCAACGATGATCGTCGATCCGTCGAAGATGACGATGACGGCACTGAATCGCTGGATGAAGGCGGTGGACTGCACCACGCTGTCGAATTCACTTTCCAATGTGGCCCAGCGCAGTCCGGTCGCGGCGAAGTTGGTGGCTAAATGGAAAGCGCGCAAATCCGATTTGGTTTCGGCGACGGCATGGATGATGGTTGCCGGCATCACGCGCGAGTCGCCGGAAACGTTCACCAAAACCGAGTACCGCGAAATGCTGAAAGAAATCGAATCCGGCATTCACGCGGCGCCGAATCAAACGCGTCATGCGATGAATGCGGCGTTGATTGGAATTGGTACTTTTGTGAATGAGCGCTCGGCGATCGCGTCGGCCAAACGCATTGGTGTGGTCGAGGTCGACCACGGACCGACTAGCTGCAAAACGCCGTCGGCCGAACCGTACATTCGCAAGGCTGCGGAAAAGCACCGCGAGAAGATGGCGAAGGCTAAAGCAAAAGCCTGAGCGCTACGCGATCATCATCGCCAGCGGCAGCGCCAGGATCAGCAAGGTCTCGCGGCGGCCGATGGCTTTGGCCGGCATCGGTGACCACTTTGGCGCCCACGGTTCGAACAAGCCGAGCAGCACTGCGGCGCCGATGGGCCAAGCCAAGCCGCCGGTCCAAACCAAAAAGGCGACCGTGATTCCACCGGCCACCGATACCCAGCGCGCAACGATGCGGTTTTTGGGCTGCAAGTGAGCGTGGGTGCGGAACACCGCGTGGCCGACGTGCACCAAAAAGGCCAGCGACAGCGCGGCGATCGGCCAACCGATTGGACATCCGGTGGCGATGGAAGCTGCCGGGAGAGTCAAAACTAAGCCGGTCATGCCGACGAACTCAAATTCCTTGCGGCGCTTTTTCTTTTTGCCGAGCACCGTCGACAGCCACACCAAACCCAGCGCGATCGGCACCAGCCAAACCAAGCGCATCGGCCCGACCTCGATCATGGTCCAGATTCCGGTGATCGCAGCCACCGCCAACGCGGCCAAGCCCGAGCGCATCGCCGTCGGGTGCGGCGTGCGGCTGGTCATCGCAACGACCAAACGCTCGCCGGCACAGAAGGTTGCGATCGCCGTCAGCGCCAACGCCAAACTCCCCGCGGTGGCCGTACCACCGACGAGGGTGCCGAGCAGCAGACCGGTCAGCAGGACCAGCCAGGCTCCGTGGGCAGCGGGAAGAGCTCCGTCTCGCATCGCAAATGAATTAATCCCAGTTGGTTACAAGTGCAACTGAGATTTGGGCCAATGAAAGGGGCCAGCTAGGTGGGGGGAGCAGCCTAAAATCCGGGCGTGAGCCGCAGCGGGACCCTGATCGTCGACACATCCTTCTTGGGGGATGTGCTTTGCGCCGAGCCAATGGTGCGGGCGGCGGCGGCCAAGTGGCCCGGCGAACCAATCGACTTTTTGACGTCAACCGGCGGCGCGATGATGCTCGAAGGGCATCCGCAGCTGCGACATATATTGGTGTTCGATAAGCGCGGTTCCGATAAGGGTTTGACCGGCTTATTGCGGCTCGGCAAGAAGCTGCGGCTGAATGCTTATCAGCGCACCATTTGCTCGCATCGATCGTGGCGCACCGCCGCGCTGTTGGCGGTCGCGCGCATCCCCGAGCGCACTGGTTTTCACAACGCGTCGGCGGCGTGGCTTTACCCGACCAAAGTGCAGTACCGCAAGGATTTGCACGAGGTCGAACGCAACCTCCAGCTGCTCGGCGGCGGCGACTGGACTGCGCCGCGCATGTACCCCGGCGACGCCGAAAAACAGCGCGCCGCCGAGTTGGTTCCGGATGGAAAATGGGTGGCGATGGCGCCGGGTTCGATCTGGGCGACCAAGCGCTGGCCGATGGAAAAATGGGCCAAGCTATTGGCCAAGCTGAGCGCTGCGGGCGAGTCTTGTTTGCTCATGGGTGGGCCGGACGATCAGCGCCTGTGTGCGGAAATTCAGGAAGTCGCAATGTCGAAATTCGGTCTGGATGCCGGTGCCATCCATGGTGAAAAATTCCTCGACCTAAGCGGGAAAACCTCCCTGCGCGAGTCGGCCGCCGTGCTCGAAAGATGCGCCGTCATGGTTAGCAATGACTCGGCCCCGATGCACTTAGGAGTCAGCGCCGGCATCCCGGTCGTCGCCGTTTTTTGCAGCACCATTCCGGCGTTTGGATTCGCGCCGCGCGGTGAAAATGACGTCGTGATTGAGGTTGGCGAAATGGATTGTCGGCCGTGCGGCATTCACGGACATAAGGTTTGTCCAAAAGGTCATTTCAAATGTGGCGAGCACATCGATGCCGATGTCGTTTTTGAAGCAACAGTAGAAAGACTGCTGCTCGGTTGAGTACCATCGACCGACGACGAATTCGGTAGTCGAACACGTCACGCCAGAACTCCGTCAAGAGCACCAGCCCCAGCCCTTGAGTTCGGCATTACTTTTCCACACGAACTAAAACGCGGTCGTTCATCATTGAACTATGAACGGCGGTTCATTAATTTGGGATCCAATCAAATGGCATCTGAAAAGAAGACCCCAAGCCCATCTGGCAAGAAGGCAGCCCCAGCCAAAAAGAGCCAGCCTCCAAAAGCGCGGAAGACAGAAGCCAAGCTCCCCCAGACTCCCCGCGAAGCTCCCCACGACCTCCCCGAACCGCTGCTGAGTGACAACGCTCGCACGGTACTCGCGAACCGCTACCTGAAGAAGGATCCGGTCTCAGGCGAGGTCTGTGAAGAAGCCAAAGATTTGTTCTGGCGGGTGGCGTCGGCTGTGGCCGCGCCCGAGTACGACTTGGATGACCGCATCGGCACTCGCTGGGCGCGTCGTTATTACGAGTTGATGTCCACCGGCACCTTCATGCCGAACTCGCCGACGCTGATGAACGCCGGCCGCGAGATGGGCATGCTGTCGGCTTGCTTCGTGCTGCCGGTCGAGGATTCGATCGACAGCATCTTCACCACCCTTAAGAATGTGGCGCTGATCCAGAAGGCTGGCGGCGGCACCGGCTTTTCGTTCTCGCGGCTGCGGCCCGAGGGCGATTTGGTCGCGTCGAGCGGTGGGCGGACGTCCGGTCCGCTGAGCTTTATCGATACTTTCTCGGCCGGTACCGAGTCGATCCAGCAGGGCGCGTTCCGACGCGGTGCCAACATGGGCGTAATGCACTGCGATCACCCGGACGTGGTCGAGTTCCTGCGCGCCAAGGACGATTTGAGCCGCTGGACCAACTACAACATCTCAGTTGCGGCGACCAACGACTGGATGCAGAAGGTCGTCGACCACCCGGAAGAGTTGATGGTGGTGCAAAACCCGCGCAACGGTCAGAAGGCGTGGCTGAAGAAGGATGAAGGTCGCCGCGTTTCCACCGCCGATTACGAATCCTTCGCCGCTGGCGAAGTCGCAAAGGATTGCAAGTACTGGACTTACGGTGAAGTCATGGACGAGGTCGTCGAGTACGCCTGGCGCAATGGCGAGCCGGGAATGCTGTTCGTCGATCGTGCTAACGAAGACAACCAGCTGCCGAATCTCGGTCAATACGAAGCCACCAACCCGTGTGGCGAGCAGTGGCTGCTGCCGTACGGTTCGTGCAACCTAGGCTCGATCAACCTCGGCAAGTTCTACAAAGCCAGCGCGCCGGAAGCCGCCGGGTGGGCCGACCGCATCAAGTGGGATCAGTTCGACACCGTCGTTGCCGACTGCACTCGCTTCCTCGACGACGTCGTCTCGATCAACAACTACCCGATCGACGAAATCCGCGACCGCGCGATGGAAGAACGTCGCATCGGGCTGGGCGTCATGGGTTTTGCCGACTTGCTTTACAAGTTGGGCGTGCGCTACGGCTCGGAGAAGAGCTTCGAGATCGCCAAGACCTTCAGTGAGCGCCTGACCGAAGGTGCGTACCGCGCGTCCGAGCGCCTGGTCGAGGAAGACCGCCGCGCGCCATTCCTGGCATGGGAAGGTTCCAAGCCGCAGACCGACGGCATGCCGTTGCGCCGCAACTCGCACGTGTCGACGGTGGCGCCGACCGGCACCATTTCGATCATTTCCGATTGCTCCGGCGGCATCGAGCCGCTGTTCTCGCTGGCTTTCCAACGCCAGGTGATGAAGGACGCCGAAGGTGTGCCGGTGGTAATGCGCGAGGTGCAGTCCGACTTCCAAAACGCGCTCGAGCGTCGCGGTTACAGCGCGCATGAGATCGACGCGGTGATTGATGTGGCACTTGCCGAAGGCACGATTCAAGAATCGGATCTGCCGAGCGAGATGAAGAAGGTGTACATCACCGCCCACGACGTCAAGCCGCGCGAGCACATCATGATGCAGGCGGCGTGGCAGTCGCACATCGATAACGCGGTGTCGAAGACCATCAACCTGCCGCATGATTCGGCGGAGGAAGATGTGCGTTCGGCGTACTTGCTGGCGTGGCGCGAGGGTTGCAAAGGCGTGACCGTTTATCGTGATGGTTGCCGCGAGATGCAGCCGATGGCGCTGGCCGAGAAGGAGCAGGCCGAAGAGAAGTCGGCCCAGAGCAGCAACATGCCCGACGCAATCGCGCCGGTACGTCTGCCCGAGATCATGCCGAGTCTGCGGATTCGCCAAATGACTCCGTTCGGCAACATGCACGTCAAGATTTCGGTGGATCCGGTGCACGACCGCGAGATGGAAGTGTTCGCGCAGTTGGGCAAAGGCGGCGACGTCGCCAACTCGGACTTGGAAGCGATCTGCCGGATGATTTCGCTGTTCCTGCGCTGTGGCGGTGACTTGTCGATGGCGCTGAAGCAGTTGGAAGGCATTGGTTCGTCGCTGAGCGTGCCGTCGAAGGATGGCCGCATCATGTCGCTGGCCGATGGTTTGGCGAAGGCGCTGCAGAAGTACGTGCAAGCCAAGACTCACTTCGGACTCGCGGCAATGCTGCTCGGTCATGCCGACCACGAGGCTCTTGCCGAAGAATCGGCAGCCAAGCCGTCGCCGGTGAATACCGGCGCGCGCATGGGTTCGGGCATGGGCAACGCGTTCAAGATCGTTTGCCCGGCGTGCGAAGGAGGCACCTTGGTCTTCGAAGAGGGTTGCTGCAAGTGCCATAGTTGCGGCTACTCGCAGTGCTAATCTGGACGCCTTATGCGTTACTTCCTAACCGGCGCCACCGGTTTTGTCGGCGGGCGGTTGCTGAAGCAGCTGCTCGACGATGGGCATGTGGTTCATGCGTTGGTGCGTGACCGTGCTAAGGCGGGCGCGATTCAAGAAGACGCGGTCAAGCGTGCTGGTCGGCTGGAGTTAGTCGAGGGCGACATCACCGATAAGGAATCGATGCGCATCGCGATGGACGGTGCCGACGGCATTTACCATTGCGCCGCTTGGTACAAGGTTGGCAACAAAGCCGACCGGGCGCGGGCAGGTGAAGCGCGCGAGATTAACGTCGAAGGCACGCGCAATGTGTTGGAGTTGATGGATGAGTTGGCGGTGCCCAAGGGCGTTTACGTCAGCACCTTGGCGGTGAATTCGGATACGCGCGGCGAGTTGGTCGACGAAACTTATAAGTTCGAAGGCGAGCACCTGTGTTTGTATAACCAAACCAAGTGGGAAGCGCATTACAAAGTCGCCGAGCCGATGATGAAGGCGGGGCTGCCGCTGGTGGTTGTGATGCCGGGCATCATTTATGGCCCGGGTGATACGTCGATTTTACGACCGACAATTAAGAAGTATTTAAAGCGCAAACTGTTCGCGCTGCCGAAGGTGCCCGAATATTCGTGGGCGCATGTCGATGACGTTGCCGAAGCTTGTCAACTCGCCATGCAGAAAGGGCGGGTGGGGGAGAAGTACATCATCAGCGGTGAGCGTTATGGATTTGCCGCCGCTTTCGATTTGATGGCCGAGATCAGCGGTGTGCCGGCGCCGACGCGTCGCTTGGGTCCGGGCACGCTGCGTTTCTTCGGCGGTTTTATGCGTGCGTTTTTGTGGATGAATCTGCCCGATGACTTCCACCCCGAAGTCATGCGTTTATCCGCCGAAGCTACTTACTTGGGTGACAACTCCAAGGCACGTGCGGAGTTGGGTTATGAACCGCGCTCGTTGCGTGAGGGCTTGGAAGAAACGCTCGCCGCGGAAATGGGCGAACTTCACATGGTGAAGAAATAAATCTGCATTAAAATTAAATTCGCCACCGCGAACTCCCTTCCCTCCCTAGCCGGAGTCATCAGTGGCACATCTTTTCCCCTTCGTTTCTATTTGGTTCATTCTTTGCTCGACTGTGGCAGCGCAGGGCGGCGGTTGGCAAATTGAGAATGAAATTGTTGGCCAGGCCAGCGACAAGATTGGCCAGTCCGTCGCCGTGATTGGCGACGTCAACGGTGACGGCGCGCCAGACTGGGCGGTGGGAGCGCCAAATGCTTCGGTGGGTGGGATTTCGTTGTCCGGTTTTGTGCAAGTCCATTCGGGCATCGACGCCGCGTTGATCCACCGCATCGACGGAACGCTTCCTTATCAAAACATGGGCCGTGGAATTGCCACCGCCGGCGACATTAACGGCGACGGCGCGATGGATTTCATCATTCATCAAACCGATTCCGGTCCTGGTCTCATTACCACTTACTCGGGTGCCGACGCCGGCATGTTTTGGAGCGTGGGATCGCCGTCGGGTGGGGGTGAGGTTTTATTTGGTTCCCAATTTGGCGGCGGCCATGACGTCAACAACGACGGTGTGCCCGATGTCATCACTTCCGACCCTTATGAAGATGTTGGCGGTTACAGCGAAAACGGACGCGTGTTTGTGCTTTCCGGAGTTGACGGCTCAACCTTGTACAACATTGCCGGCCCCGGTTGGAACGACTTCGAATACTTTGGCGCCGACGTACACCTGATCAGCGACGCCAACGGCGACGGTCATGCCGACTTCTTAATCGGCAAGCCCGATCTATACATCATGGGTTTCGGCGGTGAAGTGCAACTGCGTTCCGGCGCCGACGGAACCATTCTCTATTCCATCTGGGGCAGTCAATTCTTTGGTTCCCTCATCACCCCGCTCGCAGACCTAAATCAAGACGGCATCACCGACTTCCTCGTCAAAGACGATCACGCCGCCCTTCTCTACTCCGGTGCCGACGGCTCCGAAATCTGGCGCCACTCCGATTTCAGTCACGCCCAAGACCTGGACTATTCGGTCTACACCGATTTCGATCTAGATGGTTACCCGGACGTACTCATCGCCACGCTCGGCGTTCACGGTCTCAACTTGCATAGCGGCCAAACCGGCGAATTGCTCGAAACCATCCCCAGCGCCACCGGCACTGCACCGTTCTATTTCGCCGCCGGAGACCTCAACGGCGATGACCTCGGCGACATCTTGTTCACCGACCCGTTGTTTGACGACGGCGGCCCAGACAACGGCAAGGTCTACGACCAACGCCGCAACCCTTTCCTATATCCATCCACCTTCACGCTCTCCGCGGCCGCCGGCGGTACGGTTGATTATCAATTAGATTTCCCGCTCGACGCCGCCTTCGAAAACTACCAAACCCTAGTCAGCGGTTCCGGTCTAGGCCCAGTAGTACTCCCCAACGGAGTCATCGTCGACCTCACCCTCGACAACTGGCTGGCATCCACATTCCTCGGCGATTACTTCGGCGTCTTCACCACGCCAACCGGCACCCTCGCCGCCGACGCCACCGGATTGGTCCAACTCAACCTCCCCGCTGGAATGCTGCCCGGATCGATGATCGGCACGACTTTCCACGTCGCCGTCGTCACCAGCAGCGGTGGCATGAACTTCCACTACGCGTCCGAATCCATGCCGCTGACCTTCGAGCCATAATGGGCCATGCAGGATATGAATTGATTTAAAATACGGAACGCCACCGCGATCCCCCCTCCTCCCATCCCGGAGATCCCAGTGGCGTTTCATTTCCCCCTTCTTTTCACAACTCTTCTTTTATCCTCAACCGCGCTCGCTCAAGGCGGTTCGTGGCTACCCCACACCAATGAGCAACGCGGAATTACCGATTACTTCGGCTGCACGACTGCGTTTGTCGGTGACGTCGACTTGGATGGCTACAGCGATTTTTTAGTTGGAGCAGAATTCGCTGACAGCGGCAACGGCGAAGCCTACCTGTATTCCGGCAGTGACGGTTCCCTGATTCGGCAACACTTGAACGTCGGCCTGTGGTCATTCGGGCGGGCGGTCTGCGCGGCCGGCGACATCGATGTCGACGGCGTTCCGGATTATGCAGTGACCGATTTTGCAAATGTAAACGCATACTCCGGTGCCACAGGTTCGCTGCTTTGGTCGTGGAGTTACGACCACTTGGAGTTCGGCCATGTAATGGTTGGGGAAGAGGATCTCACCGGCGACGGCATTCCGGATCTACTTTCCTCGGACACCGATGCTGGTGAGTACATCGTGTTCTCGGGCGCCAATGGCTCCGACTGTTTCGGCTTAACAACCTTCGCCCCCTCCTTTGGCCACACCCTTGATTACCTATCCGACATCAACGGTGATGGAATTGCCGACATTCTCATCGGCGCCCCCGACATTGGCTCGGGTAGCCAAAGAGGCAAAGTTTACGTTTACGCCGGCGGCCCAGCCCCAGGCGCGCAGCTCTACAACTTGTCCAACCCAGGCGCCACCAACACTTGGAATGTGGGTGAGGTGGTAAAGAGAGTGGCCGACATCGACGGCGACGGAATCGACGATTTCGCCGTACTCAACCACGAACACATCTCCGGCATCCCCGGCCCCGGCCGCCTAGATTTCCACTCCGGCGTGAACGGCGATGTGATTCATGAAGTCCACCCGCCGCTGGGTTGGAGTTGGTCGTCCACCGTATCGATGACCACGTACCTGACCGCCACCGGCGAGCGGAGTGGCGATGTGGTGCTGACCATGTTCTCGCTAGGCACCGACAACCCCAAATTGGTGCGAGTGGGCCCCGGCACCAATTTCCTGATCCAAGAAATCCCCCTCAACGGCACTCCCGCCCTGCAATCCGCCCAGCTGTCCATGGGCATGCACCCGATAACCGGTGCCGCCGCCTTGGCCATTGGCGAACCGGTGGATTCCATGCACAGCACCTACAAGCGCGACACCTGGCTGACGCTTTCCACTTGGCCGGAGCTTTCGGTGAGTGGCGGTGCTTACATCAGCTTCACCATTAACTTCCCTAATGACGCGGCCTATTACGACTACCAAGTCCTGGCCTCGGCCACTGGTTGTGACCGCACTCGCTTGCCGGGAGGTGTCGACGTCAACCTATCGCTGGATACCTTCCTTGCGGAAACCTTCTTGGGTCAATATCCAGCGGTGGTGCAGAACCCGATGGGGCGTTTGAATGACTACGCGAATGGTTTCTTCACCCTGGATTTGCCGGCGAATGCGCTCAATCCGAGTTTGATTGGAAGTTCCTTCTACGTGGCTGCGGTGTGCTACCCGGCGCCGTTCCAGTTCACTCATGCGACCGAAACATTGGCGTTGAAGGTGATTCTCTAATCCAAGCTTCCCTGGGTGGGCGGGTTGCGATATGCGATGATCCGCAGATGGATATCGCAATTCAAACCGACGGATTGTCGCGGCGCTTCGGGGCGTTTCGCGCGGTGGATGGCGTCGACCTGCGGGTGGAGAGGGGGACTTTTTATGGGTTCCTGGGGCCGAATGGTGCAGGTAAATCGACGACGATCAAAATGCTGACGGGATTGCTGGCGCCGAGTGGTGGATCGATTCGGGTGTTGGATCAAGATCCGATGGATTCGGCGCAGTCGTTGGTGATGAAGAGTCGCATTGGCGTGGTGCCGGAGGACTTGGCGCTGTTCGATAACTTGAAGGCGGGGGAGTATCTGACTTTCATTGGCCGCATGCATTCGATACCGGCCGAGGTGTTGCAGGGGCGAATTGAGGAATTGCTGTCGTTACTTGATTTGCAGAAAGATGCCGACAAGTTAACGGTTGAGTATTCACATGGAATGAAGAAGAAGTTGGCGTTGGCGGCGGCGTTGTTGCCGGATCCGGATTTATTGTTTTTGGATGAGCCTTTTGAGGGTGTCGACGCGGTTGCATCGCGGACGATTCGCAAGTTGCTGCTGAATTTTCAAAATCGCGGCTCGACGATTTTTCTGACTTCTCATGTACTTGAAATCGTTGAGCGCTTGTGCACGCACGTCGGCATTATTGTTGGCGGGAAATTGGTTGAGCAAACGGCGATTGCTGAACTCGGAAGTGGAGGTTCGTTAGAACAGCGGTTCTTGGAAGTTGTCGGCACCGATCTCGAGAAAGAAGCGCACCTAAGTTGGTTGGGGGATTCTGAAGAAAGCGAAGAGGCCGCAACTCCCAGCATCAGCGACGAGGCGGCTGAGTGAATCGCAGTCAACTCAAAACCATGCTGTGGATGCGTTGGCGCATCATCGTCAACCGCGCCAAACGCTCGAGCAAACTCAGCAACGCGTTCATCGGCATCATCCTGACCCTCAGCGTGGTCATCGCCGTCGGCTTATTCATCTTTGCCCTCGTCGCCGGCGTCGACGATTTGCACCAAGTTGAATCCAAACACGTGTTATGGATTTGGCTGGGTCTATCACTAGGTTTTTTCTTCTTCTGGCTGATCGGCCTGACCATGGAGCTGCAGCGCTCTGACTCGATGTCGTTCAAAAACCTGCTGCACCTGCCGATCTCGCTGAATTGGGTATTCACTTACAACTATCTCAGCTCCTTCGTCAGCCTCAGCATGTTGCTGTTCCTGCCGCCGATGATTGGATTATGGATGGCATTCGTCATCGTGCACGGTCCAATCATGCTGCTCGGCCTGCCGCTGGTGCTTGGATTTATCACCATGATCACCGCGCTGACTTATCAACTGCGCGGCTGGCTGGCGCGGCTGATGGAAGACAAACGCCGCGGCCGCACCATCGTCATGGCGATCACGCTGGGCATGGTGCTGTTGGTGCAAACGCCGAACATCATCAACCTGACGACACGCGGCAGCGCCAACGAAGCGCGCGAGTTGCGATCGGAAGTGTTGTGGAAAATGAACAACAGCGACGACGAACAACTGCGTGCCGAAGCTGCGGCTCAATGGGAAGAGCTGCAAGCGCAAGACGCCGCGTTTGAAGCCAAGGTGAATGGGTACTTGACCACCGGTAGTGCAATCGTGCCGATTGGGTGGTTGCCTTATGGAATGTCGGCGACTTTCAGCGGACGTTGGTGGATGGGTGCGTTGTGCGCAATGGGAATGTTTGGAATCGCCGGTTTAAGCTTGCGCCGTTCTTATCGCAAAACCGTGCAGGCTGTGGTGCAAGGTGGGGCCGCGTCCGATGTCAAACCGGAAGCAGCTCTTGCTTCAACTGCCGCCGTTTCATCACAAGCCACAGCTCCGTCCGCGGCCGGTTCCTCAAGCAAAACTCAAAAACCGCCACTTGTTCAACGCAGGCTGCCAGCCGTCAGCGAAGAAACTTCAGCAGTGGCAACCACCGCACTGCAATCCCTCCTGCGCGCCCCCGAAGCCAAAATGATGCTGATGAGCCCAGTCATCCTGCTGGGTTTATACGCCTTCATGCTGGCAAGCAATTCCAGTTATCAATCCACGTCGATGGCGCCGCTGATGAGCTTAGGCGCCGCCGTCATGGGCCTGGTCAGCATTCAACAATTAATGCAAAACCAATTCGGCCTCGACCGCAACGGCGTGCGTTCCTACCTACTATCGCCGACGCCCCGCCACCGCATTTTGATCGGCAAAAACCTAGCGTTAGTCCCCATTGCAATCCCAATCGGAATCATCGGCTTAACCATCCTGCAATTCTTCGCCGGCCTAAGCCTAGAACACTTCCTCGGTGCACTACTGCAAATGGTGTCGGCATTTCTAATCATGTGCCTCATCGGCAATCAAATCTCCATCCTCGCCCCGCTACGCCTCAAAGAACTCGGCATGCAAGCTGCCAACGCCAAATTCCGCGTGGTGGTGCTGCAAATTCTCAGCCTGCTATTAGTCCCGCTTTCCCTTTCACCATTACTACTTCCCTGGGCAGCCGAATGGTGGTTGCAGCAAAAAGAATTCCTGCCCTGGCTTCCAACCTATTTCGCATTGCAAGCCGTCCTCCTGTTCGCAATCTACACCCTCTACCGCGTTCTCATCCGTGCGCAAGGCCGCTTGTTCGCCAGCCGCGAACGCGCGATGCTGAAGTCATTGACCGAGGACTAAAGCTCCTGAATTCACATCTTCCTGGATTCAAATCTTTCCCGCAGTCTTCCTCGCGCCATCTGCGATGGAGTCAAATACTTCGCCGGGGAAGCGGTCAGGAAGCTGTGACTCAATTTTGCTCAATGCCTGATCAACCTGACTGGGTACCGACTGTAGTAACCTCTCCATTTGCTCGCCCATGCCTATTTGCTTGCAATGTTCCAACCAATGCCGAGGCTGAATGTCATGCCAACGGTAGTGACGATTCTTCCCAACCACCGCCATGGCCATCTTTATTTGCCGAGTCGGTAAGCGGCCCACGCCATGCCCCGAGATGGGGTATGCGGAAAGTACGTCGTAAAGCGGAGTGAGTTGAAAATCGCCGCCGGCCCGGTGCTGAATGCTGAAGTTTTTGCCGTGGCCATCCGGCGCTTGCAAAATCCAGAACAGAAGTTGCGCACGCAGAAAATTAGAAGCATCGTTGGCTTGGATCGACCCACTGCGCAGGAAGTTCACGCATGCAGAAATGCCAGGACCGCCTTCGTTTTCATATTTTTGAATAGGAGGAACTCCAAACGCCTGGCAAAGATCCTCTTGCGGGAGACGCATCCACCACTTTCGGTCTGGGGATAGACGTCGGTCAAATCGTTCGACGGCTAAGCATGACATGCCGTTGAAATGAAGGATTTCCGATTGGGCCACAGGCAGCCCGCATTCGGACAAGATACGACCACAAAGCCATTCATTTTCGAGCGAGTGAGGCATAGGAAGATCTCCCACTTGGCTCAGTGGCAATTTCAGAATGTGCGTAGTGGGCGTAGAGCCACGAGGTCGGCACCATTTCTTGCGATGGAATAGCAACGCAGTTTTTTCTTGAGCTCCGGCAAGTGAAATGCGAAATGGCACATCGGTGTTTGCCAAGTTCAAAGCGCTTTGCCCTGCAATTTGAAGCTCGGTTGCGACTTCAGCTTCGGTTAATACATCGAATTGAATCGACTGGATCTCCGTCGGCTGTTCATCGATGGGAAGCAATTGCACTGCACCGACGCAATCGCGCCCAATTTCTTTCAACAGCTCAAATGGTGATGGCCGCACGCCGAATCGTCGTGCAATTTGCTCACGCACCTGAGCCGAATCGGGAAGTAGGTTTTCAAACCAGTTTTCAACAACCGCGCCGGTGATCCATTCACCGGGATGGGCCGGCCACGTGAACGACGCCGACAGAGTGCGCCCTTCGTCGGCGGTCAACCACGAGTCCGCATAACGGAACCGATCCGTACCGCGAACCGAGTGCTGCCACTCTCCGACCAGGGTGCCGTTTTGCCAGATGTTCAGCGATTCCATTCCTACCAATCGGACGCGGGCTTAGAGGGTGGGGTGGGTTTGTCAAGCAATCCCAAATTGATGTCTAGGGCGATGAGCAATTTAAATAGGCTGCTCAATCGGCAGCTGCCTGGATCATTCTCGAGGGCGGATATGGTTTTTGGCAACAAGCCGCTGAGCTTGGAAACGTCTAATTGCGTGAGCCCAAGCCTCTTGCGCTGGTGGCGAAGAGCTTGCGCGAGTTGCTGCGTGTTCAGGGTGCGAGCGGTCATTTTCCCTTATAGGGTATATCATGAAAATAAACCCTGCGGGGTAAAAGTTTGATATTTACCCCGTGGGGTATGCAATGTGACCTTCTGATGGGCAAAGCGACTTGGCTTAATGCACCACCTATAAACGAACCCAGTGGCGAACCCGTGTAGAATAAAAAAGTCAAAGGCTTTGCATAACGCCACCTATCGGCAGCGAGCCCGGCGAGTATCCCCAATCCGTTTTTATCTCTCATGAAATCAACCATCTCAATCTCACTCACAGCATCTCATCCCAAGATGCTCACCCTCGTTCTTGCCGGAATTGCATTTTCCGCTCCCGCAGTCCCCGCCCAAGTCGGCGGCGAGCTCGAGCGCAAGCTTGATTATCACGGCGAATCCTACGAGCAAATGGGAACCGTTCTCGCCTACGGTGGCGATATCGACAACGACGGCACCGAAGACTTCTTAATAGGCAGCCTCTTTGACTCCACAGGCGTCTACGCCGGCGGATCGGTCCGCGCTTACAACGGTCTAACCGGATCGGTCATTCGCACCTTCGACGGGATTTTCGCATTCGCCTATCTAGGCGAATCGGTCGCATGCGCCGGCGACGTCAACAACGACGGCTTTGACGATGTCATCACCGGCGGGAACTTGGACGAGGGATATGTGTGGGTGTTCTCCGGGGCGACCGGCGACCAGCTGCATTTCTTCCACGACCCGAATAAGTGGAAAGATCACTACGGCGCATCGGTTTCCGGAGCCGGCGACGTCGATGCGGATGGTTTCGATGACTTCATCATCGGCGCGCCGCGAACCGAAGTGGCCGGCAACTTTTTGGCCGGCGCGGTTTACGTTTACTCGGGGGCCACCGGAGCGCTGATTCACCAGGTTCAGGGTGCCGCCCGAAACACCGGGATTGGCAGATGCGTGACCGGCATAGGCGACATCAATCAAGACGGCTACGACGACTTTGCTTTTAGCGGCTACACCGACTTCCACGGCAATCTCGCCGCGGTATACCTGCACTCGGGTTTCGACGGCGCGCTAATTCGCAAAACCGATCAAGTCCATTCCACCGGCGCAATGGCCAACGCCGGCGATACCAACGGCGATGGTTTCGACGACATCATCCTCGGCGCCATTTATGCCTCGCCGGACAACCTGTCCAACGCCGGCGCCGCTTATTTGTTTTCCAGTGTCGACGGTTCTCTGCTTCACACCTTTAACGGAACCGCCCCAAACCAATTACTGGGCTGGTCCGTTTCCACCGCCGGCGACGCCAATGCCGACGGCTACGCTGATGTTCTTGTCGGTGCGGTGTGGGGGGATGGTGCTCCGATTCACAAGCCAGGGTTTGCACGCGTGTATTGCGGGTTCAGCGGGGAATTGCTTCATCAAATCGATGGAACAAGTGATGGCCATCTCGGCTGGTCAGTGGCGACAGCGGGTGATCCAAACGGCGACGGATACGCGGAATTCCTAGTCGGCGAACCGATGCGCGGGCCGACGGTGGAGGATGGTTATGTCTACCAATATGGTTTGAATCCGTTCCTGACCCTGAGCCACCGCGAAGTTTCCGCATCCGCCGGCGGAACGATCATGCTGGAGTTGGATTTCCCTGATCTCGCAAATAACTATGAATACCGAGTACTGGCCTCGGCAACTGGAACCGGTCCTCTTCATTATGGAACGGATATCCCCCTGACTTACGATTCATTGGTTGACGATACCTACAACGGTCGATATCCATTTCCTGTGCATTCCAACCTGCACGGAACTCTAGACGCCGACGGCAAAGCATCTGGCTCCGCCTCATTGCCTGCCGGTATGAACCTCGCGCTCATAGGCCGGTCCTTTTGGGTTGCTGCAGTTGCTAACCCAATCTGGGTGCTGCCGGTTTACAGTTCGACTGCGAGCGATATCACGGTCATCCCATAGGCTGAGAGAGCTGATTAATCTGGCGTGGCCCCCATTCCACCTATTTCTTGGCAATATTTAGGTGCTTTGATATTGTCATGCAATCAAATAGCTAACGTGTCATCCACTTGGCACTGTTGCAATTCCTCCCCA
>CAYFOM010000009.1:0-117320 GCA_964344765.1 uncultured Planctomycetales bacterium | reverse complement strand
CATTTTGACCGAAATGCACAACTCTGGGTGGCCCGATTTTCGGGAGGCAGATCAGAAGAACGACAAGCAGCAACTCTGAACTGGATCGTAGATCTGGCAGTCAACCCGCACACGCGCTTAGACGGTGCGGTGGAATTAAATGAAAAACGCTATTTGGCAACCGGCCAAAGCCGAGAGTTTTGGACCTACGGTTTCAGCCAAACCAGCCTCGAGCAACGCCGACGTTTGGTCGACGCTTTGGTCCATGCCAAGACGTTCGGCCGCTTCGAAGAGGAGTTGTTGAATGCCATGGGTGATTGGCACGACGAGCGCCTGTTCGATGTTTATGTGCGGGCGGCACAACAGGCCAGGGGATTTTTTTCACCGGCGGGAGTGTGGATTCAAAAAGCGATGGCTTATCGCAGCAGTGACAAGTTGGAGAAGTTCTTCCAAGCAAATTGGCGTCATCAACCCGATCGCCACATGAAATGGCGTTTCAACGGTCGCCGCAAAGAGGAGTTGGTTGCGCGCAAAGAAGCCCTGCGGTTGCTGCGCGAAGCCGATGCGGTGGAAACCGCCAACCAAAATCAGTCGGCCGAGAAAAAGTTGTAGCGCAAGGTCGACGTCGGCGTTTTCGGGGAAATGATGTTGCTCGCTTTATTGCTTTTGCAAAACCCCGGGGCGACCAATGTGCAAGCCGAGGCGCCGGTCATTGCTGAACAGAGGCGGGAAATCGCAGTTTTGTGCACTTCCAGGGCTACATGGCTGCGTGATTTATTGGCCACGTCGGAAATGATTCTTATTTCCCATGTGGAAGAGCAAGTTCCCAATGAGGGGGGGTGGAAACGCTTTCCGACTCTGGATCCTCATAATCCGGATTCGAAGCTCAATTGCAAAACCAACATTGCAAAGGACGGCCTCAAGTTATTGGCACCAGAAGCACTGTGGGGGACCTGCGAGCAAAACTTGACCCTTCCGTTTGTGGTTTATCGCGGAACTTGGTTCCAGGAAGAAGAGGGGCCGGCGAATTGGATAGATGGAAGAGTCTTGTCCTTCTTGAAAAAGACTTCGCTCGGCTGGGTGGGCATAGACCCTGCTCCAAATGGACTTCGCTTGGATGTTGCACGCGAGAAAGCCATGCGTGCTGTGGTGCAAAAATGGGAGCCCTTGCGAAAGGGCAAGGATCGGTTTGCTACTCGCGAGTTGTTCAGTGAATGGATTATGGAATTGGCGCGCCATCCCTACACGCGACCGTTTGCTGTGCGGGAACTCGACCCGTTTGGATGCCGCCAGCGGGATCATCGCCCGTGGGAGATTTGTTTCTCGGCGTTGGATTTGACGATGGAGCAAAAGGATGAACTATTTGAACTCCTGCTCAATTGCGACGAACCAGGTTTCGATGAAATCCAACTCTATGAGGCCCTACGCGATTCCAACGACCCGCGGTTGATTGACTTTTTGGTGAATGCAATCGCCGCAGGGCAATGGCGAGCCGATTTGCCTATCCAGCCACGAGCGGAGTTATCCATCAGGCTTCACCGCCCGCGCAATTCGCACATAGGAACAACTTGGCTGGGGGAGTTGGTTTACGACGCCGTTACTCGATCGCATAACAAAGCTGCCTGGGATTATTTTCGAGTGAATTGGAAAGGACGCTTGGGGGATTGGAGTTTCATCGGTACAGGGCAGAGCCACAAAGAGGCGGTGAATCGCATCGTTGTGCTGATACGCAGAGAGCGTGAATGTTAAGCTGGAGCATTGGTCCAACTCATGTTGTCGATCCTTCTAACATTATTTCCCATTTTTGCGCCGGAGGTGAACCACTGGCCGATCGAGCCGGTTTCGTTGCGGCGCCAGTTGGAAGTGGTGGATTACATCGTTATTGGTCGGGCGGGTACTCCGGAGCCGATCGAAATTATTTATCAAGCAAATTTGGTTTGTCCAGCGCCGGCACGTTTTTACTCGGGTGAGGTTCACATTGCGTTCTTGGAACGTGCACGCGGTGGCCGTTACCGTCCAAACGCACTGTCTTACGGCGTGCGCAAACTCACGCCCGCCGGTGTGCAAGCGATGACCGACGCCATCCGTCATTGGGACTTGATTCAAACCCTGGAATCGGAAGAGCGCAAGAAAATGTCGATGCTGAATTGGCTGGTCAATCTCGGAAAGCACTCGTCCACTCGCTATGACTTGAAGCTTGAGTTCGACCACCACGATGGCGTCGATAAATCCGGCCGCTGCCATGAATGGCCGTACTTGTTGACTGACTTCAACAATATGCAAAAAGAGCGAGTACTCAACTTCCTCGGCGCGGCGACCGAATTCGAAAATCATGACGGCAGGGTTTACGACTTGTTCCGCATGAACCCGGATGAACGCATAACCCGATTCTTGGTGGGTTGGATCGCCCAATGGGATGACTTACCCCATGACGGAAGGCGGTACTTGCGCGAAGCTCTCTACCGAGTGCCCAATGCTCGCGGGCGCTTGGCCTTCGAGCTATTGACGACAAAAAGTTATGGCAAAAGCAAGTCGGATCCAGAGCGAACCGAGTTAGAGGCCGCATGGGCAATTGCCGAGCACTGCCAAGTTGCTCTAGACCTCTCAGGCAAATCCATCAAATAACCTTAAGCCCACTGCGTCGACTCAGCGAAAATGGCGAAGAAGGAAGAGAAATAGCCGCAGAATTGGCGCACGGTAGGGGAAGACGTCCGTAAGCGAACGGTCCTCCCGCGCCCATGAAAATTCTAACCCCCCTGCTTGCCGCGGCTGCTTTGCTGGCACCCGGCGCCGCAAGCCAACAAACTCCCACTCCCGAGTCCCTCACCAAGCTTGAGCAATTGGTTCAAAAGTTGGTGGACGAGGACCAAGTCGTCGGCGCCGAGCTGCTTTTGATTCAGCGCGGCGAGCCGATTTTGCACGAGTCGTTCGGCTGGCGGAATCGTGAGAAGGAGCAGCCGATGGTCAACGGCAGTTTGTTCTGCGTGCGGTCGATGACCAAGCCGCTGACCGGAACCGCGATTTTGATGTTGGCCCAAGAGGGCAAGCTTCAGCTCGATGATCCGGTGCACAAGTACTTGCCGTACTTCGATGTTGACGTCAGCCGCCAGACCACGATCCGGCATTTGCTACATCACAGCAGCGGCTTGCCGATGTCGCTAATCATGGCGATGAATTTGGATGAGCTGAACGACATCCATGACGTCGCCAAGTTGGGGGCCGGTGCCAAGCTGGAGTTCCCGCCGGGGCAGGGCTTTCGATATAGCGATCAAGGCACCGACACCTTGGCGGCGGTGGTGGAAGCGGTTTCGGATTTGAGCTTCGCTGCATTTGTCGAGCAGCGTATTTTGCAGCCGCTGGGTATGGAGCAAAGCTTGACCGAGCTGACCGATGATCATGAACTGCGTGACATCGGTTGTAGTAAATACGCCGGCACGCCGGGCAATTGGACCGCGTATTGGAATACCGAGCAACCGACGATCTTCCCATTCTTCCTCGGTTCGCAGGGCTTGTACTGCACCGCCGAAGACTACGCCAAATTCACGGCGTTGTGGCTGAACAACGGTCGCGTTGGCGAGCGCCAATTGCTGGACCAAAAGTGGATCGACTTCGCGCTTACGCCCGGCCCGCACCCGATGAACGGTCGCAGCGGTTTGCCGAACATGCGTTCTCTTTACGGCGCGTTGATGATGGTTTGGACGGCTACTGAATCCACGAGTGGCGACGCGACTGGCAAATCCGGCGACGCGTCCAAACCAAGACTCACCGCTTTCGGCCACAACGGTTCCGACGGCACCCACGCTTGGGTTTTCCCCGAGCACGACGCTATGGCGTTTTACTTCACTCAATCGCGTGGCACGCAAACCGGCTTCCAAGTGGAAGAAGCGCTGGGCGAAGTCTTCTTTGGAGTGGAAGTCGCCGCTGCTCAAGAAGCACCGCCGGCCGAACCCTACCTCGGTTACTTCCGCGAGCATGAAGACGACAGTTACCGCGCCGTTGTGCAAGATGGCGACGGCATGGCGTTGGAAGTGCCGGGTAAGGGTGTGGTCGCACTGGAATACGTCGGCGAGGATCGCTGGAAGTCGACCAGCGAAGGATTCGTCATCACCTTTGAGCGCGATGAGGAGGGTGAAGTGGTTTCCTTCACCCTCGCCAACCGCCGTGAATTCAAATTCCAGCCGGCCGCCGATCTGCCCACCGGGGCCGAAGTCGCGGCGATGGTTGCCAAAGCGCACGGTTTGCACAAGCTGGAAGCCGTCGGCCCGATGAGGATGAATTCGGATATCGAATTCACGCGCACCGGCATGAAGGGCACGATTACAACTACCTATTCCTGGCCGAATCAAGTGCGCATCAGCGCGCAGATCGGCAATGAATTCGAATACGCATCCTTCGACGGTCAACAAAGCTGGTACCACTCGCGCGCCAAACCTCGGGCCAAGCGCGACGGCGTGATCGGCGATCAAATTCGGCTGGATCACCACTTTGCGCGCTTCGGCAATTTGCTGGAATGGCATCCGCAATTGCACGTGGTGCAAAAGCTGCATCGTGCCAACAAAGACTTGCTGTTAGTGCGCACCAACACCACATCGGCCGCGGCGCGCACCCTGTTCGTCGACGCCAACACTGGCCAAATGCTCGGCGAAGACAACGTGGTTTTGCTCGAAGGCTTGGGCTTGATGGGCCAGCGGTTGCGCTTTAATGACTTCCGCGAAATTGAAGGCATGTTGCTGCCTTATGAGCTGCAACTGCGCTTCTCGAACAAAATGATCGGCACGCTGAAGTCCAAGGTCACCAACGTCGAATTCGGCGTGGAGCTGGCCGACGACTTTTTCCAGCTTCCGCTAGACTGATTCGTGGCCCACAAGCAGGTACGACCCCATGCGTAATTCCTTACTCCCCGCAATCATTCTGCTGGCGGCCGTTGCAGCGCTGTTGGCGGCGCTGTTCTGGCCGGAAAGCCCCGAAGTCGAGGGCGCCGGTGGCATGGGCGGCGGTTTTCAGTTCCCGGTGACCTACGTGGAAGTGGTCAGCGGCGACGCATCGGAAACGGTGGAGCTAGTGGGCGACGTAGTTTCCGCGCGGCGAAGCACCTTGGCTTTTGATCGTTCCGGAACCTTGTTGGCGGTGCATGCACGATTGGGCGATCGCGTCGAATCCGGTCAGTTGTTGGCCGAGCTCGACGACTCGGTCCTGCGCGAAGAACACGCTGCCGCTGCGGCGGCATTGGAAGTTGCAATGGAGCAAGCTGCGTTTGCCGAACGTGAAGCCAAGCGTGCGGAAGAGGTCGGTGAGGATGTGGTCGCCGATAGCGAAGCCGATCGTTTGCGCTCCGAAGCCAACACCGCGCAGGCTCGCGTGCAGCAACAGCAAGCCGCGGTGCGCAAGTTGGCGGCTGAGTTGGAGCGCGGCAAATTGCGCGCGCCGTTTAGCGGCATCGTTGCCCAGCGTTTGTTGGATGAAGGCGCGCACGCCGGCCCGGGCAATCCGGTGCTGGATTTGGTTGACCCGGAGCGCCGTGAAGTGCGCTTGGAAGTGCCGGCGCCATTGGTCGGCTCGCTGCAAACCGGATCGACGGTGGAATTGACCTTGGATCAAAATCCAAACTTCCGCCTTGAGTCGACGTTGGACGCGTTGATTCCGGCTACCGAACGCGGTTCGCGTTCTTTCACCGCGGTGTTGCGCTTGGATCAGTCCACCGTCGCCGATCTGCTTCCGGGTTTGTTCGTGCGCGCGCGGCTGACCTTGAAAGAAGTTACTCAGCAGTTGTTGGTGCCGGTGGATTCTGTACTGCAAGGCGAACGCGGTCACGTCGTCGTGACCGTCGGCGAAGGCAACACGGCCAACTTTGTGCCGGTCCGCGTGCTGGTCAGCGACGCCGATCAAATGGCTGTGGTTTCGTTGATTCCCGATGGCTTAAACGTCGGCGATCAAGTGCTGGTAACCGGCGTGCAAAACGTCTTCCCCGGCGCGCCGCTGGGGCTGAACCCGCACACCGTCGCCGGAGAATCGGCTGGGCATGCCGCGGCCGATGGAGCGGACGCCAACTCGGAAGCTGAAGCGGAGCCGTCGGAATGAACCCGGTTCGATTTGCTGTGCATCGTCCATACACCGTCGCTGTGGCGGTGTTGTTGACGGTGCTGTTTAGTTGGTTGGCGTTCCAAGACATTTCGGTGCAGCTGAAGCCGACCGTTGACGCGCCGAATATTTCGATCATGACCGTGTATCGCGGCGCCGGCCCGATGGAGGTCGAGGAGCAGATCACGCGTGAGATCGAAGATTTGGTGCAAAGCGTGGAAGGTTTGCGCAAGTTGACCAGCAACTCCGGCGAAGGCGTCAGCACCGTCATTTTGGAATATGAATGGGGGGTGGATAAGGATCGCGCCGTGGTCGACGTGATCAATAAGCTGTCGCAGCTGCCGCCGTTGCCGCCTGAAGCCGAGGAGCCGGTGGTTGCGATCGGCAGCATGGACGGCAGCGATATTGCGATGTGGTTGGTGGTGGAATCGCACTATGAACCGAACCGCATTCGTCAGTATGTGGAAGAGGAAATCGGTCCGCGTTTGGAGCGAGTGGATGGCGTTGCCAGCTTGATGTTGGTCGGTGGATCCGAGCGCGAAATCCGCGTGTTGATCGATCCCGATCGATTGGCGTCGCGCGGTGTGACCTTCGCCGAGTTGACGTCGGCGTTGCAGCGCGGCCACGTCGATTTGCGCGGCGGCACGGTGGAAACGCCGAGCATGCAGCTGACGGTGCGCACCGAGGGCCGTCATGAGGAACTGGAGAAAATCGGCGACATCGTCATTCGTCGCGACGACAACGGCACCGTGCACGTGCGCGACGTTGCTGAACTGAGCGACGGCTATCGCGAAGGCGGAACCGTGGTGCATACCTCCGGTGCGCCGACCGTGGCCATTGGCGTGGCGCGCGAAACCGGTGCCAATGTCGTCGACATGATCGAGCAGGCCGATGAAACCATTGCCGAGCTCAATCAGCGCTATCGCGAACGCAACTTGGATTTGCGCTTGAAGGCGGTGCACCGCGACACCGAATACCTGAACCAAGCGATGGCTTTTGTGAAGGACAACCTGCTGCTGGGTGCGTTGTTGGCGGTGGGTGTGTTGCTGATTTTCCTGCGCAGTATTCGCAGCGTGATTGTGGTCGGCGTCGCCATTCCAGTTTCGCTGATCGCGGTGTTCTTGGTCATGAACGCGCTGGGCCGCACCTTGAACGTGGTCAGCATGGCGGGCTTGGCGTTCGCCGCCGGCATGGTGGTCGACAACGCGATTGTGGTGCTGGAAAACATCTTCCGCCACATGGAGCGCGGCAAGAAGGCGCGCGAAGCAGTGGTGCAAGGTGGTCAAGAAGTTTGGGGCGGTGTGCTGGCGGCAACGCTGACGACGGTGGCGGTGTTTTTGCCAATCGTCGGCATCAAAGAAGAAGCTGGTCAGTTGTTCGCCGACCTCGCCATCGCCATCTCGGCGGCGGTCGCGCTGTCGTTGATCGTTGCGCTGATGGTCGTGCCGACGCTGACGTCGTTGTTCTTCCAATCGTCCGACGCCGGCGCCAAAAAGCTGATCGAACACGAAACGCGGGTCGGTCCGATCGCGCGCATTTACGACGCGATCATCAAGCGCTTGACTGGACGCGGCTTCGGCAACGTGATGTGGAAGACGGCGCTGGTGGTTTGGGTGGTGGCCGGAACCGTGGCCACGCTGCGCATCGTTCCACCGGCCGGTTATTTGCCCAGCGGCAATCGCAACCTGACGTTGTTCCTCGGTCAACCGGTACCCGGCATGCGCAACGAAGCGCTGGTCGAAACCATGCAGCCGCTGGAAGAATGGCTGTTGACTCAGCCCGAAATCGATCGCTACTTCTTGGTGTTGGCTGGGCAGTTCAACGGCGGCGGCGTCGTGCTGAAAGACGAATACGCCACCGGACCTGGCTTGCAGGAGTTCCAACAGAAGTTCCTGCCGGTGACCTTCTCGGTTCCGGGCTTTCGCTTTTTGATTCCTATTCAGGCCAGCTTGTTCCGAGACTCGGGCAAGCAGTTCACCGTCGAAATCACCGGCCCTGACTTGGCGACGTTGGCGACGACTGCTGGTCAAATTCAGCAACAACTAGCGACCTGGCCCGGCGTGCAGCCGAACGGCGTGTCGTCGGATTACATCGAAGGGCGGCCGGAGTTACGCGTGGACGTCGACGCCCACCGTGCCGCCGAAGCCGCGATGTCGGTGGCGCAAGTCGGTGTAGTGGTTGAAACCGCAGTTGCCGGTCGTCGCGTCGGCTCATGGTCCGACGGCGGACGCGACTATGACTTGGTGGCCTTAGTTCCACCCGAACGCGTGCGCAGCGCCGACGAATTGGCATCGCTGCCGATGATCACCGATCAACGCGAACGCACCACACTCGGTGCATTGGCTTCGGTGACGCGCACCTCCGGTCCGCAAAGCGTGCTGCGGTTGGAACGCGAACGCGCGATCACGTTAACGGTAAACCTAAAACCCGACGCGGTGTTGCAAGGTGTGATGGAAGACGTGCGTCAAAACGTCGTCATTCCAACGATGAACAGCTTGCCGTCGGATTACCGCATCGGCTTGGGTGGTTCGGCCGACAAATTCAGCCGCACGCTGACGCAGCTACTCAGCAGTTTTTGGTTGGCGATTTTGATCACCTACTTGCTGCTGGTCGCGCTGTTCCGCAGTTGGATTTCGCCGGTTGTCATCCTCGTCACCGTGCCGCTGGCGTTGTCCGGCGGCATGCTCGGCGTGACCGTTGCATCGGGGATTAGCGCCAACGCCAACTACGACCTACTGGCGATGCTCGGTTTCGTCATCCTCGCCGGCGTGGTGGTCAACAACGCGATCCTAATCATCCACCAAGCCAACAACTTGATGGACACCGGCACCCACCGCCGCGACGCACTTCGCGAAGCCGCGCTGACCCGTTTGCGCCCGATTTTGATGTCGGTCACCACTTCGGTTTGCGGCATGCTGCCGCTGGCAATCGGTTCTGGTTCCGGCTCCGAGCTTTACCAAGGCTTGGCTGCGGTTGTCGTCGGCGGGCTCATCGTCAGCACGGTGTTCACGCTGTTTTTGGTGCCGGCGCTGCTCAGCTTGGGTTGGGACATCCAAAACATGTTTAAGCGCGGCACTGAAGTCGCGCATTAATTCGCTTTGCTGCTGCCGCTTGGCGGCAAAATTGCGAAGCGCTAGACAAAGCCAAGCATTGGAGTCGTTGACCCATGCTTGGCTCTCTTTTTCAAATCACCGTTCTTCTGGGCTCCACAGCTTTATTGTTTAGCGCTGGAGGCTTCGTCGCATCTTGGCCATTCCTGTTTTTAATTCCCATTCTTTGCACTACTCTCTTTTCCACCACCATTCGTCGGCCGACGGTTACACCTTTGGCCTTTCGCAGGGGCTATTTCGACTTACCCATTACCGCAACATGCTTGGTGATCGGCGGGTTGAGCGTCGGTGTATTGATGCTGTGGTTTCACTGGGCCGAACCAACTCTTACCGAGAAAATTCCCAACCCAGCAACCAGTAAATGGCACTGGGTGATTCTCACTGCGCTGCTATTCGCAGTCGTGAACGCAGTGGTGGAAGAGCTTTATTTCCGTGAAGCTCTATTTGCTCCTTTGCGAACAATATTGCGCTCGAAATGGACGGCGAATCTAGCTCAAGCTTTCCTTTTTGGGCTACTCCATTGGAGTCAGCAATCCGTGCCGCATGGTTGGAGCGGCTTTACGCTGACGCTGATCTTTGGCCTGTTACTCGGAGGGATGCGCCTAATTTTTGAAGGATTAGCTGCGCCGATTATGGTTCATACTTGTGCCGATCTAGGCGTCTTTTTCTTGCTTGTGCAATGACCGCTCAGCTGCCAGATGAAGATTGAATCGCTTGATCGGCGAAATGAAGACGCCACGTAACTCCAACAAAAATCAAACCGCCGAGCATGCCGAGGAACATATCGAGCATGGTGTCGTCGACGCCGCCTTGGGCGCGGGTCCAGCCGAAGCTGTCGGTGGTCCATTCGGCGAATTCCCATAAGCCGGTGGTTGCCCCGGTGGCAGTGAGCACAAGTAAGGTGCGGGCGAATTGGGTTTGCGATCCCAGCAAAACGCGACCGGCTTCGGTGTGCACACTTTTCCAAAAGAAGTAAGCAATGGCTATGCCGCCGAGTGTGTGCATCGGCACGTCGAGGTACGGCACTTTGTGATAAGCATTCCAGCCGAGCACAACGATTGCGTGAACGCCAAAAACTAGCAGCGGCGCCCAGCCGCCGGCGCGGATGGATTGGGTGAACCAGTCAACGGTTTTTTGCATGGTTTCGATAAGGCGCGTAGGCGTAGTACTTCGGGTAATCATCCAGGCGCACGTGCAGCCAAGGCACGCCGTCGCCGGCAGTACTGAGCCAAACGGGTTGTGCGCCTAGGCGTTTCATAAAGCTTTGACCGACGAGCTGCCAGAAACTGAGTTGTTGCTCGAGGGGTGCGGTTTGGGTGAAGGAACCCAAGTGGCAATAGTTGGCAGATGGCGCTGGTTTGGGTGTTGCCGAATCGGGGTGCGTGGCCAATGGAGTCGGTGTCGGCACGACGAGGATGGCATCGCCGCCTAAGTTGGCGAAGGTGATCGCGTCGGCGTTGGCGGCGTGGCGCAGGTGTTCGGCGAAGGCGCGATCGCTGGCGGGGCGGTCCAAGTACGAGTCGTCGATGACGACAAACTCCATCGGCCGATCCATCGTCGCGGCGGTGGCCGGCGGACATTCCCAGCGGTAGGCGCGATAAGGAATTTCGCTTAGCGTTTGCTGGATGAACTTGCGAAACGGGGCCGACGTCGCCAAGTGGCTAGCGAAGCAATCCATTGCCATCGGTTCCGAGTTCTGCTGCAACGCAAGATGAATCCCGCGATGGGAATCCAACTCGGTTTGGATGGCTTGCCAGCTCACTTGCCTCGTTATTTACCGGCTTGTTTTTCAAGGAAGCGCCACATGATCGATCCCCAAAAATAGCCGCCCATCGGGAAGAGGATCAGCGACAACCACAGCATCGGCCAGAACGGAAGGTCGTCGTCTAGCCACGACATCACGCCGGCGAATAAAAAGGCCGACGTCAAACCGAAGATCAGCATGCCCCAAACCACAACAAAATGCCCGCGGCCTTTGGCCATCAGCGGATGCTTGCGGCGCGGCTCGCCGGGGTCGTGATCGGGCTCGGTCATGGTGTCAATTTATCGGATTCTTTGATTTCCGCCCAAGTCAGGTCGAATTTCGCCAGGTACTTTTTCAGGCGATCGCTGTCGTTGCGGCTGGATTTTTTCTTACGCGACTCGGCGAACAGCCGGCGTCCGGCGGCCGCCATCGTCGGCGTGGTGCGACAAATGCGCAGCACTTCGGCGAGCTGAACTCGGTCGAAGTGGTCCATTTCTGAATACGCCGACGCCCCCGCCAGCGCTGAACTGCTGCTCCAATTTTTGCCACTTTGTTCCAATCGACGCCACGCGTGTTGCAAACGTCGAATTTCCTCTTCCACCAACGGCAGCGAGATTCGATTGTTGCCGGCCAGAGTGACCAGCCGCGTGATCGCCGCGCCGAAGTCTCGGAAGTTGGCGTTCCAAGTTGCCGCCGGGTCCATCGCGAATTGCAAAAAGCGCTGACGCGCTTCGCGGTTGAAGCTGACCTTGCGGCCGAGTTTTTTGGTGTGGGCGGCGAGCTCAAAATCCAAGTTGGGTTCCAAGTCCTCCATTCGATCGGCCAAGTTCGGCAATTCGAAACTCCACAAATCAATACGCGCAAGCAAGTCCTCGCGAAATTTACCTTCGGCGACTGCGGCGTAAAGGTCGCGGTTGGTGCCGGCGATGAGTTGGAAGGAGCTGTGAGTGGACTTGTCGGCGCCCAGCGGTGTAAAGGTGCCGTCTTCGATTGCGCGAAGCAGCATGGTTTGCTCGTCGAGGCCGAGTTCGCCGATTTCGTCGAGGAACAGTAATCCACCGTCGGCAGCTTTGAGCAAGCCGTCGCGTTTGGCCAGCGCCCCGGTGAACGCACCTTTTTCATGACCAAACAACGTGCTCATCGCGCCGTCGCCGCGCAACGTGGCGCAGTTGACTTCCACGAACGGACCCAATTCCTGGTCGGCGGGGGACAGCGTTCTTTTGAGTTCAAAAATGCGTCGTGCCAGTTGTGTTTTGCCGACCCCAGTTGCGCCGGTCAGCAGGATCGGCGCTTTGGATCGCGACGCCACCTGCTCGATGCGGTCGATCAACTCGTTAAACACCACCGACCGCGTTTCAATGCCGGCTTTCAAAAACGAAGTGCTGTCCTGACGCTCAGCTTCAAAACGCGCAGCCAAGCGGTCGTATCGCGACAAGTCCAGATCAATGGTGGTATAGGTGCCGGCCAAATCGCGATCGCGGGTGCGGTCGCGGCGGGTGACCGGCGGCGAAGTCTGAATCAAGCGCGCCGGGATGTGGCGGGTTTCCACCAACAGGAACCAGCAAATCTGCGCGACGTGCGTGCCGGTGGTGATGTGAACGTAGTAGTCCTCTTCATCCGGATCGAAGGGGTAGCCGTCGGCGAAGTCACGTAGGTCGCCGTAGACGTCGGAGAAGTCCCACGGGTCGCGGAATTTGACGTGATGCAGGCGTGTCTCCGTTTCCGGCGAAGCACTGGCGACGTCGGCCAGCAGCGCTTCGGCGGGGGCGTTGAATTTGGGCTGGGTAATCAACTCAAGCCGGTCCGGCAGGAAGTCGGGCTGCTGGCACAGGCTGAGCGTTGGCCGCCACCGTTCCCAGCGATCGGGCACCCATTTGCCGTCGGCACGGATCGAGCGATCGAGCTGAGTGCCGTAGAGGCTGAAGACGACGGTACGGCGCCGGGGCATGAGTTGATTATAGAAATAGATAGGCGAATATAGAAATGGCGACGGCATGAGCAGGCCAATGACCCAATACAGTCTATTGAGCTTGTGGCACGCCGTTCGCTTTATACAAGTACCTCAAGACATTAAGCTCACATCAGCAAAATGAAAAGCTACATGGAAATCGAAGGCGGCCGTGTCCCGATCAAGGCGTGGACTCACGGCGTTCACCTGGACGAAAACGCCATTTCCCAGCTGCGCAACACCGCGCAAAGCCCGGTCATTCATGGCCACCTGGCGGTGATGCCGGATTGCCACTGGGGCATGGGCGCGACCATCGGCAGCGTGATTCCGACCAAAAACGCGGTCATTCCGGCGGCGGTAGGCGTCGACATCGGCTGCGGCATGATTGCGGTCAAGACCACGTTGCACGCCAATGATCTGCCCGAATCGCTGCGCGGAATGCGCAAGATGATCGAGCATGCGGTGCCGCACGGAATGAGCAAGCGCAAGCGCGGACGTGCCGACTACGGCGCGTGGAGCGATGTGCCGAAGCGCGTCGGCAACTTGTGGGCGGCGCATTTGGATGCACGCTTCCGCTCGTTGTGCGACCGCTACCCGGTGCTGCGCAAAACCAACAACATCCATCACCTGGGTACGTTGGGAACCGGCAACCACTTCGTTGAGGTTTGTTTGGACGAAGCGGATAGCGTCTGGTTCATGCTGCACTCCGGATCGCGTGGCGTCGGCAACCGCATTGCGACGGTGTTCATTGAAAAAGCGAAGAAGGACATGCAGGTCCATCAGGCGAACTTGCCGGATGAAAACTTGGCCTACTTGTCCGAAGGAACGCCTCACTACGACGACTACATGGAAGCAGTGGAATGGGCGCAAGACTTCGCGCGGATCAATCGCCAAGTGATGATGGAAAACGTCATCGAAGCGGTTGCAAAAGTGCGTGGCTTGCCGAAGTTCAAAGCCGACTTGATGGCGGTGAACTGTCACCACAACTACGTCACCCGAGAAACTTACGGCGGCGAAGATTTGCTGATCACTCGCAAGGGTGCAGTGCGCGCCGGCTTGGGCGAAATGGGAATCATTCCGGGATCGATGGGTGCAAAATCCTTCATCGTTCGCGGATTAGGAAACGAAGAGAGCTTTTGCTCGTGCAGCCACGGCGCCGGTCGCGTGCTGTCGCGAACCAAAGCCAAAAAAATCTACTCGGTGGATGATCAAATCAAAGCAACGGAAGGCGTGGAATGCCGCAAAGATGCGCGCGTCATCGATGAAATTCCGATGGCGTACAAAGACATCGACGCGGTCATGGCGGCGCAATCCGACTTAGTTGAAGTCGTTCACACTTTGAAGCAGGTGGTCTGCGTCAAAGGCTGAGTTCAAACAATCAAAAAACCATGCAACAGGATCAAACTTCTCGAACTGACGTCGTGGAAATCGACGGTCGCATGGGTGAGGGCGGCGGTCAAGTGCTACGCAGCAGCCTGACCTTAAGCCTTTGTAGCGGTAGGCCGGTGCGGATCATGAGTATCCGCGCCGGGCGCAGGAAGCCGGGCTTGATGCGTCAGCATCTGGCCTGCGTGCGCGCCGCAGCGACCATTTCCGACGGCACTGTTTCCGGCGATGAATTAGGAAGTCAGGAGCTTCACTTTGCACCCGGCAAGGTGCAGGCGGGGGACTATCACTTCGCGGTGGGTTCGGCCGGCAGTGCGGCTTTGGTTTTGCAAACCGTGCTGATGCCGTTGCTGTTGGCCAATGAGCCGAGCACCGTGTGCATTGAAGGAGGCACTCACAACGCGTGGGCGCCGCCGCTGGATTTTTTGCAGCAAAGCTTTTTGCCGCAGCTGCGCAACATGGGCGCCGACCTCACTCTGCGCTTAGATCGCATCGGATTCTTCCCGGCGGGCGGAGGCATTTTGTATGCCGAAATCCAACCGCTCCAAGAGCCGTTGCGATTCGAATTGCTGGAACGCGGGAACGAAGGTCCGCACTACGCAATGCTTCGGCGTGCCCACTTAAGCCCCGGGGTTGCCGATCGTGAATGGGATGCCATGCGTCGTGTGCTGCTGTGGAATTCCGCCCAGCGCCGTGACTTTGATCATCCCGAAAGCTCGGGACCCGGCAACTGCGTGCACGCGGTTCTGCAATTCGAAAACGTGACCGAAGTGGTGACTAGTTTCGGCAGCCGCCAGCGCAGCGCCAAACAGGTCGGCCGCGAAGCCGGCAAATTGGCGGCGGAATACCTCGGCGGTACTGCGCCGGTAGGGGAGCACCTCGCCGATCAGCTGCTGGTGCCGATGGCGCTACTCAAAGGTGGCGAATTCCAAGCCGGCGAGTTGTCGAAACATACGGTTACAAACATTGACGTGATTCACCTCTTCCACCCGGGTCGTGTATCCGTGGACGAGCTTGAAGGAGGCGGCCACACCGTCAAAGTGCGGAATCCTTGCTAAAACAGGGTTTTCCGACCAATCTACCGCCGTTGCCCGGGCTATTTCCGTGATAGACTTCACGGCTCAGCCCGGGCATTTTTCGTCCTAATCCTCATGAACCTCAGTCGCTCCCCCTACGCTCTCCTTCTTGGAATCCTTTTGCTCCTTGTTGCCTTCACGCCGAAAGGGCAAGCGCAAATTGTTATCAGTGAATACACCTCTTCCAACGTGGACGAACTTCGCGATGAAGAGGGCGAAACTCCTGATTGGATCGAATTTTATAACGCCGGTAATAATCCGGTCGACATGTCCGGTTGGGGATTGAGTGACGACCCCACCGATCCCTTTCAATGGACTTTCCCCGCATGCGGCCTGATGCCCGGGCAGTACATGGTTGTTCATGCTAGTGGTCGGGATACCGGTGCCATTATTAATGAGCGCACTACCGTCTATGGCATCGGCGACGACTGGCGTTACTTGGAGCCAACGTCCGAACCTTCCGGAAATTGGCGAATGCCCGGCTTCGATGACTCTACTTGGCAGGTTGGCCCGGCAGGCTTTGGTCGTGAGGATGGTGACGACCTAACCGTCCTCCAAGGCGATACGGTTTTTCTACGCGCGAGCTTTAACCTAAATCAAGCCACCATCGACTCCATCGCCACGCTGGATTTCCATGTGGATTATGACGATGGCTTTGCCTTGTTCCTCAATGGTCAAGAGATTGATCGTGGCCACTTAGGGAATAAATTCTCGTTGCCGGCTTTTGATTCATTCGCCACCGGTAACCACGAGGCTCAGCTCTATCAAGGGAACTGGATTGAAGGAACGCGATTGGATGACCCAGATCAGTACTTAGTCCCCGGCAAAAACACAGTGGCCATTCAGGTTCACAACACTTCGGCGATTTCAAGTGACCTCAGTTTGATTCCTTTCATCACAATTGGGCGGTTTTCGGCGAACCCCCAGTCATCGGTGCAACCCGGACTGATCTTCACCGATCCTGAACTCCACACCAATTTCAAGCTTTCGTCGCTGGGCGATGACATCCTCTTGACCCAAGCGGACGGCACCTTGGTCGAGCATGTGCAAACCGGCCGCATGTACGCCAACGTGTCACGTGGGCGCCACCCACAAGGCCTGCCTGGCCAGTGGTACTTCCCATATGGAACACCCGGCGCTAAGAACACCACCAATACCTACACCAGCTTCTCCGAGCAGGTCACGGTTACCCCAGACGGCGGTTACCACGTAGGTGGCGTTACCGTGTCGATGAGCCACCCGTCGCCTTCCGCGGAGATTCGCTACACCCTAGATGGCAGCGAACCGACGCCGAACTCGGATTTGTACACAGGCCCATTCACTCCTCCGGCTCCTGTCGGCATCGTTCGCGCTCGCGCGTTTGAAAACGACAAGTGGCCAAGTTGGCCGACGACGAATACTTACCTCGATGGGTTTGATTCCCAATTGCCGATCTACTCGTTGGTTACCGACCCACCGCACTTGTGGGATCACCATACCGGAATTTACGCCAAGGGCCCGGATGCGTGGCCGTTCTGGCCGTACCTCGGTGCGAACTTCTACAAGCCCTGGGAACGCCCGATTCACGTCGAACTGATTGAGCCGGATGGCGACGTGCCGCTGCGCATGGATGGTGGCATCATGATTCATGGTGGCGCCTCTCGTTCGTGGGCACAGAAGAGTTTCCGCATTTTGGCCCGTAGCGGCTACGGTCCGGATCGAATGCAGGACCGTCAGTTCGTCGACCGCGGCTATGACGATATGAAGCGCATTGTTCTGCGCAACGGCGGAACCGATTGGGGAAGCAGCATTCTTCGAGACGGCGTGGCAAACCGCATTGTCTCGAACCTGGAAATTGAATCCACACACTTCCGCGCCGCGATGATTTTGCTCAATGGCGATTACTGGGGAGTGCAAAATTTACGCGACCGTCAAGACAAGTACTTCTTGGAAGATAAGTTCGGCGTGGATCCGGATAACATCGACTTGATCGAGCTGAATTTGAATGTGACGGAGGGCGATTCGGACCATTACCAGCAAATGCAGGAGTTCATTCGTCAGAATTCGCTAGCGAATCCGGCGGCTTATGAGCACCTCCAAACTTTGATGGATACTGCGAACTTCGCCATGTATTACGCCATTGAAATTTTCTTGGCGAACACCGACTGGCCGCAGAACAACATTAAGTACTGGCGTCCGCGCACTCCAGAAGGAAGGTGGCGTTGGATCTTGTACGACACCGACGCAGGCATGGGATCGAGTGGTGGCTACAACCACAACACGTTACGTCATGCTTTTGATGGAAGTGGTTGGGAGACCTTCTTGTTCCAGGAGTTGCTACAGAGCGATGAGTTCCGTCAGGACTTTACTAACTGCTATGCCGACTTGCTGAACTCGGTGTTCTTGCCTGCTCACTGCATTCAAATGACGGATGAGTTGCAAGCCCAGATGGATCCGGAAATGGATCGCCATTACAACCGTTGGGGCGGAAGCCGGAATAATTGGGAGAACGAACTCAATAAGATGAGGAATTTCTTCAACCAGCGTCCGTCGGTTGCTCGCAGCCATGTGATCACCGAGTTTGGTCTAAATGGTGAGTACACCCTTGACCTTGACGTCCAACCCGAAGGCGCCGGCTATCTGAAGCTCACCGCGCTCGACGTTTCCGATCCGTTCACCGGCATTTACTTCCTCGGCAACCCGGTCAAGGTCACCGCCGTGGCCGCACCGGGATATGAGTTTGACTCGTGGTCGGACCCACTGCTGCCGAATAGTGAATCGGTCAGCATTGATCCGATCACCGATTACGCGCTGACCGGCAACTTCGTCAAGACCGGCGACGCAGCGGTGATCAACGAGATCAACTACAAGTCGTCCGATGCTTTCGATCCGGGTGACTGGGTTGAGATCTACAACAACTCCGACAGCGTGCTCGACATCTCCGGTTGGCAATTGCTGGATGAAGGCAACGACTTCACCGTGCCTCCGGGAACTACTATTCCGGCGCGCGGGTACTTGGTGCTGTGCCGCGACTTGATCGACTTCCAAACCTTCTTCCCGGCGGTCACCAACGTCATCGGCGATTTTGGTTTCGGTCTGGCCGGTGGTGGCGAGCTGATTCAGCTGCTGGATTCCGGTGGCGCGCTGATCGACGAGGTTGAGTACAACAATCAGCCGGCGTGGCCGATTCCGCCGACCGGTCAGGGTCCGACGCTCGAGCTGTACCAGCCCGGTTTGGACAACGCCAATCCGCGTAACTGGCGTGCCTCGGCGGCCAACGGAACGCCAGGCGCACAAAACAGCGTGCGGCCCTAGCAGGCCGTGGAAAAGCGCCAAGAAGCGCGTTTGCGTGCTAAGATCGGTTACGTCGTCCATTATTTCGGACGACGTAACCCATGCCCCTTTTTACTCCCCTCCTGTCTGCAGTGGCGCTTGCTGCGCCGCAGGTGGAGATTAGTGAGTACACGTCGTCGAATGTCGATGAATTACGCGACGAGTTGGGCGAGACGCCGGATTGGATTGAGCTGCATAACACCGGCGCCGCTTGGGTGGATTTAACCGGGTGGGGGCTGAGCGATGATCCGCTTGATCCGTTCCAGTGGACCTTCCCGCCGTGCGGAATAGATGCCGGTGAATATCTGGTCGTTTATGCCAGTGGCGAAAATCGCCGCGCTTGGCGCAATGAACGCATTACTGTTTCCGGTATTGGCAGCGAGTGGAAGTATTTGGAACCGACTTCCGAGCCGGTCGGCAACTGGCGTTTGGCGGAGTTCGATGATTCGGCTTGGCTGAGTGGTCCTGCCGGCTTCGGCAAAAGCGATGGCGATGATTCAACCATCTTGCAAGGCGACGTCATCTTCTTACGCAAGAGCTTTGAGCTAAACCAAGCGCTGATTGACTCGCTGGTCACACTGGATTTCCACATCGATTACGACGACGGCTTTGCGCTGTTTTTGAACGGCGTCGAACTCGACCGTGAAAACCTGGGTTATCGATTCAGCACCACCGCCTTTGATGAATACGCCAGCGGATCTCACGAAGCGCGGCTGTACCGCGGCATGCCGTTTTTGGGTTTGCGCATTGACAATCCGGCCGACTACTTGGTTGTAGGCACCAACACCGTCGCTATTCAGGTGCACAACGCAGCGAGTACGTCGAATGATCTGAGCCTGATTCCGTTCATCACCGCCGGACGATATTCGCTGACCGCCAACAACAACACGCCGCCGGGGTTGTTGTTCGAAGATCCGCAGTTGCACACCAACTTCCGCCTCAATGCCGCCGGCGATCACATCTTGCTGACCCAAGCAAACGGCACTTTGGTGGAACATGTGCAAACCGGACCCATGTACGTCAACGTTTCACGCGGACGTCACCCGCAGGGTTTGGCTGGGCAGTTTTACTTTGAGTACTCCACGCCGGGCGCGGAAAACACGGCGTCGGCAGAAACGTCTTATTCGGCGGCGGTGCAGGTCTTCCCGAACGGCGGATTGCACAGTGGAGGCGTGGTGGTGTCAATGAACCACCCATCGCCAACGGCGCAGATTTATTACACCTTGGACGGCAGCGAACCGACCGAGCAATCTACTTTGTACACCGCACCCTTCACGCCGCCGCAGCCGGTCGGCATCGTGCGTGCGCGTGCTTTTGAAAGCGGCAAGTGGCCGAGTTGGCCGACTAGCGATACTTACATCACGAACTTCGCTTCGACGCTGCCGATTTATTCGTTGATCACCGACCCGCCGAACTTGTGGGATCATTACACCGGCATTTACGCGCTCGGTCCCGACGCGCAACCGTTTTGGCCTTACCGCGGCGCCAACTTTTACCTGCCGTGGGAGCGTCCGGTGCACGTCGAAATGATCGAGCCGGATGGAGCGGTGCCGCTGGACTTTGACGGCGGCATCATGATTCATGGCGGCACGTCGCGATCGTTTGATCAGAAGAGTTTTCGCATTTTGGCGCGTGGCGGTTATGGCATGGATCGGATGGATTATCGTCAATTCATCGATCGCGGCTTCGATAGCAATAAGCGAATCATTTTGCGCAACGGCGGCACCGATTGGGGCAATGGAATTTTGCGCGACGGTTTTGCCAATCGTGTGGTGACTGGTTTGGATATGGAAACCAGCAACTTCCGGCCGGCGATGGTGCTGTTGAATGGTGAGTATTGGGGTATTCAAAACTTGCGCGAGCGCATGGATAAGTATTACCTCGAAGATCGCCACGGCATTGATCCGGAGAACCTCGACTTGCTTGAGATCAACGCGCGAGTCATCAAAGGCGACGCCGATCATTACGATCAAATGCTGCAGTACATCCGCGAGAATCCGCTGAGCGATCCGGCGGCTTATGCTTATGTGCAAACGCAAATGGACACCGAAAATTTCGCACGCTACTACGCATGCGAGATCTACTTCGCCAACCCCGATTGGCCGCGCTACAACGTCAAGTTTTGGCGGCCGCGCACGCCGGAGGGTCGCTGGAGGTGGTGGTTTTATGACTTGGATAACGGCTTGAGCCGCAGTGCCGGATTTGCCAGCAATACGCTGGGGCGAGTAATGGACGGCGGCGGATGGGACACTTTTTTGTTCCGCGCGTTAATGGAAAACGCCGACTTCCGACAAGACTTCATCAACGGTTACGCCGACCTGATGAACACCCGATTCCTGCCCTCGCGCACGCTGCCGATGCTGACTGCAATGGCCGACGAAATGGATCCTGAAATCGATAACCATTTCGCCAAGTGGCCGGGTACGCGCGCGAATTGGGAAAGCGAGATCGACGCGGTCGAGACATTCATGACCGTGCGTCCGGCGTATGCGCGCGCTCACGTCAACGCCGAGTTTGGTTTGAACGGTGAGTACATTTTGGACCTCGACGTTCAACCCGAAGGGGCGGGCTACTTAAAGTTGACCGAGATTGAAGTCTCGGATTCCTTCAGTGGAACTTACTTCCTCGGCAACCCGGTCAAGATCACTGCCGTTGCTGCACCGGGTTATGTTTTTGATTCGTGGTCGGACCCGCTGCTGCCCACCACAAAGTCCGTGGCCATTGATCCCATTGCCAACTACGGCTTGACTTGTAACTTCATCCAAACCGGCGACGCTGCGGTGATCAACGAGATCAACTACAAGTCGTCGCCGTTCTTCGATCCGGGGGATTGGATGGAGATTTACAACAACTCGGATCAACCTCTCGACGTTTCCGATTGGCAGCTGAGTGACGGCACCAACCTATTCACCATCCCTCCGGCGACGGTAATTGCCGCGCGCGATTACTTGGTGCTGTGCCGCCACCTTGGCGATTTCCAATTGATGTTCCCGACCGTCAGCAACGCAATCGGCGACCTCGGTTTCGGCCTCAGCGGCAGCGGCGAGCACATTCAGTTACTGAATGACGTCGGCACCATAATGGACGAGGTGGAATACACCGACCAGCCTCACTGGCCGATTCCGCCGTCCGGCCAGGGCCCGACCCTCGAGTTAGGCCAACCTGGTTTGGACAACGCCAACCCCCAACACTGGCGCTCGTCCGACGCCGCCCACGGCACGCCGGGCGCTGAAAACAGCGTACGTTTTTAATCCTTGCTCATCCTCGCCCTCGCCTTACAGATCGTGGAAGGTCTGAAGGAAAACGAATCCTTTGTCGCGGTCGATCAGTTCAGCCGCAATTTTGAATACGCCGAAAATTGGCGCGAATACGAAAAGCCGCCTAAGTTCGGACGCATTGTTGACGCGCTGACCTACCAGCCCATCGCTGGTGCCACCGTCGAAGCGTGGAGTGAAGAACTCAACACTGGCGCTGCGGGTTTCGAGCGACTCAGCCAGTGCATCACCGGCGCCGACGGCACCTATTGGTCTTTCCCGAACGGTAAAGGGCGCGTGTCGGCCGAAGGTTATTACACCACGACTCCGGTTGACGCCACCGAAGGAGATGTGATTCCACTCTTCCCAATCGATCCAACTCAGCCGATTAGTCAAATCCGATTTGTAGACACCGACGGTCGCCCAATTCCGAATGTCCGGGTGACGTCGACGTTGACTTGTTCGCACGACATTTATGCGTTCGATGTGCTCAGCAACCAAAACGGCATTGCCGAAATGCCGACGCTGGGCATGCAGGATTGGGTACCGGAGCTGCGCTTCCGTGCCGCAGGATTTATGGGCGTGGAGTATTACCAAGGCGAAGATGCGTGGTATCGCCTGCCCGATGGCAGCCCGACGACTGTGGTTTTGCCGCGCATGCAACGGCCCATCCAAGCTCGCTATCTCAATCACGACGGCACGCCGGCCGCGCATCGCGCGATGTACATCATCGATGGCGAAAATTATCACGTGCTGCGCACCGACAAAGATGGCCGTGTGAATATCGCCTATCGCTATGAGGGCGAGGAAATTTACACCGGGCAATTCGGCGAAGCGGAAGGCTCGCCGCCGTACTTGTCGTTCATCCCGCGTGAAGAAGTCACTCTGCGTTACGGCGGCGATGATTGGGAGGAAACGATTGCTGCAGAAAACCGTGGAATCGTGCGCGTGATCAACGCTCCGGATGTTTCCGATCTAGGTGACTGGCTGAGCAATTCCCGCTGGGAGCTGGTTCACGAAGACGGATGGAACCGGACTGTGAAGTGGGATTCCTTGCTGGAAGGTGTGGACTTCCCGGTCGGCAAGGCCAAATTGATGAGCGATAACTTCAACGGCTGGTTGGAGCCGATTTACTTTGAACTGGAGCTCAAGGCGGGTGAAGTTGTTGAGTGGAATGCCGCGGAATCCATCCAGCGGCGGCGGAGTGTGCAGGTGCACAAACCCGATGGCGCGAAATCAATTTGGATCGAGCACGACGGCGTTACCTTCGAACTACGCCGCGACGAACCGGTGTTTTTGGTCGAAGGCAAGCCTCTGGTTGCGCGCTGGTGGGTCGACGCCGGTACCTGCTTCCAAAGGTTTAGCGCCGCAGAGTTGGCTGAAACTAACGAGCTGTTCCTAAGCGATGATCCAAAACGGACCGTGCTTATGCCGGCCGCCGCTGAGGGCGAGTCAACGTTCGCCCAAGTCCGCTTCAACGGTTTAGACCCAACCGAGCAATACTTTGCAAGTGGTTCTGTGAACGATGATAGTTTCTTCGCCGGCGATTGTGAGTTGCGCGAGTTGCCCGACGGCCCATTGTTTTTATTAAGTGGTAGGGAGGGCGCACGGTACATCGGCGAATTCAAATTAGATGGATACCATCGTGCTCGCTGCGTGGGGGTGTTCCCTCTGGATCCCGATGCCGCAATTCCAATGCACACGCTGACCCCGATTGCGTTGTCCAGCTTAGAACTCGTCAGTGAGCAGGAATACACCATCATGGGTGCCGGTGAACCTAGATGGTTCGAGAAAATCACACCCGGTCCGTTGCACCTGCCGATTCAATTTGAAGACGGGCGCAAGTTTGAATTATCCATTCAAGTTCAAGCCGGCGAAGAACGCCTGATCGATCTGGATGATCTAGCGAGTTCCATATGACGCAGCTCAGAATTGGGCATTTTCTTTTAGTCCATAAAGAAATATAGCCGAATTCGATGTATGGGCATTCCATACCGAACCCGTTATTGGGCCAGGCTGACCTTCGTTTCCATCACAGTTTTTGGCCTAAATTCAAACCACGCAAACGCCCAGAACGGCCACGTGCTCGATGGCATGGGTGCAGAAAACCAAGCAATGGGAGGCGTGGCGTCCGGCCTGTCGGTCGAGCCGATTGGGTCGCTGCATTGGAACCCTGCCACGATGGGGGGATTGCCCGCGGATCAAAGTCGGCGCATGGCTTTTGCGATTGCTGCCTTCGACCCCACGACCACTCTTTCTTCAAATATCGACGCGAACGCCTTCGGCGCAGGTATGCCTCCTGTAGATTTAACTGGCAAGAGTTCGAGTCGCGTTGGCAGTTCGGCGATACCCAGCTTTGCTTTGGTCCACGCGCCACCGGATTCCGAGTGGTTGTACGGAGTGGGTGCCTTTGGCATCAGCGGTTTTGGCGTCGATTACGCAGCAGATGCCAGCAATCCGATCCTGACTCCGCAGCCGCCTACCGGTATGGGATTCGGTGCGATCTATTCGGATTACCGAATTCTGCAAGTTGCCCCAACTCTTGCCCGACGCATGGGCGACGGTTGGACTCTGGCCTTCGCCCCAACATTTAATCTTGGCATGTTGGCCGTAAGTCCGTTCAGCGGGACCAACCCGGACGATTCCAACGGCGACGGCTTCCCGAGCTATCCCGGCGATCGGGATGCCGAATCTTCGTTCGGCCTGGGCTTCAAGTTGGGAGCTTATTGGCAGAACCGCGAGGGTTGGAGTGCTGGAGTCGCGTTGCAAAGCCCGGTCTGGTTTAGCGATTACCAATTTCGGGCGGAAGATGAACTCGGAGCACCACGCTCGTGGACTTTTGATTTGGATTATCCCGCGATCGTCACGGGAGGGGTTGGTTACAGTGCCGACGCCGGCTGGCGCTTAGGCTTGGATTTGCGTTGGATCGACTATGCCAACACGCATGGATTCGATGAAAGCGGATTCGCCGCCGATGGCAGCGTCAATGGATTCAATTGGCGCGGGATTCCCGTGGTTGCAATCGGGGGCCTATATCCGCTGACCGACTCCATCAATCTCATGGCCGGCTATTCCTGGAACGCCAGTCCAATTCGCGCTAACGACAGCTTTTTCAACGTGGCTTCACCGGCGATAGTGCAGAATCACCTAAGTGTTGGTCTTTCATGGCGCTTAGAGTCTGGAAATCAACTCAGCCTGGCATATAAGCACGGCTTTGCCAACGATCTGCGCGGCAGTTACCAGAGCGCCGCTGGACCTGTGCCCGGTACCGAGGTCGACAGCGAATTGGAAACACGATCCTTAACCTTTGGATTTAGCTGGATCTACTGATTCCAGTTAAGGGGAAATATCGAATTTCCCGATAAAGCAAACAGCATTGCCTCAATGCTTACGCCCCAGTTATGGAAAACAACGAACTCGATTGCCGTGGGCTTAACTGCCCCATGCCTATAGTCCGCGTCAGCCAGGCCATGAACAAAATCGAACCTGGCGAAGAGCTGACGGTTCAGGCCGACGACCCTGCATTCCGGGCCGACATCGAAGCTTGGGCGCTAATGACAGGTCATGTCATTGTTTCCATCGACGAGGGGGCGATCACTCTCGCCCGTATTCGCCGCTGTGCTTGATACTCAAAAAATGCAAAGCCCTACAGGGCAAACGACCAAAGATCAGGAAGTGACCATCGTTGTCCATAGTGGCGACTTCGATAAGTTGATGGCCGCTTTCATTATTGCTACCGGAGCAGCCGCATCCGGTAAACCAGTGTCTATGTTCTTCACTTTTTGGGGATTGAATGCGTTGCGCAACGGATCGCGGGCAAGGGGTAAAAGCTTTTTGGAACGCTTGACCAGTTGGATGTCACCGCGCCATCCGGATGCAACCCCGTCATCAAGGATGAACATGTTTGGCATCGGCCCTCGTTTTTTTCGTGCGCTGATGAAAAAGAACAACGTGCAACGGTTGAGCGACATGATCGACACGGCTCAACAGCTGGGCGTTCGTCTAATTGCCTGCCGTATGTCGATGGGGATCATGGGTGTACAGGAGAATGAACTGGTGGATCAAATCGACTATGGAGGCGTCGCGACCTATTTAGCGGACGCCGGATCGGCAAAGCTGAACTTGTTTATCTAACCCTAAATCATGAGCGAAGAGAAAGAACTGCAAGTAATCATCACAGCCGGGTCTGAGGATCCTCACCGTGCCCGTCAAGGTCTGGAAGCGGCAATGGCAGCAGTGGCGTTGGGGGCGGATGTTCACGTTTTCCTGACTCTGCGTGGAGCATTTTGGGCGGAGCTCAAGCACAAAAGCGGATGTTTGATTCCGGGTTGTGAATCCATTCCTGCGTTGCTGAAAGACTTGGTTGACTCCGGCGCAACCATTGAATGCTGTGCTTCTTGCGCCCAACATTTCACCGGGTCATGCGACATCCAACAGGACCTAATCCCCGGTGTTCAGTTGAGTGGTTTGGCAGTTTTGGTGTCGCGTTCCATTGCTGGCATGCCCTCCATAACTTTTTGATTTTGCACTAAGCCAATGAACGAACCCCATCGAATTGACCCGGAAGAGCTAAGGCGCCTTCAGGCCGAGAATGAACGCCTGCAAGCGTTGGCGGGTGACGTTGCCAAAGCGAATGCCAATGCCGCCGAGCTAATGGTTCAATTGGAAGAGGCGCGCGAGGTGCAGCGTCGGCAGAATGATCGTCTGGAAGAGGCATTGCAGGAGGCCGAAGCGGCAACCCATGCCAAAAGTGCGTTTCTGGCTAACATGAGCCACGAGATTCGCACGCCAATGAATGGAGTAATTGGTATGCTTGGATTGTTGATGGACACTAGTCTGTCGGCGGAGCAGAAAGGCTTTGCCCAGGTTGCATCGGATTCGGCTAGGGCGTTGCTGACCATCATCAATGACATTTTGGACTTCAGCAAGGTTGAGGCCGGCAAGATGGAATTGGAGGCGGTTCCCTTCCGGTTGGATCGATTGTGCGACTCGATCCTGCCCATGTTTTGTGATCAGACCGAAGCCAAGGGAATTGGGATCGCGTGGTGGGCAGACCCTGCGGTACCGATGTACTTGCGTGGGGATTCCACTCGTCTGCGCCAAATCTTGAATAACCTCCTTTCGAATGCGGTGAAGTTTACCAAGACTGGTGAAGTCGGCTTGGCGGTGGATTTGATTTCAATGAAAGATGGGGTTGCCGAAATTAGCTTCACCGTGTCGGATTCGGGCGTCGGTATCCCTCGGCATGCGCAAGATGGATTGTTTGAAGCCTTTTCACAAGCGGACACGTCTACTACTCGGCGGTTTGGTGGCACCGGATTGGGCCTTTCCATCTGCAAAAAATTGACTGAGTTGATGGGCGGTGAGATTGGGGTGGAAAGCAAACCAGGTCATGGCAGCACCTTCCGCTTCACAATGAAGTTGGAAGCCTTACCGATTGAAGCACAGGAGGACGATCAAATCTTGTCGGGCCATAAGTGCCTTAGCGTAATTTCTAGTGATGGCACAACCAAAGCGAGCGAACGAATCTTGCACGCCCTCGGCGCCAGCCATGTGGATGTTGCAACTTGTGCCTCCGAAGGCCACCGCATGATCCGTACTGCGGCCGAGGTCGGCGAGGAGTATTCATTCTTAGTGGTTGACCAAGACCTGTCCGATGACGAAGGAATCGAGTTCCTATTTGCCCAAAAGTTCCCGCGACATCCGCTTGGGCCTACCGTGCTTTTGCTCCATAGCAGGAATAGGCTGGAGCAGATTCAAGAATCCTCGATTGGATTAGGATTGGTTCGAGTTTCTCGCCCGCCGACGCGAGCGAGCATCGTGCATGCGATTCATCGATCTCATGGGAAAGACTCAGGGAACTCAATGGAGCAGGGGGCGATGGATTCCGTCGCGAGCTCTCAGCCCAAAAAAGCTCGAGTTCTGGTTGCCGAAGACAACGTCGTGAATCAGAAGCTGGCGATCGCCCTGTTGAACAAGTTTGGCTATCAAGTCACCTGCCGGTCTAATGGAAGGCTGGCATTGGAAGCTCTGAAATCAGGCGAGTTCGACTTGGTACTGATGGATTGCCAGATGCCTGAAATGGACGGCTATGAAGCCACCGCCAAGTGGCGACAACTGGAAAATGAACGTGGCTTAGCTCGCGTGCCCATTTTGGCGATGACTGCTCATGCGATGGCCGGCGATCGTGAAAAGGTGATCGAAGCCGGAATGGACGATCACATCACCAAGCCGGTGGATGCTGAGATCCTGCGCCAGACTTTGGCGCGTTGGCTGGAAGGCGAAGGCCGTCAGGCGGCCTAGTTAGGCTCTTCTAAAACTCCGGCTGCAATCGCCAACTTGTGCACACGCTGGTAGTAGTTCGCGTCCCGATTTTGGTGTGCAGTATTGGGTAGCCACGGATTTGGCTGACGGCCGTCGTGGTGGGTGAGGTAGGCAAGGCCGGCTTTGTAGTGCTGCGTCGGGTGTTCAAAAATCACTCGCGACAATTCCTCGCACGGCTGCATGATTTCCAAAAACTCATCGCGTCGGCCGTGGGCTAACAAGCGCAGCGCAATTCCAGCCGGATAAGCGATGCCGTCGAAAATGCCGAGCAGCGCATGACTGAAGCGGCCGATGTTTTGCGGATCGGCGCTGGCCTGCTGATCTAAATCTTCCTCACCGGCAATTAACTCGGCGAAGTTGAAGTCGTCGCCGGTGTAAACAAACTGACCATTCTTTGCCAAGTCGCTGCGAATTTTGCGTTCTAAATCGCCATCCAGCAGCGACAACTTCACGCCGACAATGCGCTGATGATCCAAATCCATAATCCGCGCGAAACTATCGCCGGGGAAGTAATCATCCAAGCCTGGCAAGAACATCGGGCCTAGCCAGTGCAGCAGAATTTGGCCGCTGCTTTGCTCAAGAATGGTGCGGTAGACCTCGACATATTGATCCGCGCTGCAACCTCGCCGCGCCAATTCAGGGATCGGCAGAATCACCGGCAGTCCGCCCAAATGACGAATAAAGTTCACCTGCCTGGCAACAGCTTCGGCGAGCTGATCGACGGGCACATCGGCCAAATCCTGAGCGGCGCGCGATCCTTCCGCTTGCATCAAGTGATCGGCCGAAGCGCCCGCAGCAAAGCCGTGCTGCAAACCCAACGCCGCGGTGCGCTTAATCAACTCTTTGGCCACCGGCCAGCCCAACTCAAAGCGCTGCGCGGTGTCCATCGCCTCGGCGATTCCGAATCCATTGCTGTCCAACCAGCGGCGCAGTTCTTCGGTGGTCGGCCAATCGATCTCAGTGCCGTCTTCATCGTGCACGGCGATATGCGCAGCGGCGTAAACGGTGCGCACCGGCGGTGCATCGCCGAGTTTTTCGAGCAGGTCTAAGTAAGGTTGCAGGCTCATCGCGTCAGCAGTTTGGTTCTCAGTGAGTCGCGTTTCTCTAGCTTAAGCAAGCAGCTTGTCGAAGAAAGCCGGTCCTTTGGTCACCGCGTACCAAATCAAGAACACAGTCAACGTCAGCGTCGAGATCACCATGCCGCCTACCCATGCCGTGCCCTTGCCGCCGGTGGGCAAGTCGTCGCCCAAGTAGCTGCGCTTGCGATGCAAAACGACGAAGCCGATGTACGCGAGTGGCAGCATGAATCCGCACAGCAAGGTCGTCGGCACCGCAACCCAAATGGCGATGTCTTTCCACAGCACTGCGCCCAACACGCCCGGCGCCGGCAGCAAGCATGCCAATCGGTATTTGCCCGAGCCGAATTTCCAACCCAAAACCTCGGTGGCGACGAAACCGCAGCAAACCATCTGCAAGATGATCGACGAAACCGCCATGCCCAAAATGCCGAGGTTGAAGATCCAGCGACCCACGCCTTCGCCGACCACGCCGGCTAGCGCTTGCGCCGCTTGCACCGGACTCAGTTGAGTGCCACTGAATTCCACGTCGCCGTAATAGAAGGTGTTGGCGGTGGCGATGACCATCAGCGAAGTCGCCAACATGTACGGCAGGAACATGCCGGCGAGCAAATCGAATTGCGCCAGCTTGCGGTGGTCGCGTCCCCAGCCGCGCGCCAGCAGCGAATAGGGGTAGAGGAATAACATGTTTGCGCCAACCGCCGCCGCTAATCCGCCGACGACCACGGTCATGGCGGTGACGTCGGACTGACCTTCGGGGAATTGGAACGGGATGTAGCCCTTTGCCAGCGCCGCCGGGTCGGCGATTCCGGTTTTGAGCACAACCAAGCCGAAGCACAGCACGATGCCCCAAACCAAAATCTTCAACGAGCTTTCGAACAAGCGCAAAGCTCGTGTGGATTTGCCGTAAGCGAAAGCCCAGGCGATTGCGATGGCAAGAATTAACGCACCGGCCACTCCTTGAGTGATCTCAAATCCGGCGGCACTACCCATGTCCGTGACCACCGCCGCGCCCAGGCTGTATTGAGCAAAGTGCCAAATGATCGACGAAATCACCGCACCGCCGGCGAAGCCCCAGGCGAAAACCGGACCGGCGAAACGTCGCATTGCTTCGAAGGGGCGCAGGCCGGTCGACAGTGTTTGATGAGCAACCGCGCTCATCATGATGATGCCGAGCAACATCGACACCGGGCCGATCCACAGCAAGCCATAGCCGAAGGCCGCGCCGGCGAACAGCATCGTTGCTGCACTGCCGCCACCGAGGGTGAGCGCACTTTGCAGATAGCCAGGTCCGCCCTTACGTAAAAACGCTGCCCAGCGAGCGCCGCGCGATTTGTTTTCTTGCTCCTTCAGCCACGCGACCTCGGCCGCGAGTTGCTCCGGGTCGGGCGGGTTGGTGGAAGGCAGACCTTCAATCGGGCGTTCGTCGGACATGAGTTAGGAGTGCGTTTTGGGGGGCGGAGGATGAGCGGTGATTACGACTTCGCCGGCTTCGGGCGCAGAGCGCGCACCTTTTTGGCCTCGGGGCGCGCGCGGTATTCGGGGTCGAGCGGATAGCAACCACTGCGCATGCCGTTGCGCGGACCGGTGGTGCAATCGGAAAAAGTACGGCAGATCTTCTTGCGCGCCATCGTTTTGCCGGCGAGTTGGTCGGCCGGCATTTGCGGATACGACAGCACCATGCGACCAATGCCAACAAAGTCGACGTGACCGGCGCCGACCTCAAACTCGGCGACGTGCGGCAGGTAGTCCTGCAAGTAGGTGTAGCCGGTGCCGACGAACTTCAAGTCGGGGAATGCAGCCTTGCATTGGCGCACCAACTGCAAATGTTCGGCGACTGAAATCAGCGGGTCGCGATCCACCGGCTTGCCGTCGGACGGCGGGAACGATGCCGGGCGCTGCACGTAGGGGCAGTAGTAGGGTGAGCCCAGAGTTTGATTGACCAGTTCGATGCCGAGGTCTTGTAGTAACTTCAAGAATGCGAACGGTTCGTTGCAGTCGAAGCGCGCGGCCAAGGTGGATTCGTCTGCGGGGGTGGGTTGCGCCTGCTCTTTGCTGCCCAAGCCTGCGAAATCATCGCGCACGCCAAAACCACCGTTGAGGTCGTCGGTCAGTGAAATGCGCACGCCGATGGCCAAGCTCGGACATGCATCACGCACTGCAGCGATGATGTCGCGGAATAAACGGGTGCGGTTTTCAAAACTGCCGCCGTAGGGTCCGGGTCGATCGGTGGCCGACAAGCATTCATGCAGCAGGTAACCGTGGCAGCATTTGACGTCGACGAAATCAAATCCAGCAGCCTCCGCATTGCGCGCGGCTTCAGCATAAAGCGCCGGCAGTGCGGCGAGTTCGTCGTCACGGAACAACGCGCGGTTGGCATTCGCATCGTTGTCGGCTGCGGAGGAATCCGTGCTTGTTAAACCGACGCGATCATCGAGGTAATCATTGCGGTAAACCGTGCGTGGTGCCGGCCCGTCCGTGGTTGGCCGCGACCAGCGACCGGAATGAGTGAGTTGCAATCCAACCATCGATTGCTTCGCCTCCAACCCGGCGTCGGCTTGGCCGCGGCGCAACTCGGCCAGCAGCTCTTTCAAGCTGGCGACCGGATCGTCGTGACTTCCTTGGTGCAGTTGATTCGGATTGGCGCGGCCTTCGGGGCAAACGGCATAAGCTTCGCCGCCCCAAATCATCGCCGCACCGCTGAGCCCGAAGTGATACCAACGCCGCAACGTATCTTCGCTTGGGCGTCCATCCTCCGTGCCGTCCCATCCTTCCATCGGGTGGATGGCCCAACGATTCGCCAACTCACGGCCGGCGACCAGAATGGATTGAGCCATTGGATTAGATTCGGCGGGGGCGTCGGCGGAACCGTCGTCGCCGACCTCGAGGGTCAGTCCATCACTGCAATCCAACTGCGGATCAATTTGCTTCAAACGCGCACGGAACTCGGCGGCGTCGGCGAAGGAAGCTGGGAGTTTGAAGTCGGGCATGGGGGTGGTTGGGGGGAGCCATGGGGTGGCTTGGGGAGGCGGTCGCCGGCAGGTTTAGGGATCGAGGCGGCAACCGAAGCCGGGGCTGTTGAGCGACTCAACATTCAACCATCCATTATTGATGGATAGCGCAGTAGTGTTTTGCTCGCGCCGGTAAAGGTCGGGGTGGGCAAGTTGGATTTGCTCGGCTTCCGTTGCGGGCAGGTGATCCAAGCCGCGGAAGTAATGATGACCGTTACGCTCAACGTGCTCGATGCCAAGGCTGGCCATCAAGCATAAATCCTGCTGCAGCGCGCGCACCGGCAGATTGGTCAGGTCTTCGCCACTTTGGAACAGCGGCGATGAATCGGCGTCGGCCGACGCGTTGCGGGTGGCGCAAATTCCGCGATTCAACAGCGCGCGGAATACGCCTTTGCAAGCTTTGATCGAAATGCCGTCGTAGCCAAGGTTGATGGCGTCGGGAAATGCCCAGGTGCCGAAGTCGGCTTCGTCGATGATCAGCGGCGCGAACTTTTTGACGTCGGCGATGGCGGCGTTGCGCTGCGGATCAAAGGTGTGGTCGCGGCTGAGCGGCTGCTCGATGAAGGCAAGGCCGCGCAAGAATTCAGCACCGAGGGGGTTTTGCTGTACCTGTGTCAGCATGTCGGCCAGCTGCGCCATGTCGGTGAATTGCTCATTGCCATCCAACGTGAAGCGCGGTTGCTGCACGCCGCAGCTTTGCAAAACTTCGGCAATGCCGAGCATGCGGTCGACGTCGGCTTGGCCACGACCAGCGACTTTGATTTTGAACCACTGCAAACCGTACGCGCGGACGTCGTCCTCCAGCGTGGTGGGGAAGCCGTCGGCCGGGTCGGCGGTGGGGGCGTCGGCGGAATCGTGATCGCCATGAAAGTCGGCGTGGCTCAATGCATCCAACAAGCCGACGGTGTGGCGCAGTTGAATTTGATGCAGCGGCTGCGCGGGTAAATCTGCGGCCAAATTCCACTCTGCCAATTCATCGTGCACCGCGCCGGGACGGAAACCGAACAAATCCTGCTTCAACGCCTGATGGAAACTGACTCCGCGCAGTCGGCAAACCGCATCCATCATCGCCCGTTCCAACAACGCAACGCCGAATCCGCGCACCAGTAAATCGGCTTGATCGCGCGGTTGGCTGGCGACACGCAGCTGATAAAGGGAGTGCCACAATCCAAAAACGCTGTCGGCAGTGAGTTCGCGCCCGATGGCAAAAGCCGCCTCTGCGCTGGCCGCCAAGTTTGCGGAATCCTGTTCGGGCGTGAGTTTCGGGTTTTTCTCAAACCACTTCGGCACCAACAAATCCGACGCCGCGCCACGTACCCGCTGCGTTTCGGAACCGTCACGACATTCCACCTCGACGACGGCCGTCGCATAGGGCGCGGCGGTCAGCGTATGAATGCCAAACCGGAACGGCAGCCGCGTGCGGCAGTCGATGGTTTCCAGTTGAGCGTCGACGATGCAAATGGAGGGCGCTGGGTCCACCTGCCCATGCTTGCACTCCGATGCGAATCAGTCCAGGCTTGCGCCGGAATTCCTAGGCGCGGTTGAGAATCTCTTGATAGCGCCGCTGAAGTTCTGCATCGCGTTCGGCCACTTTTGAATTGCGATTCATGCATTCGCCGACCACCTTGCGCACCTCCTTCATCGTGCGGTCGCAGCGCCGCTTGGCATCGCCGATGCGCGATTGCACCATCCAGTCGACGAATATGTTGTCAAAGAACATATCGACCACGCTCATCATCTCGCCGATTTCGATCGCGCCATTCATGCGCCCGCCGACGTCGGCCAACTCAGTTTTGAGCCGATCCAACGCCTTCTGCGCCCGCCGCGCTTTGTCGCGCGCTTTATCGATGGATGAATGTTTAATCATCGAGCTGATCATGCCGCCGCCGACCATATCCCAAACGCCCCAACCGCTGGCCGAGCCTAGATCGCGTTCCATCAGTTGCAGCGCACTCATCGCATCATTGCCGGCGCGGATCGCTTCGTTTAACTCTTTGTTTTCCGCGCGGCATTCGGCGATCTCTTGATTGATCTGCAGGAGTTCTTTCGCGGTTTCGTCGTTTGCCTCGAGCAAATACTGCTCTTTCTGGCTCTGCAAGTCATTGTGTCGCTGCTCCCAGCCGCCCAGCTCGTCCAACTGCTGTTGGATTCGGCTGATTTGGTATTGGGCATCCTCAAGCGCCTTCAAACAATGCTCATGTTTGAAGTCGGCATCCAAATACTCCTGCCACTCCTTTTGCTCCCAGTGTTTCTTGCGACCAGAAACCGTCGCAATCAAATTCTTAAAGCTCATGCCGCGCAACTTCTCGACGTCTTCAATTTCCGCCTCGAGCTGCCTGCGCAATTTCTTTTCCTGCCGACGCAAGCGCCGCAGATCCTTCTGAATGGAATCCAACTTGGATGTCAACGTCTGCGCCTCACGCACTTCTTCCGTGCTTCGCGCCAACGCGTCATTGATTTCGGTGAGGGAATAACTCATTGCTGTTTGCCCACTCTTAATTCGTAAATCAGCTCCTCAATTTTCTCCTGCTGCCGCTGAAGATCGATAATCGAGTCCAAGCATTGCTTGCGATATTTCAGCATGCCGCCAATGAAAACGTTTTGGAAATGAATTTGGTACAGCGGAATATCGCTCATCACAAAATTCGAGATGGCTAGCGGGAAGCCGTTACGACCGTTGAACTCATCCAATCGGTTGCGGAATCTGGTGATTTGGCGGCGAATGAGCTTGCCTTCTTTTTCCAGCTGCTCGGCTTTCCAATTGAGCGGATTCCCTCTGGTCCAAAAAAACAGTACTTCGAAAAGTATAAAAAGCGGCCAAGCTCGCCACAGCTTGGCCCGCAAGGCTCGACACTCCTTGACTGGGACTTCGGCCAGCGCATAGAGCTCCTCTAACTCAAGGATTTGCACCTTGGCTTCTTCCGACGGCCCACTACTAAACCTCGGCGAGTCTGGCTCGCCGCCGTCAATTGTGGAATCCAGCCATGACGAATACTGCTCCTCCCTTTCCAGGAGGCGTTGCTCCATGCGCGATAACAGGTCGCTTTCTTCACTCACATGACTCAAGTCTTTCGACTACTTCATAGCATTTAAATCTAAAAGCGCGGTCAGCGCCAGACCTGTACAAGTATCCGTACCCATCAGTGGGTTGTCAACGAAAGAGCCGTCGTCATTCAAGCAACGGCGCAGTTCGCGCAAAATGGTTTTGTGCATCTTCTTGCGCAAATCCTTCGGCAGCTCGCTCCAACCCTGGCGCAACGCTTCGGCACCGGTGCTGTAATCGTAAAGCAAATAATGCGAACCCTGCGCATTCGGACCGGCGTGCATCAACGCCTTGTGATGCTCCTTGCCGAATACCGCCAACTTGTCGACGTACATCTCCATGCGCGGAACCATTTCTTCCCAACTCTCCCGGCCACCGCGAATCAGCGACAGCGAGCAAACCGGTCCGCGAGCCGCCGATCCTTCAATCCCCATGCTCGCCGGCGTAGCGGTCTCGATATCGGCGCCATTGAGGAAGTAAGCAAAAGTGCCTTCGTCACTGCGCAGCGCTTCCATGCAAGCCAATCCGCGGTCGAGAATGTCGCCATCAATTTCGACGCCCGCTTCCACAGCCTTTTCCCAAGCCATCACCACCGTTGCCGACGTGAAGCTGATCGACTGCGGCGCCGCTTGCCCGCCGACCTGAGTGCTCAGGTAGTAACTCCAGCCGCCGTTTTGCTGCTGGCGGTCGGCCAAATCCTGCAAGCAGTTTTTGATTTCGGCGCGCACGGCTTCGGCATCGCCGACCCCGCGCTCCAAGCATTCACTGAGGAAGAACACGCAATAAGCGCGACTCCAAACCGCGTAATCCATAAACACCACCGGCGGAGCATCTTCATTGTTCAAAACCTCGCGCTGGTTGATCAACCATTGCGCCGCACGTTCTGCAGCCCGTTGCGCGCGCGGACGATTTTCCATGCGCAACATCGCGCGACCGGCGATTGCGGTAGCAGCCAATTCAAAATCGTCGGCCAGTTTTTTGCGGTCGCTGTAGCTGGTCACTGCCGTCCAACTCCCGTCCAGTTGCTGCGAGTTGAGTAAGAAATCGGCAGCGCCGTCGATCATGTCCGCCATGGAAGCTTTAGCGCTATCGGGGGCGGTCTTAGGCATGAGCGCATAGCGACGGTCTCCGGGCTCCGGCCAGCGTAAGTCCGGCCATACGTCCAGGCCCCAGCCCGGTCCGGTCATCGCCGCCGCGACCAACCATGCCCAGCGCGAGTCGGGGAACTTTTCGGTGAGTAGCAACCAATTTGCTTCACAACCTTCACGGCTCTTCGCCTGTAATTGCAAGGCACCTTGGACCAATAGTGCCTCGGCGTGAATGTCGTCTGGTAATGAGCGACGCAATCCTTCCGGAGCTTCCTTCCACTTCAGGAGTTGGCCAATGTGCTCGTCCGCCAAGGCGTACTCTCCGGTAGCGACGAATAAATTGATCTGGTCCATATAAATCCGCGCATCCGATACCGGCTCGGTCCGCTCCGGTCCCAAATGATTTGCATTCATTAACGCGCGACCTGCCTGCGTAGACTGGCGCAACAAACGGTGATATTCAAAATGCAGCCACCATTCATCCGGATCAATCTCGTCGCCGGATTTTTCATCTAGCATGGTCTTTGCCGCATCCACCTGGCCGCTGCGTAGCAAAAACTCAATGGTGTGCCACCGGTCGGCGTCGGCGGCTGGCTTTGGCGCTGGGATTTGCGGATGACCGCGCAATACGTCAATCAACACGTCGTAAACGGCGGATGCTTCCAACAAGTAAATCTGGCGGACGACGTCGCCGCTTGGCGTGACCACCAACATTCCGGTGCCAAAAGTATTCGGGCCCATGCCGAAGCGGTCTTGAGCTTCGAATGGTGCGCCCATGCCGCGGCGCCATTGCAGCACTTTGAAGCGGTGATTGACCATTCGCACGATGTCGGCATCCATCAGTACACCGCGCTTGACCTGATCGGCGATTTCAAACCCAGGGATCGCCTGCACCGAAACCAAAATCAACTGCTGATCCTTTTTCGCTGCTGCCGAAACTTGATCCCACTCTTCATAAATCTTGACTTCACTGCCGCAACGATTCGCCAACTCGCGTAGCTTGGCTTGCTTTACCGCTTCGCCGCCGAGCGGAATGACTTCGAAACTAGCCAGCGCAGCGAGGAAGTTTTTTTCATGGTCAGCAAACTGATCCTTCGGTGCGTGCATTTGAAACTTGTATTGCAAACCCTGCGAAAGCAAATACGCCTGCCGCACGAAGAACATCTGCCCCTGTGCAAACTGCTGCAATTCCAATCCCGGCACCTTCATGCCGGCGATGTCCATTTCAATCGCCACGCAATCGCCGACGCCATCGATGTTCTCGACCTGCTTCATCAACTCATCGCGCGCTTTGGCCATGCCGGCGAGGTCGGTTGCGGTGCTGGTCGAGATTTGCACCGACAGTTGAACCAATCCACCCAACGCCGGTGGGCCCATGGCCAACGCCGAAATGCCGTGCTCGCCCGGCGCGGAATTCATTGCCCAATCGCCGGTCGGCAGCTTGATTTTGAAACCGGCTTCGGCCGACGAAAACTCGTCGGATTTTTGCTCGGCCTCTTGCGGCGGCGGCGTCGCGAAAACTGCGGCGCTTAGGTGCTCGGCGGCGGGGGGAGCGGGGGAGAATGCTGCTTCTAGGAGGGGGGCAGAACTAAGAATGAGCAAAAGACCAGTCAGCATGCTGCTGATCCTAGCAGAGGGTTTTGCCCGCGCTTGCCAATCCGCTTGCGATGGCCTCGGTTTTGGGTGAAAATCCAACCATCCCAAGCCCAATCCGTTCGTATGCCGTCGAAGCTTCACCCCCGTCGCCTGCTGCCCCGGCTGGGCATATTCATTCTCATCTTTTTAGGGATCTCGATCACGCTGAGCGTTGGCTTGAGCGAAGATCCGCCGCCGCTTCCGGAGTCGACATTGGAGATTCACCTCCCGGACGGCAGCGTGGAAACCTTAGGTGACATTCTCGAAGCCGGTCTTGCCCAAGACGAAACCCTGCAGCCCGTCGACGCCAGCGCGGATCCCGACGACCGCGACCCATACCGTCTCGGCCGCGAACTTGCTGACCGCGGCGACATCGAACCTTCGATTGCGTTGCTGCGCTCGGTGCCCAAAGACCACCCCGAATACGCACGCAGCCAGCGCTTCCTCGGTTGGGATCTTTACACCCGCGAGCTCAAGCAGCCGCGTGTCGGCATGCACTTTATTCAGCAGTCCATCCGCGCCGAACCAATGTCCGGCAACGCTTGGCAAGACGGCTATCGCGCACTGGGACACACCATGCTGCCGGAAGGCATGGCGCAGTACATCCGCTAACTTCAGCGGCGGTGCACCAATCCAGCGGACGCATGTTAAGCCAAACCCGCGACTTCCATTCCGCGCTCAAATTTCGATTGGGTCGACGTCTCCCAATCCAGCGATTCCAGCAACCGCGCCAGCAAGGAGCTGAGCTGCTGTTCGGTGCCTTCTTTGACTTCGAGCTCGGCGACGAATTCCTCGTCCTGAGCCGCCGGTCCCGACCAGCGGATTTGGTCGCAGCTGACTTCCAGCTTCAAGCCGGTGGAAAACACCGCGTTGCGCACGCTGCGGCTTTGCTCGAGCGAAAACAGCAGCTGCAAATCCGAGCGCTGAACGATTTCTTTGACGCGGCCGCCGAGTACTTCGACCGGCAAGCCGTCTTCCAGCGTGCCGCTGATTTCCTCTTCGATTTCCTCGCGCACCGAAATCCCGTCGACTGGTTTGCGCAGCGCTTTGAGGGTCAGCACCGAGCGGCTGGAGTAGTTGCGCCAGCGCAGCGCCCAGCCGGCGCGCAGCAGGTGCAGGTCGGCAGTGTCGAGGTAGTGGTCGGCGAACTGCAGCTCCTCCGAATCCGAAACATAGGCGCCCAACGCCTCGAGCGCGGCGGGCAGCTGGGTCAGCTGCGACCAGTCCGGCGCTTTGAGCGTGGCTTCAATCTCGAATCCTTGATCGGAATTCATGGGCGGTAATTTAGCGCCGCGCTTGCTCTTCGGATACCGTTTGCGGCCCGGTTGCCAGCATTCGCACCACCGCCGCCGCCGTCCATGAAAATTGCGCCACCGCCGGGCGATTTCCCTGCACCGGTTGGCCGGTCAGCGGCGAGTAGCATTCGTACAGCGACGGCAGCGCGGCGAGGTGGCTGAGTAAGGATTTACGCAAAACGATCGACGTCACCGGGTCGGTGTGGACAAGGATTGTGTCCATCCACGCGGCGTGATCGATCCACACGCCGCCGCTCCAATAATCGTCGGGGTCGAAGCCCGGCTCGTGCGCAGCCAAGGTCGGAAATGGCATCGGCGTGGCGAAGTGTTGCGGAGATCGAAGAGCGGCAACGCTGGGGAGGAGTTGTTTGGAACTGAAGGCGCCGGCGTAAATCGGTAGGAACGACGCTGCACTATGTACGCCGGTGGACTGGCCGGTCGACGGGCGTACGTCGGCGTAAAAGCCTCGTTTTTGATCCCACAGGTCGGCGCGGATGCAGTGAGTCAGGCTGAAGTGCTGGCGTTTCCAGTCGTTGGCGTCGGCGTCGATGGCTTCAGCGAGCAACGCCATCGAGCGGTATTCATTGAGAATGAACGCATTGATGTCGGGTTGCCACAGGTCGAACAGCTTCCAATCGCCGTGGTCTTCCAGCGTGACGTTATCGAAGCGTCGGCAAAGATCCCAACCGGTATCCCAAGTCGCGGTTTCATAGTCGACGCCACCGGCGCGGAACAGCGGTTCGTCGTTGACTTGGCGATTAGCGTTCCACCAGTTCAATTGGCGGCGGCAGCTGTCGTACAACTCATTCACTAACTTGCCGTCTTTGTTTTGCTGCCAATGTTCCAGCAGCGCCCACGCGGCCAGCGGTGGTTTGGTGTTGAGCCAGTTGTCGTCGCCGGATCTTGGCATCACCGTGTCGGGCACCATGCCGTCGTCGCGTTGACGGCTGAACTGCACGCGCAATTGCTCGGCGGCGAGGTTCGGCGCGAACGTTGCCAACGCGTGGGCATGTTTCCATGAATCCCATGCCCAATATCCGCGGTAGGAAAACGGCGATGGAATGACGCCGTGGTGGTTGAGTTCTTCAATCGGCCGGCGGTGATTCCACAGCAACGTGGTGACGGCGCGGGCGAGCAGTAGTTGGTGAGTGGGGTTGTCGGTTTCGACGAGGTGTTGGAATGCGGCTTGGAAATATGCATTCCAGCGCGCGCGATTTTGATCGAGCAGGTCGGCTGGTGGCGGGTCTGCTGGTGGGAATTGCACGCACCAGTTGCCATCGTCAAGCTGGTGAACTTGGTGGGGAAGTTCGCAATTCGGCTGCGGACGGTCGTCGCCGGAAATGTAAATCAGCAAGCGCGCATCCGGATCAAATGCAATGGTCACGGACCGACCATCTTGTAAATGCGCATTTTGGCGGTCGGCGAAGGATGTGGTGGATTCAAGCGGGCTGCCCAAGTCCAACGCATAATTTTGATCGTTACAAGTGTCGCGAATCTCCAGCTGCGAGTTTGCCTTCCAAGTCACTGCCAACCAGGAACCATGATCGCTGAACAAACCGATCGCGTCGCCGTTGGAATTTTGCAACGGCAGCAGATCGGGGAAGTCTTCAACGCGCATGGATATCGATTACTTTTCGATGCACTTTAAGCCGGGGAGATGGTCGGCGGGATAAGGGATGCGGTCGGCGACCGAGATGCGTTTCATGTTGGCGGTGCCGGGTTCAGACTGATACCAATATGCCACCGATGACCAGTCGTCGCTGCGGCGGTTGGCGTGGCCGTGTTCGATGGAGAAACGCAGACTGCGATCGAACATCACCGGATCATCCAGATGGAAGCGGTACATGGAAATGCGTCCGCTGTAATTGATCCCGCCCGGCATGGTCAAGCCGGCGTACGGACCGCTGAACTCCTGGCGCGGGCCCCAAGCGGTCAGGAAATAATCCTCGGTTCCGGTTCCATGCAGCGTGGGTTTGGAATCACCGTCGATAAAAAACATGTCGTCGCCTTCGCCGTACCAATTGTTTTGGTCGGTGACGCGCAAGTTGTGAATCGAAACCACACAGCCGACGAAATGGCCGCGGCCTTCGACGTCGAGCACCAGGTAATTGCCCTCGCCATCGGTATTGAGACCGTCCATTTGGAAATCCCAATTGCTCATGCCTTCATCGCTGACGCCGACGGTTGGGTTTTCGCGCTGGAAGCAAGCGTGGAAGTAGCCTTCCTCGGGGTCGATTGCGTCGTGCTGCTCCCAATCGACGTAATAAAACAGGTGCTCCAGTTCTACGTCGGATTCGTTCAGCACCTCCACGCGCGCGGCGCGGCGAAACGGCATCGGGAAAAAGCAATTCATGCCTTTGCCATCCTGCGGCATCATTTGCAGCGGCAAACTGGCAAAGTTGGTGGTGTCGCCGAAACCGACGCCGAAAAAATCGCCCAGCGGCACGTCGACAGAAGGTTGATCGGCGCTATCCCAATAGATGCGCAAACTTGCGGTGCGTAGCATGTGCGGGCAGTCGCCGAGTGCGGTGATCCAAATGTGGCGGATCACGCCGGCGCCTTGCAGGTCGGCCAGCACGTGTGCTTCGCCGGCGGGAACGATGACCGAGTCGCGATTGCCGCCTGTGCGGTCGTAAGAGGACTCGCGGCGGCGTTTGGCGTTGCGCAGTTTGGAGAGGTTTTCCAGCACCATGGTTTAAGTGTATGGGCTGGATGGGTGGAATTCAGCATCTAGCCTTTGGCACCACTAAGGCGCACACTGCGCAGGAAGACTTTTTGGAAGATTAGATAGACGATCACGCATGGCGCAAGAACCAGCGAGCTGGCCGCCATCAGCAGTTCGATGGCTACGCGATAACTTTGATTGAACGCGGCGAGTCCTAGAGTCAGCGTTTGGTTTTCCGGGGAGTTGAGGTAGATCAACGGTGCCCAGAAATCGTTCCAAGTTGCCAGGAAAGTGAAAATGGCGACGGTGCCGACCACCGGTCGCGCCAACGGCAACATGATGAAGAGGAAGGTTTTGAACGGACCGCAGCCGTCGACGCGTGCGGCTTCGGTGAGTTCGTGCGGGATGCTGAGAAAGTATTGGCGGAATAGGAAAATGAAAAACGGTGCGCCGCCAAAGACCGTCGGCAGGATCAGTGGATAGAAAGTGTCGATCAGGCCGAGTTGACGGTAAAACAGAAATTGCGGAATGGCGAGCACTTGTGGTGGCAACATCATCGTGGCCAAAACCAACATGAAGAGCGCGTCGCGGCCGGCGAATTGCAATCGGGCGAAGGCGTAGCCGGCAAGGCTGCAGCAGAAGGCTTGGCCAAGAATGCAGGCGAGGGTCAGCAGCGCGGTGTTGGCGAAGAGATGCCAAAAGCCTTCCATTTGCTCGACCGCAGTGGCGTAGTTTTCCGGGTGCACGCCGCGCGGGAACGAGGTCATTCCCGCCTCCAGGCCGACGCCTTCATGTTGGAAGGAAAGCGCCAGCATCCAAAGCAGCGGCACGATGAAACATGCGGCGAGGAGGACGAGCAGTATGCGATGAGGCAGCCGATTCATGACATGCCTCCGTTTCTGGGTGCCGAGATCATCTTGCACCTCCGGCGTAATGCACCCACGATTTGCTCGAACGGAAAATGATCACCGTCAGCACGGCGACGATGGCGAACAACACCCACGCCAACGTGCTGGCATAACCCATGCGCAAGTAACGGAAGCCTTGTTCGTATAGGTAGAGCACCAAAAACCGGCTTTCATTTCCGGGGCCGCCTTGCGTCATCACGAAGGGTTGCGCGAAGATTTGGAAGGCCTGGATCATGCCGACGATCAAATTGAACAGCAGCACCGGGCTCAACGCCGGCAAGATGACGTGACGGAATCGTGCGAAGCTGCGCGCGCCGTCGAGCTTGGCGGCTTCGAGCAGGCGCGTGTCCAATGATTGCAAACCGGCGAGAAACACCAGCATTTGCGCGCCGACGGTCCACAAGCTCATCAGGATGAAGCTGGGCAGGATCCATGTTGGGTCTTTGAGCCACTCCGGTCCGCTGGCGCCGACAACGCCCAGTCCTTGATTGAGCAGGCCGCGATCACTGTCGAGGATCCAGCGCCACATCGCGCCGAGGATGACCGGCGAGATTACGGTGGGGAAATAGAAGATGGTTTGCGCGATTCCGGCGCCGCGGAATTTGCGGTGAAGTAACAATGCAAGGCCGAGCGCGGTGATCAACTGCAGTGGAACCGCGAAGGTTGCATAGAGCGTGGTCACTCGCAGGCTGGTGTGGAAGGTTTGATCGGCGGCAAGGCGTTGGTATTGCCCCAAGCCCATCCAGCGTGCTTCGCCGAAGTCTTGCACCGGGCTCCATTCGCTGAATGACAGGATCGCGGAGACTACTGCTGGTCCTGCCAGCAGAAAAACGAAACCGATCGCCCAAGGAGTGAGGAACGCCCACGCTTGTCGTTCTTGGCGAACGGATTTACCCGCGGCGGAGTGCCTGGTCGCGTTTGGCTGCGGTCGGCGCAGCAGTAACCTCCACAACAAGAGCAGGGCAAAGATTGCCGCGACTCCAAACTGTGCGAGGTGGAACCAACTGCGCGGTAAGCGCGGCAACTCGCGCACCATTTGTTGGCGGTCCAATCCGTCGTTGGCGATCGCAGCAGCTTGCTGGCATGCGTCGGCGGCCGACATGCGGTTCAGCAGGATGGCTTCTTCTAAAACCGCCGCCACCTGTTCTTGAATTTCCGACCAATTGACAGTGATCGGTTGGAAGCGCGCGCTTTGCAATGCTGAAAGGAAAACTTCTTCGCGCTGCGGCGTGTTGGGATCGACGAAGACCTCACTGCGCGCCGCGGAAATCAATCCCGGTACGCCGTTGCCGATTGCCGCCAATCCGCGCTGCATGGTTGGACCGGCGAGCTTGCGCACGTATTCATAAGCAAGTTGTGGATGGCGGGCGGTTCGCGGCACGCAGTAAAAGCGCATCGCGACGGCGGTGGCGGCTTCTTTTTCGCGCGGTAGGGGGTGGTAATCCCATTCGAAATCCTCGATCTCGCGGAAGCGATAGGTTTCCCAAAATCCAACCGGACCGTAAAACGCAACTTTGCCGGATTGGAACAACCCGACGGAAAGTTGATTGGCGAAGGTCGCGTCGTCGCTGGCGATTTTTTCTTCGTGCAGCAGGCGCTGAAGAAAGGCTACGGCTTCTACCGCTGCAGGTTCGTTAAGCGCAACGCGTTGGTTATCGTCCAGCAAACGACCTCCGTTTTGCCAAATCCATGGCGTCAGCGCTTGCAGCCATTGGGTGATGGATATTCCAAATTGATCGGTTGTGCCGTCGCCATCCAAATCGCGGGTGACGCGGCGGCTGATGTCGACCATTTGCTGCCAGGTCCAATCATCGCTGGGAAAATCGATGCCTTCCTTTGCCAACAGCGTTTTGTTGACGTACATCACATAAGGATTGAAGGTGCTCGGCAATCCATAAAGATGGCCATCCGGTCCGCGCATGCCGGCGAGGATTTGGCTGAAGTATTCCTCTTCGTTCCAACTTGGATCGGCGTCGAAGTAGGGTTGCAAATCGATCAGCACGCCCTCGTCGAGGAAGGATGAAAACTCGGTGACGTCGATCCAAGTGACGTCGATTGGCAGATCGCCGGCTAAGGCAAAACGAATCTTGTCGCGGCTGCCGCTGCCGCCGCTGGAACTGATCAATTCAACTTTGACGCCCGGGTGCTCCGCCTCGAATTCGCGCGTGGCTTGCTCCATGTACTCGAAACCACGGAACCAGCGCTCGTGCGTCATGACGCGCAAGGTGATGGTTTCAGAACCCTCGTCGGTCGTTTGTTGCGGCGTTGCGATCGCCGGCGCGAAGTCGGACAAGAAAGCGCATAGCAGCCATGCCGCGGTCAGCATGCTCCACTGCTTTTTACGCTTCATCCTCATCCGTCCAGCCGCGCTCCAGTCGTGGGGTCGAAGCGGTGCAACGCGTTGTCGGCGATTTCCAATGCAAGCGATTGCCCGTTTTGCACCACGGCGTGGCTGGGCAACGAAGCGATGACGGTTTGCTGTGGGTGAATAGTGGTTCCCGCCAGCGCTCCGCTTTCTACGCGAGCATGAATCAATTGCTCATGGCCAAGCGCTTCGACCAAATCCACTACCAGTTGCAATCCACCCTGCCCAACCTGACGGCAATCATGCGGACGGAATCCGATTTGCACTTCGTCGGCCTGCAGCAAATTCATCGGCGGCGAACCCATGAAGGTGGCGACGAATGCGTTCGCTGGTTTTTCAAACACCTCCAACGGCGTGCCGATTTGTTGCACGCGCCCTTGATGCAGCACCGCGATGCGCGAACCTAAGGTCATCGCTTCGACCTGATCGTGGGTGACGTAAACCATCGTCGCGTTCAGGCGATCATGTAACCGCGCAAGTTCGGCGCGCATTTCGGCGCGAAGCTTGGCGTCGACGTTGGATAGAGGTTCGTCGAACAAAAACAACTTCGGCCGCCGTACTAACGCTCGCGCCAAAGCCACGCGTTGTTGCTGACCGCCGGACAACTGCGCCGGCTTGCGATTCATAAGCTCTTCGATGCCGAGCAGTTCGCAGGCTTCACGGACACGGCGCGCGGCTTCGGCTTTCTCCAGCTTGGCAATGCGCAGCGGAAAGCCGACGTTTTTCGCCACCGTCATGTGCGGATAAAGCGCGTAGTTTTGAAAAACCATCGCGACGTCGCGTTGCCATGGTTCCAAGCCGCCGACTTCACGGCCGTCAATTTTGATCCCGCCGGCGTCGGCGTCTTCCAAACCGGCGATCAAACGAAGCAACGTCGACTTGCCACATCCCGACGGCCCAACCAACACCAAAAACTCGCCGGCTTCAACCTGCAAGTCAACCTCATCGACCACGCGCAGCTCGCCAAAAGCTTTGCACAAACGGCGGAGTTCAAGAGCAGTCATGGCACTGGGATTTCGACGGGTCTCAGTAGAGTAACGACGCCTCCGGATCGCCGTTGCAGATGTAAATCGGCCCTACCATCACGCCGCCGCCGCGGTGATCTTTGGTGCGGAAGCGCCACTTTGCCGGACGCCCCGGTTGCACATGTTCCGTCAGGTCAAGGGTCGCCGGTACGTCGCGCCCGGCATCCCAAGTGAAGCCTAGACGACCATGGGCAGCGACCTTATTTCCGTTCAAGTACAACTCAAATCCATCGCCGACGCCTTCGGCGCGCAGCAGCACCTGGCCCGACCAGTCGGCAGGAAGCGTGATTTCGGCTTCGGCATTGACCCAACCTTGCGCGGCATTGGCTCCACGGTTGACCAACATCGTTCCGACCATGGTTTGGCCGTCGCCGAGCACGCAATCGCCGCTCAGTTCCCAAGGCCCGTTTAGGAAAAAACTACGTGGCGGCGGAGTGATTTGCAGCTCGGGCAAGTTGCGGACCAACGGGCTATCGGCATGGTGCAGTTGGTCGGCCAGATCGGCCAAAAGTTGGCTGTGCTCGGCGCAATCATTGCGCAACGAACTCACCAACAAACGGCCGGCACCCACCCGGGCGGCAAGCAAAAACGGTTGTAACTTGGCCTCGCCCTGAAGGTCGTGCACATCGTGAGCGGCGGCCAAAATCTTGGCTTGCCCGTCCGGCGGAAGTGCCAGGCCGCGCCCGGAAAGAAAGGATTGGAACAAGTCAATGCCGACGTTCTCCACGCATGCATCCCAACTTGCAACCGGACTAAAAAAAGTGTGCTCCGGTGTGCGCCAAGAATGCGGACGCGGTCCGGCGCGGTGGATGATGACCGCTCCCTGGCGCAATTCATCCAAGGTTGTCGGATCGAGTTTTTTACGGATATCCAAAGCCTTGGCGGCGGGGGCGGAATCACGCTTGGCAGATGAAGTCATTGCAACAGCGCCGGAAGCGTCGAGGTCGCGCTGCCACTGCCAGGCAGTTTCATCCGTCTTCCAAATTCCACGCTGATCTTGCACGCCAAGCGGAGACTGCGGTATGTCGCGCGCGGCGCAAATTACGTAGCCGGAATCGGGGAAAACCTGCAAGAGCGCCGTCGCTTGGTCGCGGCGCAATTCCACCGCCGTTCGCCGCGACTCGCATTCCTCCAGCGAGTCAAACGCCATAGTTTCCCCGAGGATTAAGGGTTTGGGATCTGCGGTGCCGTCGGCGTTTTGCTCGTGCTGGTCCACCGCTTGCTTTAACCGTTGCAAGTAAAACGGCCATTGCGCGGCGTGCAGGTACGGGTGCTCGTCCCAAAATTCCACGTGGTGATTGCAATCCAACCACGCACTGTTGTCATTGACCAAACCATGCGGTGCAAGCTCGCCAATCATTTGGCAAATGCGCTTTGCAGCATCGGCATCGCGGCGGTCGTTTTCGCAAGTCAGCGTGCGCAACACCACGCATGGGTGGATGACATCATGTTTGAGCCATTGGCGATATTGGCCGAGCTCGAACGGCAGCGCGTCGCCGCCTTCCAACGGCTGATCCCATAACGGATACTCAATCCAAACCGCCATGCCGACCTCATCGCAAAGGTTCAAAAACCGGTCGTTCGGCAACCACAAACAAGCCTTCAACAGATTGAAGCCGCGCGCCTTCATTTGCAGTAGCTCGTCGCGTAACTCGTCGTCGCTGGGGTTTGGGCCGGCCAGCTCGGGGTAGTAACCCCAATGCAACAAACCGCGCACCTGAAACGGTTGATCGTTTAGCAACAACCGACGTCCATCCGCACGGCAATGACTTTTTGCATAGCGGATTTTTGCGCAGTCACTGATCTCGCCATCGATGCAAAGTTCCACTCGCACCGAAACCGAGTTCGGTTGCTGCGGGCTCCACTTTGGCGGAGCTGTTACGTTGAGCAACCACTGCGTATCTTCCACTCGCCGCGTTTCTACCGCAGTTCCATCCATCATTACACGTAGCTCGGCGTGGGCGGGAATGGGTTGATTGCATTCCAGTTGAAGACGGCAACCTTCGTCACTCCACTTCAGCTGCGGCGGCGAAGTGAATACGCACGGGCCGCATTCAAACCAGCGCGGCTCATTCCAAAGCCCGATCGCCGGATGGTCAATGGCGTCCAAAAAACCGGCGAACTTATGCTTGGGTGCGGCTTCGATGCGAACCTGAATTTGGCGACCCGAAAGTGAGGTTAAATCGAATTGCTGGGGGGTCCAGGAGTATTCAACGTCGGCAATTTTGCTGCTTTCGCATTGCAACTCTCCGGTTCCACTGACTGCGGGTAACTCCAACAGCACGCGCCGTTGATTGCTACTGGGTGTGGGGACGGTGCCGGTCCAATTCCAAACATCGCTGTTGCGGAGAACGGTCATCGTGACGTTGCCGGGATTACGATTGCGATAAGGCTTCGGTTTGGCGCATCGCCGCAACCGCATCGCGATGGGGCAGAGCAGGGATCGCGCCGACGATGGTGCAGGCCAGCGCGCCGGCTGCGGTTCCCCAACTGAGGAATTCGGAGGGGTCCGGGTTTTCCAAACTCGCGACGGCTGCCGCAGCGCAAAACGCATCGCCGGCGGCGGTGGTGTCGAGCGGGTCGACCGGGAAGCTGGCTTGGTGGGTTTCGCTTGTACCGCCGTCGGAAGCGTGGTCGTAACAAGTGGCGCCATCCTTGCCCAAGGTGACAATCAATCGCGGCACTTGCGGACGGCCGAGAATTTCGAATTCGTGTTGATTGACGATCAACGTATGCAGGCCGGCAAGAAATTCGTCGGGGATAGCGGCGGCGGGGGCGGCGTTGAGGATGACCGGAACCTTTGCGTCGTTGGCGATTTGCACCGCGCGCAAATTGGCTTCGACGGTGATCTCGAGCTGCAGCAGTAATGCATCTGCCGTTCGAATCGCGTCGGCGTGTTGATCGACCCAAGCGGCATCCATCGTCATGTTGGCGCCGGGAGCGACAACGATGTGATTTTCTCCATCCGGTGAAACCGTGATCACGCCGACTCCGGTGTGATCGTCCACCGTTTCCACCGCAGTCGCATCGATACCGGCTTCGGCGAACACCTCGCGCATCATGCGGCCGCCGTCGTCGTCACCGACGCACCCCAAAAAACTGACCTGCGCACCCATGCGCGCGGCGGCGACAGCTTGGTTTGCGCCTTTGCCGCCGGGAAAGTCTTCCAGCGGTCCGCCGAGCAAGGTTTCACCGGGGTTGGGGAAGCGCGGCGCGTGGATGACCAAGTCTTGGTTGATCGATCCAAGCACACAAATACGAGGGCGGTGATCGGCGTTCATGTTCGGTGAATTTGCGCCCACACTTTGCGGCGGGCGTCGAGGTCGCGCGGTTGTTTGGCGGCGTCGGGAAGGTCGACGATCAGGGTCAAAATTTGGTGCGGCCGCAACGTCAGCTTAAGCGCCGAGGAGGCTTCGAAACCAAGCGCTTCCAATTTTTCACCCATCATGTTGCAGCGCCATGCCGACGCCATCGGCAGCGCGGTTTGCACGCTGACTTCAGCGCCTTCGCCATCCAGCTCGACGATGCGAAGTAAATGCGGCGCGCTCATTCCGTGTCCCGCCCAATCCGGCAGGTCTTCGCCATCACGCACGCCGATGCGGTGGAAGGTGGTGCAAGCCGCCGGCCCCTCGATTTGCAGAGCACTGAATTCAGTTGGAATGCCGGCCTTACCGTTTTGGTCTGCGTGCGATTCGTCGCCATCCACCGTACTCACGCCGCCGCCGACGCAGGCGAGCAATCCGGTCGGCGCCGGAACCGAAATCGCTAAAGGTTGGCTCAACCACTCTTCCGCCAATTGATGGCGCTTCCATGCCGACAAACCGCAGTTCGGGCGGAAGAAAAAGCGCGCCTCGGTGCGAGGATTCCAATACTGCTCATCCCACGGATCGTTGACGTTAAGCAACACGCGCAAGCCGCCGTCGGTGCGCTGCCACGACTGGCTGCCATCGTGCAAAATCAGCAACGGATTCATGCCTTCGAAATCCACGTTCACCATTCGCGTTGAAGTAAACGGTCGCACGACTTCTTCAAACCATTGCTCCGAAGTCATCCAATCGCCGCTCGGATATTTGCGCGGCCAATTGCGCTCGGCGGCGACCGGCGTTTGCGCAAACGGGTGGTCATGAATCAGTTCGCGAATGGCATTGGGAAACTCCAAATCCATTGCAAACGCAGCATTCATTCCCGGATCCCACGGCGCCTCGTGCTCAGCGACCACGCGCAACTCCCAACCCGCTAAAACCGGATGCCGACGCCATTCGGTCGTCAACTTGGTTGCCGGATCGGCGCTGGCATCGATGCGTTGGCCGTCGCGTTGCAAACTGAATCGCGGCTTCCAATGGTTTAGCGATTGCCACGATTCAGGGACATCGTCGGCATCTTTCACTCTGCCATTCGCCGCTGATTCGGCCTCGGCCTGACGATACCCACACGCCGGAACATCGCGCACGACTCGACCATCTTCCAGAGCAATATCGCGGTTCCACGGCAACGCATTCGCGACCACCAACGAGCCGTCAGCCGGGTTCAATTCACGTGCCACGCGCAGCAAACTGCGATCACGCACGCGTTCGGCCATGTGCCTAGCCTTGTGCAAACTATCCAGACCGACGAAACCGCACAGTCCTTCGCATTCATGATTGTCGTGATGCTGCGCCGCCAGCAATTCGCGCCAAGCTTCATCAATCTCCCAATAGGGGTAGACGTCCCACGACGGGTATGGCCGACCGAGCATGGCGGCCATCGATGCCAACACTTCGGCTTCCAACAACACGCGTTCGCCAATCAAACTTGCGCGCGGAATGCGGTCGGCGTTTTTGCCGACGGACATGCCGTGCCAGACGTCGTCGAGGCTGTATTTGCGGGTCAGTATATCGAGTGCGCCGTCGCCGTTTGCTTGGCTTTGAGCTTTTGCGTTGCGGAGTAACTCGGCAATGAGCTCACTCAGTTTGCGCGGACGGAAATCGAAACGCGGATCGGCGGCCAACTGTTTCAACCGCGGCAGCAAGACCTCGGAGCGGCACATCCAATCTGGCGACGGCAAAAATTCCACCCATTGCGCCAGCACCGGATGGTCGAGCGATTGCAGCAGCGGCGACTCCAACATCGGGTCGAAATCTTCCGGCCATTGATGCAAGTTCAAGCCATTGCGCGGCAACGTCGGCAATGTGGTGCCGTCGAGCCCTTGCCACAGAATCAAGCTGCAATCTTCGTGTGGGATTTCGGGCGTGTGCCAGGTCCATTGAAAGAACAGGCTGGCGCCGGAATAGCCACACTGTTCCAACAGCTGCGGCAGCTGCGGAAAGAACCAAAATTCCTCTTCCCAAAACGCGCGCGGCCGCACGCCCAAATGCCGCAACACCGCACGCGCACCGACCGTGAACTGGCGCACGTTCGATTCGCCGCCTTGGAACAAGCCATAAGGCTGCCCCCAAGATCCGCCGACCGGCTCCAAAATTCCGTCGGCAACTGCGGCGCGCAAATCGGCCAACGACTGCGCACACTCCGACGCCATCCGCTCATAACCCACGCCGTCGAAATTCAAATTCCCGACCACATTCGCGCCCTTGCAGAACGCCAAAGTGTCGCGCGCCGTGCCCGGCATGACGTCGTAACCCCACAGCCATTGCATATCCACCCAATGCATGTGGTTGGCGAAGGTGTAGTAAAGCGGTCTTTTACCTAATTCAGATCCTTTTTCGGAGGGCTCCATGACGGCATTTCTCTCTTCATGAACTCGTCAAATAGTGGAACGGTAAATGCCGTATCTCCAAAGGACGGGCTCCAAATCATTCCTTTTCTAATCAAGCCACTTCTTAAAGGACTTAAGCTTTCCACCTTTCGGCACATTAGCTTGGCAATCTCCCCTGAGCGATGGGGGCCACCTCCGAGCTCGGCCATTCCTCGCAGGTAGTCTTGCTCTCTTGGGGTAAGCCGATCAAAACGAACGCGGAAGAAATTCTTATCCAAAGCTTCCGTGGCTTCAGAAATAGCTCGTTCTACATCGCTTTCGTCGATCGGGGAGGAATCCGTCACCCTCCAAGCATGCTTTCCCCATTCTTGAAGGAAATAGGGATATCCCTTCGTTCCCTCGACAATTTTGGTAAGTGCTGATTCAGTAATTTCCGCTCCTTCCTCCCGTACCGGAGTTTCAATTGCTGCTCGGGCGGAAACTGAATCAAGGGGGCCAATCTCTGGGTAGTCAAATAATCGTTCGGCATATGATTTAGCATCACCTGCCAATCCTGCAATCTGAGGTAGGCCTGCGCCAAAAAAGACAACGGGTAGACCCTCTTGAGAGATTTGGTGTAGCGAGACGATGAGTGCCCGAAGATCTATCTTCGATAAGTACTGAACTTCGTCGACAAGTATGGCAACACTTGACTCGGCAACCTGAGCTGCTTCTCCCACAGTAATGAGCAGCTCAGGGAGGTCCACTTCAAGGTTGCCGCTATCTGCAGCGTGCTGGTCAGAGACTTCTACGGTAATCTCGCCAATTTTGACATTGAATGCACTAGCAAAGCCTTGCAACGCACCCAATGCTTTCCCTGCCAGATTCTTGGCTTTTTCAATTCGGTTCAGCCGCATTAAGGTGGCTTTCAGCGCAGGAGCCAAATATTGGACGAGATCTTGGCCTTCTGGGGCTTCAATCTTAACGGTGTGATAGCCAATTCCTTTGGCGATGCGCCCGATTTGATTCAGCAGGACGGTTTTGCCGACGCCACGTAAGCCACGCAGCATTTGGCTTTTCTCCGGACGTCCTGCCCGAATCCTATGAAGTGCAATCTCAGCCGCCTCTACGATTTCGTCCCTGCCGACCAATGCCGGCGGCGGTGTTCCAGCTCCTGGAGCAAAAGGATTGGTTTTTGGGTCCATTCTTTCTCTGAGTGAAATTGGAGGAAGTTGAGACTAGTTTACCAACCTATCGGGGGAATCTTGGCCGATTTGTAGGGGATTTATCTAAATTTATCAACCTATATGCACTTATAGGCTACTTGGGCTTTTCCAATAGAAAAACCGACGGTATTTTGAAATGCACGCCAATAAATGGAATTGCGTTTTGGGCAAAGGCTAATACACCGCGTCTTCTACTACTCGCAACTCGCGGCCGATGTCGGACTCGGTCCGGTCGAAGGTCGACGTGATGAACTTTTTGGTGCCCGACACTGCGTAGAAAAAGCGCGCGTCTTGATTGTGAAAGAAGTCGCGCATCAAAATCCTTGGCAGTTGCGGCCTGAGCACGCCGTCGTCGGAGTCGAGGTCGACGGCCCAAAGTTCAAGCGTGTCGCGACGTAAAAAAGTCAGACGCGATCCGTCTTCCGCCCAACGCGGTTCCAAGCCACCGTCGGTGGAAATTTGCATCATCGGGCTGCATTCCGGATAAGGCGCGATATACGCTTCATCGCGGCCGCTGTGGTCCGATGTGAATGCGATCCACTTGCCATCCGGCGACAACGACGGATGTTCTTCGTCGGCGGGGGTGGCGAGTATGTCGCGCGTTTCACCGCTTTCCACATCCAGCAGCACAATGTCGCGACCGCTTTGCTCGCGCTGCCAAATCATCAGCAGCTCTTTGCCGCCGTTGATGAAGGAGAACGGAGCTGCCCAATCTCCTTGGGTTTCAAACAGCAACTCCGGCGCCGACTCGCCATCGGGCGCGACGGTGTAAATGCCCCATGGCATCGGGTCGCGGGAAAGGTAAGCGATCTTGCTGCCGTCCGGATACCAAGCCGGCGAGAAGCAGGCGCCGGTGGTGGTGAGCCGATGTTGCACTTGGGTGCTGCGGTTGTGCAGCATCAAGTCGGTAAGCCCGCCGCGGCTGGAGATGTAAGCCAAAAACTTGCCATCGGGCGACATCGCCGGCTCGAAGTATGCGCCGGGGTCGTTGGTGACCACTCGCGTGCGCCCGGCTTCGTTGCGGAACATCAGGCGCGTGGCGACGTCGTACGGAGTCATTGGCGCATAACAAACCGAACCGTCGGCGCTGACATCGCATTGCGCGGCGCCCGACGAGCGGTCGATGCGCACGTCCGGCAAAACTAGGCGCGGTTCGCCCAGCACTTGCTTTGATGCAAGATCCAATGGTTGAGCGTAAAGCGCATCGCCACGCACGTAAGCCAGCGCGCCGATTGAAGCGCGCGCATAACTGGCATCGTTGATCAACGTCGTGCGTTGACCGTTTGCTAGGTCGAGCAAGTCAATGCGCGCGTCGTCGTAATCTTCGGTTGTGGCGACGTCATCGACGGTGAACACAACCATGTTTTGGCCGGGAACCGCGCGCGGCCATCGATGCGTGCGTTCGCTCGCGGCGGAATCCGGGGTGGTCAGGCGGGCGAAGCCGGTGCCGTCGGTGCGGATTTGGAACAAGCCCTCTTGCACCGATGGGCAGAACACGATGGTGCCGTTTGCCAACCAAGTGCCGCCGCGGTTTTCGGTGCCGTAAAGCAGGATTTCGTCGTTGGCGGTGGCTTCGTCGAAGAGATCAACCAAACCCGAGCCATCGGTGCGCGCTTTCATCAAACGATTGTCGATGAAGAAGCCAACCCACTCTCCATCCGGCGACAAAAACGGCGACGACGCGCCTTTGCTGCCGGCGATTGGGGTGACCAAATAGCTGTCCAGCGAACGCACAAACACGCTGCGTTGCGGACCACCAACCCAAGCCATGCGCGACAGGTTTTCACTTACCGTGACGTTGGCGTAAGTGCGCGCTTCCAGTTTGCTGCCGCGAGTGAGGTGGGCGGAAAGGTGCAGCACATCTTTGCTGGTTTCGGGGGCCGAGTTGGCGCCGCCGAAGACCCATGCCATTCCAACCGTAACCAGTAGCAGCACGCCCCAAAGCGTGCGCTCGCACTTTTGATTTGCACTTCCACGAGTTGGCATAGGCGCGACGTCTTCGCCATCGAGCACGCGCTGCAAAACAATTCGCGCTTCGCCGATGTCACGCAAACGCTCGCGAGGGTTTTTGGCCAAGCAGCGCTGGAGCAAAGTGACGATGGCTGCCGGCAGCTCTTTGGGCAGTGCGTCCCAATCGGGTTCGGTGCGCAAGATGTTGGCACCGAGCTCGGCAAAATCGCCGCCTTCAAACGGCCGACGCCCGGTCAAGCATTCCCACAGCACGCAGCCGAAACCCCAAATGTCGGCACGCCGATCAGTGCGTCGCGCGCGAATTTGCTCCGGACTCATGTACTTCGGCGTGCCGAGGTGAGTACCGTCGCGCGTGACCAACAGGTCGGTGGAATCGTCGTCGATGGCGGGGGCGGGTTCGATGGTCGATGATTCCGTCGCCAAGCCGAAATCCAAAACCTTGAGCACGCCGTCGGGCGTGATGCGCAGGTTCGCCGGTTTGATGTCGCGGTGGATCACGCCGGCATCGTGCGCGGCTTCCAAGCCTTCGGCGAACTGCAGCGCAAAAGCCAATGCCGCACGCTGATCCATTGGACCGCGCGCGATCAGTTGCGCCAAATCATGCCCCGGCACGTACTCCAGCACCAAAAAGTCGCGGCCGTGGGCGCGCTCAAGATGGTGGATTTGAGCGACGTTCGGGTGATTGAGGCCGGCGAGCGTGCGTGCTTCGCGTCCCAAACGCTTTAAGCGAACCGGGTCCGACGCCAAGTGTTCGGAAAGCACTTTGATCGCCACATCGCGTTGCAAGCGGGTATCCAAAGCGCGGTAAACCTCGCCCATGCCGCCGGTGCCGAGCAGGCTCAAGATTTCGAAATGCAACAGCCGGTCGCCGGCGCGGAAACTTGGCGCGCCGGGTTCTTGAGGTTGAGCCGATCCGCAAACCGAATCCAACAAACCACTGGCTCGCAGGAACTCCATGCGCTGACGCAGCTCATCCGCCAATTCCGGATGGCGTGCGCATGCGGCGTCGAATGCGCTGTACAAATCGTCGGCCGAAGACTCGAGCACTTCGGTCAGTACTTCTTCGACTTGATCGGCTGCGGAGTAGGGGGCGGTCATCAGTCCCTGTCCTCCGCACGAGTGGATGGATTGCTCGCCAGCGTTGCGATGCGCGCCAACGCCCGCGACAAGATCACCCGAGTGTGATTCGGCGTGAGCTCAAGCTTGTCGGCGATTGCCGCATGATCCATTCCTTCCAGGTGGGCCAAGCGAACCACCTCTTGATCGCGATCGGGGAGTTGCGCCAACAACAACTGCACTTGTTGCGAAGCTTCTTTGCGCGAAACCTCCATGCTCGGCGTGGCGTGGCTGGCGTCGGCATGCATCGCCGATTCGGCCTCCGGTCCATGGGCAACTTCACGCCGCGCATCGCGTCGTTCGGTTTGCCAACGGCGGCTGCGATTCAGCACTTTGTGCTTGGCGGCCTGGTAAAGCCATTGACGAAATTGCGGTTCGCCTTGATAAGCCACGCGGCCGTCGGCCAGTCCTTGCAAAGCCTCGCGACACACTGACTGCGCCAAGTCTTCACTGGTGTCCTTGGCCGCGACGACGGCACCCATTTCCTTCTTTAAGTAGGCTTCAATCTCGGGCAGAAACTGCTCGGTCAAGCGCCCAATCACCGTGTGATCACCATCGGCGACGCTTTCTAAAAGCGCATCGCGGTCACGTCGGTCGTCGGGGTTGGCGTTGGAGGTCATGGGGCGGAAGTTCCATTCTAACTGCAACTTCCTAGCCGGCAGACGACGAAAGACCTCGGTGCCCGGCTTGCCAGTAAAAATGCCCAACCGCTGGGGACGGTTGGGCACCAAAGAGAGGTTGGGGCTAGCGCCCATAGTTGTCACGGTTAGTGCACCTCCAAAATTTGCACCACCGAAGACAGGTCCACCGTCGCTCCGGTCGCCGATTGAATCGCCGCCAAGTAAATGGTCAGCGGCGGAGTTCCCACCGGCAAAGTCATCGACGCCGACGCATCTCCATTGCCGTTCAACGTGCCGTAGAAACCGCTGGTAAATGCCGGATAACTGTTCGACGTGATCGGAATGTAAAGCGGACCCAGCGGAACATCAGTGCCGGTGTAATTCGTCGGCCCGACGCCAACCAACGACGCCAAAATCTTGTATTGACCGCCGGCAGTCGGGAAATCGATTTCGTAGTCGATCGTGTCGCCACCGTTCGCCGACTTTTTGTTTTGGAAAAGAAAAGCTTCGCGGCCAAAGACAGTGGCGGAACCGTTTGCGGTAAAAATCGAACTGGATTCCTCCGGCGCACCGACCACGTATTCGTGAGTACCGTCGCCGTCGATGTCACCGATGCCAGCCATTGAGAAGCCGAACAAGCCATTATGTTGAGTGCCGCGATTGCCTTGCAGTAAAGCATCGGTTCGACCGGAGAATGCAAAAGCCGCACCGGTGATATTGAACGAGTCTTCGGTGTAATAAGGCGCGCCAATCAGAATGTCTTTGAAACCATCATTGTCGACGTCACCCGCTCTAGCCACCTCGTTTCCGAAGCGTGCATAAGCTACGGGGTCCGGGCTTTCGTAACTGGCAAGCATGGTGTGCGAAGAGCTTGACCACAGCGTGACGCGGCCTGCATCTACCGTGCCTGAGCCGTCGTCCCAACGTGGTTCGCCGATCGCCAAATCCACTTCACCGTCGCCGTCGTGGTCGCCGACGCGGGCAATGGCGTGGCCGAAGTTTGCGCCTGCTTGGGAGCCGTTAATGGATTGAATGATCAACGGCCCGGCGCCGGAAATTCCGGCCAACGTAGCGCCGGACAAAATAGTGACACGACCCGATTCGACTAGACCATTGGCGTGCACTGCGTAAGCGCCACTGGCAACATCGCGGTAACCGTCGCCATCCCAATCGCCGACGCCGGTAACGCTGCAACCGAAGTAGCCAAAGTCTTGGCCTCCAACGACTTCGCTGTCGCCGAAAAGGGCGCCGGTTCGGGCGTTAAAGATTGCAATTTTGCCGTTGTTGAACCACCCGAGTTCGTCTGCTGTGGGCATGCCGATGATGAGGTCCAAATAACCATCATTGTTAATATCGGCGCTACCCAAAACTTCGCCGAATTCGCGGCCGGCAATGTGCGAGTTCCAAGTGCGAATCACACTGCCGTCTACGCCGGACATCAAGTAAACCTTGCCGGCATTGTTGGCGAGGATGTCATAGCTCGGGGCTGAAACAGCGAGGTCGTCGACACCGTCATCATTGATGTCGCGTAGGTTGGTCATAGCATGACCAAAATCGTTGCTGATGTATTCGCCGTCCACAGTCCACAGCTGCAGTCCGGTTGCACCGGAGTAAGCCGTGACATTGCCGCGGTCGGCGCTAATACCCGGGCTGCCGATGACATAGTCCGGCACCAAGTCGCCGTCTAAATCATTCATGCCGACACTGCTGTAGCCCAGCTTTTGAAAGCCGAGATTGCCGGTCAATTCGAAGTGTTGATGATTGCGGCCGCCCACTGTTTGAGCGACCGCGGGTAGAGACAGGCCGGCGGCAAGAACGGGCGCCAGCATGGGGATGAGTTTGGAGTTCATGTTGGGATTGGTTTGCTGGTGCCTAAAGAATTTCCAGGATTTGCACCACCGACGACATGTCGACGGCAAGGCCGCTATTCGATTGAACCGCGGCGAGGTAAACGGTCACTTGTGGTATTGCCGGCGGCAGCGTCATCGATGCGTAGGCTTTGCCGGCGAAGTTCAAGTTGCCGTAGAAATTGTTGGTGAACGCCGGATAGTTGTTCGAAGTGATCGGAATGTAAAGTGGTCCTAGCGGGACTTCAGTTCCGTGATAAGTGGTCGGACCGGTGCCGACCAATGAACCGAGAATCTTGTACTGACCACCGACGGTGGGGAAGTTGATTTCATAGTTGATGGTGTCGCCGCCGGTCGCGGTGTGCTTGTCCTGATACAAAAACGCTTCACGGCCAAAAACGGTGACGTTGCCATTGCTTTGGAGCCCATTGCGGTCGACATACGGTGTGCAAACCAAGTACTCCTGAGTTCCATCACCATCTATGTCGCCAAGACCGGCAACGCCACGGCCCATTCCGCCAAGGGCTTCGGTGCCTAGATGCCTTTGCAGCAAATCGTGGGTGCGGCCTGAATATACAAACGCAGCCCCGGGCCGCTCGCCTGGCACCACTTCATAGTTCAGTGCACCGATCAACATGTCGCGGTAACCATCATTGTCGACGTCACCGGCGCTGGCCAACGACGCTCCAAAAAGAGCGCTGAAACTAGGCAATGGGTTTTCAAAACTCTCGATCAATGCGTACGTTGAGCCTGACCAAAGAGTGGCGCGACCGCTGTCAATCGTGCCGAGCGGTTCGTTCCAACTAGGGGAGCCAATCAGCAAATCGACGATGCCGTCGCCGTCTTGATCGCCAACGCGCGCGATTGTCGTACCAAAGCGTTCTTGCTCCTGATTGCCTTCAAAGATGTTTACGATAGCCGGCGTTCCGGTCGGCGTTCCGGCGAGATGGCTGCCGGAGAAAACGGTGACGCGGCCGGTGAAAATCATTCCGTTGACCTCGATACCTAAAGCACCAACGGCGACGTCGTCGTGACCGTCGCCGTCCCAGTCGCCAACGCCGGTTACCGACGAGCCGAAGTAGCCAGCGTCTTGAGTGCCGATTAGCTCGCTGGCGAGGAAGGTAGAGCCGGTTTTGGCATTGAAGATGATGATCTTTCCATTAAGAATCAGGCCGTTTTCACTGGCCGTCGACATGCCGCAAATCAAATCAAGGTAGCCGTCGTTATTGATATCGGCCGTGCCCAATTCGCGGGCGAAGTTGCGTGCGGGAATCGACGAATACCACGACTGCAGCGTGCTGCCATCGACACCGGACAGCACATACACCTTGCCGGCATCGGCGGCACCTTCGTCATTTTTCGGCGCAGAAACGGCGACGTCATTCACTCCGTCATCATTGATATCGCGAATGTTGACGACCGTATGGCCGAGCTCATCCCCCGTCGCTTCCCCATCCAAGTGCCAAATTTCACTACCGTCCGCGCCCGAGAAAGCAGTAATGCGGCCGGTCGAAAAATCGCGATCCGGTGCGCCGACGATGAAGTCGGGCACCGAGTCGCCATTGATGTCGGCCATACCCGTCACTGCGCTGCCGAAGTCACCGAAATCCCAATCGCCAGTCACGGAGTAGTGCTCAACCTTGCGGCCGCCGACGACTTGAGCGGAGATTGGATCGAGAACGGTGACCGCAACTGCGGCAACCAAAATGGGGAAGAGTGCAGGTTTCATGACGGGTGAAGAGTCCGGTTGGGGAGTGTGTGCTTATTGCACGGTGAGAATTTGCACCACCGACGACATGTCGACGGTCAGGCCGCTGTTCGATTGAACCGCCGCCAAGTACACGGTGATCGGCGGAGTTGCAGGCGGCAAAGTCATCGATGCCGTCGCTTCACCATTGGCGTCCAAGTTGCCCAAGAAGCCGCTGGTAAACGCCGGGTAGTTATTCGACGTGATCGGGATGTACAACGGACCCAGCGGTACTTCGGTGCCGTGATAAGTGGTCGGCCCGGTGCTGATCAGCGACGCCAGAATCTTGTACTGACCGCCGGCAGTCGGGAAGTTGATGTCGTAGTTGACGGTGTCGCCGGCTTGCACCGTGTGCGCGTCTTGGTAGAGGAATGCTTCGCGACCCATCACCGTGGCGGCGCCGTTCAGGGTGAAGATTCCGGTGGATGCAAACGGAGCACCGATCACGTATTCATGCGTTCCATCGCCATCGATATCGCCGACCGGAGACAGGCCCAATCCAAAACCGCCACCCAGTTGCGAACCCCGATTGCCCTGAAGTAAATCCAAAGTTCGACCTGAGAACACGAACGCAGCGCCGACCGAATTTCCAGAGTTATCGTCCTCGTAAGGCGCGCTGATCAACACATCGCGATACCCATCGTTGTCGACGTCACCGCCGGGAGCAACCGTGGTACCGAAGCGTCCGTAATCGGATGGATCCGGACTTTCAAAGCTGGCATACAGCGCTTTGGTGTCGCTCGACCAAATCGATGCGCGACCGGCGGCATTGATTCCACCTGCGTTATCCCAGAACGGTTCACCAACGATCAGGTCGGTTTCGCCATCGCCGTCAATATCGCCGGCGCGGGCGACGTCGGCGCCGAATTTGCCACCGGTTTGGGTGCCGTCAAAGATGTGCAGAGTCAGTTGAACCGACCCCGGTACCGCAGCGAGGAACGCTCCGGAGAAAACCGATGCGCGGCCGGCGCTAACCAGACCATTCACGTCAATTCCAGGTGCACCAACGGCGATGTCTTCATAGCCGTCGTTGTTCCAATCGCCGACGCCGGTGACGGCAAAGCCGAAGAGCGCGTCATCCAAACTTCCAAAGACCTCACTAGCAGGGAAGTGCGCACCAGTCTTGGCGTTAAAAATCGAAATCTTGCCGTTATCCGTCATGCCGAATTCGTCGGCGTTCGACATGCCGCAGACCACATCCTTGTAGCCGTCGTTATCGATGTCGGCCGCACCTAGCGCGCGTCCACGTTGGCGGTCGGGGATGGTCGATACCCACGTGATGAGCTGGCTGCCGTCGGTGCCCGATAGCACATAAACTTTGCCGCCATCGGCCGCACCTCCGTCGTTCATCGGCGCCGACACCGCCAAGTCATTGACGCCGTCATCGTTGATGTCGCGCATGTTGACCAACGCATAACCAAATTCATCGCCGCTGGCTTCACCATCGACCGCCCAAATTTCCAGCCCAGTGGCGCCGGAGTAGGCGGTTACACGACCGGTACTGCCGCTGCGCGAATGTCCGCCGAGCACGTAATCCGGCACTGAGTCGCCATCCAAATCGCCCAAACCGGCGGCGACGAAACCTTGTTTGTGATAGCCGATATCACCATCGATGCTGTGGTGTTCAAGTTTGCGCCCGCCAATGACTTGCGCAGATGCTGGTAGAGCCAGGCCGACCGCGATCGCGGAAGCCAAAATGGGGAAGAGCTTGGTTTTCATGTTGGGTAGTGGTTCGGCCCAAGCCAGGGGGAGCCGGGCGGGTACCCATGAAGAGCCATAGAAAACCGGGCATTACAAAAAAACCGCCACGCATCCGAAAATGCGTGGCGGTCGGGGGAATCAGCTCGGGGCTTATTCCTTCACAGTCAGCGCAGCCTTCAGGTAGTCGCGGTTCATCTCGCCGATGAAGTCGGTCGACACCTCGACCGGGCAGGTCGCTTCGCACTCGTAGTGGTTCGAGCAAGCACCGAAACCTTCGGCGTCCATTTGCTCGACCATGGCCAAGGCGCGCTTCTTGCGCTCGGGCTGGCCTTGCGGCAGGTGCGCCAGCTGACCGATCTTGGCTGATACGAACAACATCGCCGATCCGTTCGGGCAGCTCGCCACGCAAGCACCGCATCCCAGGCAAACCGCGCCGTCCATCGACTTGTCGGCTTCTTCCTTAGGAATCAGGTTGGCGTGAGCATCCGGCGCGGCGCCGGCGTTAATCGACGTGTAGCCACCGGCTTGAACAATGCGATCCAGCGCCGTGCGGTCGACGATCAAGTCACGAATCACCGGGAATGCACGCGAGCGCCACGGCTCGATGTAAATGGTGTCGCCATGCTTGAAGCGCCGCATGTGCAGCTGGCAGGTGGTGGTTGCGTCGTCGGGACCGTGGGCAATGCCGTTGATCATCATCGAGCACATTCCGCAAATTCCTTCGCGGCAGTCGTGGTCGAACGCGATCGGCTCTTTGCCTTCGGCGATCAAATCTTCGTTGACCTTGTCCATCATCTCCAGGAACGACATGTCGTCGGAGATATCGGTGGCCTTGATTTGTTCCATGCGGCCCGAGTCATTCGGCCCGTTCTGAAGCCAGACGTGTAGGTTCAGGTCCATCTTATTAATCTCCTACTTGTAGCTCCGGGTGGTTGGGGTGACGTTTTCGAAGATCAGATCTTCCCTATGCAGCGTCGGCTCCTCGCCGAGGCCTTTGAATTCCCACACGCCGACGAACTGGAAGTTTTCATCGTCGCGCTTCGCTTCACCTTCTTCAGTCTGCGACTCTTCACGGAAGTGGCCGCCGCAGGACTCGTTGCGCATCAGAGCGTCGTGGCACATGACTTCGGCGAAGTCGAAGAAGTCGGCTACGCGGCAAGCCTTATCCAGCTCCGGGTTGCACCCGGTCGCCGAGCCCGGCACGCGTACGTTGCTCCAGAATTCATCGCGCAGTTTGGGGATTTCCACCAGAGCTTCTTTCAAGCCCTCGGCGGTGCGTCCCATGCCGCAGTTATCCCACATGATCTTGCCGAGCGCTTTGTGGAAGCTTTCGACCGAACGCGTTCCGTTGACGCTCATCAACTTGTCGAGCCGGTCTTTGACTTCCTTCTCGACTTCATCGAAGGCCGCGTTGTCGGTGGTCACCTTCTGATCGGCATCCATCGGTGCGTTTTCGGCGAGGTAGTTGCCAATGGTGTATGGCGCAACGAAGTAACCGTCGGCCAAGCCCTGCATCAGCGCCGAAGCACCGAGGCGGTTGGCGCCGTGGTCCGAGAAGTTGCATTCACCGAGCGCGAACAAACCAGGGATCGTGGTTTGCAGTTCGTAATCGACCCACAATCCACCCATGGTGTAGTGCACCGCCGGGTAGATGCGCATCGGCATCTTGTACGGATCCTCGTCGGTGATCTTGTGGTACATGTGGAACAAGTTGCCGTAGCGGGCGCGGACGACGTCTTCGCCGAGGCGCTCGATGGCGTCGGCAAAGTCGAGGTACACGGCCAAGCCGGTGGAACCTACTCCATATCCCTCATCGCAGCGCTCCTTGGCGGCTCGCGACGCAACGTCACGCGGCACCAAGTTGCCGAAGCTCGGGTAGCGACGCTCCAGGTAGTAGTCGCGCTCGTCTTCGGGGATTTCATTTGCCGGACGCTTGTCGCCTTTTTGCTTGGGCACCCAAACGCGACCGTCGTTTCGCAGCGACTCGGACATCAGCGTCAGCTTCGACTGGTGATCCGAGCTAACCGGAATGCAAGTCGGGTGAATCTGGGTGAAGCACGGATTGGCAAAACCGGCGCCTCGCTTGTACGCCTTCAGCGCAGCGGTCACGTTCGAGCCCATCGCGTTGGTCGACAGGTAAAACACGTTGCCGTAACCACCGGTGCACAGCATTACCGCGTCGGCGGCGTGGCGCTTAATTTCGCCGGTCACCAAATCGCGAGTAATGATGCCGCGCGCATGCCCATCGACCATGACGACGTCGAGCATTTCGGTGCGGGTGTGCATGGTCACCGACTTCTTGGCCACCTGACGCATCAGCGACTGGTAAGCGCCAATCAGCAACTGCTGACCCGTCTGCCCGCGAGCGTAGAAAGTACGGCTGACCTGCGCGCCACCGAACGACCGGTTGTCGAGCAAACCGCCGTATTCACGCGCAAACGGCACGCCCTGAGCAACACACTGGTCAATGATGTTGTTGGCGACCTCGGCCAAGCGGTACACGTTGGCTTCGCGGGCGCGGTAGTCACCACCTTTAATGGTGTCGTAGAACAGACGGTAGATCGAGTCACCGTCGTTCGGATAGTTCTTGGCGGCGTTAATACCGCCCTGAGCTGCAATCGAGTGAGCACGACGCGCGCTGTCCTGGAAGCAGAAGCAGTCGACGTTGTAGCCCAGTTCACCCAGCGACGCAGCCGCCGCACCGCCCGCCAAGCCGGAGCCGACGACGATGACGCGGAATTTGCGCTTGTTGGCCGGGTTCACCAACTTCATGTTGAAGCGGTGGTTGGTCCACTTTTCCTTCAGCGGGCCCTCGGGGACTTTGGATTCAAGTTTCATCTTTGTTCCTCCTTATTCAACCAGGCCCATCAAGATGGTGAGTGGCATGATCACGTTGCCAAGGCCGATGATCAGGCCGACACCGATACCGAACTTTTTGACGGTGTCTTTGTTGTGCTTGTTGCGGAAGCCGAAGGTCTGCAGCAGCGACGCGGCGCCGTGCGACAGGTGCACCGCCAAGATGATGTTGGCGACGATGTAAGTCAGTGCCGTCGGCACGTCCTGGAAGCCCTTGATCACCATCATGTAGACGTCGGGCACCTCGGTGCCGTTGGCCAGCGCGTAGTAGGGCAGGTCCTTGGCGTAGCTACCGGCGAAGTCGATCGAGCCGGTGGTGAAGTGCAGCACGTGGTAGACGACGAACAGCGCGACGATGACGCCACTGACCATCATGGTCTTGGCGGCGTAGGTCGTGACCAGGTCGTCCTTCTTGTAGGCGTAGGCCACCGGGCGCGCGGCTCGGCTGGCTGCCGACACCTTCAGCGCCGCCCAAATGTGCAAGACGAAGATCAGCAGCAGGCCGCCGCGAATCAGCCAGAGTGCACCACCTAGGCTTTGCAGGAAGTGAGCGTATTGGTTGAGAGTCTCGGGCCCGGCGAACACCTGTAGGTTGCCCACCATATGGCCGAGAACGAAGAGGATGAGCATGACGCCGGTTATGGCCATCAGCGCTTTGGCGCCGATCGTGCTCCGGAGGGTTCTCGCTAGGTTCATTCCTGGAAGCCTGTTTGAGGCCTGGGGGAACTTGCGGGAGGTGCCCCGCAAAGGGTGCAGATGATAGCAGGGAGGCATCTAATCCAGGGGGGTCGAAAATCAAGTGAACCTGGGCTTGAAACCATTGACTTTTAGCGTTTATCGCCTAGATTTCCCGTCATGAAACTGCACCCAACCACCCTGATCCTGGCTGCCGTTGCCGGCCTCGTTGCCGTCGGCTGTGGCGGGGAAGAGCCCACCACCAACACCGAGGTCAACACTCCGGCGGAAAACACCGAAAACACTCCAGCTCCGACCCCAGAGCCGGAAGGTCCGAAGGCCGATATGGAAGCTGCGAAAGCCCGCTTCGTTGCCTGCGCCGCATGCCACGGCAACGCTGGCGAAGGCGATGGTGCCGCTGCCGCCGCTTTGGATCCGAAGCCGCGCTCCTTCAAGGACGCCGAATGGCAAGCATCGGTTACCGACGAGCACCTGACCAAGGTCATTCTCGAAGGTGGTGGTGCAGTTGGCCTGAGCCCGCTGATGGCTCCCAACGGTGACCTGAACGACAAGCCGGAAGTCGTCGCCGGTTTGGTGCAGATGGTTCGCGACATGGGCAAGTAGCCCGCAGCGAGCTAGATTCGCAAGAACGGCTTTATTGAAGTCGGCGTCGGGGATCGGGCATGATTGTCGTTGTTGACAGCACACACGTTTGCTGCTGTCCAAACCGACAATCTCCCGATCCCCTCTCTGCATCTCCTGCAAATGCGCCGATTAATCGTATGCTGCGATGGAACCTGGAATACCCAGGACCAAGAAACCGACGGAATCCCTGTGCCCACCAACGTGGTGCGCCTTTATCACGCCGTCGACGACTGGAAGGACGAAGAAGTCAACCAGCTGAAGTACTACCACCCTGGCGTCGGCACCGAGGGCGGCAAGCTGAAGAAGATGCTCGGCGGCGGTTTGGGCTTGGGCCTGAATCAGAATATTCAAAGTGCTTATTACTGGCTGGCCGACAACTATCAGCCCGGCGATCAGATCTTTCTGTTCGGTTTTAGCCGCGGCGCTTACACGGTGCGCAGTTTGGGCGGCATGATTTGCGGATTAGGGCTGCTGAATCTGACCGGGGTCGAGGCGGAACGCAAATGGATGCGCGTGAAAACGCTGTTCAAGGATGGATATCGCAAAGGCCGGCCGATCCAAGAATGGGGGCGTGCATGGTCCTTCCACAGCGGTGACCCGAGGGTCAAGCAGGTCGGCGGCGACCAGACCGATGGCTGCAATGGCGTCGGCATTCATTTTATAGGCGTGTGGGATACGGTCGGCGCGGTCGGCATTCCCGATGATGTGGCGATTTTGAACCTGCTGGATGATGAAGCGGCGGGTTTTCACGACACCAAGCTGTCGGATTCGGTCAAGTACGCCTGCCATGCGCTGGCGCTGGATGAGCAGCGCGCCAGTTTTAGCCCGACGCTGTGGACCGGCGTGGAAGGGCGCGAGAACGTTAAGCAGGTTTGGTTCCCCGGGGCGCATAGTGATGTGGGCGGTGGATATGTGCAGCATGGGTTGTCGGATTGCGCGCTGGAATGGATGCTGCAAGAAGCCAAGGACGCTGGATTGAAGTTGGATGATCAGATCATCGCCCAGGTCAGCCCGAATTTTAAGGATGTTGCTCATGACTCGGCGAAGGGGGCGTTTGCACTGCTTCCGACTCAGCCGCGCAACATTCCCGGCTTCCCCGATTCCAAAACGGCGCGCGCGGCTTTGAAGCCGGATGCCGACGACGAGACCAAGGAGGCGGCTAAGCCGGATCCGGCCTTGCACCCGTCGGCACATGATCGATTCATGGATCCGCCGATTGCACAGGCGGTTTACCACCCGACCCGGGTTTTAAAAGTCGGCGAAAAACAGCAGGTCGACATCTTCGCCATCCAGCCGTGGAACCGCACCGGCATCTACCTTGAGAAGGGCGCGCGCTACAAGCTCACGGCCAGCGGGCAGTGGATGGACAAATCCATCAAGAGCGCCGCCGACGGCACCACCGAAGACGGCTTGCACTTCGGCGAAGTCATTCGATCGGCCGGCACCGCTTGGGGCATGGTGGAGACTCTGTTCAAAAAGGCCACCGGCAACGAGGACGCGGATTTTAAATTCACACGCCGCGAGGAAGGCATGCCATGGTTCTGCTTAGTCGGTGCCGTCGCCAATGCCGGTAATCCAGAGGAAGATGGCACTCCTGACCGCCACCAGATCTTCAAGATCGGCAATGGGGTCGATGACTTTGGCCCGACCGAATCGGGCTACTTGTATGGCTTTGCCAATGACGCTTGGAATTTCTACTCCAACAACCGCGGCTCGGTGAAGCTGGTAGTGGAGCGGATTTCCTAAGAGGTGGTGAGCTGCCCGCAAGTTTGAAGCGGGCAGCCTTGCCTATTGGTTAGACGAAGAACTTGGCGTTAATCAGCGCCGAAATCACACCCATAATCGAAACGCCGGCGATGATGCCCGCGGCGATCGGGATGACGTAGGTTTCGGCCGACTTCTTGCTCGACTTGGTCCAGACGTATGCGGCCACCGCGCCGATCAACATCGACAGCGGGTATTGGAAGGGCAGAATCAAACCCAAGCCGATGCCAGTGGCCGACGGCAGGTATTGCTTCATCTTCTTCTGGCCGGCTTTTTCGGCGGCGGCTTCCATCAGCACCATGATCGCGCCCAAGGCCAACCCCCAGTAGATCATGTGTACGTGTGCGGCGTGCATGTTTTCGAGCCCGCCTTTGAAGACGTCGGCGATGGCTTTCCATGCAACCGCGGCCGGTGCCGGGAACTCGGTGCCGCCGAGTTTGGTGGCATCGGGCACCAACATGCGGAAGCCCCAAACCGTCGCCAGAGTACCGGCGAAGATACCCATGAACTGGGCGACGAATTGACGGCGCGGGTTGGCGCCGAGCAAGTATCCGGACTTCAAGTCGTTCAGCAAGTCGGCGGACGACCCGGCCGAACTTGCAGTAATCGACGCCGTCATCAAGTTGGCCGACGTACTTTGCGGGATCAACACGCCAAAGGTCAGCTGCATGATCTTGCCCATGGCACCAACCGGCGTGATATCGGATTCACCAGTTGCACGACAGGCAACCAGCGACAGCAAGAAGGTCAGCAGCACCGCGAGGATGCCGTAAACCACTGGAATCTCGAAGTAGTGCTGTGCAACCCAAATCACACCAGCGCCGGAGATCAGCGTGCCGATCAAGAACCAGCTGCCCGGAGCTTCAGTGCGGGTGCGCAATTCAGCATCCGCTGCTTCACTGGCGCTGCCGCCACCTTTAAAGCCGGTGAAGGCGCGCACGATGGTTTTCCATTGCAGTAGGAACGACAAGATGCCGGACGAAACCATGATCGATACACCTAACCAAAGGCCGATCTCTTTCCACGCGCGACCAGGGTTGGTAACTGCGTAAACCACCTCGCCGGCAGGGTTCTCCCAATCCATGGTCAAGCCGGCCGGGCCCAAGCCCCAAGCGAGAGCTAGGCCACCGAGCACCATATAGATCGCGATGCGCAAACCGACCAATGCGCCGGCGGCAATCATGATCGGGTCGTGGTCCATGACCACGGTCCAATCACTGGCTTTGGCATCGACCATTTGATCGCCATCGGCAATCTGGCCGCGAGCTTTGATTCCGTCAAAAATCAAAGAGTCCGGTGCGACGATGGTAGTAATCTCGGTGCCGTCGGCTTCGCGGATTCTGGGCTTATCAAAGAAGAAGTTGACGCCGATGAAGATCTTCCAAATCGCGCCTGCCGAAGCTGAGATCAACAGCGCATAAGCTTTGCGAACGGCTTCCTGGCCATGCGAATAAAGCGACTGCAGCGTCACCGCCGCCGCCGTGCCCGATGGGAATTTCAACTTCTCTTGGTTGATCATGTTCCGCTTCATCGGGATCGCCAGCACCGTGCCCAGTGCGGCGAGGAACAGGGTCCACAAGATCAGCGCCGGTAGCGGCAGGTGCTCGCCGTTTGGATTCTCGGGCGAAGCCGACAACATCAGCATCGCGGCGATTGCCGAAACCATCGTGCCGCCGGTGGAATAACCCGCTGCGCTTGCCGTTGACTGCATGCAGTTGGTTTCGAGGATGGTCATCGGCGTTCTTGCTAGGCGCAAGCGCAAGAAACCGTTCCACACCACATAAGAAACAATGCACGCGGTAATCGCGACTCCCAGCGCCCAGCCGGTTTTCAGACCCACGTAAAGGTTGGTGAAGGCGAGGAAGAAGCCGAGGAATGAACCCATCAGCACCGCGCGAATGGTGAGCTGAGGGAAGCTCTCGCCGCGGTAAACCTTCTCGTACCACTCGTCCTCGTCCATTTCGAGGACCTTGTCGGGGGGGATGTCCAGAGGTTGGTACTGCTCGTACTCCTCGTGGGTTGAAGGCGCCTTTTGGAACAAAGCCATTGGCAAAAGGTAGCGTTGCGCGGGGGGATAAGGGCCGCTTTTTGCGCCGACGGCACGCTGCTTGCTACTGTTTTGCAGTTCCAAAAACTTGAACCCCTGCAATGAGCCTGCGCAAACGATTGATCCTGTTCTTCATCACCCTGATCGGGTTGTTGGGCTTGGCGCAATGGTGGCTGCTTTCGGCGCTGACCGAGCAGTTGGAAGAAGGCCGCCGCGAAGACGCCTTGCTGATCGGAAAATCCTTGTTCGAGCAAATCATCGCGCTTGAGGGCTTGCCCGGTTTTCCAGCGGCATCAGCTGAGGAAATCCAGCAAATGTTGGAGGATGGGGTAATCACTCACCGCGATTTCGGCTTAATGAGTGAAAGTGAAGTCGGGATCATTGGCGAAGGAGAGGTCGAAGTCATCGGTCCGGCCGGAATCATTTTCGGTGGCACCGCGCATACCGATTGGACCATCGTTCCAGGCCCGCCGATCGTCGAAGGCGGCTTCGGCGATGGACCGCCGCCGGTCAAAATCTCGGTGCTTCGAGCCGATGAACTCGGCCCCGATGGCAAGCCGCTGGGTTTTGATTTGGACATTCCATTTGCCGGCCACTCCATCGATAGGCGCCTAGCCGAGTTTCGCTCCGGTTTGATTTTGGGCACATCGCTGATCCTTCTATTAGCGCTATTGGCGATGGTGATTGCAGCGCACAAGCTGGGCGTGCCCTTGCGGCAGTTGGCGGCGACTGCGCGCAAGGTGGAGGGCGGCAACTTCGGCGAAACTGTGGCAACCGGCGGCGGTACCGAAGTCGGCGAAGTGATTCAGGCGTTTAACTCGATGTCGTTGCGGTTGGAGGAATTGCAGGATGAAGCCGAGCGACTGAAGGAACAAGCTCACCTCACCGAGCTGGGGGAACTGGCGCGCGGCTTGGCCCATGCGATGCGCAATCCGTTGCATGTCATTGGATTGTCGGCGCAGCGTTTGACCCAATCCGAGCTCGAGCCGGATCGGCGCATGGAGTTGGCGTCGTCGGTGCATGCGCAGGTGCAGCGAGTGGACCGCGCGATGCGCAATTTCTTGGCCTTGTCCAGCGCCGGTCAAGGGCACTTGGAAGAGGTTTCGTTGGTGGATACGGTGCGCGATGTGTCGCTGGAATTGATGCAAGGAAGCGAGCCCATTCCGGAGATTCAAATCGAGGTGGATTCCGATTCGGCCAGCCTCTCCGGAGTGCCGGCCGAGGTGCGCGCATTGGTGCACGTGGTGCTGACCAACGCGGTTGAGGCCAGTGGTGAAGACGCGCGAGAGCCCATTCATGTAAACATCCAATCCACTGCGGACGGCCATGAGATCGAGGTCCTGGATCGCGGATGCGGCCTGGCGGATGACGTGCAAAACAAGCTCTTTACTCCGCATTACACGACCAAGGAACACGGCGCCGGATTGGGATTATTTTTAGCCCGACGCATTGCCATCAATCGTTATCGTGGGGGACTGGAGATTGGCAATCGCGGTGGCGGCGGCTGCCGCGCGATCTTACGGCTAAACTCGCTTCAACAGGAGCTAAACCGTACTTTGGAGACGAATTCCAATGTCTGAATCCGCGCGCATTTTGCTGATTGAGGACGAGGCTCCTCAGCGCCAGCTGGTGGCGGAATTGCTACGTGAAGCCGGTTACCAAGTCGAGCCGGTTGCCAGCGGTGAAGACGGCTTGGAAGCCCTCGACGGCGGCGTCTTTGATCTGGTTTTATGCGATTGGAAATTGCCCGGCATCGACGGCATGGAAGTCTTTCGCCGCATGCAAGATGCTGATGTCGATTCCGCCTTCGTCATGGTTTCGGCGTACGGCACCATCGCACGGGCGGTGGAAGCAGTGCGCGCCGGTGCCGATGATTATTTGGCCAAGCCGTTCGAGCGCGAAACGCTGCTGCTGTCCGTCGAACGCGGTCTGCGCGCACGCCGTTTGGCCGACGAAAACCGCCGCCTGAATGAGCAGTTATCCGAACGTGATCGCCTGGTCGACATGGTCGGCCGCGCGCCCGGAATGCAGCAGGTTTACAGCGCGTTGCAACGCGTCGCCGAGACCGAGGTTACCGTGTTGGTGACCGGCGAAAGCGGCACCGGCAAAGAACTCGCGGCGCGCGCGCTGCATGCTTTGTCGGCGCGCAACCAAGGCACTTTTGTTGCCGTCAACTGTGCCGCCATCGCCGCGGACCTCGCCGACGCCACCTTCTTCGGCGCGCGCAAAGGAGCCTTCACCGGTGCCGACCGCGACCGCCCCGGGTACTTCCAAGCCGCAGCCGGCGGCACCTTGTTTTTGGACGAAGTCGGCGAGCTGCCGATGGACTTGCAAGCCAAGTTGCTGCGCGCTTTGCAGGAGCACAAAGTCACCGCGGTGGGGGACGTCGACGAGGAGGATGTTGATGTTCGCTTGGTCGCTGCCACCAACCGCGACCTGCAAGCCGAGGTCGCCGCCGGACGGTTCCGTCAAGATCTGTACTACCGACTTGCCGTGGTTCCGGTGCACATGCCCGCGCTGCGCGAGCGCCGCGAGGATTTGCCTCAACTGATCGATCATCTCAGCGACGTTTTAGTCCGCCGCCACCATTGCGCTCGCCCAACCTTCGCCGCGGCCGTCACTCGATGGTTGTTGAGTCACGATTGGCCTGGCAACGTGCGCGAATTGTCGAACACTTTGGAGCGTCTGATTCTGCTGGCTCGAGACGGTCAAGTTTGCGCCGAAGACTTACCGATCGCCGCAGGGAAACCCGTCGGCCCCGATGAGGCTGAGGAATTTAAATTGGGGCCTAACGGTTTGGATTGGGAGAGCCACGAGGCAGCAGTTTTGACCCAGGCTTTGGAGCTTTGCAACGGCAACCGCACGCGTGCCGCCAAGCTGCTGAATATGCCGTACAAAGCCTTTTTGTATCGGTTGGAAAAGCACGGGGTCTCGCCCTGATTTGCGGATGGGAATCCCCATTTGGGGAAATCGTTGGCCGCGATTTGCCGCAGGATCGTGCCTAGGCGAAAAAATCCGCTGAAAATCCGTTGGCACGCAGCTTGCCATCTATCGGGGCCATGAAAAACCTGTTCATCCCCGCACTGCTGGTCGCCTTCGCCGGCATTCATCCCGGCAGCGAAAGCTTGCTCGCCCAGGAATCCAAAAAGCTTCGCGTCGGCGATGCCGCACCGGCGCTCGACGTGGAACATTGGATCAAAGGCAATCCGGTTTCGTCGTTCCAGCCCGGCCAGTGTTACGTGGTTGAGTTTTGGGCGACTTGGTGCGCGCCGTGCAAAGACAGCATGCCGCATCTGTCGAAGCTGCAGAAGGAGCTCGGCGAGCAAATCGTCATCATTGGCTTGAGCGATGAAGACCTCGAGGTGGCCAAGAAGTTTTTGGATCAATCCAAGTGGGCCGAGCGCACGAAATACACCTTGGGCACCGATCCCGATCGCTCGGTTTGGAAGGATTACATGGATGCATCCGGCCAGCGCGGAATCCCGACGTCGTTTTTGGTAGATGGCGAAGGCAAGATCGCGTGGATCGGTCATCCGGCCGGTATGGACCGCCCGCTCAAGCGAATGCTTGGTTTGGAGGTCGGCGACGATGGCGACTCGGTTATTGAGGTGGGCTCGGATATGGCCGAATTAATGGCCGAGGAATGGAACTCGACCGACGCGGCCAAGCCATGGATGGACAAGGCGGTTGCTGCGTTACGCAAAAGTGGTTCCAAGTACGAATTCAGCCAGACCACAACCATCAGGGCCGGCATGTCGCCGGATGATGAACAGGAATTGCCGCTGGTTCGCAAGGGCACGGTGGTTTACGGCGGTGCGTTGGGTGAGCGCGTGCGTTCAACCACCACGTTGGATCTGCCGATGATGCCGGAACCGATCGAAACCGTGTCGAACGTGACGCTGGTCGACGGGCATTATTTCGCCGACACCGAATCGCAGATGTCGATGTTGCCGCCGGGCATGCATGTGATGACCGCCAAGGAAGCAACTGCGTTGCAACAAGAGTATGCCCAGATGCCGCAGCCGCCGACGATGGCGTCGTTCTTCGATCCGAATCCGATTTACGCCAACCCGGCGCAGAACTTGGAAGCGCTTTTCAAGTGGTGTGCGCTCGATGTGGCTGATGAATCGGAAACCCGCGTGATCTTGCGCGGCAAGGGATCGGCGTTCCTCAGCTCTGTGAGCAAGTCCGAGGAAGACGGCGAGCAGGACGGTGTTCAGGTCGAGTTGATCGTTGACAAAAAATCCGGTCGTCCGGTTGAGCTGGTAATCGGTTCGGGCGAAAACCCGGGCTACCAGATGACCTTCTCCAACTTCGCCGCCGTCGATGAAATGGACCTCGCCGCTCTGGTCATGGATGTCGACAAAGACAAGCTACCCAGCCTCGCCGACGCCATCCGCACGCAGATGGAAATGATGATGAATATGCGCGATCAGGGATCTCCCGACGGTGAGGGCGGATTCGAAGCCGAGGTGGAGTTTTAGCGAGACCGCTTAGTTTTCCACCTGCGCATTCCACTGCCGAGGGGCGTCGAACTCACCGTTCGGCGCTCCTTTTTGCCATTGGCCGGCGCGCACGTGCAGCAGATCCGGCACCGAATCATGATCTAAATCGACAACGATGTACTCTTCGTCGCCGCTAGGTGCCAGCGGAAACACGCCTTCGCAATCAATGCCGGGTTTGGCACAGCGATAGGTGCGATCGGTGAATTCCTCGCAGGTGTATCCGGCGTTGCAGTCGTCATCGACGATGCACAACTTGCACGCCCGGTTGCTGCTGCTGCAACTCGCCAAAGTCATCAAGGTCAGCGCGATTCCCGTGAGGGAGACGAAAGTCGAGGCAGATTTCACAAGCTCCAGTCTACCGCGGGACAGGGCCTAAAACGACTGCTCCTCTTCCAGCGCCAGAACCTGGTCGAGCAGTTCTTTGGCATCGCGATAATCGCGGTTTTCTTTGCCGAAACGAGTCTCTGTGATTTGCATGGCTTGGCGCAATTCTGTTTTGGCTAGGTCGAATTGGCCGACTTTGCCATAGAGGTAGCCTAGCGCATAACAAGCGTCGGAAATTTTGAAGGAAGTCGGATGACTGTTTGCGACAAACAGAGCTTTGGCCCTAAGGCAATCCGAAATACAAAGCTCTAAGTCTCCTTGCCTAAGATCGCTGTAAAAGGCGTAGGTTTGAAATACTGCTTCTTGATACCAACGGTCCAAGTAAATTTGGTCCAACCAGTGTTTTGCATCTTGGAAGGCTTTGGTCTCTTGACCGCGGCGACCGGCTTTGCCGTAAAAGTTGACGCCTTTTCAAGCACCGCAATGATTTGCTCTGCTGGTGCCTCTCTCATTGCCAATAAAAGGGCTTGATTGAATAAAGTGACCGAGTGATTGGGGCCCATCAGTCGACGGTATCCGTTCAGCGCATAAACATGTAATCGTTGGCCGATATCCATGTGCCCCATTTTCCAAACCAAGTCCGAAATGCGGTTGACGGTGTAGGCAAAATCGCGGTGGTCAAACCCGGATCTGTGGATTGCTAGGTCGAGCATGCGAAAAGATGCTTGATAGGCGGCGTCGAGGTCACCGCGTCGAATGGCGTATTGGAATTTGGCGTCTTGCCTTACCCACTCCGGGCCCGATCCTCCTAGCTGCTTTTTCTTTGGATCGACGCGGTGAATTTCAACTTGATAAGGCCCGATGATTTCACCAGGAACGGCTAAGTCAAAGCGCAGCCAGTTCCGCCCTTGCGGCAACTCCACACCGTGCAATGTGATTTCACTTTCCCCGGCCTGCACGCCTTGGCTTAGTTGAAACTCGCCGCATAAGAGGTCGACGTGATTCACCTCACTCTTCGGCAAAAAGCGAATGCGAATAGAGTAGGGTCCTTCGTGAACGGTATCAATCCACCACTGTCCTTGCGAATGCGGTGACCAACCGCTGCTTTGCAATTTGCGCCAGTCTTGGCGCGTTAGGGTGACGTCGGGGCTAGCGTCTGCGCCGATGACGATTGCCGGTGGGTCCCAATTATCGGTGCGAGTGGAGGAGACGTCGTCGAACCAACGGTTGTATTGCTTTTGCAATTGCGCGATGACGTCCGCGTTTTGATCGGCGACGTTTTTGAGCTCCAACGGATCCACCGACATGTCGTAGAGCTCGAACTTCGGTTCGACCTTTTCAACTTCACGTCCAAAGCCGGATGCGTTGACCAACTTCCAGCGGTCGGTGCGCAGCAAAAAGTTGTGATAGCGCACTCCCTGATCGCCGCGCTGAGCTTGAATAACCAAGGGGTGCTTGCGTTTTTGCAGTTTGCCAGAATGCTTACCCATTGCCGGCAACATGCTGCGACCGTCCAACGCCAAATCTTCTTCTAATTCAATTTCACAAGCATCGATCAACGTCGGCAATACGTCGATATTGGCGCCTACAAATCCACGAGCATCCTTCGCCTTCAACTTCGCCGGCCACCGCCACCACAACGGCGAACGCACCCCACCCTCATAAACCGACGACTTTTGCCCGCGGCGGCCACCAACATGACGACGCGTGTTGGGACCATTGTCATTCAAATAAATCACAATGGTGTTGTCGGCGATTCCCAACTCGTGCAACGCCGCATCCAACTTGCCGACGTTTTGATCCACGTTTTCAATCATTGCAAAAATGCGTGCCAATCGATCCTTGGGGAACTCCTTCGGCAACGCATGACCAATCTCCGGACTCTTCACCGCCGGTGATAAATCCATTTCCGCGTATTTGCGATAAAGCTCCTCCGGCACATCATGAAACGGCCCGTGCGGCGCGTTGGTCGGCAAGTACATCAAGAATGGCTGGCCCGCCTGATGCTGTTCACGCATCCAAGCAATGCCGGCATCAAAATAGACATCGGTGCAATAACCTTCCGTCTGCACACGCTTGCCGTTATGAAACAACACCGCATCTGTGTACTTGCGCTCGGCGCCCTCGGGATCGGATGGCTGGCCAATTCCGCCGCCGCGATGAACCAGCGATTCGGCAAAACCCTGATCCATTGAGCGCATCGGATAGCAATCGCCCAAATGCCATTTACCGAAAATCCCGGTCGCCCAACCGGCACCGCGGAAAACTTCGGCCATCGTGACCTCATCCGGCTCCATCATCGCGCGGCCAATATATGTATCGAAAGCGCGCGTGCGTTGCGGGTAGCGGCCGGTCATCAACGCCGATCGAGTCGGCGTGCAAACCGGGTGTACGTAAAACTGTTCAACCCGAACCGCCTGTTGGGCCAGTCGATCTAGCGACGGCGTAGCCAGAACCGGATTGCCGTGAAATCCAAAATCCCCCCAGCCCTGATCATCCGTCATGATGACGATGACGTTGGGCTTAGAATCCGCGTCAGCTTGAGGAAGTGCAGACGTTTGCCCTGGCGCCGCGTTAGCTAGAGCCAATAGAGTCAGCAAGAGAAGCATGCCCTATTCTGGCAGCTTATCGCAAAGACTCAACAATGCCTGATAGTTATTCTCCCAATCATCGGCCAGGAATTCGGCGCGTTCGACCATCGGAATCAGCGTGTCGGCAAATTTCATCGCAACTTCAAAATGAGGAGTTCCGTGCAAACGGTTCGCCAAGAAAAGGCAACTGCCGATTGCCTCGCCCAACAGGTCGGGGCGATCCGTGCTGTAGCGAAACACCGTTTCCAATAGCTCGTGGCAATGTTCCAACTCCTGTTCGTGGCTGCCGCGATCGAATCTAGCCGGCAAGCTGTAGAAGCTGAAATGCAGATCACTTTTGATCACATCGATGTTCTGCGGGTCGGACTGGCTGAGTTGGTTGAAAATCAACCGCGCATCGACCGCAGCCATCTCAGCCAAATGGGGTAGGCCTATCTCGTTTTGCAAAGCTTGCAGTTGGGTCAGGGTTCGCACGTACTCCAACGCGTTTCCCAAATGCGTCTCATCGGCCCGATAAAGCCTAGCGGCAAATTGCGTCGCCGATTGCAGCCACTCCAAAGCGAGATCCAAATCATTATCAAGCTTGGCAAGAAACACACTGGATTTCATCGCCTGAATATGAGCAATCTCCGTGCGATGCTTTTCCTGATCATTGCGCCGCAATCGACCGATGACCTCGTTCATTCGCGTCAAATAATCTTCGGCCGCACTCAAATTCTTATCAATCGCGGCCAGGTCACAATGGCGCTGATAAGACCACATGAGGTTGTCCCACCCCCCAATGAAATCCGGATGCTTTTTGGTGAGCCACAAATCCAGCTCTAACGCTTTTCGATAATTTGCCCGACCCTGAGGAGTGTGGCCTTGCTCTTTTAAATAATCACCCATCTTCACCAACGCGATGGATTTGCCGTGGAAGTACTCCGGGTCGGCGCCTTCGTCCCGGGTGATGACCATAAAATCGGCGAGCGCATTCGAGAAAGAAATGCGCGCTTGGGCGGTCTTGCCTAGCTCGCGCTGTCGCGAACCCAGCTCGATTAGCGCAAGTGCTCGGTTATTCAGCAACGCCGAATCGTCGGGAAATTGGCGCAGCATCTCATTGGTCTTGTCCAAGAAGTTCTGGATCATTTCTTCGCGGTGACGACCGCCACCGGGAAGTTGGCTTAGAGCGTGGATTCCCTGACCCAAAAGCATCGAGGCAATATCCTGCGAATGCTGACGCTGAGTATTCGCATCCAATGCAAGCTGGCGATTGACGACCGCAATGGTTGACAGTGTCGTTACGAAAACCAAAATCCCAGCCGTCGCCGCACGGTGGCTCTTAATCCAACGCCAAGTCGCACGCCGACGCGATTCCCGCCGGGCTAAAAGCGGTTGACGTTTTAGGAAGGCTTCTATGTCTTTGGCAAATTCCGCTACCGATTGATAGCGACGGCCTTTCTCTTTAGCCAATGCCATTTGCGTGATGGCATCCAGCTCGGGCGGCAGGCGGTGCGGTGCAAAAGGCGGCAACGCGCCGGCAAGAAACTGTTCGCGGAAGACTTTGGTCAGTGGCTGTGGACGTTCCACGCGTAACCGTTGCAAAACGTCGAGCATGCTGCCTTCCATCGGCAATGGCAGTTTGCCGCACAGCAATTGGTAAAGAATGGCGCCGAGCGAAAAGACGTCGCTGCGGATATCGACGTCGGCTTCGTCGGTGAGAGCGAACTGCTCGGGCGCCGAATAGGCGGGGGTGCCGACCATCTCGCCATCGCGAGTCAGAGTGGCCTTGAGCCCGATCTCAGGTGAGGGCTTTTCTAAATCCTTGGCCAAGCCAAAGTCAGCAACTCGTGGCATGCCGTGTTCGTCGAACAGCACGTTCCCCGGCTTCAGGTCGCGATGCAAAACACCGCGCATATGTGCATGCTCGACTGCTTCGCAAATCTTTAAAAACAACTGCAAGGTGTCGGCTAAGCCTTGCCAGCGCGGCCAAGAACCTCCAAAAGGCACCGCCTCGTTGAGAGTGCCGCCGGTCAGCATATCCATGACCAAAAACGGTCGTCCGGTAGCGGTCATACCGCTATCGAGGATACGCACAATTCCTGGATGGTCTAACCGCTTGCCAAGGTCAATCCCGCGCTGCAACCTGGCCGCCACCCGCGACGTCGGGAAGGTGCGCTGATTCAACACCTTCACCGCAACAGCTTGCTCGTTGCCATTTTGAGTGGCTTCATAAACGGTGCCTTGGGCGCCGGCGGCGATTTTTTTGATGAGTTGATAACCAGGAACGTCTTGCGGCAAGTTCGAGGCGCCGATGACCTTCTTCAGCATCAGCATCATCTGCCCTGCGTCATTCAGCCACTCGTGCTCGGAATCCACATTCGACTCTTTCATAACCTAGCTCTAACTAGGAGGCGGCGGCTTCGGTCTGAACGAAAATCCGCCGCTCATCAGCCTTCTTCATCAATCAATTTGACAATGATCTCCTGCATGCGCTGGGTCATCAAACTTTTGGTTTTGTAAACCATGGCGACGGAGCAGTCGAATTCCTTGGCCACATCTTCGACGGTGTCGTCGTCCAAGGCGTAACGCTTAAACAGCTCAATGCGCGGCTTCGGAAACTCGCGTTCGAGCTGCGCGTGGGCTTGGCGGAGCAAATGCTCCTTCCATTGAGTGTCCCAGATTGCTTCCAGTTCGTCTTCGTCCTCAACCTCGGCCGACAGAGCTGCGTCTAAGGATATTGGGTTGCGACTGCGCTTTCGCGAAAGTTCCATGGCCTTGTTGTGGGTAACGTGAAAAAGGTATCCGCGGAACTTTCCTTTAGCTTTGTCGTATTGAAACTTGGGAAGCGATTTGAGCAGCGCGTGAAAGACTTCTTGGATGAGCTCGTCTACTTCCAGGCGGTAGCGATTTGCGGCATGGCAATATCCGCGAATCAGCTCGCCGTAGCGGTCATAGAACTCATCCCAGTCGTTCTGGTCGGGGTTTTTGGCCAGTCGAACAAGTAAGGAGACGTGGGTGCTATCGAGTGGGGTCAATGAGGTGGTCATAACAAATAGAAAAGGACGATGTGATTATAAACACAGTTTTTGGAATACATCTAGCTCTTCTTATCGTAGGTTTGACATGAATCCCTCCCTCCCTCGCTTTTTAGGCGGCCTTGCTCTGCTGTCCCTACCTTTTATTCTGCCAGGGTTTACCCAGGAGCCGGCTCCCACACAAGAGGCACCGGTGCTGGCCGACGCCGCCCAGGAACCGCAGGTTGCGGCGAAAATTCCGCAACAACACAAAACTCCGGACGGCTTGATCGACGCGCTGTACGAGTGCGTATCTTTTGGCCCAGGCGAGGAATGCGACTACGAACGCATGAAAACCATCTTCCTGCCGGGTTGCACCTTCGTCATGCCTCCGGGCCGCGGCGAGAAGCGCAAGATCGCTCACTTGGAGGACTTTTTCGCCGACTGGCGCAAGTTCATCGCCGAAACCAAAGAGGTCAAAGAATTCGGCTTTGATGAGCGCATCGCCAACCGCCGCACCGATCAATTCGGCGATATTGCCCACTCTTACGTGGTTTTCGAGGTGCGTTTTGACGCCGACAGCCGCTTCCCGTTGGCGCGCGGCGTCGACAGCATGCAAATGGTGCGCATCGATGGTCGCTGGTGGGTGACGTCGATCAACACCCAGTTTGTGCGCCCGAACACACCGCTGCCGCGACGCTTCCTCGACGAGGAATAGCCGCGGCAGTTGTGCATGGGGCGCTTACTGGTAACAGACCTCTTCCTTGAAGGAGTAGAGGATCGCAAGCACCTCGTTGCGCGATACCGCGTCGATGTCGTGCTCGTCGAGCACTTTGAGTACGTCATCAATAGCGGCAACTAGCTCGCGTTCGGTCAGGTTCATGCCGCGATGTGCACTGGTCATGTCGCGGCCTTTGTATTGGTTGGGGCCGCCGGAACCCATCATGAAAAAGTCGCGCACCAGCACTTTGAGTCCTTCGTTATCGGAATCAAGAAAGCGCACGCCGATGATCGGGTTGACTTTGTGAGCTTCCACAATGGCGTTCGAGATCGAGGAGATGCCTTCCGCACCGCCGAGGCGTTCAAAAAGAGTGGTGGTCATGGTTTTTGGGGTCTTGGGTTTGAGGTGACTGAAGAATAAGCGGGGCTGCAGTCGCCAACATGAGTTGAAAATGAGAAACGGCCGACGAATCCGCTCATTTTCGTCGCGGCGGTCAAGGTTTCCACCGATAGCCGACGCCGCGCACCGTTTCGATGGCTTCGGCATGGCTGCCTAACTTCTTGCGTAGACCGCGGATAAGCACATCGATGACGTTGCTGCCCACAGCTAAGCCGCCGTCCCAGGCTTGATTCATCATGCGGTCGCGCGAAACCACATTGCCGTTGGCCGACACCAGCAGTTGCACCACATCCAACTCGCGCGGCGTCAACGAGATGACTTGACCGGCCAAAGTCAGGGTGAATGCCTCGGTGTCGAGAGCGACGTCGTCTTGCAGGCCCAAACTGGTGCGGCCCAATCCGCCCAACCAGCCGTCGACCGAGCCGGGGCCGAAGTCGAGCAACGCGGTTTGGAAGGGGCAGTCATCGGGTGGGGCAAGCGGCACGAAGCCGAGTTTTTGCGCGGCGGTGGCGTAGGGCGCGAGTTCGGAAACGGCGAGATAAACCCGGCGCAGCGTCGGTCGGCCTTCTAAGTAAGCGCGTTTGATGTCCAACCAACACGCAGCTTGCACCGGCGAGGGTGCATCGCCGGCTTCATCGGCCAACCAGCGGCGTAAAAACAGTTCCTGCTTCGGTTCGGGGCTGGCCAACCACGGACCAGTGACCGGATCTTGCTCCAGCAAATCACGCGGCGCGGTCGCCGGATCGACCATGCAATAAAAGCCGCGCACACGATCGCCGCTATCACGCGCCACCCAAAACGCCGACGGCACCCGCTCCAGCCATTCTTCCATGCGCTGGCGCTCGTCGTCGCCATCATGGGTTTGCACCATGTGAAGCAACTGGTCGCGGTCTTTGCTTTGATATGGCTCGACCACGTATTCCTTGCCGGCCGACGGGAAAAACGCCTCGCGAATGATCGGGTCGTCGATCAGGTAGATCACGTCGGCGGTGTATCGCCACAGGTCTTGAGGACTGATGCGGGTGCGATCGGCTTCCAATGCTCGCCAGGCGCGGCGGCGGTAGCGAATGAAACGAATCGGGTCGCTGGTGCGCAACCATCCGGCCAATGCTTCGTGCACGGTGGGGTGCAAACTGATGCCGTCATCGCGAATCTCAACCAGCGGCAGCGACGCCAACCGCTCCATGATTTCGCTGCCGGCGTTGGCATTGGGTTCGATTCCGGCGTTGGATCCAAGCTCGGCTTTTTGATCGAGCTTGAGCATCGCGGTCAGCAGTGGTTGAGTCACGCGGCGTACCGTGGCGGCCGCATGCAGCGCTTGGCGAGTGCGGTCGTGGTCGACGTTTTCGAGGAAGTAACGCGCCAAATCGGCGATGACTTCGGCCAGCGATTGATTGGCCCACTGACTGTCGGCCATGCCGCGGCTGTTGACCGCCAATTCCAGTGCCAGAGGATGTCCGCGCGTGATGCGCCAAACCTCGTCGGCGGTATCGCCTTGAATGCCGGCGCGATTGAGGAATTCGAGTGCGGTCGCCCGATCCCAAACATCCAGCGGCAACGAACGCACCCTTGCGCCGGATTGCAGCCACGGCAAAGTCGGCGCGCTGCGGGCGGCGATGACCAAACAGACGTTGGGCATAGACGGCAGCCAGCGTTGGCGCAGGTATGGATCGAGCAGAGTGAAATGGTCGTAGTGATCCAAGCAGATTACGACCCGATCGTTGCTCCCAATTTGCTCCGGCGCGGCGCTAAACCCCGCCTGCTCAAGAGCGGAGGTCAGCGCTTGACCAAAACTGGCTTCAGTCGGTTCGATGACTCGGCAGTCAAACAACAAGGCCGGAATGCTTGCCGCTTCACAATCGGCGATAAATTGGCGCAGCAACGCCGACTTGCCCACGCCGGGGATCCCGGTGATCAAGCCGACGTCGGCCGAACCGCTGCCGCCGACGCCTTGGGCAAGTTGGATCAACTGCGCGCGCTGATCCTCACGACCGACGAAGCCGCGTTGGGATTGCTGAACCTCGCTCACTCGCCTTCGTTATCCGCCCACGGATCGTAATCGCCGAAATTCCACACGTGCCCTTCCGGGTCGGCGACGGCGTAGCAACTGCCGCCATAATCCATCGCCGTCGGCGGCATCAAAGTGGTGGCTCCGGCGGCGTCGGCGCGAGCGTAATGGGCGTCGACGTCATCCACAACGAGGTAAATCTGCTGGTTGGAGCCGCCGAGCACCTGTGGCGGGCGCATTTCTTTGTAGAAGCTTTCTTCGCGAATGCTGAACAGCATGATCATCGATTCGCCGTCCGGGCCGATTAGCTGCGAGTGCATCACCGCTCCGTTTTCACCCGGAACCACCAGCTTGGGAGTGAAGCCAAACGCCTGCTCCAGCCACTTGATGGCGGCGGGCGCGTCGACGTAGCAAAGCGAGGGGATCAGCCGGTTTTGGTTGGAGGCCATAGAGGCATTCTAGGACAGGATCGGAGGTGGGTTTAGCGGTGATCGGCCATCGCGTCGGTCAGCGCAGCCCAAATCGGGGCTTCCATCACCGGCTGCCCCGACATTTGGCGGGCAATTTCGAAGGCTTGCGGCAGCGTTTTGCCGACCAGGACTTGCAGACCGGGTTGATTCGGCCACACTTGCCGCGCGTAATCGCCGGCGTGGGTGGGGGTCAGGGATTGGATCACTCCGTGCTTGTCGGTGACGATTTCCACTTCCAGTGCATAGGCGGGATTGGGTCCACCGCGTAGTAGATAGTGTTGATTGGGCAGCGCGGTCATCGCGGGCGGCCGCCAATTCAACGTGTTGTTGAAGATCACTTGGCGATCGTCGCCGAGGATGAGCATCGACGGCAGTTTGATGATTCCGCAGCTGGCGTAATTCAGTCGATCGCGGATGATGAAAATGGGAATGCCGTCGAAGTCGAGATCGGCGCGGAAGTCGTTGAGCTGATCGGCGTCGCTGACGACAAGCAAGACCAAGCGTGCATTTTGTTCGCGCAGTTGGGCGGCGTGGCGGATCCACGCGTTGCGCATGGTCAAACAATGCTCACAAGTGGGCGAGAAGAAGATCAGGTGATCGCCAGCTTGGAGTTCGGTTGGCGAAGAGATCTTTGATGAAGGCAAACTGGCATCTTCAGCGGACGGCGCGACGTCGGCAACTTGCAGCTTGAGATCGGGAAGCTGCCAACCCAAGCTCCGTGCGTGTTGATTGCCGCGGTCCGCTGCGAACAACAAGTCGCGTTGGAATTCACGCATCGCCGCCTCGCTTTGCCACTGCGCAACCACCCAAGTGAACAACGCCACCCAAAACCAACGGCGTCCGGGGATGAGGTGGGCCATCGCGAACGCCAGCAACACGCAATTGCGGCCGATCATCCAATTCAACCTAGCCTCATGGCTGGAGCCACCGACCGCGTCCAACGGCCCCAAGCATCCGCAATCTTGCACGAAGGCAGAGTCGGCAGCGTTGGTTGCAACCAAGAGCGTGAAGCCGATCAACAAAGCCGAGGTCAGTGCCCGACCGATTATGCGAGTTGACGGGCGTAGGAGTAACAGCGCTAGCCCTAACTCAATGGCTCCTAATAAGCGGAGCATGGTTGCATAAGAAAGCGGGACTTCCCACTCTGCAATCATTTGCGGTCCGGTGCCGTCGGGTGCGATGAGTTTGAGCGCACCCGACCACAAGAAAACGATGGCAGGAATCCCCCAGGTCACGGGAGCGATCCGGGATTGAATTCCGGAGGTCGTCCCGTGCTTCACTGAGGATTGCGGTGACTTAGAGCTTGTCGATGACGAAGTTGTTCAACACCTGCACAATGACCCCGATGATCGAGACACCGGCAATTACACCAGCTGAAACCGAAACAAGGTAATTATCCGCGGATTTCTTCCAGTTCTTTTGCCAAGCCCAGGCGATAACCGCGCCGACGAACATCGACATAGGGTAGTAGAAGGAAAGAATGAAGCCAAGGCCTAGGCCGGTGGCCGAGGGCGTCCACTTTTTGTATTGCTTGGGAACAATTTTCTCGAAGATCACGACTGCCGCTCCTATCGCCAAGCCAATTTGAATGGCGGCAACGTGCATCGGGTGCATGTTTTCGATGCCGTGTTGGAACAAGTCTGCAACCGCCTTCCACGCCACAGCGGCAGGAGCGGGGAACTTCGGATCTTCGCCCAACATCGCGGTGGCATCTGGAATCAGCATTTTGAAGCCGACCACGGTCGCAACAGTGCCGGCGAAGATACCGAGGAACTGTGCGATGAACTGGCGTCTCGGGTTTGCGCCGAGCAAGTAACCGGACTTAAGGTCGTTCAGAAGATCGGCGCTAGAGCTGGCCGCGCCGGCGGTAATGCCTGCGGTCATCAAGTTGGTGGTAGGCGACTGCGGAATCAATACGCCGTAAGTGATCTGCATGATCTTGCCCATCGCACCAGTCGGCGTAATGTCTGATTCACCCGTCGCGCGGCATGCAACCAGGGCCAGCACAAAAGTCAGGACCACGGCCAGAATGCCGTAGTACCAAGGAACTCCAAACTGATCGGCGGCGATCCAAATCACGCCGGCACCGGAAACTAACGTACCAATGATGAACCAATTACTCGGCACTTCCACCTTGGCAGTCATGTCGTCCTGTGAGCCGCCTTTGCCGAAGCCTTTGAATGCCCGTGCAATCGTCTTCCATTGGAAGAGGAAGGACAACAAACCCGACGACACCATAATCGGTGCGCCCAACCATAAACCGATCTCCTTCCATGCGGTAGACGGCTTTGTGGTGGCGAATACCGTTTCACCTTGGGTGTTTACCCAGGAGGCGTCGTAACCCATTGGGCCGATGACCCAAGCCAGCGAGATCGCGGCAATCAGCATCCATGCAGCGACACGCATGCCGACAAGCATGCCGGCTGCGATCATCACGGGGTTCCAGTCCCATTTCACCCTCCAATCACTGGCAAGGAAGGGAGTGCCGGTTTCACGGTCGGCGCCGACGGCGGGAACCCAATCAAAGAATTTCGGGAATTCATCGGCAATGATTGGTTGTAGCTCGGTGATCTCTTCGCCGGTTTCTTCGTTGACCTTCGTTCGAGGAATAAGCTTCAGTTCGCCGATGAGTGGCCAGATGGCACCAAAGATAGCTGAGAACAGCAGGGCATAGCCTTTGCGGGCCGCGTCTGCGGCGTCGGCGTAGAGCGATTGCAGCGTGGTTGCGGCGGCCAAACCTGACGGGAACTTCAACTTCTCTTGGTTGATCATGTTCCGCTTCATTGGGATCGCGAGGGTTACACCCAGGATCGCCAAGAAAAAGGTCCAGGTGACCAGCACCCAGATTGGCAAGTGTTCCCCGCCGGGATTCTCCGGCGTTGCCGAAATCATTAGCAACGCAGCAATGGCCGATACGAAGGTGCCACCGGTTGAATAACCTGCCGCCGACGCAGTGGACTGCATGCAGTTGTTTTCGAGGATGGACATCGGCGTCCTAAATATGCCGACTCTCAGGAAGCCTTGGCCAATTAGATAACTCAGCAAGCAGGCGGTGATGGCTACGCCAAGGTGCCAGCCGGTTTTGAGACCAATATAAAGGTTAGTAAAAGCCAGTAAGAAGCCGAGGATTGAACCCATGACGATCGCGCGGATCGTTAGCTGGGGGACGGAATCGCCGCGGTACGCCTTTTGGTACCACTCGGCTTCGTCCATCTCGGCCACGGATGCCGGCTCGATATCAAGCGGCTTGCCTTGTTCGACTTCTTCGGGGGTGCGTGCTGGTCGTTGGAACAGTGCCATCGGCGGCTACTTTAGCAGCGCCCATGGCGGGCTGGTGGGCGTGAAATCACTAGGAATTCCGCGTGGAATGCAGCAAGCGTTATCCTGCACTAGAGCATGCGCGCACTCCTCCCGACCTTGATCCTCGCCGCTGTATTCGGCTCGTGCAAATCGCTGCCGGATCAGGAAAACAGCGGGCGTTTTGTTTTCGAGGAAACCTTTAGCGATGACTTTTCGACCTTGCAAGGTCGGGCGTGGGAGAACTTCGCCGTGCAGGGCGGGCGTACGCCGAAGGTCGTCGACGGTGTGCTGCAGCTAACGTCGGAAGATGAAGATTGGGGTCTGGCGCGCTCGATGATCAAGTTGCGCAAAAAAGGCTACTACCACATAGCCGATGCGCGGCTGCGGTTGAGCGCCGAGGAGAACGGCGTTTATACCGATGTGTCGTTGGGTTACGCCGAGGGCGAATTCAAAAAGGAGTTTTCGGCGCGTTGGCGGATTACATACGACGAAGCCAGCGATCGCTGGAAGGCCCGCCCATACGTGATGAACGAAGATTTGGCCGCCGTGGTAACTGGCACCGAAGTCATCGTGCTACCGCAGACTTGGCACAACTTCCGCATCGAGTTCGATCCACTGCGCGACAGCATTTCGTATTACATCGACGGCACGCTGCATTACGAAACGGTGCGCTTGGCGGCGATTATGCACGAGGAGCGCGAGATTACCGTCGGCAACTATCTCGGCGGTTTGACCGAGGTCGATGAGTTCTACGCCGCGCGCATGACGCAATCGGCCAACGTCACCGTCGACCATGTGCGCGCCAGCCATCGCTCGCCGAACCATGTCGAAGTCCTTTTTTCGTTGCGCGACGTCGCCGATCGCCCGCTGGTGCTGGATCGCTTCGGCATTGAGCGCGAGTTGTCGATGACGGTGCTGGAGGACAATTCGCCGATCGACACCGTGGAAAGCCCGGTCCACATTCGCTCGACCGAAGACTTGGATTTGGACCTGGTCATCGTGCTGGATTTCACCGCATCGATGGATGCCGCCGGTGGTGGAAGTGGGTTGAGCGTGATGAAACAGGCCGCGAAGCAGCTGATTTTTGGTCGGGCCGAAAACCATCGCGTTGCGGTGGTGGAGTTTCATGACAACTTGTCCGGAGCCAACTACTCAACGCTGGTTGATTTCACCACCGATAAGCAAGCTGCATGGGATGCGGTAAACAACTTCGAGCCGTACCACGGTTTTTCCGTGGCTTGGGACGCGGTTTACCACGGCATCGGGCTGTTCCCGAGCACCGTTGATTTGGGGCGCGTCAAGACCTTGGCGTTCTTGTCGGACGGGTTCGATACTTCGAGCACGCAAACGCCTCAATCGGTCATCGATTTGGCCATTGCTCGCGACGTCGCCATTTTTAATGTCGGCGTTGAAGACGTGCGCGGCGGCGACGAAATCGATTTGATCAATGTGTCGGAGCAAACCGGTGGGCGCTACTACCACGCGGAAGAAATCGACGATCTCCACACCCATTTCGCCAGCATCGACGAAGAACTCACCGGCCAATACAAAGCCGCATATGTCACGCCACGGTCGACGTCGTTTGCTTTGACTATGTGGTTGAATCAAGACGGCAACTTAGCGCTGGATCCGATTGAAATGACCGTCGATGGTGCGTCGATCAGCGGTGATGGCCGCCAAGGTGTGTTGACTATGGGTCCGGCGACGACCAGCAACGGAACTGCGACATTTACCATCAGCGCCCAGCACATTCCGCGCAGCATTGATCGCATGCGCTTCCACTTCGACACTAGCGGGACTCCGATCAGTCAAAGCGATATCAGCGTTACGACTCTTTCTGGGCCCGTCGGCGATTGGACCCTGGTCGGTGCGGCCGGGGATTGGCACTACGCGAGCGGCGAGATGCTCGGCTTCGGTGATTTTGGCACCCTTTTCCAAGTTGAAATCGCCAACGTTTCCTCGGCATTTGATCTGCCGTTCACGTGGAGTAACAGCCTGTACGCAAATGGCGTTCTGTTCTTCGGCGGCGACCCGGGCGAGCTGGTCAATGGCAACTGGGAATCGACCATTTCGATCCCCCAATAAGCCATCGTTGCAGCCTTTGTAAACCCAGCCGGGGAATAGTGATTGGCCCCTTGTTGGGGTTTGGATCCGGGGTTATTGCCCGATAACCAGACGAAGTCCGGGAAGAATCGGACAACGTCTGGTTGGATTCATCATGAGCAATACGCTGGTCGGCATACTCGCGCGGGTGGACGAAGAGTCCAACCCCGAACTGCGAAAGGAATTGGAGCTGATGCCCGGAATTTCGACCTTCGAGGTCGGACAAGACGGCAAGCTCGGAATTTTGCTGCGCGCCGAGAGCACGGATCAGGCTCACCACCGGCTCCGCCATGAAATCGAAGAGGCCAACGGGATTCTCGCCGCCTGGCCGGTCTACACGCACTTCGGCGAGGAATTCGCGGTATAGCCGCGAGAACGACTTCCTTGGGAGAAAACAAAATGTCAGCCAAACAGCTTCCGTCTGTGGATAGGCGCAAGTTCTTGGAGACTACTGCCATGACCGCTGTGATTGCCGCGGCCGGTGGGAGCAAGTCCCTTGCAGCGCTACCTGCTGAAACTACAGCAGGACCAGATGATATGAAATGGGTGAAATCGGTCTGTCGCTACTGCGGCACCGGTTGTGGTGTCATGCTGGGGGTGGACGGCGGAAAGCTGGTCGCTCTTCGCGGTGACAAGCAGCACCCGACCACCAAGGGCTTGGTCTGCGCAAAGTCGCTGTTCCTGCCCAAGGTCGTGCACTCTCCGAACCGCTTGACTACGCCTCTCATCCGCAAAGAGGGCAAGATGGTCGAGTCGACTTGGGAAGAGGCAATGGACCTGATCTGCGATAAGTTCGCAGCAGCCATCAAGACTCACGGTCCGCAGTCGGTCGCTTACTACGGCTCCGGCCAGTGCATGACCGAAGAAAGCTATCTGGCCAACCGCTTGTTCAAAGGCGGCATCGGTAGCAACAACGTCGAAGGTAACCCGCGCCTGTGCATGGCTTCTGCGGTGGGTGGCTACATCAGCACCTATGGCAAAGACGAGCCGATGGGCTGCTACGACGACATCGATGATGCCGACGTCTTCTTCTTGATCGGTTCGAACACCGCCGAGTGCCACCCGGTGATTTTCGACCGCATCTTGGCTCGCCAGAAGTCCGCATCGGGCGTCAAAGTGATCGCCATCGACCCGCGCCTGTCGCCGGTCGGACGTCACGCTGACATCTACATGCAGCCGAAGCCGGGCTACGACCTGGCCGTCTTCCACGCGATGGCGCACGTCATCGTTAAGGAAGGTTTGATCGACAAGCCGTTCATCGATAAGAACCTGCAGTTCAAGATCGTTAAGGATGGCAAGCCGGCCAAGGTTGGTTGGGACGGCTACGTCAAGTTCCTCGATCAGTTCAGCCCGGAAGCCGCCGAGAAGATTACCGGCGTACCGGCGCGCGACATTCAGACTGCCGCTCGTTTGTTCGCTTCGGGTAAGACCACGTCCTTCTGGACCATGGGTCTGAACCAGCGCACCACGGGTGTTTGGGCGAACAACTTGGTGCATAACCTGCACCTAATCACCGGCCAAATCGGCAAGCCCGGCGCCACGCCGTTCTCGCTGACTGGTCAGCCCAACGCATGCGGTGGCGTACGTGACACCGGTTCCCTGTCGCACCTGCTGCCTTACGGTCGCGTGGTCGCCAAGCCGGAACATCGCGCCGCCATCGAAAAGTTGTGGGGCAGTAAGCCCGGCACCATCGCACCGAAACCTGGTCTGCACACCATCGCGATGTTCGATGCGCTGGCCGAGGACAAGGTCCAGGCGATGATCATCACCACGACCAACCCAGGGCACACGCTACCGAACGCCAACAAGTACCGCGACGCGATGGGCAAGCCCCGTCCGAACAAGCCGTTCGTCGCCGTACTCGACATCTTCCACACTCGCACCACCGAGCTCGCCGACGTCATCCTGCCGGCAGCCATGTGGGCCGAGAAGACCGGTGTCTTCGGTATGTCCGAGCGCCGTTACCAGATCCACCCGAAGGTCACCGACGCACCGGGTCAAGCTCGCTCCGACTTCGACATCTTGCTCGACTTCGCGGCCGGCTTGGAAGCTCGCGGCGTAGTGCCGAAGGGTTACATCGGCGGCAAGTTCAAGACTACCGACGACGTATGGGACGAGTGCCGCTTGGCTTCGATGGGTACTCCTTACGACTTCATGGGCATCACCCGTGGCCGTCTGTACAAGGAACGCGGTCTGCGTTGGCCGTGCCCGACTTCCACTCACGGTGGTACCGCTCGCCGCTTCGTTAAGGGCGACGACCCGCTGCTCGACGGCGATAACACCCTCAAGGAAGGCGAAACCAAGTTCTACTCCGCACCGGATCAGCGTGCGACGGTCTGGCTGCGCCCGGTCAAGGGTCCGGCCGAACCGCCGGATAGCGAATATCCGTTCGTCATGACCACCGGTCGAGTGCTGGAACACTGGCACACCGGCACCATGACAATGCAGGCACCTGAACTGCGCCGTGCATACAAGGAGTGCTACATCGAGATCAACCCGGCGGACGCGCGCAAGATGGGCGTGCGCTCCGGCGACCAGATCCGCATCACTTCGCGCCGCGGCGAAGCCAAGATGAAGGCTCGCGTCATCCGCGCTTGCCAGCCAGGCATGGTCTTCGTACCGATGCACTGGGAGGAAGATCCGGCTCTGATTAACCGGGTCACCATCAATGCTTTCGATCCGGGTTCCAAACAGCCCGAGTTCAAAATCTGCGCGGTCAAACTAGCAAAGGCATAAACATGCGCATTCAACGACTCCTTTTTGCATGCATCCCTGCATTGTTGCTGGTAATGGTCGCATGCAGCACGGCTACGCACAGCACCGATGGTCTCGACCGGGGCCCGGCCGCTGTAGCAAGTACTTCTGAATCAAGCGTAGACTTCGCTAAGAACGCTTTCCCGCCTAGCATTCCCGTTGATGCCTATCACGGTGACGGCCCGGTGGATAGCTGGCAAAGCGAAAACTGCTTGAGCTGCCATAGAACGGGCAAGAACAACGCCCCGAAGGTGGTACACGAAGGCATGGCAGATATCCTCATGGAGGGTAAATGCCGCACATGTCACACAAGCACTGAGGAATAGACTTCCGTCTACCTCTAGCTGAGGCGTAGAGATGACACACCTCCCGCGTCGTGCGTGGCTGCGAAGGACAATCGGTTTGGCTGCTTGCGCGGCCGGCGCGGCGCTGGGAGGGCCAGCCATCAAGAGTGCTTCACGCACATCGAGTACTGATCCAGTTAAGGCCCTGCTCCGTCCCCCAGGAGCAGGGCCTGCTGTTGATTTTCTGGCAGCGTGCATTCGCTGTGGGCAGTGCATTGAGGCATGCCCCTTCGACACGCTGATCTCGGCCGGTCCGATGACGGGTTTGTCGTCGGGCACGCCGTACTTGGTCGCCCGCACTATGCCGTGCAAGCTGTGCGAGGGACACGACCAGTTGTTGTGCATCGATGTCTGTCCCACTGATGCCCTCACGCTACCCCACGCCGAAGGTGAAGAGCCCGGCGGGATTGTGGACCAGATCTACAACATCAAAATGGGGGTGGCGCGCATTGATACCGACTTGTGCATGGCTTGGAAGGACGAAATTTGCCGCGCATGTTGGCACGCCTGTCCGTTCCCCGACGACGCCATCGTGCTGGATCGAATGGGGCGTGCATACATCAATGAAGATTCCTGCATTGGATGCGGCTTGTGCGACTGGGCTTGCTTGACCGAGCCCACTTCCATCATCATGGTGCCCGAAGACGCACGCGAAAAAACATAATCGCAACGGCGCCCACTCCAGCCCCATCCTCCGACCGTGCGCTTCACTCTAGCCCGACGACTGACCGCCGCCGTTTTTCTTGGACTGCTGATAGCGGGGCGTTACTTACCCGAACCATGGGTACGCGGAAGCGCGACGTCGGTGCGTTGGATCGATACCCTGTTAATCGTTGATCCTTTGGCGGCGCTGGAGAACATCATTGCCAGCGGTACCGCAAAACCAGAAGTCTTAATCGGGGCAGGTCTGCTCGTCGTTCTGTCCGCCCTCCTCCTCGGACGCGCATTCTGCGGATGGATCTGCCCTCTAGGACTTCTACTCGATCTTTCCGACGGCCTCCGCAAACGCTTTCAATCGTGGCGGCGCAAGCACAGCAAACGACCTTTCCCGAATTGGGCGGCACCGAAGTCGCTGAAGTATTACGTACTGCTGTTTTGCCTGCTGCTGACCTTCACTTCCGGTCTGCCGATCTTCCAATCGGTTTCACCGATTAACTGGGTGGTCTGGTTAGCGGTATTTTCCGCCGACCTCGGTTGGGGTGCTGCGCTGGTTCACTCCATCCCTCTGCTGATCTTGATGGCAAGCGAATGGTTCTCACGCCGGTTGTGGTGCCGCGCCCTGTGTCCGCTCGGCGCGTTTTACGCCATCGTCGGTCGCTTCGGTCGTTGGAAAATCCAAATCAATCCGGAAACCGCCGGCCAACTTCCATGCGGCAAATGCACGCGTAATTGCAGCATGGGCATCGCCGTGATGGAGAATTACACCATGCAAAAACAGCGCGCCATTCTGGATCCAGAATGCACGCGCTGCGGCGATTGCATCCAAGCGTGCCCTAACGAGGTGCTCTCGCAGGGCACGCGTGGTCAGCAGATTACATGTTGACCGAGATCAACTCTTCCGGTGCGAAAGTAGCTTGCTCTTCGACCGGGATGTAATCCGATAGGTACGAGTGTCGTTGGGCTTCTTTGACCAAGTTGCGGGCGATGACCAAGCGCTGAACCTGATTGGTGCCTTCGTAGATCTGCAGGATCTTGGCGTCGCGCATGAACTTAGCGATCGGGTAATCTTCCATGAAGCCGTAACCGCCGAAGATTTGCACTGCTTCGGTTGCGACTTCCATCGCGGTATCGGTGGCGAAGCACTTGGCCATAGCTGCAGTCTTGTTAACGCTAAGACCGGCGTCGGCTTGAGCAGCGCTGAGGAAGGTTAGCTGACGAGCAGCTTCGGTCTTCATCGCCATGTCGGCCAACTTAGCTTGCAGCATTTGGAAAGAAGCGATCGGCTGACCGAACTGCTTGCGACGAGTGGCGTAGGTAGTCGCCAGTTCCAATGCACCGGCAGCTGTGCCGACGCCTTGAGCAGCAACACCAGGGCGCGCCCAGTCCAAGGTCATCATCGAGTGCTTGAAGCCCAAACCCGGACGTCCGCCTAGCAAGCGATCATCGCTGACAAAGACGTTGTCATAAACGGTCTCGGATACCGGCACCATGCGGATGCCCATCTTGTTTTCATCCTTCTTGATGCTGAACCCCTCGTCTTCCTTCTCAACGATGAAGGCCGAGATGCGACGCGAGCGCGACTCGGGATCGGTTACCGCAAAGCAAGTGATGAGATCGGCGCGCGAACCGTTGGTGGTCCACTTCTTCTCGCCACTGATGCGCCAACCGCCGTCGACCTTTTCACCGGTCACGGCCAAGCCGCCGGCATCGGAACCCGCGAACTTTTCAGACAATGCAAAAGCGCAAGACATCTCACCTTTGGCAACGCGCGGCAGATACTTTTGCTTCTGCTCTTCGGTGCCGCCCATGATTAGCGGGATCGAACCCAGCGCGTTCACGGCGAAGGCCACACCAAACGCCGGGTCGGCTTTCGAGAACTCTTCGACGACCAAAGCCAGCGACAGAATGCCGGTGCCGGAGCCACCGTACTCCTCAGGGATCCACAAACCGAGCAAGCCCATTTCGGCGGCTGCGGCCATCGCATCTTCGTTGTACGAGTGAGCGGCGTCGTGCTTGGCGGCCTGCGGCAGCAGGTAGTCCATTGCAACTTTGTGAGCCTTGGCCCGGGCGTCCTTGTGGGCGTCGGTGAAAACGATGTTTTGCAGGTCTTGCATCTGGTGGAATTCCTTGAGTAGGGAGGGGTCCTTTTTGGCTCTGAATTGTATAAGAATCGGCCCAAACTGAGGCGGCGCGGCGGAAAATAATCCGCCGCGCCGCTTTGAATATTCGGTTACAAACAGCCGCTTTACCAGCCCATGAAGGACTTTTCTTCCTTCTTGGCGATGGATTCTTCCTGAGTCCAGATCAGCTCACGGGTCTGAGTATTGACCGCATTCAGCGTGAACTTGTACCAGGCGGCGGTGGTGTCGTCTCTAGCCTTGCGAATTTCGCGGAAGGCGCCGTAGAGCACATATTCGGCGCCCATCTGTTTGCCGAGCTCGGCGGCGGTGGCCATATCGACGGCACCCGACTGCTGATAACCGATTTCCTTATCGATTTCCGACAGCCCGACGTCGCCTACCAGCACCGTGAATTTGCCCGACTGCACCAGCGCGGCGCGGATGGTGTCGGTAATGTTTTCGGTGTCGAGGTGCTGCTGAGTGCGGTTGCGGACGCCACCGAAAACGACGCGCGGCTTGTCGCCACCCCAACGATCGGAGCTGAGGAAGGACTCAGCCATGGTGTTGGAGATGGTCAGCAAATCGCCGAAGCCATATTCAATGTTGATGGTCTCGCCGCTTTCCGGGTCGATCACTTCCACGTTATGGGAGCAGGACGTGACCGCGAAGGTAAGCAGTCCGAGTGCAAGAGCGGTAATGCGTGACATGTTGGGAAGTGATTACAGAGTGCTACGGGTGGAGCGCACGCGGATTTTGATTTGAATGGCGTGCTCGGTGGGGGACTGAATGGTGAAAGTTTTGAGTTCGTCTGGAGCCAGAACCACAAAACGTTCGGCGACTTCGCCGGTTGCTTTGCGCAACATGATGCCATCGGAATCCAGCCAATCCCAGGTAATGTGCAAGCGCTTCGGCGAGCTATCGTCGTTCTCCAATTCGAACTGCGCAGTGACGCGGCCGTCGAGTTGGCGAACTAAGGTGTGGTCGACTTCGATGTCGTCGACTTCAGAGGTGACGTCGGCGCTGAATTCAACTTCTTCGCCATCGACAACCATGGTGCCGCTGGCCGAGGTTGTGGCGCACGAACCAAGGCCGAGCGCGATCAGCAAAAACATAAGGTGAGTTTTCATCGTGATCTCCTTTGCTTACTTGGCGCTGGATTGCGGTTCACGAATTTGGATGAAGCACTCGACGGCTTTCATCGTAGGAGCGATCGAACGCACGGCTTGGCGCGCGCCGCCTTGCAGCAGGATCTTTTTCCAAAGGCGAGTAGCGTTTGGAACTTCAATGCCGCCTTCGTCAAACCAATTGGCTCGATATTCAACCCAAGTCGGGTCGCTGTTGTCATTCAGCAGCATGACTTGATAAACCGCCAAGTCCGAGTCGTCGAAACGGATGGTTGCATCGGTCATTTCGACACCCGGCACGGAGCCGACGATTTGTGCATTGCCGCTCAAGGGTCCGTTTTCAACTTCAACGGAGCTGCAGGACGCCAACGGCACGATCGCGGCGAGGAGCAAGGTGGTTAGGATTCGATTCATGGTTGAATGTGTTGGTTCACAGAAAGTGGACCGATTTGAGTGTACACACGCTGTTTCAACGTGCGCACGGTGATGAGTACGGGCTTGCCGGGCCGGAATGAGTGATTTCCCAGGTCGACGTACTCGCCGCCGGGGATCTGCAGGCCGATGTGATGCTCGCCCGCCTCAACCGGAACTCGCAGCACTTCAATGCTTTGCGGCAGCGTGATCCACGAGCGCAGGTCGGCGCGTTCGGTGGCAAAATGCAGCAGGCTGCCGACCACCGAAACCAGAAAACCCATGCCGTCGCCGCGTTCTTTTTTGACCTCTTTGGCGGCCTTATCGATCAATATCGTTTTTGCCGCGGCGCGTCCGACAGATTTGGCCAAAGTCCATGCCATGCGGTCGTCCAAGTTGCGGCGCGCAACGTGCAGCACGTTCTCCAACATCTGCGTGCGACCGACGTCTTGCTGATCCAAACTGACATGGATTCCCATGCGCGCCGGCGGCGGAAAACCGAACTTGGGCACCGAGATTTTGCCGCTGCTACGACCGGTGTGATAGCTGTGTTCCACCGCGATCTTGCGCGGCATGCGCGAGACCTCGTGCACCACCACCAATTGCGCCAATTCGCGTTCAGCCTTGCCTTCCGTGCTTTGCAATCGCTGCACGCGACCGAGTGAATATTCCACTGCCGGATGATTGGGAATGTCTTCGGCCAGGATGGCGAGGTCGAGTTCGGCTTCGTCGAAGTTGGCGTCGACTTCTTGCACTAATGCGGCAACAAAACGCGCAAAGCGGTTCATTCCGTATTGGGTGTCGTAGCGCTCTTCGGCGGTCTGCTCGATGAAGTAACCGCGCAGCACCTCGACCATCGCGTCGTCGAGATTGCCCATGCGCAAGTAATCCCAAGCCATCATTCCATGCAGCAGTGCAACTTCAAAGTCTTCGCCGTCGTAGGGGATAGCTTTGTCGTTGAGCACCATCGATTCGATGCCTTCGGTGATGGTGCGGCCGCTGATCGTCGGGCGATCTTCAAAGCTTCTTAGCTTGGAGTCGGCCAACAACCATGCCTGTACTGCGCGCTCCGGCTGACTGGCGACGTGCCAAACCATGCCGGCTTCGGCATAAGAAAGGAAGGCGTCGTCTTCGTCGAGTTCGTGAATGCGGCCGAACTGCTGCGCGGCGGCGTCGAAGCGGCCTTGTTCCCACGCGCGCACCCCACCCATCGCTGTGTCTGGATAGTCGCGAAAGGTACTGCTCGAGCATGCCGACGTGAACGCAAGCAGTGCCGAGGCAAGGAGTAGGCGCATGTGAGGCAACGGGGGGTAATACGCGGGCCGTCGATGCAGGATAGGCAAACGTTGACCCTCAGCAAGGATAGAATGCGGAGCCCGCATCCCCAAAAAACGCCTTGGTACCCCGTTCCCCCGCAAAAAACCGCCCCAAAGAAACGCCGATGATGCGGCAATTTTGGGCGGCAAAAAAAGAGCAGCCCGACGCCCTGCTGTTCTTCCGCATGGGAGACTTTTACGAGATGTTCGGCGATGACGCCCAAGTGGCCGCCGACGAGCTCGGGATCGCGCTGACTTCGCGCTCGAAGGAGAAGGACCTGCCGATGGCTGGCGTGCCGGTCAAATCGATGGAGGGCTACCTGATCCGCTTGGTGCGCAAGGGTTACACCGTCGCCATTTGTGAGCAGCTGCAGGATCCGAGTGAAACCAAGGGCATCGTCGATCGCGGCATTGTTCGCGTGGTATCGCCGGGCACGTTGATCGAAGATGAAAACCTCGACGGCGGCCAGCCGTTGTTTGTGCTTTCGGTGCACATCGAACCGCCGACGGGGCGGGCGAAGTCGAATACTCAACCGCAGGATTTTTGCGTGGGTTTGGCGTGGGCTGATTTGTCGACCGGGGTTTTCCGTTGTTCGACGACCACGGTGGGTCGTTTCGCTGAAGAACTGTCGCGCATTCAACCGGCCGAGGTGTTGTTTCCGGATCTGTCGGAATCGGATGCGCTGTTTGATTTGGTCGAGCAGTTGCGCCAGGCGGTGCAGCGAGAGGAGATTGCTTGCACCAAGCGCCCGCCGTGGTCCTTTGATGCACCGCGCGGACGTCGCGAAATTTGCGAGCAGTTGCAGGTCAAAACCTTGGAAGCATTCGAGGTGGATGACCGTGCCGAGTTGTTGGCAGCCGGCGGCGGCTTGCTCGATTTCTTGCGCGATACGCAGAAGAATGCGCTGAATCAAATTCGCGATTTGCGCGTGCACAACGCGACGGCTCATTTGGTTTTAGACCGGGCGACGCGACGCACTTTAGAGATCACCCAATCGCAGCAAGACGGCAGTCGCGAAGGCACGCTTTTGGAAGTGCTCGACCGCACTCGCACGCCGATGGGTGCGCGCATGTTGCGCCAATGGTTGCTCGAACCCTTGGTCGATTGCGACTCCATTCGCGGACGTCATGACGCGGTTGGAACATTGCTGCAAGCCACCGATGTTCGACAGGATCTGCGTGGGTCGCTGCAAGGCATGGGCGACTTGGAACGCATCAGTGCCAAGGTTGCCGTCGGCCGAGCCGGTGCGCGTGAATTGCTGTCGTTGGCAGGGGCGCTCAATCGAGTTCCACAGTTGCATCAAGCTTTGGATCAACCGCATGTGTTGGGCACGGTTGGTGCTTTGAGTGATTCTGCGGAAACAGGCGATAACGGTCGTCAGGGCCCTCTATTGGCGAATCTGCGCCAGCGTTTGAACCCATGCACCGAGCTAGCCGATCGTATTCGCGCGACCATTGCTGAAGATCCGCCGTTGGGTCTAAAGGACGGCGGTTTGATCGCCGACGGCTTCCACGAGCGCGTCGATGAACTGCGCGAACTCGCCAAAGGTGGCAAGCAATACCTCGCCGAGCTGCAGCAGCGCGAGATGGAGCGCACCGGCATCTCAACGTTGAAGTTAGGCTTCAACCGAGTGTTCGGTTATTACATCGAAGTCAGTCGTTTGCAATCGGCGAACGTGCCGGAGGATTACATCCGCAAGCAGACGTTGAAGAACGCTGAGCGTTACATCACGCCCGAGCTGAAGGAATACGAAGCCAAGGTTTTAGGCGCCGAAGAAAAGCTGAAGGCGCTTGAGTACGAGTTATTCACCGAGCTACGCAACGCCGCCCAAGGCGAAGTGGATGCACTGCTGGGAACGGCTCAGGCGTTGGCTGAATTGGATGTGTACACCGGCTTGGCCGAGGTCGCGGTTCAATCCCGGTTCGTACGGCCCGATGTTTCCGACGACCACACCGAGCTCGACATCAGCGGCGGCCGTCACCCGGTGGTCGAGGCGTCGGCGTTGGAAGAACCCTTTGTTCCCAACGACACCCGCTTAGGCGGCGAGGCCGAGCAGCTAGCCATTCTGACCGGCCCCAACATGAGCGGTAAATCGACCTACTTGCGACAGACGGCGCTGATCGTGTTGCTTGCGCAAATGGGTTCGTTCGTGCCGGCCGATTCGGCACGGATTGGATTGGTCGACCGCGTCTTCACCCGCTTGGGCGGAGGCGACGACATCAGCCGCGGTGCGTCGACCTTCATGGTTGAGATGGTCGAGACCGCCAACATTCTGCGCCACGCCAGTGAGCGTTCGCTGCTGTTGCTCGATGAGGTTGGCCGTGGCACCAGCACCTTCGACGGTTTGGCGATCGCATGGGCGGTTTGCGAACACGTGCACAACAACATCAGCGCGCGTTGTTTGTTCGCCACGCACTATCACCAGCTCACCGATTTGGCGTCCAGCCTGCCGCGCGCGCGCAATTTGAATGTGGCGGTGCGCGAGTGGGGCGACGAAATCGTGTTCCTGCACCGCATCGACGAGGGCGGCACCGATCGCAGCTACGGCATTCACGTCGGCCGACTGGCCGGATTGCCGGCGCTGGTGCTGAAGCGCGCCGCCGAAGTCTTGGATCGGCTGGAACGCGATGAAGAGGACCTTAGTCAGCGGATTTTGGAAGGTGCCAAGAACGTGGCACCGGTGACGAAAGAAAAGTCCACCGAAAGGGGCCAGCTAGTGGAGGAGCCAATTGCTGAATCCGGGGCCGAGTCCGCCGGAATGGTGCAAACCTCTTTGTTCCAACTGTTTGCGGAGAGAGGCGAGGAAGACTTGGCGAACGAGGTGCTCGGCACCGACGTGATGGAGCTCAGCCCAATCGAGGCTTGGAAGCTCATCGAACGCATCCAAAAGGGATTGCGCTAAGCCATTCGCCGGAATCTGGCGGAAAAGAGGTCACAGAGTGGGCTGAGCGTGCGAAATTATGGGTAGAGATTGACAGATCTCCAAAAAGCACTAATCTAGTGCTTAATAGCCCGAGTCCAAACCATGCTCTTCCAGGAACTCATTCAAAAACTCGATCTGGATGATTTCGATTCCAGCAGCCAGAAGGTGTTGCTGGAACTGGATGGTGAGAATGTAAATATTGAGTTCTCATTCGAGCGTTCGGCAGTCCGCTCTAGTCAGGAAAACAATTTACTGTCGATGTACCGGCGCGAGGTCGCGGCGATTCCGCGCATGGAGCGCAAAGAAGAATTCGATTTCTGCATGGGCGTCGAGTTCTTGTGGATGCGCCTAAAAATGGCGCGCGCCGCAGCTGGTTTTGCCGAAGAGGAGATCCATCGCTATCCAGGCGTCGACGATCTCAGCTGCACCACTTGCCCGGCTGGTCGCGAACGATTCTGCTTGGGCTGCGCACCGATCGATTTGAATTCGGACCTGCGTGCTCGCCTGCGCGCCCGCACTCAGGAGTTTGTCGCCGCGCGCAATGAATTGATGGAGCGCCATCTGTTCATCGTCTTCCGTCTACTCGAGCGCTATCGCCACTCCGGCGTGCCAATGGAAGACCTGGTTCAAGAAGCCAACTTCAGCTTGTTCAAAGCGGTGCAAGGCTTCGACTTTAAGCGTGGCGTGCGCTTCAAAACTTACGCCGGTTACTGGGTGCTGCAGGCCTTCCTGACAGCCATCTATAACCAAAGTCGCACCGTGCGCGTGCCGGCGTACATCCAAAAGGCGATGAAGAAGATCCGCGATGCCTCCAACGGCCGCGATCTTCAAACCGACGACGTCACCCGCATCTCCAAAGCTTCCGGCGTTCCCGTCGACTTGGTGCGCACTGCGTTGTCCGGCAACCGCTACACCTTGTCGCTGAATCGTGTCGTCGACGAAGACGGCTCACCGATGATGGACATGGTCGAAGCCAAAGACGGTTCGTTGGAACCGGACTTCGCCGAAGGCGCGCGTCTGTCGGTGCACCTGGCCGACGCAGTGGCTCGCTTGTCCGATCGCGAGCAAACGGTGCTGCGCCTGCGCTTTGGCCTTTCCGGTCAAGCGCCGAGCACTCTAGCCGAAGTCGGCGAGCGCTTAGGCGTCAGCTTGGAGCGCGTGCGCCAGATCCAAAAGAATGCGCTCGAGAAAATACGCTCCGGTAAGGGAGCCGTTTTCCTCGAGCAGTATTCCTAGGACTCGAAAGCGATTAGATCGCCTTATCGGTCTTGTCGTTCGGGTGGTTCTCGAAGGTGAACTCGCCGTACATGATCGGGTTTGCGATCTTCACCATCCAGGTGAATAGCAGCGCACCGATGGCCAAGATGCCGGCCGATACGAGGTATTCATTCATGGAGGGTGAGTACTCGTAAATCTCGCCGAGCGGATCCGGAGTCATGCCCGGAATCACCATGCCCATGCTCTTCTCCAGGTAAACACCGATGAAGATCAGCACACAACCGATGTTCAACCACACCGGGTGTTCGCGCTGCTTGCGGCGCAGGAAAATCACGAAGGCAAGGAAGGAGCAAGTCACTGCGGTCCACATATAAGGCACGATGGCGTCGTGGCCATGCACACCCATGAACATGTATTCCATGTGGATCTCGTGACCGGTGTCCGAGTAGAACTCCTTAAACACCTCGGCGCCCAGCATGAACAAGTTCACGCCCATGAAGTAGGCCATCAATTCGGCGATCTTCCAAATCGCTTCGCGGCGAATGTGGAAGCTGGTGAACTTCTGCAGGATCTGCATCAACACCAAGATGATCGCAGGACCTGAGCAGAACGCCGACACGATGAAGCGCGGTGCCAGAATCGCCGAGTTCCAGTAAGGACGAGCGATCAAGCCGTTGTACAAGAACGCGGTCACGGTGTGAATCGCGATCGCCGCCGGGATCGACAAAATCACCAAAGGCCAGTAGATGCGCGGGTTGGTCTTCACCTTGCGGAAGCGCATAAACAGGATGTAGGTGACGATGACGAAGTTCAGCACCAAGTAGCCGTTCAGCGCAATCACATCCCAACCCAGCAACGAAGACGGCACATTCAGAATGCCGATCCCCGGGATCAGGTGCCAAAAGCGCTCAGGATGGCCGATATCGACCATGACGAACAAGCAGCAACAGATGATCGCTGAAATCGCCAGCAGTTCGCCGTAAACGACGATCTCCTTAATCGGTTTCCAGTCGTACAAGTACGCCGGCACCACAAGCGTGACCGCAGCAGCGGCAACACCAACTAAGAAAGTGAAGTTGCCGATGTAGAAGCCCCACGACACTTGGTCGCGCATGCTGGTCGTAATCAGACCATCTTGCAGCTGATTGACGTATGCCCATAGGCCGACGCCGGTCACTGCCAACAACATGATCATCCATGCCATGTACAGCTTGTTGCCGGTCAGAATGATTCTCAAACTGCCGGAAAAGAAGCTGGTGAACAGTCGGACGGTTTTCATCGTTCAGATGGCCTAGCCGAAGAAGTAGTAGAAGCGGGGGCGAGTGTTGAGGTCGGACTTCAGAACGAAGGTCCGCTTGTTGCGCAACACGTATTGAATTTCGCTGTTCGGATCGTTCAAGTCGCCGAACTTGCGTGCCCCAACCGGGCAAGCTTCCACGCACGCCGGGTAACGTCCGTCGCGCGAGCGTTGAATGCAGAAGGTGCATTTCTCAACCACGCCCTTCGGACGAACGCGGTTGCCAAGGTAGTGCTGATCCGGGTTGAGCTCTTCGCTCGGAACTTCCGGATCCTTCCAGTTAAAGCGGCGCGCGCCGTAGGGGCACGAAGCCATGCAGCAGCGGCAGCCGATGCACCAGTTGTAATCGACGACGACGATGCCGTCCTTCTCTTGCCAAGTTGCGCCTACCGGGCAGCTCTTCACGCACGGAGCGTTGCGGCATTGCTGGCAAGCCATCGGCAGGTAGAAGTGACCCTCGCGCGGAACCGTTTCCGCATCGTAGTAAGGGTCGGCGTAGTGGAAGTCGACGCCGTGGCTTTCCTGCATCTCGAGCACCCGGATCCACGAAAGATCGGGGTTCCGAGTTTGGTTGTTCTCGGTTGTGCATGCATCAGCACAGCGCCTACAGCCGACGCAGCGCGACAAGTCCAAGGCGTAACCAAACTCGACACCCTCGATTGCATCTTTGGCGGTCACAGTTGTGTCGACACCGAACTTCTCCATGTTGCCGGCCTCAATGTCCTTGAGGATCTCGGCCATCTCTTCTTCGCCGATTTCGCGGAAACGCTTGCGGAAGAACTCGGTGTGAGTGAAATCCCCGCACCCTCCGGCGGCAGCAGCAGCGGCGCAGCCGGCGACGGTGCAGAGGAAATCTCTACGGGTTTTGTCGATCATCATTTCGTCACCTCCGGTGGCTGAGGTGCGGCTTCGGGCTTGATGGGCTCGAAGCGGGGAGTGTGTCCGGTGTGGCAGCCGGCGCACGATTCGTATTCTTTTTCACCATTCCACTTACCGGTGCGCTTGCCGTGTACGCCGGCGCGCCAGTCGCGGTATTGATCGCCGTGGCATTGCGCGCACAGGCGATGAGATTCCTCGAACGGAACCAATTCGCCGCTGGCCAGGTGCAGACTGTCGCGGTCATCCGCGTCATGGCAATCCAAGCACCAAATTTGGCCATCGCCGTGGTGGAACGGCATGTCGGCGTGATCCTCACCCAGCACCCGCGGGGTCGGATCGGTTTCCATGAAGTCGGGGTCGTGACATTCCGAGCATTCCCAGAGGTCGGACTCCATTTCCGGACGCTCGATCATCGTCGCGTGCGGATCAATTTCCGGCATGCCGTCTAAGTGACGGGCTGGCGCCGGAGCACCATGGGCAGTAGAAGCGCCATGATCCCCCCCGCAAGCGGGGAGGATCAGCAGGGCGACGACTGCGAACTGCAAACCGATAGCGTTGACGGTTTTCATTTCAGCAGTGTGGTCTGAAGGTTGAAGGTACTGTTATTCGTCCTTTTTGGAGGCGTCCGCCTTCTTGGCGTCTTTCTTCTTAGGAGCAAAGACGCGCGGCTTTTCACGCTTCGGGTGCAAGTGGCGAATCTTGCTGAGGCGCTCGTCGAAGTCGAACTTGACGAAGGAAGGCGATTCCGGGTTGTGGCAGCTGCGGCACAACATTTCGTCGGGCAGAATCATTTCGTGCTCGGGAATGTCGCGCAGAGTTCCAGGCTCGACCTTGTTTTCCTTGGCTTCCTTCAAGCGAGTCTTGACGTGAGCGGAGCCGGGGCCGTGGCAGGTTTCGCACTGAACACCTTTGTTCACTTTGAAACGCTTGTGCAGCTTCTCTTTGGGGACCCGCTTTTCGGTCAGGTGGCACTTCAGGCAATCATCTGACTTTTGCGGCTCCTTGATGCCGACCTTTTTGCCAAGCTCGATGGCTTCAGGAGTGGCCAGGGTTTCGTATGCACGAGCGTGGGACATTTTGCCCCACTTGTCGTACACCTTGCCGCGGGTGTCCTTGTTGTGACAGGACTTACATTTCGAAGCCCCGACGTAGGTTGCCTCCGAAGCGTCGATCAGCTTCTGGGCTTTGGATTCTTTTTTCTTGTCTGCCTTTTGCTCGACCTTGGCAGGCTCCTGAGCCTTCACCGCCTCTTGGGCGTAGCTGGAACCGGATTGGACGGAAATCCCGACAGCCAGGATGGCTGAACCGAGAATCAAGGCAGTGGCGCTGTAATTTTTCATGATGACCCCATGATCTGTGGGTTCTTTGAGATCGCTTGCTAACTAAACCGTAAGGGGGTGAAAACAAGTGAAATCTCGACTGGCAAAATCCCCATTTGTGGGGCATATGAATCGAGTGCCGACTCCTCCGACCACTGCCGCCGCCGTCGTCCAACCTCCTTCGAAGGTTGAAGAGATAGCGAACAGCTTGACCCATGGCATCGGTGCTCTGCTGGCGGTAGCCGGTTTGGTAGTGATGACCGTCTACGCCAGCCTCTATGGCGACGCGTGGCACGTGACCAGCGCCGCAATTTACGGTAGCACGATGGTGCTGCTGTATCTGGCGTCGACGCTTTACCACGCCATTCAATCGCCACGTGCTAAGCAATTCCTACGCGGCTGCGACCATTCGGCGATCTACTTACTGATCGCCGGCACCTATACGCCGTTTGCGCTGGTCAGCCTGCGCGGTCCATGGGGGTGGACACTTTTCGGCATCGTCTGGGGCTTGGCATTATTCGGCGTTTTTGCCCAAGGGGGATTCCTTCGACGCCATGGAGTGCTGCGCGTATTGCTTTACCTGGCAATGGGTTGGGTGGTTGTGATCGCGGCGAAACCGTTGCTGAGCAACCTTGAATCCGGAGCGCTTTGGCTGCTGGCATTGGGAGGCCTGTGCTACACCGCCGGCATTCGTTTTTATGCCTCGAAGAGCATTCCATTCGCCCATGCGATTTGGCACTTGTTCGTGCTTGCCGGCACCATGCTGCACTTCTTCGCAGTGCTGTTTTACGTGATCCCATTGGGCTAAAACCCTAGCTGGCCCCTTTCATTGGCCCAAGTGGACAAGTCTTACTTCTTGTCTAGGTAGCCCAAGGCGCGCAACTGCTCTTCCAAACGCTGATTGAGTTCGGTGCGCGATTCGCCCGGCGGACGCGCCGCAATCGCCTGCGCTTGGAAGGCTCGCATCTGGTGGATCAGCGATTCCTGCAGCTCTTCGTACTCGCCCCATAGATTGCGCTGCTCGGTAGGGTCCTCTTCCACGTCGAACAGCATCCAATGCGTTTCACTGCCGTCTTCTACTGCGATCAGCTTGTACTTGCCCAAGCGCACCATGTCGATCGGGTGGTCGGCGCGCGGTCGGTGGGAATAAATCGGGTGGTCTGTTCGGGTACCAAAGTCAGGGCCTGGATCCGGCCCAAAGTCATTGGGCGGGGCTGCCCACTCAGGGAGCCGAAAACCGGGTAGTGGCCGACCGTGCACGTCGAAGTTCAGCGGCGTATTGAGGTAGGCGGCGATCGTCGGCAAGATGTCGATCAGCTGCACCGGTTCTTCGACCACAAGGCCTTCGGGTAGCCAATGACCTTGAATCAGCAGCGGCACATTGACCATTTCGTCGAACAGAGACCGGCCGTGCAGCCATTGCTGGTGCTCATAAAACTCCTCGCCGTGATCCGAGGTGATGATCAGCAGGTCGGTGCCGGAGTTGTAAATCCCCTGCTTGCCCATCCACCCCAGCAGCTTGCCGATTCGATGGTCGGCGAAGCGGATCTCCTCGTCGTAGCGGCGCATCAAATCTTGACGCTCGGATTCCTCCAGCGGGGTTTGCTCGTAACCATGCACCGGGAACGGCGGCAGATCCATCGGTGCTAACAAAAACTCCTCCGCTGGATGAGGGGCCAAGTCTTTCTTCCTTGGTTTGGACGACGACTCGCCGCGCATCTTGATCAAGTCCTCCGGCGCGGTATATGGATCGTGCGGATCTAAGTAGTGCAGGTAATGAAAGCGCGGCTTGTCGAAGTGCTGCTCTAACGCCCAGCGCTTAAATTCATGATTGATGCGGTCGGCGTCGGCGTCGGGAATGCCGCGGTGAATATTGGGATGGTCCGCGCCGCTAAGTTTCGCTTGCAGCTCGCGCGCCACCGCGTCTAACTTGCGGCCGACGCGATTGGAAGTCAGATAGCTATCCAGGCTGTTGTTGATCGACCAAAAATGGTCAAATCCCTTATCGAAGCCAAAATCGGTCGATACTTGCGGATTGGCCGAAAACGCCGATGTGTGATAACCATTGCGCTGCAAATATTCGGCCAGCGTATCCAGCGATTCCGGCAAGCGGTCGAATGGCGTGGCGACTCCATGACTTTGCGGCAACAGTCCAGTCATAAGCGAAGCCACCGAAGGCCGAGTCCATGGCGCCTGCGCATAAGCTTGGGCATAGCGAACGCCTTGCCGGGCGACTGAGTCCAAACGCGGTGACGTCGGCAATCCGTCTACGCTATGTCCATACGCCGATACGTGATCTGCGCGTAAGGTATCGATGACAATCAGAACGATATTGGGCTTGGTATAGATGACTCCTTTTTCTTTGGAGACGGAAGTTGAGAAGCCCAAGGTAAAGAACTGGGTAACGAGGAAGGTGATCGGCAGGCTCTTGATTAGAAAACCGAGTAGCGAAACCTTCAGCTTTCGAGCGACCCATCCGGCGGCGAGCAAGATTGCCACTACCGAAGCCGTCGGAATCAGCATGCGCATGTTGGGGTCGGGCAACCATTGCTTCAGCGCACTAACTTCGCTGCTGTGGTTCACCGTGATCAACGCTGCCGTCGCCAAGGTCGCCGCCCACAGTTGCAAACGCGTTCCGGCACCGCGCGGGGTGATGGCAAAAACGAAGCCAAGCGGCAGATAAATCGCGGCGCAAAGGACGCCGGTTAAGAAGGTATCCCAATAGATTCCCCAGCCGATGCCGGATAGCGAATGACCATACAGGCGCGACGCAATCAACAGCTCGAACAAGCCCAGCATGAACCCTATAAAGAGGGGGAAAATCCAACCGTGCAGCGGGTTCCTCGAGGGGCGATTTTCGGCTTCGCGATGGCCGGGATCGTTTGCCATGGAGCAAATCCTACCGGCGCCGAGTGTGCTGTATAATGCGCGGTCATTCTTGACGCCTGATGACGAAAAAAGAGCCAAAACCGCCGTGGTTGAAGATGCGCCTGCCCGCTGGGGAGACCGTGTCTAAGTTGCGCAACTCTTTGCGAGAAAAGGCGTTGTACACGGTGTGCGAGGAGGCTCGCTGCCCTAATCAGGGCGAATGCTGGGGTCAGGGCACGGCGACCATCATGCTGATGGGCGACGTCTGCACGCGGGGCTGCCGCTTCTGTGCGGTGAAAACCGGCAATCCGCGAGGTTGGCTGGATTCGCAAGAGCCGGAAAAAGTGTCGCGCATGGCCGAAATTCCGGAGCTGCGCTACCTGGTTCTGACCTCGGTGGATCGCGACGATCTCGACGATCACGGCGCCGGTCACTACGCCGAAACCATCCGTCTGCTGAAGCACAAACGCGCCGACCTCTTGGTTGAAGCACTGGTGCCCGATTTCCAAGGCCGCGCCGACTGCGTGCACACTCTTTGTGACAGCGGCGTCGACGTCTATGCGCACAACATTGAGACCGTCGAAAGCCTGCACCGCCGGGTGCGCGACGTGCGCGCCACATACGCGCAATCGCTAGACACACTGGCCGAAGCCAAGCGCCATCGTCCGGGAGTGTTCACCAAGTCGTCGATCATGCTCGGTCTTAGCGAAACCGAAGCCGAGCTGCGCCAGGCAATGAAAGACCTGCGCGAGGCCAACGTCGACATCTTGACCCTCGGCCAATACCTGCAACCCAACGCCAAGTTGTTGAAGGTCGAGCGTTACGTCACGCCCGAAGAGTTCGACAACTTCAAGCGCATGGCCGAGGACGAATTCGGATTCGCTTATTGCGCGTCGGGCCCGCTGGTGCGTTCTTCGTACAAAGCCGCCGAAAACTTCGTGCTCAGCAAGCTGAAGCCGGAAGCGATGGAACCCGTCGCGCCGACTTCTGCTCAACCAGCTGCCAATGGCGGCTGTTCCTCTTCATCCACCAGCGCCGGGAGCATGGTGGTCTAAACGCACATGTTTCAAACCTCATCCTTCATGAGCGACACATTGCAAATCATCGACGCCGATGGCAAGAAGGTCGGCACCGTACCGCGGTTAAAAACCGAGGTGCTGGTGCGGATGTACAAAGCCATGGTGCGTACTCGTGCCTTTGACGATCGCTGCATCAAACTGCAGCGCACCGGTCGCATTGGCTTCTCCGTGCCGAACCGTGGCATTGAAGCAACCAGCGTGGGCGCCGCCGCCGCGTTGGATATTGCTCAAGACTGGGTGGCACCGCACTATCGCGACTTCGGCATTCCGCTGTATCACGGCGTCGAAGCGGAAGCGATGATGGACAACATGTTCGGCAACGTCGACGACAACGCAGTCGGTCGCCAGATGCCGGTGCACTTCAGCTTTGTCGAGCCGATTAAATACCTGTCGATCAGCTCGCCGCTGGGCACGCAAATTCCGCAAGCGGTCGGCGTCGCGATGGCGATGAAGAAGCGCGGCGAAAGCGGAGTTTGTCTCACTACCTTTGGTGACGGTTCGACCAACACCTTGGGTTTTCATTCGGGCATGAACTTCGCCGGTGTTTTTGGTGCGCCGGTTATTTTCTTGTGCCAGAACAACGGCTGGGCGATTTCGTGCCCGGTTGAGAAGCAGACCGCGAGTGAAAACTTCGCCATTAAGGGCGAGGCTTACGGCATCCCCGGCATTCGAGTCGACGGCAACGATGTGTTGGCGGTTTACCGCGCGCTGAGTCAAGCAATCAAGCGTGCGCGCGCCGGCGAAGGGCCGACGTTGATCGAAGCGGTGACCTTCCGTTTAGGTGGTCACTCGACTTCCGACGATCCATCGAAGTACGTACCGCAAGCCGAGACCGAAGAATGGGAAGGTCGTTGCCCGATCGAGCGCTTCCGCAAGTGGTTGATCGCCGAAGGCAAAATGACCGAGGCCGAAGCCGAGCAAATCGCTGCTGAAGCCGATGCGGAAATGATGGAAGCCGCCAAAACTTCGATGGCCAAGCCGGTGCCGTCGTTGGAAACCGTGTTTACCGATGTCTTCGAAATCATGCCGAAGCATCTGCGCAGTCAGGCCGACTTCTGCATCGGTCACTATTCCTCGCGCGGCGAGGGCGTCAACGAGAAAGGAGAATTCCCGCTGTGAGCGAACTTACTCTGGTACAAGCAGTCAATGATGGCTTGAAGTCGATCATGCGCGAGGACGATTCGGTGCTCGTGCTCGGCGAAGACGTCGGACCGAAGGGCGGCGTGTTTTTGGCTACCGATGGTTTGACTTCCGAATTCGGCGAGGAGCGCTGCTTCGATACGCCGTTGAGTGAAGACGGCATCATCGGCGTCGGCGTCGGCTTGGCGATGAATGAAATGAAGCCGGTATGCGAGATCCAGTTCCAGGATTTCATCTTCCCGGCTTTCGACCAGATCGTCAGCGAAGCGGCGAAGATGCGCTATCGCTCCGGCGGTCAATACACCGTGCCGATGGTGGTGCGCACGCCTTATGGCGGCGGCATCCGCGGCGGTTTGTACCACTCGCAATCCGGTGAGGCTTACTTTGCTCACACGCCGGGTTTGAAGGTGGTGGTGCCGTCGACGCCGTACGACGCCAAGGGTTTGCTGATCTCGTCGATCATGGATCCGGATCCGGTGTTGTTCATGGAACCGAAGGCGCTGTACCGCGCCTTCCGCGAAGAGGTGCCCGAAGGTGTTTACACCGTCGATTTATCCACCGTTCGCGAAGTGACTCCGGGTGAGGATGCGGTCATCTTTACCTACGGCGCGATGGTGCCGGTGGCCGAAACCGCTGCCAAGCGCATCAAAGAAGCGCGCGGTTCTGAAGTGCGCGTCGTCGACTTGCGCACTTTGATGCCGCTGGACGAAGACGCCGTGCTCGCCGCCGCTCGTGAATGCGGCCGCGTGGTTGTGCTACAGGAAGCGCCGCGCTTCTGTGGTTACGGCTCGGAGATCAGCGCGATCATTGCTGAAAACGCGATCGAGTACATGGAGGCGCCGATCAAGCGCGTCACCGGTTTCGATACGCCGTTCCCGAACACCCTCGAAAACTACTACCTGCCCGATGCGCGTCGTGTGATGGACGCGATTGAGCAAGTTCTTGACTTCTAGTCGACCCACAACCGACCTACAAAGACAAATGGCCTCCATTGAGTTCAAGCTGCCGGACATCGGCGAAGGTGTGCACGAGGGTGAAATCGTGCGCTGGATTGTGCCGGTAGGCGGCGCAGTTTCCGAAGACGACCCGGTTGTCGAAGTGATGACCGACAAGGCGACGGTGGAGATTCCGTCGCCGGCGAGTGGCACCATCACTCAGCACCTTTTTGAGGAAGGCGACGTTGCCAATGTTGGTGATGTGATCTTCTTGATTGATAGTGCCGGCGGTGCGGCACCGGCTGCTGCTCCGGCGGCGGAGGCTGCTCCAGCACCTGCACCCGCCGCGCCTGAAGTTCCGGCCGCTCCGGCTCCGGCTCCTGCAGCACCAGCCGCTTCCGGCGGTGAATTGGAATTCAAGTTGCCGGACATCGGCGAAGGCGTGCACGAAGGTGAAATCGTCCGCTGGATCGTTCCCGAGGGCGGTGAAGTCGCTGAGGATGATCCGGTGGTCGAGGTGATGACCGATAAGGCGACCGTCGAAATTCCGGCACCTGCTGCCGGTCGCATTGCGCGTCACATGGTGACTGAAGGTGAGATCGCCAACGTTGGCGATGTGATCTTTGTGATTGCGTTGGCTGGCGCTGGTGGGGGAGCTGCTCCGGCCGCACCCGCTGCTCCTGCTGCTGCCACGGCAGCACCGGCACCTACTGCAAATGGCGCTGCTGCCGCTCCGGTTGCAGCTGCAGTTGCTGTCGCACCGGCCAACCCGAACAAGAAGGTGTTGGCTGCTCCGGCGACTCGTCGTTTGGCGCGTGAGTTGGCAGTGGATTTGACCGCAATCATCGGTTCCGGTCCGGATGGCCGCGTGAAGCCCGAAGATGTTCGCGCTGCCGCCGCCGCTCCGGCTGCACCGGCTGCTCCGGCCCCAGCGACTGTGGCACCTGCCGCACCTGCACCTACTGCAGCACCCGCCGCCGTCACCCCGGCCGATTCCGGCGCCGCCGCTCAACCCATCCCAGCCTTCCCGGCAGTCATGGGTTCGCGTGAAGTCGAAAAGGTTCCGTTCCGCGGAATTCGTCGCAAGACCGCCGAAGCGATGTCGCGCTCGAAGTTCACCGCAGCGCACTTCTCGCTGATCGAAGAAGTCGACTGCACTGAAATGGTCGACGCTCGCGCTCGCGCCAAGGAAGCATCGGCCAAGTACGGCATCAAGATCACTTACATGCCTTACATCATGAAGGCGACGGCAATCGCGCTGCAGGAGTTCCCGCAGCTCAACGCCGAGCTGGATGAAGAAGCGAACGTGATCAAGCTGAAGAAGTACGTCAACTTGGGCATTGCCGTGGATACGCCGAATGGTTTGGTTGTTCCGGTGGTCAAGGACGTGCACCTCAAAGGCATGCTGCAGCTGTCGGCCGACTTGATGGACATCGCCACCCGCGCGCGCGAAGGCAAGCTGAAGCCGGATGACTTTAAGGATTCGACTTTCACGCTGTCCAACGCCGGCAACATCGGTGGTGTGTTCGCCACGCCGATCATCAACTTCCCCGAAGTCGCCATCATGGGCATCCACGCGATGCGCAAGATGCCGCGCTGCGTCGGCGACGACATTGTTGCTCGTCAAGTGATGATGCTGTCGATCTCCATTGACCACCGCCTAGTTGACGGTGCCGACGGCGCCCGCTTCATGGTGCGTGTGCGCGAGCTGCTGGAAGATCCGAACTTGATGTTGCTGTAAATCTGGACCACCTCAATAGCCGGGGAGTTTTCTAACAGTAGCTTCCCGGTTTTGGCTCAATAATGCAGCAAGACCCTGTTGCTAGTCACGCAGGTGGTGACGTCGATTGCTTGAATGTAAACCAAGCCAGCAGCTGATGGGTGGACCATAATCGGGCCTACAGTCGCAAATCCATCGGCGTCAGCATTCACGAATGCGAGCTCCTGCATATTGGAATTAAGGTCCATCATTGCTCCTGCACACGGAAAGCCACTAGGAATCGGGGTTGGTCCACCATCCCCTTTGGTCCATGCCACCCCAACCTGACCGTTTGGCGTAGCACCTGACATTTTTATGCCCATGTAGTGGCCGGCGGTGCCAACCAGCCACAGGGCAAACTGAGGATTGGAACCTTCAACAAAAACCGCTTCACCCCAATATCCGTTAGGAACCATCCAGTCGATTGGGGCGGCTGTACCCTTTTCTCTATCCATTATCCACAGTAGGGAATCCAAGTAAAATAGCACACCTTCATCATTGAAGCATATTGAAGTCGTTGAGAGCCAGGGGCCGCGGAAGTTCGGGTTGACATCTGTAGCGCTACCATCGCTGGTGCTGAGAGTGATGAGGCCTAAATGTTCTGCATAGGCATATAGCGTGTCTTCATAAAAATCCATGGCGTGCATTTCCGTCATTTGTGTCTCCCCAATAAAAGTGGAAGTTCCGGTAGCTAGGTCCATAGTGTAGAGGTCGAACGGGCTGCCTGAGGCCGGGAAATAGCGATCATTGGATACGTATAATTTATCGTTGCTGTCGAAGGCCATGGAATTCAGGCCGAAGAGATCCGTTTGAACTACGAAGGTTCCTAAACCCGTATTGGGATCGATTTCATAAATTGAAAAGCCGACCCAATCGTCTCCAGTTGCCGCGAATAATCGACCCTGGCTATCAACTGCCAATCCATTCCATAGGTAGGTGTGCTCACCTGTATAGCCGACCAAGCTTCCAATGCCATTCTTGGGGTCAATGGAATAGAGATCACCCCACTTACCAAGGATGAGGATCTCCTGGGCGTTTGCGGTAGAGGATAAGAAGCCAGTCAAGGCTAGGAAAAGAGTAAGGAAAACTGGCATTGCTGGAACCATTCGCAAGGTGGAAAGAGAATGGTGTTGACAATGGTATCACAATAAGCTACGTTTTTTTTTGAAATCTCCAAGTGGAGAACGTTAATGAGAAATCTACTCACTATTGCTTTTACGCTCGCTGGAATTGGTCTGGCGGGAATCCCACAAACCCAACGACACTTGGGAGTACGTCGACACCTACATCGTTGGCACCCTAGATTGGGATCCGGTGGCGCTAAACCAGACCTATGTCCAATGCGAACGACCGGACATTGTCGCCGTCGGGGAGAAGTTTTTTGTCGTTTGGACACGTCAATATCATTCTTCTACTCATCCTGATGAGCCTGCCGTCCTGGAGTGCGCGTGGATCGAAGAGACGGGTGATCCCAATGATCCAATTGAGATTTATCGCCACCCATCAGGTAGTTTTGGGCGTGGCTTTCCACTGGACATTCATAGTGGATCATCCTCATTCTTTGTCCGAGAATGCGCTGGCGTTGCGGATGCCGTTGTTCTTAATGACCCAAATGAAGACTACCGAGTAGCAGTGGTTTACCCGCACCAATTCGACTTCTCCACTCCACCAGTGGAAGAGGACCGAAAGTTTGAACTTCGAATTGTCACTTGTACCTTTGATGATGGGACTAAAACAATTTCCAAGACGAGTCCCGCAAAACTGCATGGGTCGATGGCTTTCAATGGGCCTCCATCTCCTGCTGGGGTTTCATCGCCAGGGTTGGTCCTGCCGGACCTTGCACCATCTTCAGAGGAGTTGGCTTTTTGGGCTGTCCATGAGCGCCAGCAATTACTTGATGTAGGTTCGGGGGAAAAAGCGGAAGGCAGGATCAAGCTAGCGTACTGGCAATTTGTTGGTGGAGCATGGTCGCAGGAGGCAGTAAAGACTTTTAAGAGTCCTCCTGGGAAGACATTTTGGCGGCGACGCCCAATGATCTCATCCTTTCCCGATGGTAGCCAAAAGAACCTCGTGACCCTTGCCTTCAGTGAACTAGATTCTGATCCTGCGCCTAGCGATAATCAGACGGCCAATGTTCGTTTCGAAGAGTGGGAATACCTCAATGGAAGCCTGTCTCTTCATGCGACTACGATCGTCGACTGGCCGAATACATCTATCCATTGGGATGATCGTCCGGTGCCCCTTCAAGGTCGAACCTCGCCTTACATCCGAAGGTGCTTCGCCACGAGAGATGACCTTACTACGTCCACGGACACTATTAAGCTCATGTCTTTTGATGACATCACCATCCCAGCTCAGCTCAATTCTCTTGACTACACGGAGTACATTGGATTGAAGCGACCTGCTGCTGCTTATCACTTTGAATCTGGGCATGCTTATCCGGATTACATAGCGTACACCTGGGAAAAAACCAGCACGTTGAATGGTCCGAAGCGTGTTTGGATTGGTGTCAAATAGTTTGGGTGTCGACCTAGTTGGGGTGGAGGTGTTACCCTCCGCCCCTGACTGGATTGCATCTAGTGCGGAGGGTCGCAGCGATCTTGCGCTGCAGGAGTTCCCGCAGCTGAATGCCGAGCTGGATGAAGAAGCGAACGTGATCAAGCTGAAGAAGTACGTCAACTTGGGCATTGCCGTGGATACGCCGAATGGTTTGGTTGTTCCGGTGGTCAAGGACGTGCACCTCAAAGGCATGCTGCAGCTGTCGGCCGACTTGATGGACATCGCCACCCGCGCGCGCGAAGGCAAGCTGAAGCCGGATGACTTTAAGGATTCGACTTTCACGCTGTCCAACGCCGGCAACATCGGTGGTGTGTTCGCCACGCCGATCATCAACTTCCCCGAAGTCGCCATCATGGGCATCCACGCGATGCGCAAGATGCCGCGCTGTGTCGGTGATGACATCGTCGCGCGTCAGGTGATGATGCTGTCGATCTCCATTGACCACCGCCTAGTTGACGGTGCCGATGGCGCGCGCTTCATGGTGCGTGTGCGCGAGCTACTGGAAGATCCGGGCTTGATGTTGCTGTAAGCAGGTTGCAGCCAGAGAAGTCCTGAGGGTTGGCGATGCCGCCCTCCGGATCTTCGCTTAGTAATAAAGCAAGATCCGATTGCTGGTCTCGCAGTTAGCAATATCGACAGCTTGAAGGTGAACTAATCCTGCTGCCGAAGGGTGTACCATCATCGGGCCGATTGCGGCGAAACCATTGGCGTCAGTTGTAACGATGTCGAGCTGTTGCATACTGGAATTGAGATCCATCAGCGTGCCGGCGCAGGGATAGCCATTAGGGATGGGTGTAGGCCCACCATTACCTTTCGCCCAAACAACTCCCACTTGCCCGTTGGGAGTTGCGCCTGAAACCTTTGCACCCATGTAGTGTCCGGAAGTTCCAGCGAGCCAAAGGGCGAATTGAGGGTTGTCACCTTCAACAAAGACGTATCCGTCCGGTAAAGGGTCCTAATCCGTTGACCGCCAAGGCGTTTTCAAAATC
>CAYFOM010000008.1:0-117683 GCA_964344765.1 uncultured Planctomycetales bacterium | reverse complement strand
ATTTTGACCGAAATGCACAACTCTGGGTGGCCCGATTTTCGGGAGGCAGATCAGCGACGTAATCGTCCATTCCCGCCTGCAGGCATCGTTCTTGGTCGCCCTTCATCGCGTTGGCGGTCATCGCGATAATCGGCAAGCCGTCGCCGTTGGCGTGAGCACGGATTTGGCGGGTCGCCTCGTAGCCGTCCATGACCGGCATTTGGCAGTCCATGAAGACCAAATCAAAGTCCATCGTCGTCGCCTTGTCGACGGCAGTCTGGCCGTCGCCGGCGACATCGACCTGGCAGCCGAATTTGCGCAGCATCTTGATCGCCACCTGCTGATTGACCTTGTTGTCTTCGGCCAGCAGGATGCGCAAACCTAGATTGCCGCTTTCATCCAAGGATGATGACGCCGAGTTGGAGGGTGCTGCGTTTGATTGAGGGGTTTCAGACTCGCATGAGTCGGAGTGGTTCTTGGCAGCTTCCTCGGCGTCCTTCATCGCTTCTTGGAAAACCTGACGGGTCAGAATGTGCGGCAACTTGGTGCCATCGCGGTGGGCTGCGGCGAGCACGCCGAGCACTTCTTGCAGCACACGTCCAATCAGGGGTTTGACGAGGTATGCGGAGAAACCGGCTTTTTCAAAACGCTGGCGGTCGCCTCGTAAGCCGGAGGAAGTCAGCAACATCAATGCAGCGTTGCTGAGCATGGGGTCGGCCAGAATGGCGCGCCCCAGCGATTCGCCATCCATGCCGGGCATCATGTAGTCGAGCGCGGCGATGGCGTAGGGTTGTTCGGCGCGTTGGGCGTCGCGCAACATTTGCAGCGCGGTTTCGGCGTCGGCGGCGGTGTCGCATGCCACACCCCATGTGCGCATTTGCTCCGAGTAAATCTTGCGATTGATTTCAAGATCATCAACCAAAAGCAGACGCAGTCCGGTCAGGTCGGCGAACTCGGATTTGTATGTTGTGGCCTCTTGTGCCAACGGCATTGGCAAGCTGAAGGTGAATGTCGAGCCGTTGCCTTCTTCCGAATACAAGCTGAGCTTGCCGCCCATCAATTCAACGAGCTGCTTGCTAATGGTTAAGCCCAAACCGGTGCCGCCGTATTTACGCGTGGTCGAAATATCGGCCTGCGAAAACGGTTTCATCAGGTTGTTTTGCGCCGCTGGTGCAATACCGATTCCGGTATCGACGACGTCGATTTGCAGCGTGCAAATTTGGCTGCGGTTGCGTCCGCTAGTGGAACGCTGGGCGGCAACGCGGATCAACACGTGACCTTCATGCGTGAATTTGATCGCGTTGCCAACCAGGTTCGTCAGGATTTGACGAATACGACCTGCATCGCCCTCGACGTTGCGCGGCAAGTCTTCGGGGAAATCGACGGCAAGTTCAATGCCGCGTTCCACCGCTTTCGGTGCCAGCAATTCAGCCACATCGCTAACCAAGTGCTCAAGGTTGAACGGGTGCGGCTCAATCTCCAGCTTGCCGGCTTCGATTTTCGAGAAATCGAGAATGTCGTTGATGATCGAGAGCAGAGATTCGCCCGACGAACGAGTGAGGCGAACAAAGTCCTTCTGCTCTTCATTCAATTCGGTGTCTTCCAACAATTGCGCCATGCCCAGCACACCGTTCATCGGCGTGCGGATTTCATGGCTCATCGCGGCAAGAAACTCGCTGCGCGCAGCAATGCCGGCTTCGGCGATGTCGCGTTCGCGCGCAAACGGTCGCGTCGACGCGCTGGCGATGGCTCCGACCAGCAAAGTGCTGAGGATTAGGCCGAGCCAAAACGGTAAGTGTGCAAGCAGCGTGCTGAATGCAATGGCGTAAACCGTCGCCGCGACGAGGAAGACGCGTGTTGCCTGCAGGAGGGGTTTGCGGGCCATGGGGTTCTCCTAAGCAGCGTGGCGTGACCGGCACACCTTCATGCATGGATTCACCTCGACTGCTAAGCGGTAAAGGTGCGTTTCTGCAATGCGACGGTCCAGGCCGGTGTTGTTCTCGATGTGAGCCAACATGGCTTGGGGTCGCACGATGCAGTGCTGGACTACACGTCTGCGTTGGAGGTCGATGTCATGGCGGTTGCCATGCTTCATCAGGCCGGAGGCTTCTTGGCTCGTGGTGACTCGGACTTCAATGAAATCACCTAGGAGCTCGAAGAATTTGTAGACGATGCCCGTATGCCGATGCATTGGAGGAATGGTGCCGGGTTTGGAGGGAGGGATTGAGGGGTGGTGGGAGGGATTGAGGGGTGGTGGGAGGTAATTTCTTTCGGCAACTTTTCCTCCGGCCTTTAATGCGATAGCCCCAATTAGCTCTGTATCCACAGGCGTTCGGGCCGATATGTTGTTCACCATGAGCAACGCACCCGCCCAAGCTGATCAGGAGTTTTTAGCCCTGCTGGTCCACCGCGGCTTTATGCAACGAAACGACGCCGTCCGAGTGCTCAAAATCGCCGCAGAACAGGGTTTTGACGGCGCTTTGAGTTCGACTACCGGATGGGATTCCAAGAAGATCGCCTATTTGCGCGACAGCAAAGGCTTGCAAGAACCGGAAATCCCCGGCTACCGAATGGGCCGACGTCTGGGCGAAGGCGGCACGTCGGAGGTGTTCGGCGCGCGCCGCAAGAAAGATTTTGGCAAGGTTGCGTTGAAAATTTTGCGCCCCAGTTTGGCGTTGGACGTGGTCGCGGTGCGGCGCTTTTTGGAAGAGGCGGCGCTGCTGAAGAAGCTGAAGGTCAAAGGAATTGTGCGCGGCCACCGGGTGTTCAAATTCATGGGCACTTACGTGATGGAGATGGATTGGGTGCCGGGGCGCACGCTGGAGGAGTATTTGGCCGAAGGCAAGACCTTTCCCGAGGTCGAGGCGCTGGACGTCGTGGTGAAAACCGCGCGTGCTTTGGAACGATTGCGAGCGACTGGAATCGTGCACCGCGATTTGAAACCGGGCAACATCATGATTGATGATCACCGCACGGTGACGTTGATCGACTTGGGTTTCTCCGGCATGGGCATGAGCGGCCAAGCTGAAGAAGGCACGACGATGGGCACGCCGGCTTATTTGGCGCCCGAGCAAGCACGCGGTGAAGAAGACTTGGACAACCGCGCCGATATTTATTCGCTAGGCGCGACGCTTTATCACTTGGTCATTGGCAAGCTGCCATTCCAGGCCGAGTCCGATCAAGAAATGCTGCGCGCGCAGGTGTTGGATGGATTGAATGGCGCTGCGTTAAAGGGTCACGAAGTCAGTCCGTCGCTGCACTACTTCATTGAAAAAATGATGGCAAAGGATAAAGAAGCGCGTTACGCCACTGCGAAAGCGTTGATCGAAGATATCGAAACGCACTTGAAGCGTCAGGCTGAATTTTAATGGTGCAGGCGAAGTCCAATCGCGATGTAGGTTTCCTCATCGTGATTCTTTTCATGGTCGCCCTGGCCATTGTGAGCCTGTTGCTTCCGGAGCCCTCCCAGCCCAAGAATGAGGCGGGCAATTTGCGACAGCAATACCTTTGGTTCTTGATGTACCGCAATTCCCATCAGCAACAATGGCCACCCCAGAACGGGCAAGATTTTCTAATCGAGTTGTGGTGGGATGGCGTGATGGAGCATGAGGAGAAACATGCGCGGCGCTTCTTTTCGGTTGCCGAGCCTTATGAGGAACACCTGGCCGTCATGGGGATGGTCGCCGAAAAGCCGATTGGCGATTCCTTGCGCCAAAGGCTTCGCGAGTATCCTGAGTCCGTGACCATCGTTGCGAATGCCACCTTTGCTCACCGTGATCGCATCTTTTACATGACTGGTGATGGCGAAGTTCATTCCCTACTTTTAGATGACCTGATCGCGAATGGTTCGCTGACAATCGACGATGTCATGATGGGCATCGTTCCGGTCGGCAAGTCTTCGCCGATTGAAGCGTTGAGGACGGTTAGCAATGAGTGATTCAAATTCACCCAGCCAGGGATCCGAACGAGCCAACTTCTATTTCCGCTGCCAACGGAGCGGCAATTGCTGTCGCGTGGGGACTGGGCGCGTTTGGGTGACGTCGGCTGAGGTTGCGGCGATGGCGTCGGCGAAGGGCATGACGGCGGATGCATTCATCCATCGCTTCGTCGTGCGCGTGCGTGACCGATTTTCGCTAATGGAAGAAGCCAATGGCGCATGCGTTTTGCTCGACGGCGCCGCCGAGTGTTCGGTTTATGAACACCGTCCGCAGCAATGCCGCGACTTTCCACAATGGTCGTGTTTTGATGCCGACCCACGTGCTTGGCAACGGGCGACCGAGTACTGCCCAGGGATTCATCAAGTGCCTAGTTATGAAGCTTGGACTCAGGCAGTGCCGAGGTTGCGGGCTTTGCTTCGGCAATTGGGGAACGAATTCAGTGAGGAATTGGAACCACCATGTTTAAGCGAGCGGGGCCATTGCGAAGCCAGCTCGATGGAAGTCGATTATTTGCTCGCTCTTTTAGCGGATCCGGCCGTGGAACTTCCCAAACTCGAAGACGGGGAACTCGCACGGTGTCCGGCTTTGGTTGGTGGGAAATGCTTAGCCGGCGAGCATCGGCCCTTAGTTTGTCGGAAACTCCCAGCTTCGGCCCACCAAGCTGCACGGTTAACCCTCCAGCACCTCGCCGACGAATTGAATTACCCGTGGTCGCGCGGCGAATGGCTGAGCTTGATTCGCGATCGCGCGGCGGCTTGGCGGTTGATTGCGGATAAACTGCCAACCGTCTGACTATGTCGCAAGCCGCCGCCCAACCTGCCGTCAGCGCTACCCGTGCCGGGATTAGCGTGGTGGGGATGTTGGCGGTATTGGCCGTCGGTTATTGGATGGCGCAGAAAAAGTCGGCCGAGATGGATGAGCCGGTCAATGCGCCGGTGGCCGACACAAAGGTGGAAAACGGAACGCGCATCGCGGCGGATCACAGTTCCGGAGCTGAGTCTTTGCTTGACCCGGTAGAAGCCGAACCTAGCGAAGTGCAGAAGCACAATCAGCGCGGTTTGGATGCGATGCAACAGGGTGACTTTGCCGCCGCGGTCGACCACTTTCGCGCCGCGTTGGCGTTGCAACCGGACAACTCCACCTTAAAACTCAACGTTGCGCGCGCATTGACTCGGCAAGGGCGCGAGCAGCTCAACCAGGGCAATGCGCAATATGCTTTGCAGCTGTTCAGGGGCGCGGCAAGCACACACGCTGATGGCGGCCATTGCGCCAGTTGGCAAGCGCAAGCGTTGTTGCGCACCGGGCAGCGCGACCAGGCCATCTTTTTAATCGAAGATGTGCTGACGTCATTCCCTGAATGCGTGCCCGCGTTGCGCACTCAAGGCGAAATCAATTTTGCCATGGGCGAGTTGCAAGTTGCCGTTGATGCCATGGAAAAGGCGGTGGCTCTTGCGCCCGACGACAACTGGCTGGCGCGCCGTCTGCAGTTCATGCGCAACGAGCAAAGCGTGCTGGCGAATTTTCTCATGCATCGATCGACGCGTTTCGATTGCATGTACGACGCCAATAATCCGGCCATTCAACCTCATTTGCATCAACTGCTGTTGGACTTGGAGGCGGCGTCCGATGCCGTCAACGCCACATTGGGCTTGCAACCGATGGATCGTTTGTTGGTCATCTTGTTGAGCCCGGAGGATTACGTCAAAGGGGCACCGAACTGGTCGAACGGGCTTTATGACGGCCGCATTCGCGTTCCGTTCGACGGCTCGACCGCGCCCGGCGAAAGTTTGCGCGCGACCTTCCGACATGAATACACCCATGCAGCGTTGCATCGCGTCGGCCCGGCGATGGCGACTTGGTTGCAGGAAGGCTTGGCGCAGTTCGTCGAAGGCGTACCAGTGCAAAGCGCACGTCAATGGTTGTTGGGGCGCGAGGGCGAAATGCCGGCGATGGATCAACTGCAAGCCAATTGGACCTCCAAGCAAAACGCCGGCGAGGTGCAACGCTTGTATGCCTATTCGCTTTCGTTCAGCGGTTGGTTGACCGAGCAATACGGTCAGCAATCCTTGGCCCAATGGGTGCAAGCGATGGCACAGCAAAACCAAGAGCAAGCCTTTGTGCAGGTTTTTGGCGCCGGCATCGACGAGTTGGATCAGCGCCATCGCCGGATGCTGAGCGATTGATGTAACCAATCGCCTCCCTGCCCGTCTTCTTGTCGATGAGGGAATCGATGTTGATGGATCCGCCCGGGTTGGGGGACCGTGAGCTGATGCGCCGTTTGCTGAACGGCTGTGGCGAGCGACTGCCCAGCAAATTGCCGCCGCCAGGGTGCAGCACGCCGGAATTGGAGCAGCGATTCGGCATCAGTGCCGACGCCGCCGAACGCTTGGGCTTGGCGCTGGAGTTGGGTCGCCGCAGCATGATGCTGAGTGGATTTCGGGAGAAGCCGTTTGAAGGGGGGGCCGACGTCTACCGTTTTTTGGCTCCGCGCTTGCAATTTGCTCGATCCGAAGAATTTTGGGCGCTGTATTTGGACGCCAAAGGGCGACTGTTGCATGAAAGCCAAATTAGCCGTGGAACTCTGACCAGCTCACTGGTGCATCCACGCGAGGTTTTTGCGCCGGCTTTGCTGCATCGGGCGGCTTCGGTCGTTGTTTCTCACAATCATCCGTCAGGAGATCCCGATCCATCGCACGAAGATGCCGCGACCACAACACGATTGCGTAAGTCTGGGAAACTTCTAGGGATAGAGCTGATTGATCACGTAATTGTCGGCCTAGGCAGCTACTATTCCTTTCTTGAGCAGGGAAAAATCTAAAAAAATCGGATCTTTTGTGTCGCCTTTTGAGACTGCTTGACGTTCGTTCTTTTGAGGATTGATTCTTCTGAGCGTCAAACCTCGAGAATGAACGGATGGTGCAGTGGAGGTTGTGCCTGAAGTTCGCTATCTCAAATAGGCCTTTTCCAAAAGATCGTGGGTGCTCCTTCGGGGGTGTCCACGGTCACTTTTTATTCTGCTGCGGGTCGGATGAATCTCGTCGTCATCGCCCAGGCCCGGAACTCAGGCGCTGAGTGGGCTAGAAAGTCGCCCGATGCTGGATCAACATGGCCGCCGCCGGTCCGGCCGCCTCGATTCGCAGGATTAGCGGACTGATTCCGGCTGCTTTTAGGCCGGCATGCTCCATCGCGCCAATTTCTTCATCGGCGAAGCCGCCTTCGGGCCCAATGACCAGCACCGTTTCGGCCGGCAATGGGCCAGAAAGCTGTTCGGCCAGAGGCTTGGCGCCGGGATGAAGGTAATAAGTTACCGCTGGGTCGGCATCGGCCAGCCAGGCGGCGAAGGGCAGCGGTTCGGTTGCCAATTCGGGTAAATCAGGGTTGCGCAACTGCTGGCAACACTCGCGGGCGATGCGCATTAGGCGCTGCTGTTGTTTGTTTCCCCATGCCTGACGCCCGGCCACGCTGCGCTGGAATTCCACCGGTTGAATCTTGGCAACCCCGGCCTCGCAGGCCCGCATGACTAAGTCCTCGGCGCGTTTGCCCTTCGGCCAAGCCGTCGCCAGTGTGATGCTATGTAGTTTGACAGAAGGGGTTTGCGAAGAACCGAGTAGTTCGATTTGGGTGCGATCCAGGCACCGCGCCCGCCATGCTTGACTCCCTTCGAAAACCAGCAAGAACTCCTCGTCGGCGGCAAAGCGCAGCGCGCGCAAGTGCTGCATCAATTCCGCCGGAGCTTTCCACGAACCGGAATCGGTCGGCGGGGGTTGCAGGAGGAAGAAGAAGCGCATCGACGGAAAGGTTACTTGCTTTTGTTCCCCGCCTAAAACTTGTGCTGGCATTGGGTTTGCCCGCTTGGTTCCGTCTCTCTAGACTTCCTCCTCAGGGTTTGCCCGGCAAGGGACCACTCATTTTTCCCCCCTGCACATGGCTCGAATAGAAATCACTAGCGGCAACGATGCTGGCCGGGTTGTAGAACTCGCTGCCGGCACGCATTTGGTCGGCCGCCATCCATCGTCGGCGCTGCAACTTGCAGTGGATTCGGTCTCAGGCCGCCACTTGCAGCTGACTATCCAGCCCGACGACACCGTCCACTTCAAAGACCTCGGTTCGACCAACGGAACTTTTTCCGGTGGAACCAAGGTCATGGAAGGGGAATGGTTCCCCGGCTCCGAATTAAAGCTCGGCAACATCACCGTCAAACTGCTGGATCCGGCAGTGATGGGTGGACCTGCTACTGCACCGGCAGCAGACGCGGCCGAAGCAGACGCCGACGCCGATTTGCACGCCCGCGCCCGTCAAGCGGCGATGAGCGGCAAGCGCAAAAGCGGCCTGGGAATGCTTCTCCTGCTCGTGGTTCTGGTCGGCGGCGCCGGCGGTACCGCGTGGTACTTGTACTCGCAGCCGGATGAAATCGCTGACGGAAGTGGCACTACCGCAACCGGCGAGGGCGTTCAGGTGGTGCAGTCGGACCTGATCCAAGACTTAGGTTTGTTCGCCGAGGAGGATGCCGGTGCCTGGGCCCTGCCTGATGGCGTCGAAATCAGCGGCGAAACCCTGCGCAGTAGCGGCGGCCAAAAGCGCGTCGCCTTGGTGCAGGATTTCGATCTGATGTCGAGCGCTCTGCAATTCCAAGCCAATGTCAATGGCGGTTCCGCTTTTGCCATGGTCGAGTGGGGCAGTGGCGACAGTGAAGACGGCACCACTTGGTTCAGCTCCGATCTCGCATCCGGCGGTTCCACGCTGGCCCTGCCCGAAGAAGCCGAATGGTTCCGCTTGGCTGTACTCCTGCAAGGCTCGGTGCAACTATCCGGTCTTAAGGTCGAGGCCGCCGACGCCGCCGCAACCGCCGACAACCATGAAAACCGCCAACTCATTCATTCCGGCGGCAACATGATTCTTCGCTACGGCAGCGCCGGTGATTTGCTGCGCGCGCGTTCGGCCGGCGGCAGTTGGAGCGTAGTTGGCGGTGGACTCGAATTTACTCCGGCAAGTGGTGCGGCCGTATCCCTCGACGTAGGTGAGGCTGCAGCCAGCGAAGGTCCCTACCTCATCCTTAGCCAGGGCGGGCCGGTTGGTGCCGCCAGCGGCGTCATCGTCGACGAATCTCCTGGTTTGCTCATCGGTGGCGGAGCCCGTCGTTTTTTGGTTCACTTCGAGCAACCGGCCAAGGTCACTGCCCGAGACGGCAGCGCCTCCATTCAAGGAAGCGGCAAGATCAGCCTGACCTGGGACCTGTCAGAGGCGCTCAACCGTTCGTCACGCTTGGCTCGCCAAATCGAAAACGCGTCCGACGATCAAAACACCGCTCAATTGCTTGCCAACTGCAGCGAACTTCTTCGCGACTGGCCGCTGAACGATGAAAAGGTTGCCGATGCTTTGCGCCTCGTGCGTGAATCCATGCAAGCCGGCCGTCAAAGCTTGGCCCAACTCGAGCGAGAAAAAGCCGACGCCGCCTTCTTGCAGTCGATCTCCGACTTGGAGGAGCTCGAGCAAGTCGCGAGCAAGCTTGCTGCCGATTACGTCGGCACAGACTTGGAAGAACTCGCCCAAGCCCAAGCAGCCGATTTGAAATTGACTGCCGAACTCCTGCGGCAAGCCCAAGAGGTCGCCGCCGCCACCTTCCGCAAACGATTGTCCACCGCGTTGGCCAACACCTACCCCTTAATGGCTGATTGGCTGCGCCGGGAGGAAGCACTGTGAGCAAAGGAACTGGATTGGACATTGGCCACTGCAATGTGCGCCTTGCCGAACTGAGCGTTCGCAAAGGTGCCGTCAGTTTGAGCCGGTATCACTCGCTGGAGCTCGAAGCCGGGGAGCAACCGGTCAGCACCGCCGGCGATATTTTCGGTGGCCTGAAGCCGCGCCCGTCCAACCTGCGGGTGGGGGCGACCGGTGCCGACATCATGTTGCGCTACCTGCCGGTGCCCGAAGTCGAAGACTGGCGCTTGGAGCGCTTGATGGACTTCGAGATCCGTGAACTGGAGTCCCGCTCCGGATCGCCGCTGGCAACTTCCTACAACTTGCTGCCGGTTCCGCGCGAACTCGACGACGACGACACCATGTTGCTCGGCGTGATTCGCGAAGATCTGCTCGATGAATGGGTCGGCGAATTATCGCCGATGCAAGTAGAGGGCTTCACGCCGAATGCAGTGGCGCTTTACAACGCTTACCTGGCACTAGGCGATCACGAGCAATCGGTGACTTTGCTGGCCAACATCGGCGCTACATCGCTCGACCTAGCATTGGTTCGCGGCACCGACCTTTACTTCGCTCGTTCCGTCACGACGGCTTTGGAGAAGCGCGATCAAACGCTGGCTTCTTCGGTTGGCGTCGACGCAACGCGCGCACGCCAGCTGATCCACAAGCACTTGGATTTGGCCTTGGCCGAAGGCAAGCGCGTCGCCACCGATTCCGACCGAGTCACGCGGCCGTTGCTGGCGATGTATGACTCGCTGCCGACGCTGCTGTCCGGCATGATTACCTTGTGCAAAGCGCAAGCGCGTTTGCGCGAGTTGACATTGGATCGCGTGCTCTTGACCGGCGGCGGTGCCCAAGCGAACGGCTTGGTCAACTTGCTGACCAGTCGCCTGCGGGTGCCGGTTTCGCTGTGGAATCCGACCGACATGGTCGATCCGGCCAAACTGCCCGAAGACGACCTCGCCCGTCTCGATGCCGACGGCCCCGCGGCCACCATTGCTTTGGGTTTGGCTTTGAGCGCCGCCGACCCCAACCTGTTTGCGCTCGAAATCTTGTCGCAAACTGCGCGCAAAAAGCGCGACTTCCGCGAACGCGGCGTTTTCGCTACTGCCGCGGCGGTACTAGCACTCGGCTACTTGGGCGCCGACTACTTCATGACCTCGCAAGCCGCCGGCGAAGCGCAAACCGAAGCGCAGCGACTTGGAGCCATCGTCAAGAGGTCGCAAGCAAGTCACGTCGAAGCGGTGGGGCTGCTGGAGCAAATCGAGGTGCAAGACGAGTTGCTGACCGACTTGCAACAACGCTTTGCACTGCACCAATCCACTCAGCGCATGCTGGAATTCATGCACACCGCTTTGCCTGATAACTTGTGGATCGAAAGCTTTAACGTCGAGCTGCAAGACGGCAAGGATTGGGGCATGGAAAGCCAGCGGGTTCCGGTGCTGCGAGTCGTCGGCCGTGGCGAGGATGCTTCGATTTCGGCGCGCAAAGCAATCACTGATTTTGGCGAAAGCATTTGGGCGCAGTTGCCGGGAGGGGAAGAGGCGTATCGCCAATCCACCGAACGCATGGGCCAGCAAATTGAATGGACGGTGCAAACCCATCTCTTAAAAGACAACAACGCCGTTGAGACCGAGGAGGAAGAATCATGAACCTCGATACTCTCTGGCAATTGCATCGCCGATTCATCGTTGGCTGCGCCGTCGGTTTGGTTGTGTTCTTGATCGGCTTGGCCATCATCGGCAGCACCGTCGGCAAAGATTTACAGCGCTACCAAGGCTTGGTCGGCAAGCACAAGCGAGCATTGAACTCGCCGGCTTACAGTAGTGCACAAGTCAATGAGCTGCGCACTCGCTTGGCGGAAATGGAAACGGAAACCGGTAAATTGGCCGCTGCTTCGTTGCCACCGTTGCGCGAACAATTTCAGCCCGCAGCCGGGCAGTCGCCGACCCAACATTACATCGAGTTAACCGGCACAATGCGCAGCGACCTCATAGGTTGGGCGCTCCGTCAAAACGTCGACGTCGATGAAAGCTTGGGCTTGCCGGCACAATCGCCGACGCAGCCGCAAATGATCGCCCGCATTCTGCGCGGCTTGGATGTAGTCGAGCGCGTCGTGCGTTTGGCCGTTCAAGCTGGTGCCGATGGTGTGGATGACATTCAAATCGCGTCGCGCATTCCGAAAAAGCGGCTCAATCGCAATGGTTCGCGACTCGACATGACTCCGGTGACCATGGAAGTGGTGTTCACCGAGAACAGTCCTAAAAACTTCATGAAGGCGGTGATGGACTCCGCCGACGGCTTAGGTCCGCTAGGCCTGGTTCGGATGGAATTGATGCCGACAAATAAGCGCAAGAAGCAGCGCAGGGTCATCCTTGAATTTGCAGCCGGCGCGCTGCCCACTGCACAAGCTGAGGAGGAAGTACTGTGAAACGCGAACAAGGATTATTGATCGCCACGGTAGTCATCCTCGGTTTGATGACTTGGAGTCTGCTGTCGTCCGACGCCAAAACTCGTCCGGTGCGTGGCGCCAAAGCGATGGGCTTGGAATTGGAGGCACCGCCGCATAGTGACTTAGTCATTGCGCTGACCGCCGAAGGCGACGGCCGCGATGCGTTAGTCAAGCCGCAAACCGATGCGCCGCTGGCGCCGCTGGATTTGCCGAAGCCGCCGCTGGCAGCATTGCCGGTGTTGCTGCCGCCGCCGATCCCTGACTCTGGCGCGGATCACTGGAGCGAGCACCTCTATCGCTATCCCGCCGTTCCGCAGGGCGACTTGGATGATTTGATCACTCCGGCTATCCAAGCCGATGGTGAAGACGAAGCCGGCGAAGTGACCGAAGCCTCGTCTACCTTCGACGAGGATTTTGAAGAAGATCCGAGCTCGAAGTACGACGAGTTGTACGACTCGGTCAAGCTCGATGCGGTGCGCACGCTGTACGGTTGGATTCGCGATGAAGATCGCTACGACAAGAAGAAGGGCGATCCCATTCTGTTCCAACAGGTGCGCCCGGAATCCGGTCAGGAAATTTTTGCTCCGCGTCCGTTTGCAAGTGGCGAATACGAGAGCTTTGCTTTCGGCAAAACGCTACGCAACGAAATCGAATTGGGCGTGCGCGACATGCGCAACTCCAGCGCCGGCGATACCGAAGAACTGCGCGGCTACATCAAGTGGTTGCTGGCCAACGGCATTGCCGAACCCGTCGCTTTTGGTTACGCCGAGGAGTTGGCACGGCACCTGATCGATCTTGCCAAAGACGATCCCAATAACTGGATGATGCTCGGCGTCGTTTGGGAGCGCACCTTCCGCTTCGATGACGCGTTCACCCTTTATGGCAAACTGTCCGGTGAATCGCTGCCGATGAGCGCGCCGAAGTTGGACCTGCCCATTGAAGAAGGTCGCTTCGCTCGTAACGCCGGCATGCGCGTCGGCATGGCACGGATCTTGCGCCGCCTCGGCGTCGATGGAGAAGCCGAAAAGATGCTGCGCCGCGCCGACGAGTTGCAGCCCGGTGATTCGGCTACGCTGCACGCGTTGGGCAAGGTTTTGCTCGATAACAACCGCACCAGCGAAGCATTGGAGTACTTGGAACGCGTCGCCAGCTTGCCGCTGCAACGCAATTCGGATCTGTCCTTGGCCAATGGCTATGCGCTTGGGCGCGCTTATCTGGCAAGCGGAAATTGGTCCGCAAGTCGTTCGGCGTTTGAGGACACCGTGCGCGCCGCCGGAGCCAAGCCGCAGGCGGCGGATTCGCGTATCGGTATCGTTGCCGCTTTGTACCTGGAAGGAAACTTCGGCGAAGCCTTAATGGCTTCCGAAGACGCGATCGAAGAGTACGGTGCACACCCGAACCTGCTTTACATGCGTGCGTTGGCCACCGCCGCCGATGGCGGTTCGGCTGCCGAAGTGGTGCGCGACCTGCGCGCATCGGCAGAAGCCGCACCGTTGGATGCCGGCCCTGCGCTCGCTGCGCTGGCCTTCTGGTACGACGTCATGGGCATGGAAACCGAGGCTGCCGAAACCTTGGACCAAGCTTTGGAACTGCAACCCGACCTGCTTTACGGCCGCTATTTGCGCGCACGTTGGTCGGCTCGCGACGGTCAGCTGGACTCGGCCAGTGAAGAATTGCGCGGCTTGGTTGCCGGTTACCCGCGCTGCGCCGGTGCTTTGGTAGAGCTCGGATGGCTACTCCATCAAATCGAAGCCTATGAGGCATCCGAAGTCGCTTACCGCCGCGCGGCAATCTCGCGGCCGGAATGGGCAGCTTCCGAAGGCAATGCACCGCAATGGGCCGATTTGGAGCTGCGTCGTGCATTGAACCAAATGACGCTTAAAGATTGGGAGCGCGCCGACGAACTGCTACGTCAAGCACTGTCTTTGGACGTGGCGCACTACTCGGCGCAAAATTCGTTGGCTGCCGTTGCCTACGCCAGTGGCGATTTGGTTCAAGCCATCTCCGACTTCGGCTTCCTGCAAGACAACTTGCGTCAACAACAAAATCACCCGCAGTACTTGTACGCGCAACTTTGGCAGGATCGCATTCAGCGTCACTCGAAGATGCGCCGCTGGACCGATCCGTTCGACGGCAGTCGTCTGCGTCCGGGTTGGGAGGTGCAAGCGCAGGCGCGTAACGGCGTCGGCCCGCAACTACGCGATGGCCGTTTGACCATTCGCGGCAACCACGACGAACAAGGGATTACTCGGGCAACTCGCTCGGTGGGTGCTTTGCACTTCCAAAGCTTCGCCGGTGACCTTTGGATCGGCGACGACCACCTTGGTGACGCCGGTTTGATGCTGGCGATTGAAACGCGCCAGGGTCGTGCGACTTGGACCTTCAAGGTGTTTCGCGATCGCGACGGCTACATGGTTTACAACTGGAAGCAAGGCGCCAAAGAAGAACGTAAGCGCGGGCGCAAGCTGGCGTCGAACGTGGCGATCCCGATTTCGTTTGAACTCGATCGCGAACCGAGCACGCCGGTGCTGACGATCAAGGTCGATGGCGAACAGATTTACCAAGGCAATGCCGGGGTGCTGAAATCGTCTTCCGGCGCGCTGATCTATGGCATTTATGCTGAAACATCCAACGCGTTGCCGGTGAACACTTCGCTGGACAACGTCGACGTAGTCTTCTCGCAACCCTAAGCATGAACATGAAACGCACATCCTCGAAGCGCTTGGCGAGCAGCCATCCTTCTGCTCAAGCCGGCTTCACGCTGTTGGAGCTGATGGTGGTCATCGTCATCGTCGGCATTTTGATGGGGGCGTTGGTGATGTCGGGCGTGGGCGCGTTTAACGAAACCGAGAAGCAGGAAACCGGAGTTCGTCTCGATACTTTGGCCTCGCTTGTACTGGCTTACCGCAGCGTCGAGGGTGATTTCCCTGATGACCGTCTGCCGCGCAATGCCAGCTCCAACTCGATGAACAGTTGCTCGGAAGCGTTGGTCTTGGCTTTCTTCGACCCAAATTTCACCGGTGAGCAGCCGAATTTGGATTGGCTGTCCAACACCGATGAAGACTCCAGTTCACGCCAACTGACATCCTTCGACAGCCGCGAGCTGTTTGAAATCGCCGACGGCTGGGGCAACCCGATCATTTACTTCGAGAGTCTTCACTACAACCGTTCGGTGACGGTGATCGCAGGAGTGGATGGAATTACCCAGGAACAAACGGTCACCGCCGTGCGCGATGAAAAGACCGGCAGTTTTTTGGCACCATCGGGCTTTCAGTTGATTTCCGCCGGTCCCGACGGCGAATTCGGTACCGAAGACGACATTGTTCGCACGAAATAACTCGTTTTGCTCATGAACTCCTACCGCCGCGGATTCACCCTCGCCGAACTGATGTTGGTGTTGGTGATCCTGGGTGTGATCATGGGCATGGGTATGTCCGGCGCCGATCGCATGGACCCCGGCGGACGCGGCATGCAGCGCATGGTGGAATCATTCGTTTCGAGCAGTCGCGATCGCGCCCGCGCTACCGGCCAAAACGTCGTCGTGCGTTTAGAAAAAGCCACGCCCGACGACCCCGGCACCTTCGCGCGTTTGGTTTACCGCCGACAACTGGAAGCCACCTTCGAACCTGCATTCGAGCACCGCGAACAAGTGCAACTCGCCGGTTCGGCCGCACTCGGCAAGGTTGGACGGTTCGGCGCCGGTTTAGACCTAACGCAAGGCGGCATCGCAACACTGGTCGGTCGCGGCGGCACCTTCCATTCGCCGCAGGGCTTGCAGCTGGAGTTCGACATGCGCATCGACGAGCCGGCAAACTGCAAGCTCGCCGAATGGGAAAACCTGCTCGACCTCAGCGTGCGCAGCAACGGCTCGCTGCAATGGATCGTATCGTTGGGCGACGGCAAGACCTGGAACGAGCAAACTTTGACCACCCCGGCTGGCCTGATTACGCCCGGCCGCTGGCACCACCTACGCGCCTCGGCTGCCGCCGACTCGATGGCGTTAGTTCTCGACGGCAAGGTCATCGCTCAGGTTTCCACCACTGGCATTCAGCCCCCCGCGGATGGCGCGCTTGCCATCGGCGATGGCGATGGCCGTTTCGTCGGCATGATCGACGAAGTCCAAGTTTGGGGTTTGGCGCGCGAAGCCGGTCCCGAACTCAACCATGATCAAGACGTTTTCTTTGGCACCGACGAGGTCGTCTTTGATCGTCATGGTCGCCTCAACCCACAGGTCCATTCCGAACCGGTGCCGTTGCGAATCGCGGTACTCGGCGAAGAAATTGGAGCCTTCCAAATCGGTGTGTTCACCGAGGAGCCGATCCTATGAAAAAGTTGATTCACGCTGCTGCACCCACGCACGCCGGACAACTTCGCCAACAAGGGTCCGCAATTTTGGTGGTGTTGTTGGCGCTGGCCTTGCTGTTCTCGCTGGGCGTGCCGTTTTTGTTCACTGGCCGCATTCGCTCGGAGGCCGCACGTGAAACCTTCGATAGCGCGCGAGTTCGCATCGCCGTCGAATCGGCAGGCTCCTATTCCGATCACATCCAAGCCGGCAGTCATCCCGCCGTCGACCCCACTCCGTTTTGGGATAGCGCCGACGAATGGAACCTTTCCGCTATCGGCCCGTTGCCGCAAGCCCTAGGTGGGGGGTGGGCAAACAGCCGTGAATCCTGGGGCACCGAAATTTCGTCGGCCCAAGCGCGCATTTCGATGGCCACTGCGCCACCGATGCTGTTGCAAAACCTGTTGCACCCGTGTTTCGTCACCGAGGATGCAACCTTCGAAGACAGCGAGCTGCAAGTCACCAGTACCGACGGTTTCCCCGAAACCGGCTTTTTGCTGATTGGCGCAGGATGGGTGGAATACGGCAGTAAAACCGCCAATTCGTTCACCGAAGTGCGTCCGGCCGATCCGATGCCCGACGATTTGGAAGCGGTGCGCATTCGCGAAGGCTGGGCGGTCTTGGATCAACGAATCGTCAACTTAGCGTTGGCGCGTTTGCAAAGCGGCGAACATCAAGCCCCCGAGTTTTATCGCGACTTGTTGGACTTCAACTTCGGTGATCCAACCTTAGGTTTGCTGCCTGAAGGCGACCGCCGCCTGCTTGAAAAACATACTTGGTTATCGAACGGCGCCTTCGGTGCCGAGCATTGGTTGCCGGCCACTTACATCGAGCGTGCACCATCGGAGGAGCACCCGGAATACGTGATGCTCGGCGATGCCAACGTGTTGTCGCCCGGTTCCATTGTGCGCATCAACATCGGCGGTGTTTATAGCTTCGATAGCTTGGTTTATTCGACCAACCGCAACGGATGTTGGTTGCCGGTTGGGTTGCCGCCCGAAACCCTGCCGTGGGTTTCCAGCATTGCACCGCTGCGTCGTGAACCGGTGGACATCAATGCGTGCAGCCCCGAAATCTTGGAGGCGCTGGTTCTAGGTTTGCGCTTCCGCGCCACGCCGCCGGTGGTCAGCGATCAACCGCCCAGCGGTTTGTCGCGACGCTACTACTTGAACAAAGGCAAAGCGCGTGCCTTCGCCAGCGATGTGATGGCGGCGCGGCCGTTGAGTGGCCCGCAGGATTTGTGGGAGCGCGTGCTCCAGCCGGGCATTCAAAGTGGCCGCTTTAACCACATCGACGCCTGGGTGATCATGTTGAACGGCCTTGAGCCGAACAACGGCAACCTCGGCGCCAGTACCACCGGATTCGCTTACCGAAGTGGAGATCGCTATCTGCAACGCGTCAACGCCGCGCTGCGCTCGCGCCTCGGTCGCACCTTGGCACGTGGCGCACGCTTCCTCGATCAAAAGGTTGCGCCCACCGGGCCGCTCATGCAGGTGTGGGAAACGCAACGCGATTTCGAGGAAGCCGGGCGTTACAACCGTGGCCTGCACCGCGTCGCCACGCTGCCGAACAACCGCGGCAATCTTGGCGGTCACACCGATTGGACTGAAGCCATCGGCCTCACCCATCGCATTGGTGCTTGGCCATCTACCGGCTTGCTCAATGAATCGGAAGACGTCGAAGAGTCGGCGATGATTCCCAAGCCGGCCGTCGAAACCTTCGATTACCAGCCCGGTCGCATTGATCACTTCGACCTCGAGCCGTCGCCGTTGGGCTGGGATTTGGCCGAACGTGGCCCGTTGGTTTCGACGGTGGAGGACTTCAATCTGTCGATCTCCGATTCCGGTGGCAGCGATCACCAGCCGTTGGTGGGCCAAGGTTGGTTCCAGATGCCGCGTGAAGGTCAGCTCGAAGGCGGTTTGTTTGAGATTTCCGGCGATTACGTCGACCGTCAACGAGTGATGGCGACGCTGGAAGAAAACAAGTTGGTGGTGCGCGGCTACGACAACGCCGGCGACGATCCCGGTGACGAAGACGGACTGGAGCAAGCCTTGATCACCGAGTTGGATTTGGCTGAATATCCAATCACCAACCGCTGGTTCCACCTGAACGTGTTGATGCGGGCGATCTCTCCGGGCGGCATTCAAGTCGCCGTCGATGGAGTGCCGCGCGGCAACACTCTTGGAGCAACAGTGCTGACTCAACCGGTGCAGGGCTATGCGCCGGGCGATCGCGATGAATCCATTGCCGTGGAATCTACCGAAGGCTTCCCGTCGCGCGGTGCGATTCGCATCGGCAACGAGGTGATTGAGTACAGCAGCAAGACTGAAACCTCATTCATTGTCGAGCGCATGGAGGGTGCCGATTCCTACATCGGTGGCCGCGCTGCCCGTGAGCCCAGCGACGATCACGTCAACCTGCTCGATTCGGATCACCCGCAAGGCGCGGGCGTTGAGATTTATGGTTATTCGGCGCCGTTAGCCAGCGACATTCCACCCGGTGGGGCGGCCTTGACCGGTGCGGTAGGGCCGTGGTCGGTGGCGGTAGGTTTCGAGGGACCGGAAACCATTAACCTGCTGGCACTGAATGGAGTTTCGTTCCCGATCGGCACGGGGATCTCCGGCGATTATGTCGGTCCGCTCGAGCTAACCACCTTAGTCCCCGACGATCCGTACTATGCCGAAGCCTTCCAGGAATCCGGCGGCTTGGCTGTATTGATTCAACGGCGCCTTGCTGATCCTGACACTGAAAATCATCCCATTGGCGGATTAGAAGTGATCCGTTATTCAGGCCGAACCGGGACCACGCTGAACATTATTGAGCGTGCGGTGCAAACGCCGCGCATGGTCGACTGGCCCAACGCGATTGATGCAGATGTTGCCCATTCATTTGTTACAGAATGGGATGAAGGGATTTACTCCGATAATCACGGAATCTGGGCCGAAGCCCCGGAAATGCGCATGTTCATCTTGCCCATTTCCATCCAAGGCGCGGACGTCAGCGATTTGCGTTATCTGCTTCCCAACGAAGACCAGTCTGAGTTCGTGCAAATCACGCACCCCGAAGACGCGTCGCTGACCGAGTGGGTGCGCTACGACTCGATCTACCGCAATTTCTTCGTGCGCGATGATTATGGCGCGTTGTTTAACGCCATCGTGCAACCGTTGCTGAACGGTGGATACACCGCCGATTACGACACGCCGTCCGAACCGCCGGGAGGTGGCGGAGGTGGTGGTGCCGGAGGCGGCGCCGGCGGAACCGGTGGGGCGGGTGGCCGTCCTGGCGGTACGGCTGGTGGCGGCATGCTCAACTTCTTCCCACAAGAAGGGAATGAAATCAGCTACCAGTTCGTGCGGCGCATCGGCGAAGACGTCGATAACCGCGATGAGCTGATCAGCGATATTTCGCAACGCTTCCAATTCCGCGGGGTGCTCGGCACCTTCGAGCACGCCCACGAAGGCGGTGAAGAATTGGTGCCGGTGTTTAAGACGTGGCGCCCGCGCGGCGAATCGCCGAATGCCGGTTACGTCGGCCGTTTGGATCGCGTCGCGATTATGGATCCGACCGCCGACGGACCGCCGATGTGGTTCACGGTGCAATGGGGAACCGCGCCGTTCCCGTTCCAAGATGGGCGGGTGAACACCAATTGCACTTACGTCGCCTTTGATACTTCGACACAAATTCCGTTTGCAATGTCGAATTTAGACGACGTCGACAACCCCAGCACCGACGTGCGCGACTACCTGCGCTTGTGCAAGTTCCCGTCCGGCGAGCGGCCGCGCAATTTGCATAGCATTTTTGTCGGTACCACCAGCAACGGTGAAGGTGGGGTGTTCGGCGGCATGGTCGACGAATTGGTGTTGGCCGAACCGCCGGGCATGGGTCGTCCTGGGGGCGCAATTACTCGCGCCTCGTTGGTGTTGCGCGCCGACCTGCGGCAAGAAAAGGAAACTTGGATTTACGTCGATCCCAATGTGGTGGTGCGCGACGGCCAAAGCATCTACGGCTCGCAGCCGGGACAATGGCTAGAGATGTTGCCGGAATCGGGCATCATCGTCATTGATGGCGAGCGCATTGCGTACAGCAGCATTAATACTGCCGAAGGTGATTTTGAAATCGCGCCCAATGGCCGTGGCCTGCACGGTACCGAGCCGGCTGGCCATTCATCGGGTGCCAAGATTTGGGCGGTAGATAGTCGGCCTTACACATTCTTAAGCAGTGACGTCGGCGCCGGCGAAGCAACGCTGGCGGTGGAGAGCTCTGCCGGATTGGCGGGTAACTCGCTGTTGTTGATCGATCAAGAATTGCTGCATACGCCCATTCGTCCGCACAACAACGCGCTGGAAATGCCGCGCTTTGACCCGGCCGAGGACGAAGACGAAAACGAACTCGGCGACGGCATGTTGCGCGGTCGTTTCGGTACCACACCTGCGGCACACAGTGCAGGCACCTTGGTCTACAGCTTCCCTAACCGCTGGATGGATCTTTACGCGCCGCAAGGCGATCACCATTCGTTGGGTTGGTTCCAATTGGGTTTGGATGAACCCGGAGCCTTCTGGGAAGGCGTGCTGATGGAAACCGAAGAGCCGGATACATCTCATCGCGTTCGCATTCTGGCGCGAACCGATCCCGCCGAATGGGACGATGATCCGGAAACCACCCCCGGCTTAGTCTTGATTGAACAGCCGCAAATGCCTAACGGCGACGTGGTGCCGCTAAACCTGCAATCCGATCGACTCGATCTGCGCATCAGCTTCGACTGGGGGGCGGGTTCCTTCGATCCCATCACCTTCGCCGCGACTGCGTGGACAGTCGCCCCACGCCTGCGTCACTTGCGCTTGCAGTACTACGCCGAATCCAAAGTCATTCGCCAGGAGGACATTTTCGAATGAGCCGTCGCCGTGGATTGACGTTGGTCGAGGTCATGCTGGCGCTGGCCTTGTTTGCGATGTTGTCGATCTTTGTACTCAACGTCGTCAACTCGGTGCTGGGGCTTTGGCAAAGCGGCGAGCGCCGGGGTAATGGCGATTTGGCCTTTTCGGCAGTCGCTTCCACCATGCGCGTCGACCTCGCCGCACTGCACACCGGCCCCAGCGGCTGGTTGGTGCTCGACGAGTACGAAGCCTGGCCGGAAGAAGATTCCAACCCAGCTTGGATGCTGCCGCGCCTGCGTTTCTTGGCACGCGGATCCTCGCTACCGGTCGATGACCCCAGCGGCCGCGCTTCGGTAGAAATTGCCTGGGTGGTCGTGCCCACCGATCCGGAAAGCAATCGAATGACTCGCTTGGTGCGCGTGGCCCAAATCGCCGGCGGCAATGACACTCTACGCGACGATCGCCACCTAACCACGATGCTGCAAGCCGGTCGCGGCGTGCCGATGTCGGAAGGCGTTGCCTGGTTGGACTGGAGTTTGTTCGACCTCGACGGCGAACCCTTCCCGCACAACCGCGTCGACGCCGATACGCCGTTCGATTTCCCCGCCGAAATTCTGTTCGACCTCGAGCGCGTTTCCCAAGATGCTCAACAACGCCCGCTGGTGCTCGACGACGACGTCAGCCCAAGCAGTCAATTGGTTGTACTGCGCGGCACACCACCCCTGCGCACGCCCAGTCACTTGATGCTCGGCGTCGAATGGTTGCAGGTGCAGGGCACCTTCCCGCAACTACGCGTGGTTGAACATGGTTCACGGCAAACAGCACCGCGTACCCACCATCGCGGTGATTCGGTGCTGGCACCGGTTGCTTACCAAAGCCGTTTCCACCTCGCCTCGCACGGCCGGAGGATGTTGCCATGATGCTCAAGCATTCTTCGACCAACAATGCCCGCAGCAAGCGGCGCCGAGGGTTCACTTTGTTGGAAGTGCTGCTGGCCATGGGCTTGTTCCTGTTTGGCATCGCCGCCATGCTCGGCATGTTCCAATTTGGCGGTGGCATGGAAGCCACGGCTCGTACTCACGCCGAACTCGCGCCGGCCATCGAACCGTTGATTCGCCACGTGCAGGACAACGTCTGGATGCTCGATTCCGCTGGTCAGGAAAGTGAAATGAAGATTTTCCTCGACGAGCCGGTGCCTGGCGTGCCCGGTTTCCGCTACGCCCTGGTGGTGCAACCGCCGGGAGCCAATCCGTACCTGCGCCAGGCGCAGTTGAACTTCTACCGCAAGAACCCGGAGCGCACCGAAGCTTCGGTGACCTTCTTGCTCACTCAAAAGGTTCCGGTCGCACGCCGTCTGCGTGAAACCGGTCAGCGTTAATGCCATGATTTCCGTCCTACTCGCAACGGCAGCTCTCCTACTTCCCGCGGTCCCGCAAGGCGATCCGAACTACGAGGTGGTGCGCGTGCTCGACGGTCGCCTGCTCGTCGGCGAAATCATTGAACACGACCTCGACGGCTTAGTGGTGCTTTCCGCCCGCAATGGTGGACGCTATCAACTGACGTGGTCCGATCTGTTCCCCGGAGAAGCCGAACGCTTAAAAACCGGTTTTGGTTATAAGACCGAAATCGAAACGCCGATGGTCTCCGCTGATCGCTTAATGTTGGTCAACGGGCAGCAGATTACCGGTCGCATTTTGCGCCGCGATAACAGTGAAATCGAAATTCGTTCGCGCTCGATGACCACGGTGGTGCCGACCAGCCGTTTGGCCGCGCCGCCGGAAAAGGTGCAAGTGGAAGCCACCGAGGTGTTGACCACCGAGCAGTTTTACAACGAACGCCTTCCGCAAATTTCGTTGCTCGACGCAATGGCGCAATATGATTTTGCCCGCGAGTTGGAGGCAGTTTCGGCGTACGAACAGTCGCTTGCGCACTTGATGGTCGCGCAACAACTGGCCGCCGACGATCCGGCGCTGCTCAGCCGCATCGAAGGTGCGATTCCACGCTTGCAAACTGCGATTGAACACAAGCTGGAAACCGACAAGCTGAAAGAGATCCGCACGTTGATCTACCGCGAACGCTTCGCCGTGGCTGAAGAGCAACTGGAAGCATTCCGCGACGAGCACTCCGATTCGCCGCTGTACGAAGACTTCCTCAAGGTTGCCGATAAGTTTGAATCACAGCGCGAAGACGCAATGATTCGTTACCTTCGTCGCAACTGGTACAAGCGCGCCGCGTCGTTGCTGAAGAAGAAGTCGTTGGATCGCAAAGCAACGATGGAGTCGTTGCAGACCTATGCCACATCCGAAGTGCCGCAAGCGGTGCGCGCAGCGATGGTGCTTGAGTTGGAAACGATGAAGAAGAATATGGATCTTTCTGAAATCGATACTCTTTGGCAGCGCCGCTTCGAAACCAAGCCTAAGCGCCATCAAGCAGGTTTTGGTAACGGCACCTGGATTCTCGGCGAAGAAAAGGCGCGAGCTGGCTTGAAAGCCGAGGAAGAGGAAGAAGAAGACGGTCGCACTCAAGCCGAGAAAGATTTACAGGATCGGTACAAGCGCTACTTGGAAAACCTCGAGCGCAGCCGCCGGGCCGCCGGAGTCAGTGAAGAGGCTTCGCCCGATCAGTGGTGGCAGTCGACTTCTGCGTCGTCGCGCTATCAATGGTTGCTGGCCTTCTACGCCGAATACTCCGGCGACTTCGAGTTGGTCAAGGTTTACTTCAACAACTGCCCAACGTGCAACGGCGACGGCTTCCAAGAAATCATTGAGCTAGGTGCATCCAGTACCAGCGGCGGCCAGAAGCGCAAAAAGTGCTCCACCTGCCACGGTGTACGCGTGAAGCGCTCGTTGTTCTTCCGCTAATTCCTCGGCGCACGTCGCCAGCATTGATGTCCCGGCCGACGTCCTCCGCCTCGCCCTCCGCGCTGCTGTTGGTAGCGTTTCTAAGCGTGGCCGGTGCTTGTCAGCAAACGCCTGAATGGGAAACTGCTGCCAAGGGGTTGGGCAACAACGCCAATGGCTCTCTGCTTGCCGATGTGCGTTTGCAGGGTGAATTCTTGAGTGCCCATGCCTTCGCTGCCGAGGCTGCGTTTCTTTACCCAGAAGAAAGCCGCACGTTGGTGCATGCCATTTTCCGCGCCGAGTTCGCTCGTTTGGAAGGCATGCGGTTGCAATTGGAAGTGCCAGCTGCCGAAGTCGATGCTGCATTGCAATCCTCGGTTGCCGGTCTGGAAGGCAGCCTGCCCGATGGTGTTAGCCTAGACGATTGGGCGCAGCGGCGATTCGATCGCAATTGGCAAGTGGTGAACGGAATTTTGCGCCGCCATCTCGAGCAAAACCAGCTGTTCCAACTTTGCGCCCGTGCCCACTCGCGAATGAGCGGTCAGGTCGAACTGCAGATGTTAAGTAGCCAAGACGTGCAGCAAGCGAAGACTTGGGCGCGCCAACTGCAAACCGGGGCGGCCGCTGCGCAATTGGCCATTCAATCGCTGGATCCCGGCCCCAACGGCGACGCCAGCCTGCCGCCGCTGCCGATGCATCTACCGGCCCCGCTCGGGCCGTGGCTGCAGCAGGGGGGCGAGGAACGCATTTTCGGTCCGTTCCAGTTTGATGGTGAGCAGGTCTGGCGGGTGGTTTTCGTCAAACGGCGGATTGCTGCCGAAACCGAAGTCCCACCGCGCGCCGTGCTACTGGAAGATCTGCGCAAACAACCGGTGTCGCCGCTGGAAGAGCGCGCCTGGTTCGAGGCGATGGTCGACCGCTATAATGCCGTCGAAAACCTTCCAGCCATTCAAGCACCAGCAGCCGCCTTTGTCCGCAACTCCTCCTCCTGACTCCGCCGCCTCGCCGATCATCGCCGAAGAAAAAATTCGGTTGTTGTTCGCGCTTTTGTTCGCGTCACCCGAATCGGTGACGCTGGACCGTATCCGCGAGGTGCTTTACCCGGAGCAAGGCGAGCAGTTCAGCCCACAGCAGCATCTGACCGCGCTGCAGGATTGGATGGCCGAGCGCGATTTGCCGCTGGCGCTCCACAAGGTGGGGCGGGCGTGGCGCTTGCTGACATCGGAGGACGTCTCCGAAGACTTGATGACCGTGCGCAAGCAGGTTCACAAGGATCGCATGGGACCGGCGGCGTTGGAGGTGTTGTCGCTGGTGGCTTACCGTCAGCCGGTTCTGAAGGCCGATATTGATGCGGTGCGCGGGGTGAAATCCGGTCCGCACCTGCGGCACTTGCTGGACATGCGCTTGATTCGGATTTTGGGTCGTTCCGAATTGCCCGGTCGTCCGTTTTTGTACGGCACCACTCGAGAATTCCTCGACCGTTTCGGCCTAGCCGAGCTCAAAGACCTTCCCGAGGCTGGCCGCCTTGCCAGTCCGGCGGAAGCTCCGCCGGCCGAGCCCGCCCAAGCTGCCGACGACGCTGTGGTGGATGCCGAACAGGCGCCTGCGCCCACCGAAGACGGCGATTCTCCGGCCGTTCCCGAGGCTGCGGCCGACGGCAGCGCCGATGCCGAGGCGGAAGCCGTCGAAAAACAGCCGCAAAGCTAGGCGGAAGCTAATTTTTACCCCTTTGGATCGGCGGTAGTCGGAATGCCGCCGCGAAAGTAGACTTTCCCCTTCCCATTCGCAGATCCTGCGTCCGTGATGAGCACGTCTAAGAGCAATTCCCAAACCACCGGCCGAAACATCGACGATGAGTTGAAGCCGCCGGAAATGTCTACCCGTAAGCGAATTCTGCTGATCGGCGTAGCCATTTTCTGTCTAGTCATTTTCAGTGTCACCGGCCCGATGTACATGGCCATCGCCAACATGTTTGGTGGTGGACCCAGCGTCGCCGCTACCGCCGAGTTGCCGTCAGGCGAAGTCGAAATTTCGCAGCAGGATTACTACGATGCCGCTCGTTTGATCGGCCAGGAGAACTACCTGATCGGAGCGCTACACGACAACCGCGACGACCAGCAGGTTTTGGTCTACGCGCTGCTGCGTAAGTTGGCTGATGACATTGACTTCGTCGTGCACCCGACGGTATTGCGCGGGCAGATTCAAGCGATGATTCGCGGCCGCGGAATGCCGGATTACAAGAGCTTGTTGAACTTCTACAACTATCCGACTGCCGTCGGCTTTGAAGCTCACCTCGCCGACCTGATGCGCGTTCCGTTGCTGGAAGGCATGTTGATGGGTAGCCGCGTGCCGACCAAAGAAGACGTGCTCGGCACCTTCAAGGATCGCTACGAAGAATTCCAGGCCGAGTACCTGGTGTGGAATGGCGAAGACTTTGCTGCCGCCGCAATGGCGTTGGATCCGACCGAAGAAGAGCTCGCCGAGTTCTACGAAAATGGCTTGGACTTCAGCCAGCGCCAGGATCTACAGCTGCAGGAAACCGTCACCTTTGATGCTTTGGTTCTATCTGCCGAAGCACTGGACACCGACGCGGTCAAGACTTGGGCGCCGCAAGAAGAGCCGACCGAAGAGGAGCTGGGTGCTTTCTACGACTTCAACAAGCACTTCCTCTACATGCGCCCGGCTCCGGAAGTAGGAGAAGAGGCACCGGAGGAGCCGTTCTTCAGCCGCGAGGAATTAGGCGACGACTTGAAGCGCGACTTCTTGCTGCAGCGCGCCATTCTGACCTTGGTCTCCGAAGCAGCCGACGCCGAGGACGTTCAAGCCTTTGCCGATAGCAAGGGAATTGAGTTGGTCCAGCAAAGTGACCCGGTGACCCGCACCGAGCTGCTCGACGTTCCACGTTTGGGCACCGACCAGCTCAACCAGCTGTTCCGCTTTGAGCTAAACCAATGGTTGGGCCGCGCCATCTTGAACGACGGTGTTGCCTTCTTGGCGCGTCCGCTGACCCGCACCGAAGCCACCCTTCCGCCACTGGAAGACGTGCAAGAATCGGTGACCGATTACTGGCGCGAATCGCAGCAGCCGGTGCTGGCACGCAAAGCTGCCGAAGACTTCCAAGCCACCTTCCCGGCACCTGAGGTCGAAGGAGACGCCATCTTGGTAGAAGCCGATGCATTCGCCAAAGCCGCTGCCGATGCAGAATTGGAAATCGTGCCGATGGACTGGATCTCGAAAACGCGCCGTCCGGCTATGGATCCGGTTTGGCCGTCCACCGATAAGGTCAGCCCTTGGCTGCGCGGTCAAATTGGACGCTTGCTGGAAGACTACGAAGATAACCAGTTGATTGGTCCGCTTGAATACAACTTGGCCAGCGATAAGTTCGTCGTCATGGTTCGTTTGGTCGGGACTCGTGAGCCGGACGTCAACCAGATCTGGCCGAACGAGTTGAATTCGATTCGTACTTCGGCGTCGTACTTCGCCGGATCCGAATTTCGCGCCGACCAGTTGTCGTTTGAGGGCATGAGCCGCTTGTACAACTTGAAGCAGATCGTCGTCGAGAACGAAGAAGCAACGGAATAGCCTGTTTCCTTCTTCCCCAGGCCTCTGCCCTTCACCGGGCAGGGGCTTTTTTATTGCAAACCTGGTCCGATATGAGGGGCAAGATCCGGTTGTACGTCGAGCAGCAGGGTGTGCACCAGCTGTTCGCTGAGCTCTTCCATCCGCGCTACGCGTTCAATCTTGCCGCGGCCTTCCGTCGAGTAAAAGGCCGCCGCATTTAGAGCCTTGCGCGCACTGGCTTCCTCGCCTTCGCGGATCTTGGCCATCGCTTGCAGCAATTGCGCCAAGCGCAAATCTTCATGCGCCCCAACTTGCTGATTCTTCATCTTGTTCAACCCTAAATTGCGATGGAGGTCGAACAACTGATTGATGTAAATGGTGCGGTTGGTGCGAATCGCCGGGTGCGACGGCGAATACATTTCGGCGATAGCGAGTAGCTGCAACGCGTTGTCGATATGGCCGCGCGTCATCTCCAGCTTAAAGAAGGAATTCAGTGCCCATAAGTCGGTTGGGTCATAAAGCAGCGCTTGGCGCAATGCGTGCTCGACGCGAACCGGAGTCTGATCCACCCGACTGTAATCCACCGAAAGCAAACCCCAAGCGCGACTATCCCAAGGACGCCATTCGACTGCGGCTTCGAGCATTTCGGGTGGCTGGGTCTCCGTCAGCGGAATGCGTTTGGCCACGGCCAGCTCGCCGAATAGCTGGGCAGGAGCGGGGATGGCGGCAAGAATGGCAACGGTGCAGACGAACATCCATGCCTGCGGCTGGAACTGCATCGGAATCCAGCGCCAAGCCAGAGGCGGTGGCAAGGTGGCGGTTTCTTTGCGGCGGACAAGCGCGTGTTGGGCGATCAGTACGGCGGCGAAAGCAAGCAATGGCCCGTTATCGCTCAGCGGTGATCGAACCAACACATGAACGCCAAGCGCTGCAAGTGCCGGCGAGGTCCAACGCGTCGACATGCCGTTGCGCCGTTTGGGACGAAGCAGCAGCCATGCACCCCAAGCAAAGGCGGCGAAGCCAAGCCAACCGGTTTCGACCAGAATGAGTAAGGGTTCGTTGTGCGGAGTTTTCGGGCGTCGGCTGGTGATGTTTTCGTAGTTCGACGCCGACATGCGCTGCTCTTCCTGGGAGCGCCATCGCGGGTAGTCACGTTCAAAGCGACCGAAGCCGATGCCCATCGGCGTGTCGACGGATTTGCTCAGGCAAGCTTGATAGAGGTAGCTGCGTCCTTGCACCGATGCCCAAGCCGGCAATCCACTTTCGCCGGCGTCTTGCACGGCAAATGGTGGTGCGCTGACGACGCGGGTGGCTTCTCCGGCTGCCATCAGGCCGAGCATCAACGCGGCAGGTGCAAGTTTGTGGCGCTGTTGCAGAACCAACCAAGCCAAGCCCAAAACCATCGCCAGCCGGCCGGCCATCAGGTCGTAATAACCTGCCATGAAGGCGGCAGGGCCAAACAACAATAGCCAATGCCCGAGCTCTTTGCGATTTGGTGTGAAGCTGCGCCAGGCGGCGCCGGCAACCACGAAGACGGTCAGCAACTCTCCGGCGTGTGCACGTCCGGCTAGGGGAGGCGTCGGTGGCAGCCCTGGTGCCGGAGCCAAGGCCAACGGGTCCCATCCGATCAGCTGGAGCAAGTTGTAGCCGGCGACCACGGCGCAGCCGCGGAACAGCCAGCGCCAAACCGTTTTCAGTTCGTCGGCGGCGCTATAGGCCAGGACCATCAGTGCCCAGGCGGCAAACAATGGCATGCGATCGGCGATACCGGATACCACCCAGGTCCATTCCAAGCCGAACAGGCCGACGCCACCCAGCGCCAGCGCAAACAGCAACCAGCCACTGCCGGCCGGCATGCTTAATCCAAATCCTTTGACGCTGGGCCGTTTGCGCAGCAAAGCCACCAGCGCCGTGGCGACGACCATCAGTGCGAGCACGCCACCATCCAAGCGGCTATCGTCCAGCACCCTGGGCAATCCCAGGAACATCGGCAAGAGTACGCAAGCGGCGAGCAGAACAGCCATCACCGCCTAATCACGTGGATCGAAAAGAGCGGTCACGAAGGCGTCCGGGTCGAACACTTCAAAGTCGTCGAGTTGTTCGCCCAGGCCGATGAAGGTGACCGGCAAGCCGACCTCACGGAAGATCGACAGCACTGCGCCTCCCTTGGCGGTTCCGTCGAGTTTCGACAGAATCACACCGCTGAGAGGAACGCGTTCGCCAAACAGCTTGGCTTGTTGCACGGCGTTTTGACCGGTGGTGGCGTCGAGCACCAGCATGGTGTGGTGCGGGGCATCGGGGATTTTGCGCGAGAGGACTCGCGAAATCTTCTCGAGCTCGGCCATCAAGTTTTTCTGCGTATGCAGGCGGCCGGCTGTGTCGACAATGAGTACGTCGGCTCCACGAGCAATAGCGGCTTCGGCGCCATCATGAGCGACGGCGGCAGGGTCGGCACCTTGTTGGCTCTTGATCATGTCGGCGCCTAAGCGCTCGCACCAGATGGACAGCTGCTCCACGGCAGCGGCGCGATAAGTGTCGCCGGCGGCAACCAAGACCGACTTGCCTTGGTTTTGCAGGTATTTCACCAACTTGGCGATGGAAGTGGTTTTCCCGGCGCCGTTCACTCCAACCACCAAGATGACGGTGGGGTGCTCGGTCTGCATCGCAATCGGCGGGTCCGACGGCCCCGGAATCATTTCGCGCAATGAATCGCGCAGCCATTGCTCCATTTCACCGGCTTGAGCAAAGTGGCCTTTGCCGAGCATGGTTTCAGCTTGATCCAGCAGTTCTCCGGCAAGCGGACCGACGTCGGCGGTGTAGAGAACCTCTTCGAGGGCCTCCAGCGTTTCTTCATTGCTGCGGTCGCCACCAAGTCGGCGCAACGCATTGTTGATTCGGTTGCGAGTGCGGCTTAAGCCGGCTTTGAGACGGGAGAAAACCATCGCTGATTAGGATTCGTCAGGCCGCGGGGTGCGACGCGTCGGCAGGCGTTTGACGCGCTTGCGCGTTGGCCGCGGGGTGGGGACGGGGTCGTAATGGGCGGGACCGTGATCGTCGTCGTCGTTTTGCTCGCGCTCAGCCGGCACCATCGACGAAAACGACGACGCGCTGGTTTCGGTCGAGGCAGCAGCTCCTTCGGAATCTGCTTCGCCGGAAGCGGAGTCCTCCGCAGGTTTCGCAGCTGGTTTCGCCTTAGCGCCAGTTGGACCTGCGGGCGGCTGCGTGCTGCCGGTTTTGCGCGCCTCTTTGATCAACACCGCAGCACGGTCAAGGATGCCGTTGACGAACGAGCCCGATTGACTGGTGGAGTAACGCTTGGCCATATCAATGGCTTCGTTAATGACCACCTTGAACGGCACATCGGGTTGGAACAGCAATTCAAACAGCGCAATGCGCAGAATGTTGCGGTCCAGATAAGCCATCCGGTCTAAGCGCCAATTGCGGGCGATGTGTTCGATCCAATTGTTCAGATCGACCAAGTTGTCGTGCACGCCGCGGATGATGTCGGCGGCATAGTCGGCAACCTCTTTGCGATGACTGGCGCTGGAATCCTGCACCGTGTTGGCGTCGCCGGTTTTGGTGTGGTGCTCAATGAACGGAGCTAGGTCCGTCATCGCATCCTCGCCGCGCATCTCATAGGTGTATAAGAATTGCAGGGCAAGTTCGCGTGCTCGAGTGCGGCGGCGCATGGCAGTTAGTGAATTTGCTCGAGTAGGGACGCCATCTCTAACGCGACTTGCGCAGCTTCGGCCCCTTTGTTGGATTTGGGCGTGACTTTGGTCTCGCGATCTTCTTCAAACTGATCGCTGGACTGAAGCACATCGGGGTCGGCGCGATGTTGAGCTTGCGCCAAGGTGTCGGTAGTTAGCACACCAAAAACGATGGGCACGCCGCTTTCCAGCGAGGTCGACATGCATCCGCGCGCGCATTCACCGGCGACAAAATCAAAGTGCGGCGTATCACCGCGAATCACGCAGCCCAGCGCGATGACCGCGTCGTAGCGGCCGCTGCGAGCCATCTTTCCGCAGATCAGCGGAAGTTCATAAGCTCCTGGCACCCGGGCAACGTCGATGTGATCTTCGGGCACGCCGGCGGCGGCCAAAGTATGTTGGGCGCCAGCAAGCAGCGCCTCGGTGATATCGGCGTTAAAGCGGGCTACGGCGATGCCGATAGTGCGCCCGCTGCCGTCGGGAGAAGCTTCAAGGAACATGATGGTGTCGGAGTAAGCCGGTATTGTCGTAGATTCGGCGGCAGGCGGCAAGCCGTGGATGGCAAAATCCCGTTCACTCTGCGGTTTCTTAACGGCGTCGCTGCAACCAACTGCCAATCAATGGCTATGATGGTCACACTGCCGCGTTATGGCAGTTGCCCTAAGCCCGGCTTAGCCGGTCCATACCCAATGAAAATCTCTTTGCGATCCCTTTTCTGGACCCTAATTTTTACATTTGCCGCAGCCGCTCAATTGCCGGCTCAGGATCCATTTGTCGAACGTGTCGAAGCTGCGGCCAAGAAGATGAAATGGAAGGTCGAGGTCGGCAAGGACAATCGCTGGATGCTGGTTTCGGGTGCCGGAAAGGAAAGCACCGAGCGGGTGGTCCGTGGCTTGGAATATGCCCACCTTGAGCTCGACCGTATCTTGGGCTTGCCGACTGCCGAGCAAAATGCACGCTGGCAGCGACCGGCGGTGCTGTTTTACGTCCCGCAGAAAAAGTCGCGCCAAGCGGTGGTCGACTTGATTGCCCCCGCCGAGGAAGCCGCCAACGAAGAGTGGCGGAAGTGGGCGCGTCGGCAGGATTTGTTTGCCTACCCGCAAGAGGGCTACGCTTTTCAGAAGCAGTCTTCGGCTGCCGATGCTTTTGGCCGCTATTTAGTCGGCGCAGGAATTCACTGTGAGTTGGCTCGCCGGTATGGCGCTTTTCCCTATTGGTTGGCCGAGGGGATCAACATGGCCTTGCAGCAGCGATCCAGCAAATGGGTTGGGGCTTTTCTGGCGGTGGATCCAGGCAGAGTTGACCTCAATAAAATCGCCAAGGGCTGGCCGCAGCGAGCACAACAAGCTTGTGAAGGCGATTTGTTTGCCGAGTTGGTGCAGTACCCCAGCGAAAACGTGCGCTTAGACCAACTCTCGTCGTGGTTCGCCATCGGTTTTTGGGCGGTCAACGAAGCGCCGGTGGAATTGCGGACCTATTTGCAGTTGTACAGCCTTAAAGGTCGGCCGGGTCAACCCTTGGAGGAAAGCTATCACGTTAGTTTGGTGAAGGCATGTTTTGGGCCTAATCCGCAGAAGAGCATCGATCGCTTTTGGGAGTCCGGAGTCAAGCTTGCTGGGACGGCGATGGATATTGCCGAGGTGGCGACCAAGGAACTCGCCGATTTCGCCGCCAAAACCGGCCTGAAAGAATTCAAGAGCAAGGATGGTCAGTGGCAGGTGTGGGCCGAAGCTTCGGTATCGGAACGCAATTGGATTTCGGTTTATGACAAGCAAGTGGAATGGGTATCCGCCGTTTTGCCCAAGGCAAAATCCAGCCTTCCGGCAGCTGCGTTTGTGGCATCCGAGCAAGACACTTTCCGCGCCGTTTGCGATGTCAGTGCCGAAGCCGCACCGGTGAGTGCCGGCTACATCAAATCGGCACGGGAAAGTTCCGGCTTCTCGAGTGGGCATCCGCCACTGGTTGCCGTTTGGCTACAGGACTTCGGCGAAGGTTATGACCAGACGTACGAAGTGGCTCGGCAAATGATGTTGGTCAAGCTCATGCAGCATTGCGGGCCGTTGCCGGCTGGATTGTTGCAGGGCATGTCTACCGCGCTGCAGAAAATGGCCAATGGCGAAGTGCGTGCCCACCATCTTGCGATGGATGCCGATTTCATTCAGGCCGACCTGTGGGATAGCGCCGCACGGCGCTTAGTTGCTGCCGACCGGTTTTCGATTACCGATCATTGGGTGGCACCGTGGCCGGTTGAGTTTGATCGCGACCGCGAATTACTTTGTTACGCCTTCGCCAAGTTCATGTTCGACGCCAAGGCGAAGCAAACCAAAAACTTCTTAAAGGAATACCGCAGCCGCTTGGGTTCCGAAGGCAGCGCGGCAATGACTGCGACTGCCATCGAGGACCTTGTCGTTAAGCATTACGGGAAGAAGTGGAGGGCTGATCTACAGCGATATTGGCGCCCCTAATTCGCGCCCACCAATCGGTGAGATCGCGCAGGAGGTGGTAGACCAACGGCACGGTCCAAAGCGTGAAAATCGTGCTGACGACCAGGCCGCCGGAGATGCCGATGGCCAATCCTTGGAAGCTAAAGCTACCGGATTGAGCTTTGGAAACGGCGATCGGCAACAAGCCGCAGATCGTCGTCAGCGCCGTCATCAAAACCGGTCGCAAGCGGTCGCGCACGCCATCGAGCACCGCTTGGCGACGGCTCCAGCCGCGGGCTTCTAGGTGGAGGATGCGGTCGAGCAGCACAATGCCGTTGTTGACGACCACGCCGGCCAGCACAATCATGCCGACCATCGCCAGCAGGTCGATGGATTGGCCGGTGAGTTTGAACGCCCAGAAGAAGCCGACCATTGCAAACGGCACGGTCATCAGCACCGATAGCGGCAAAATCAGCGAGTTAAACAGTAGACCCATCAGCAAGAAGACCAGGGCAACGGACAAGATTAGCGCCCGTTGGATGTCGGCCATGCCTTCTTCGAAGTCTTGCAGGCCACCCATCTGTTTCCAGTGGTAGCCTTCAGGTAGGGGACGATCCTGCATGAATTGGCGCAGCAATTCGGCCGATTCTTTAAGGTCTTCCTCGTTGGTTTTTAAGCCGATGGAAGCGACGGTGCGCCCGTTATGGCGCGAGATCGACGCCGGGCCGCGGCCGTGAATGAAGGTGGCAAACGACGACAGCGGCACCGCAGCACGTCCGGTCCAAATCGACATGTCGACGAGGTCCGATCGGTTTGGGTTATCCGGGTTGTCGTATTCCAAAATCAGCGGAATGTCTTCGTACTTCTTTTGGAAGCGCGACACCATGAAGCCGCGCAAGTTCCATTCCATATTGCCGGTAAGAGTGGAGCTATTCACTCCGGCTTCGGCCATCAATTCTCGATCCAGGCGGACCTGAATTTCCTTCGCCGAATCCATGTCCTCGGAGATCTCTTCAAACAAGCCCGACTTCTCGGCTTCGTCGCGGATTTCCTGAGTGATTTCATGCAGCAAAGTGCTGTCGGGACCTTCGAGCTGCAGCCGAATCCAGCCTTTCTGCGAATCCACGCTGCGCTGGTTGAATTGGCTGCCGAAGCGATATTCCACCGCCGCCATCTTGGGCAACCTCTCTTGCAGCACTTCTAAATAATGATCGCTTTGCTCCTTCTCCGGCGCTTCATCGTGCCAGAGGTTAATCTGCCCGCCGGTGCGGTTAAAGCCGACACCAATGTCGGGCGAGCCGATGTCCTTTAACAGGTTTTCGTCCAGCAGCGCGTTTTCCACGCGTTGCACCAATTGATGCGCTTCAGTCAGGTCGGCAGCGCCGCGGATCTTAAAGTTGGCTTCAAGTTGGCTGCCCAATTGCATGCCATCGGTTTGCGATTGATCGCTCATCGCAATGGTGACCGACATCAGTGCCAAGATCGAAAAGGTGAATGCGCGCAGTGGGTGAGTGATGCTCCAATCCACCAGCTTTGGCATCGCCCACTTCAGCCAAACCAATGGGCTGATGTAATGGAAAAAGCGGGCGGCCTTGCCCTTGGGTTTTCCGTCTTCATGAGCTTCGCCTTTCTTGGCTAGGTGCTTGCCACCGAGGCGATACGAAACCACCGGCACAATAATGATGGCCAGCAACAGCGCGGCGAGCAGTGAAACGCAAAGCGGAATGCCGATGGCGCCGGCAAACAGGCGCGAATTGTTGTCGCTGGACATGAAAATCAGCGGCACAAATACAACCACCGACGTCAGCGTTGCGGTGATCACCGCAATCATCACTTCAGATGGTCCACGGGCGCAGGCTTTGCCCAACTCCTCGCCTTTTTCACGGCGAGTGAAAATACTTTCGACAATCACCACCGAGTTGTCGACCAACATACCAATCGAAATGGTGATGCCGGTCATCGTCAGCAAGTTGAAGGATTCGCCGGCGAAATACAAGTAGGCCAACGTGACCAAAACGGCGAACGGAATGGAGGCGGCGACGAGGATGGTATATCGCAACCGCCTCAGGAACAGCATCAGCACAACCATGGCGATGGCGCCGCCTTTGGTTGCATCCCAAACCAGTCCTTCCAGGTTTTGCTGAATGTTTTCGCCTTGGTTCCAGAAAACCGAATACTCCATGCCGCCAAGCAATGGATCATTCGGGATCTCCTCTTCCACCAGATGCGTCAGCGCTTGGCAAACCTCAAATGTGTTGGCCGCCGTTTCTTTCTGCACACTGATGCCCACCGCGAACTCGCCATTGACCTTGAAGAAGAACTCCGGCGCCGATCGCACTTCCTCGACCCGACCGATGTCGCCCAAGGTCAGTCCTTCGCGAACCGGGAAGGCTTCAATTTCCTGTAGCGAGCGGAATCGAGTGTCGACGCGAACGATGTAACGCGAGCCGGCTCCATCAATGTCGCCGACCGGCAGCGACAAGTTGTCGGTTTGCAGGCGCGTGACCAGTGCACCGATGTCAACGCGGTTGGCGACGACTTTGTCTTCATCAAGAAAAATGCGCACCGACGTCGGCAGCACGCCGTTGGCATTTGCCGCTGCAACGCCGTCCACGGCCTCTAATCGCGGAATCAGGATATTGGCAATCGCTTCCTGCGCGCGTTCAAATTCATTCTCGTTGTAAGTGACCCCCAGCCAAAGAATGGGGATATCGTCGGATTGAAAACGGCGCACACGGACGCGGTCGGCGTCGCGCGGCAACAGTGGGCGCACCCTTTCGACACGGTCGGCGACTTCGGCTTGCGCCTGATCCATATCGGTGTCGCCGGGGAAGAACAGGTTGACGATGCCAAAGCCGGCGGTGGAGACCGCAATGGTGTCTTTGACGCCGGTAAGCGTGCGCAGTTCATCTTCCAGCGGGCGAACCACGCGCTGCTCAACCTCGGGCGGGTTGGCGCCCGGCCATGGCGCCGAAATGGAGATCATTGTCGACGCCAAACCCTTCGGGAACATCTCAATCGGGATGCGGAAGGTGGCGATGGCGCTGGCGCCGAGAATGGCCAGCACCAACATCAGAACTGCGATCGGCCGCCGGATCAGCAGCTTGAAAAAGCGAACCAGGCGGGCGTCGGGTTCAGTCATTGCGTTGCGTTGCCAGAGCCAAGACCCGGTAGCCGACTGGAATGACGATTAGGGTCAGAAGTGTGGATGCCATCAAACCGAAGATCACAACCAAAGCCATCGGCGCGCGCAATTCGGTTCCCTCGGACGAGAAGAAATTGCTTGCGATGGGGAGGGTGCTGAGCACACCGGTCAGCGGCAACATGCCTAACACAGTGGTTACCGTCGTCATCAAAATCGGCCGCAAACGCGCGCGACCGGCTTCCAAGATGGCGACGTCGAGCTTTTTGCCGGCGTGGCGGTTTTGGTTGATGCGGTCAACCAGCACGATGGCGTTGTTCACCACGATGCCGGCGAGCACCAATGCGCCGAGTAGCGCGACCACCGAAATCGGAGTGCCGGTTGCGCCGAGCACCCAAATGGCACCGGTAGCGGCAAGCGGTACCGAGAACATAATCAGCAGCGGTTGCACCAAGCTTTCGAACTGCGCCGCCATCACCGCATAAACGAGGAAGATGGCCAGCAGCAGCGCGAAGGTCAGCGAATCCAGCGCCGAATCCATTTCCTGAGTTTGGCCGCCCAAGGAAAGCACCCGGTCTTTTTGCGGCGGCAGTTCAGCCAACCGTGCTTCCACTGCATTCGCGGTTGCACCAAGGTCGAAGCCGGCCAAGGATGCGCTGAGCACCGCAGCACGACGTCCGCCGATATGGCGGATTTCGCTGGGGCCATCGGCAATCGATAGCTTCGCCACCGCGCCTAAGGTCAGCGGTCGTTCGGCGTCCGGGTTCACCGGCAGCAGCGCCAACTGCTCGACGTGCTGCATATGGCTAAGGTCGGCCCGAACGCGAATGTCAATACGCTCGTCCTTGCCAGGGAAGGTGGAGGAAACTTGACCTTCTACGGCCAAACGCAGCCGTTCGGCCACTTGCGAAACCGTCAGGTTGTGCTTGGTCAGTTGCAGGCGATCCAACTCAACCCGAACTTCCGGATTGCCGCGGCGGATGGAACTGCGCAAGTCGACGATTCCGTCGACGTCGGCAACCGCGTTTTCGACCATTTTGGCCGACTCGGAAATGGAAATCAGATCATCGCCGATGATTTCGATTTCCAATGGTGCGTTCAATGCCAACAGCGTCGGTCGGCGCAGGTTGTAGCGCGCCAATGCGGGCTCGCCATCCAGCAAGTTGCGCAATTGCCGTTCAACCTGCTCTTCCCACTGGCGTGAATCGGAACCGGCCATGGTGCGCACCAGAATCCGCGACGTATGGGGCCCTTCCTCCTCGGTAGAAACCGATTCACGGTCAGCGCCCGACGCCACCGCAGTTTCCATCACGTAATCCAGGTCGCGTATCTTGGCTTCCAAGTCACGGGCGACGCGATCGGTTTCCGGCAGCGGCGAACCGGCGGGAAAGAACAACTCGGCGGTGATTTCGCGCTGCAGAACTTCCGGCAGCAATTCGCGGCCCAGGTTTTTACCTGTGACGTAGGTGCTCCAAGCAATCATGCCGACAACCAAGCCGACGATTAATGGAGCTTTCAACGCGGCGCCGAGGAAGCGCTGGTACACGCGGTCTAGAACTCCCATAACCCCCTGGATGCCGATGGCAAACGGCCACGTCACAAAGTAGAAGGCGACGAAGGCAAGCCCGGCCAGAATGCGGCCAAAGAAAAGGGCTACGCCTACGCCGGCGGTCACAATCCACGATGCAAACCACAGGAACAGATGGCCAAAGGTCCAGATGGCAGGCAAGGAAAGCGCCATCCCAGCGAAGGTCCACATGGTGATTTTTTGGCGGACCTCATCCGGCATCTTGGGCGGCTTATTCACCTGGGTAGCCATGGCTTCCGCTCCTGCTTCCGTTTCCGTTTCAGGATCGGAGGTGGTGGCAGGGTCAGGATCAGAGGCAGGAGCAGGTGGAGGATCTGAATCCGGCGATGCACCGCCTGCTTCGTCTGGACGAATCTCTTCGGCCTTTGCTTCCGCAACCGCCGCAATTTGTTCCTTGGGAATCGGCTTATAAGGTGCGGCCATGGGGCCAATGACCAGAGCAAATACATAGCCCACTGCTGCAAGTGAGCCCACACCGGCTATCCAGAACAACAGCGATTTGGGTACACCGGTCATCGGCCGCGGCTTCAAGCTGCCGACCATCGCCCGTCCCCAAACGCTGAATCTGGGCTGTTTGGATTCATGGCTCGTTCCCAATTGCAGGCGAGCGGCCAATCCAGGAATGAAAAACAACGCAACCGCCAGCGAGATCACCAGCGATGCCACAACCGTCAGCGATTGATCGCCGAAGGTTTGTCCAGCAATGCCTTCCACAAACACGATGGGGGCAAACACCGCGATCGTAGTCAGCGTCGATGCAGTCACCGCCGACCCCACTTCTCGCACGCCGCGTAAGGCCGCATCCAGTGGAGAATCGCCTTCTTCCCTACATCGCGTGATCGATTCCAATACCACAATGGAATTGTCGACCAACATGCCGATGCCCAGCGCCAAACCGCCTAGCGACATCACGTTTAAGGTGACGCCGGCGCCGTACATCGCGCCAAAGGCGGAAATCACAGACACCGGAATGGATAAGCCGATGATCGCGGTCACGGCGAAGCGGCGCAGGAATAAGTAGCAAATCAAAATTGCCAATAAGCCACCTGCTAGAGCCGCTTGGCGAACCTCGTTAATCGCACCGCTGACGAATTGACTTTGATCGCTCAGGACAGTGAGTTTCACGTCGCTCGGTAGCTTCGACACAATCGGTTTGGGCCCCAATCGACCCATGCCTTGCGGACTACCTTTGGCTGGCGACGCACCGCCTTCTTTCTTAGCTGAGCCATCACCGCCAGCTCCGGTACTCATGCCGGCGGCGCCAAACAGCTTGCGCCGCACCGTTTCGGCAACTTCGACAATGTTGGCGCCGTCTTCGCGGAAGATCTCGACTTCAACCGCTTCTTGACCAGCCGTGCGCAAGATCACATCGCGGTCTTTATGGGTACGCGCAACCGTGGCAAGATCGCGCACCTTGATGATGGCCTCACCGCGGGTGAGTACCGGCAGGTCTTCAATCTCTTCCAGAGTGCGGAATTCGTTCAGCGTGCGCACCACATACTCGGTTGCACCTTCTTCCAAAGTGCCGCCCGGTACATTGAGGTTCTCTTCGCGCAATCTTTGTTGCAGCAGCGAAGCCGGCACGCGCAAATTCGCCAGGCGTTGTGGGTCGACGCGAACTTGAATTTCGTCTTCCAATCCACCGCGCACACGCACCGCAGCTACGCCGGATAAGCCCTCAATCTCGCGCTCAATTTCTTGTTCGGCAAGGTCGCGGAGGCGGACCAAATCATCGCCACCAGCAACGGCGACGCGCAGGATCGGGTCCAAACTTGGGTCGTATCGCAGAATGAGTGGTCGTTCCACCCCTTGCGATAAGAACACTCGGTCGATGCGTTCGCGAACATCTTGCACCAAAAACGGCAGGTTCGAACCCCATTCAAACTCGAGCAAAATCTCGCTGACTTCGGCGCGCGAACTGGAACGAATGCGAACCAACTTGCCTACGGTGCTGAGTACGTCTTCCAGTTTTTCGGTGACGCGTTCTTCCACATCTTCCGGTGCCGCACCCGGATAACGAGTACGCACCGTCAGTGACGGATAATCAATTTCAGGCAGCAAGTCGACCGGCAACTTGCTCAACGACACCATGCCGAAGACCACGCCCGCCAACACAATCATCAGCATCCCGACCGGGCGGTGAATGCCGAATCCAAATAGACCGTTTTGCATCGTTTCGGCTACTCCGCCAACACCTCGACTTTGTCACCATCTTCCAAGTTGTCCATACCGACGGTGACGACGCGATCGCCGTCCTTCAATTCGCTATTCACAGCTTGCAGGTGGGTGGGATTCTCGAAACCCGGTTCAATTTGGATCATCATCACCGAATCTTCGTCGCCATCCTGAATGACAAAAACAAAGGTGTCTTCGCCGCGGTGGACCAAAGCACGCTTAGGTACCAACATCGCGTCCTCGCGCGACTCCAAGATCAAGCGCAAGCGCACGAGCAGACCGGTGGGCAGTGGGCTGCCTTCAAGCGGTTCGAGAATCGCCGTCACCTTAATCGTGCCGCTATCGGCATCGACCACTGGGGCGACGCGTTCTACCGTGCCGCGAATTTCAACACCGGGGAAGGCTTCGGCGGTGGCCGTCAACACCTGCCCTGGTGCAAGCAAGCCAAATTCAGATTGAGGACGATAAAAGATGACGCGTGGATGTTCGAGGTCGGCAACTTGAAACGCGCGTTGGCCAACCAAAGTCTGATCGCCGACCGAAATGTCGCGTTGCGTCAACGTACCGCTAATCGGAGCGCGCAAGGTGCAGCGATCTAAGTCCAGCTTGGCTTGGTCCAAACGCACCATTGCCGATTCCAGCGCAGTTTCGGCAACCAGCAGCGCTTGCTCCGAATTTTCTAAATCGCGTTCACTCAATAACGAAGTGCCGTCCGGCCTCGAAGCTAACTGGCGGTTGCGGTCGGCGTCGCGCTTGGCCCGCGAAACTTCGTTTTTCGCTTCGGTCACTCGCACCAGCGCCTCTTGGTGGGCAAGCTTGGCGACTCGATCGCGCAGTTTGGCCAACACCTGACCTTTTTCAACTCGCTCACCTTCTTCGACCAGTAGCTCCAGCACCGGTTCGGCTCGCTCCGGCAATACGTCAACCACATCCAAGGATTGCACGTTGGCGACCGCCTCCAGGCTGCGATCAATGGTCTGCACCATGACCGTGTCGACGCGGACGCGCTCCAACGGAACTTCTTCGGTTTCTTCCGCTTCGGTCGCGCCAGGCGAGCCTTCAGCATGGGCGCTTTGGCCACAGGAAGGAAGGAGGGGGAGGGCCAGCGCAACCAGGAGCAGAATGCGGAAGCCGGGCAAAATTCGGAAGGCTTCGGCGGATTCCAGAGCGAGGGCGGGGAGAGGGCGTAGTTTCATGAAAGCCGTGCGAGGGGGCCGCGGCAGGTGATACGCGGCGTCAGCGCGCCTATTATGGCTTTTTCCTGAAGCCGTTTAGCGTTACAAGGCTGGACGGGGCGAGGACCCGGAATCCCGGACCATTGATCATGACCGCAGACATCTGTGACCGTTCGCATAAAGGCCATGGCCTGCTCGAACTTTCCGAAGCTTGGACCATGCTGGTCGAGCAAGCCGAAGCCGTAAGTCGAACCGCTGAATTGCTGGCTTTGCCCGACTGTTTGGGCCGTGTACTTGCCCAAGAAGTGCTGATGGATCGAGCCGAACCGCCGGTACGACGCTCGGCTATGGATGGCTTTGCATTGCTCAGTGAAGACGGCATGGAGCCGCGTCAATTGGTCGGTGAAGTTTTCGCCGGAACCGCTGAGGCCCCGGCACTGCAGCCCGGCCAAGCTGTTGCCGTGATGACCGGCGGCACCGTTGCCGACGGCGCCGACGCGGTGATTCCGGTGGAGTTGACCTCGGTGGAGGATGGCGTTCTTCAGATCCAACAACCTTGTAAAGCTGGGCAGCATGTACGCAAAGCCGGCGAGATGGGCGCCGCCGGACGCCAACTTCTTGGTCGTGGCCACCGCTTGCAGGCCACCGATTTGGCCGCTGCCGCTGGTTGCGGGGCCGACCCACTGCAGGTTTATTCCAAGCCGGTGGTTGCCATCCTTTCCACCGGCGACGAGGTTGTGCCCTGGAAACAGCAACCCCAGCCGCATCAGGTCCGCGACTCCAATCGACTTGCCAGCTGCTTGCAGGCGGCATCGGCCGGTGCCGAGGTGATTTTTGACGAGCACGTGCTGGATCAACCGGGAGCGCTGCAAGAGGCGGTTGAAAAAGCGCGCGACCAAGCCGACCTGGTCATCACAATCGGTGGCGTCAGCATGGGGGCAAAGGATCACCTGCCCGACACCTTTGCCGCCGCCGGTTTTGAATGCATGTTCCACGGCGTCAGCGTTCAGCCTGGCAAACCAGTGTGGGTAGGCCGCACCGCCGACGGCACCTGGGCGATGGGATTGCCGGGGAATCCGGTATCGGCACTTGTGGTTTTCGAATTGCTCGCCCGCCCGCTGTTGCAAGTTCTGGGCGGTTGCGACAAGCCGACTGCGATGCCGTTGGAAGCGGCCATCGCCGGCGGACCTGCTCGTGCCAAAGCACGGGTGCGCTTCATCTTGGCGGCATTAACACGCAATGATGCCGGCCAAACCGTCGTCACCCCGCGTCCCGAAACCGGCTCCGGCGATTGGACCAGCTTGGCCGGATGCCAAGTGCTGATGAAGGTGCCGCCGCGCAGCGAACTGGAAGCCGGCGACGCGGTAGAGTTCCTAAGACTTTGAAGCCCTACCTGCTGCTTTTACCGATCGCCGCGGCAATCGTCCGCGCCGGAGCTTTGCCCGGCTGGTGGTTTGCCGAACTCGCGCTTTTGAGCGTGCCGTTGCGAATTTGGTATTGGGAGAATGGCGGCAAGAGGATCGGTGATTACCTCGGCGGCGTTGCCCATGTGGCGCTGTTCTTTTCCTTCCTCAGTGAGTTTGTCAATCCATTCGCGCCGATAAGCGTGGCACTCATTCTCGGCGTTTGGTGGCTGGCCGAGCGCTGGATTTATCGCGGCTTGCGAAAGCTTTTACCGGTCTCGCTGGCGGCGGCTCTGGCGGTAGCAAGTGCAGAATTCTTCCGCTTCCACTACCCAATGGGCGGAGTTCCGTGGGGTTCGTTGGCGCTGGGTTTTGCCGATCGACCGGTGGCTCTGAACTGGGCGTCGGTCTACGGAGAATCGGGCTTGGCACTGCTGGTAGCTCTTTGGGGCGCTTTTGCTTGGTCGCTGTTCCAACGCCGCCATCCCTGGGAGTTGCTGCCTGCGCCGTTGATGACGTTGATCGCCATCCTCATGGCCGCACCGCCGGCACCAACCGAATCGACAGTGCGCGCGCTCGGCATTCAAGCCAATTTGTCGATCGCGGAAAAGCACGGCTCCGACGGCGCACGTCGCAGTTACACCGCCGACGACGTTTATTACCGCCACGCGCGATTAACCACCAAAGCATTGGCCCGTCATCCCGACGTCGAACTGGTGGTTTGGGGCGAGACTATGTTCCCGTATCCGGTGGTGCCGCCGGAAGGGGAGCCAGGCGACAGTGGCTTCATGCGCCGCGAATGGCTGCACCGCGGGCCGGATGAATACGCCAACCCTTTCTTGCGCGAATTCGTCGCTCGTCGCATTCAACCGTTGCTTTGGGATGAGCACAGTCCCCGCCATTTCGTGACTGGAGCGCACTACTACTTAGGAGTGCCGCTGAAAAATGGTCCCGAGTTCAGCCCGCGGGCATCGGAATTTTTGGCTTTTGATCAGGATGGGCGGTTGGTCGACCACTTTTCCAAGACCAAGTTGGTGCCGTTCGGTGAAAACCTGCCGTTCGCCGGGAATTTCCCTGGGGCCAAAGCCGTCGCCGAAGCGATTTATCGCGCCAGTCGGCTGAAGCCGAACTTCATCCGTACCGGCGAATTGGGGCCGTTGCGCTTCCAAGACATGGTCATGGGTGGGGCAGTTTGCTGGGAGAACGTGTTTGAAAAGCCGTTCCGCGACCAATCCAATGCAGGTGCCGAATCTTTTTTGGTGCTTTCTAACGAAAATTGGTACGGATTGTCGGAAGAGATGGATCAGATGGTCGCGGCGACGCAATTCCGCGTTCGAGAGTGCGGAAGGCCGGTTTTGCGCGTTGCAAATACCGGAATCAGCGGACTTTTCGACAGCGCTGGTCGCGTGGTCGACCATTTGCCACGTGGTGTAGAAGGCTATTTTGTCGCGGATTTAGCGCGAATTCCCGCCACATGGACGACGCCTTATCTAAAGTGGGGGTGGCTAGTTGCGCCGTTGGTCGCATGGCTGTCCCTGCTCGGGGCGGTCGCTGTGCGGCTGCGGATTTGGCTGGCTAAGCGAAAGGCTGACAGCAGTGCTTGACCCTCAACGAGGCCGTCGATAGGCTTTCGCTTCACAGAGACCGCGAAACCAGCCCGGTTGGCGTGTCTAATACGTGGACTTACCTAGCTCAGCGAGCCCCGCGCGGCCTAGCTCAGCTTCCTTCCCCCCTAAAACCCTCACGCAGGAACGACTTCGATGAGTCCCATCGGTAAGGTCTTCATTGTCCTCAACCTTGTCCTGTCCGCCATCTTCGTCGGCGCAGCAGCAACCCTGATCCAAACCGGCTCGGATTGGCGAGTCAAAGCGGAGCAGTTTGAAGCTGATCTGGGTAAAGCCCAGGCTGAAGCCGACACTGCTATCCGCGGATTGGAAACCACCAACCAAAACCTGACCGGCGAGAAAGATCGTTTGGCTGCTGAGATCGCTCAAGCAAAGAGTGACAAGGCTGCATTGGAAGACGATCTCAAGACCGAGCGCGAGCAGAACGCTGACCTGCGCGAACGTCTGACCAGCATCGACGGCAAGCTCGGCGATTTGGGTAGCACCAACCGTCAGCAGGAATCCCGCATTGCCGAACTCAACCAGCAGGCTACTAACCTGCGTTCTGAGCGCGACGAAGCCTTGGATGCCCGCGACTCCGCCGACCAGGAGCGTCAGGACGCCGTCCGCACTGCGGATGAAGTGACTCGCCAGCGCGACGAGCTGACCATCGCTTTGGGCCGTGCCAAGGATTTGGCCGAGTCCAAGGATGCGAAGCTGCAGGAAGTTGCCAAGCTGTACAAGATCGACCTGAACAACCTGAACGATCAGCCCGATCTGTCCGGTCGCGTAACCACTGTTGACAGCACCCACGGCACCACCGTAGTCGTCGTCAACTTGGGTAAAGCCGATGGCGTCAAGCCTGGCCACACCTTCGACGTTTACAACGGCTCGCTCTACAAGGGCAAGATCCACGTCGAGACCGTCAACACTCACCAGTGCGCTGCCACCATCAGCATGGCTGGTAAGGGTGAAATCGCTGCTGGCGACGCCGTCGTCACTCGTCTGTAACCCTTAACCGGAGACCATCAAATGGCTGCAAAGCGCAAGAGAAAGGCCGCCAAGCCGGCTAAGGAAAAGAAGGCAAAGGCCCCTAAGGAGCCTAAAGAGATCAAGCCTGGCCCGCCGGTTGAAAGCGTGGTCGCCGTGGTCACCGGCCTGATGTTGGTCGTCGCCTTGTTGATGTTCGACTTCGCCCGGGGCAAGCACTACGGGGAAGGAATGTTCTTCAGCGGTAAGTACGCAGAAGCTCAAAGCTCCGCCGAATAGTCGCTCTCAACGAGAAAAACAGCCGCTGCCAAGGAATTGGCAGCGGCTGTTCTCTTTTTTCCGGGCGGTGGTCCCTCTATACTGCATGCGGCTTCGGCCATTCCTCCTGCAGCGGACACAACCTTGTTGAACCGGCTTTTTGGAAGGTTCTCTCTTTCAGAGGACCTCGGCATTGACCTCGGCACCGCCAATACGCTCATCGCTTCGCGAGAGCGGGGGATCATCCTTGATGAGCCTTCGGTGGTTGCGGTTTACAAGGGAACGAACGAGGTCATCCTCGATGGCATGGGCGTCGGCCTTGAGGCTTACGACATGCTCGGCAAAACGCCGAAGAACATCGAGGCCATTCGTCCGCTGAAGGGCGGCGTGATTGCCGACTTTGAAGTCACCGAAAAGCTGCTGCGCTATTTCTTGCGCAAGGCGAACGAGGGGCGCTCGATGGTTCGTCCGCGCGTGGTCATCGCGGTTCCGTCCGGGATTACCACGGTGGAGCGCCGCGCGGTGATCAACTCGGCCGAACGTGCCGGAGCGCGCAAGGTTTACCTGGTCGACGAACCGATGGCCGCCGGCTTGGGTGTAGATCTGCCGATTACCGAAGCCGAAGGTTCGATGATCGTTGACATCGGTGGTGGTACCACTGAAGTTGCGGTATTGGCGCTGGGTGGTCCGGTGGTGGTCAAGTCGGTAAAGATTGCCGGCGATGACCTTGATGACGCAATCCTTAACTTCGTCCGCAAGAATCACAACTTGCAGATTGGTCCGCAGACGGCGGAGACCATCAAGAAGACGATCGGATCGGCGCACACCCTGGATCAAGAGAAGTCGCAAGAGGTTGCCGGCCGCGACACTTTGAACTTGATGCCGCGCAAAGCGGTGATCAATTCCGAGGAAATTCGCGAAGCGTTGCAAGATACGTTGCGCGGGATTTTGCGTGCGGTATTGGATTGCCTCGAGGCCGCACCACCGGAGATTGGCAGTGACCTGCTTGAGTCCGGAATCGTGGTGGTCGGCGGTGGCGCATTGCTGCCGGGCTTCGACCGCTTCATCACCGAGCACACCGGCCTGCCTTGCCGGATCGATAAAGAGCCTTTGACTGCCGTCGCCCGCGGCACAGCTCGTTTCCTCGAAGACCTCGACCTGTACGCGACCTTCCTCTCTGAGGGAGATGATCTGTAGCAGTGTTTCTGCTGCCTCTTGCAGAGCGCCATCGTCGTTCGCTGCTTTTGGCGCTGTTTCTTGGGGCTTTGCTGCTGCAGAGTTGGCTGCGATGGGGACCGTTACAGACTCTGGGGCGCGCGTTGGTCGCTCCGGTTGCCGCGGTGACCATGCCGCTTGCCGGTCAAGTGGTGGATCGCGTCGATCCACGCCGAGCGCCGGCCTCGCCTGATCTTGCGTCGACGACTGAGTTTGTTCACCTCGAACGCGAACAGGGTATGCCGGGTGATTTGCCGGGCGTTGCTTGGTTGGAGATCCCGGTTTTTGAATACCGCCGCAGCGAGCACAAGCTAATCCTGGCGGCCGGATCCAATTATGGGTTGGCGACCGGAATGCCGGTGGTGTTTGGCGCAACTTGGTTGGGTCGATTGAGCGAAGTCGGGCAGTTCCAAGCGGAAGTCCAGCTGTGCACCGCGGCCGGGGTTCCTACTGGCGCATTGCTCGCCGCAGCGGGCGACGGTCGGCCCTTGCGTGCAGTGGTAGAAGGCCGAGGCCGTGAAGGAGTGCCGTTGCTGCGCTGGGTGGAGCCTCACGCCGAGCCGGAGGCGGGTGCCGAGGTGCGTTGGCGAGCCACGCTCGATGACTTGCCTGGCCTTGGCAGCCTTGGTTTGCACCTGGGCCATGCCGAATTCGCAGGCGACGTCGCCCGCGGGGCCGGTTATTGGCAGGTTCTTTTCGAGTTGCCTGCCGGCGCCGAGGGTCGTGTGTTTGTGCCAGCCGGGGCAATCGCCGAAAGCACCATCGCTGAACCGCAAATCGATCACAGCCAAGCGCAATTGGCGTTGCGCGTCGACGGCGTTTTTGGTGCTCAACTTTGCGGCTTGCGCACGATCGCGGTGCAGCAACCGGCGGTAGTCCTGAATGGTTCCACTGTGTTGGGCAAAGTGGTTGCCCATCGCGGCAGTTTGCTTTGGTGTTCGCTGCAACCGCCGGCGACTTGGCACGACGAAGCCCTGCGCTTGAGCGATCTGGGTATGACAGATCCCGACCCGGTGCAGCTTTTCACCCGCGGCAACGCCACCGTTCCACGCGGTTTACCGCTAGGCGCTGCCGACGCCGTTGCCCCGGTACCGGGGACGTCGTTTTGGGCGTTGACGCGCGTGCCGTTGCCGGTGGAGGAAACACCATGAGGCAGCCGCGTTGGCGCGTGTTGTTGCCGGTTGCGGGCTTGATCACGATTTTGGCTCCGTCACTGCGCAGTTTGCCAATGGGCGACGCCATTCCTGATCCGTGGCTGCTGTTCACGCTGTTTGCGCTGCCGTATTTCCATGGCGAAAACTACGGCCGTGGCGTGCGCTTTGTCACCTTGATGGGATTGCTGAGATCATCCGTGAGCGCTGCGTCGCCGTTCAGTAGCTGGGCCGGCCTCGGTTTGGCATTGGTGGTTCGCGAGCGCGCGCATCGGCGTTTTACCGACGAGCACTTCGTTCTACGATTTGCCGCAGGCTTGATGGCCGCCGTTCCACCGACTCTGCTGGATTTGCTGGATGCGCAACGCCTAGGGCTGCAAATTCCTTGGAACTCGTTTGCTTGGCGAATACTCTGGGTGGGCGTGATTTGGGCGTTGTTGAATCGGCCCGGTCCGCACCATTTGCGCCGACGTTCATGAGGAGTGACCGCCTGATCAAAGTGATCGCCGTGCTGCTGGCTGTGCTGGCAGTGCTTATGGCACGCATGGTGCAGTTGCAGGTGGTCGAGCACGATACTTGGGCCGAACGCGCGCGCCGCTCGCGCTTGGAAAAGCGAACCCTACCGGCCGAACGCGGCCGCATTTTGGATCGCGACGGCCAAGTGCTTGCTCAAGACCGGCGCTCCTTTGATCTGTTTTTCGAGTACCGCTCCTTCCGCCGTGGCCAATTAATTGGGCAGCTGTTTGAAGTCTTCCAGTTGATGGCCGAACCATGCCCGGGTTTGGCCTATTGCGCCACCGACGCCGAACGCCTGGGTGCGCGCGCGATGCAGTGGACGCCATTGGATCTGGCCGGACTCAACAGCCGCAGTCGCGGCGACGTGCAGTACTACTTACGCAAGATTGGCGGTTTGCGCTCGGATCAACGCGAGCAATTGGAGCAATGGGCGATTTCAGGCAGCGACCAGCCATTTGGTGATTTGTTCCCGCAAGCGTGGCCCAACTTCCTTGCCGAGTTGCAAAGCAGTCGGCAGCGTTTGCAAGTGCTGCAAAATGAAATTGGCGACCGCTTGAAGCTGCCGTTGATGGAGCAGCTGGAGCTGGAACGGCAAAAGTTGGAGCTGCGCATTCGTCAACAAGCGGTGCGTATTGCTGCGGCAAATGCACTGGAGGCGGATCCGTGGGAGGTGCGTCAACTTTTCACCGAGCTTGACCCAACCATCGCCGGTCCGGCGGACATCGCTGCACAGCAAGTCGATCGGCACTTTGCGTTGGAGCAGCTGGCACGTCGTTGGCAATGGCCGAGTACTCTGGACGACTTGCAGCGCATATTGGGATCGCGTCCTGGCCAAAGTGCGTCGGGCCATGACTTGGGCATGTTGCTTGGCCGCGTCGAGCAGTTGCTGCCCGAAGACTTGGCCGGGGTGCGGCGGGACTTAACCGCGCGCGTGCACCGCGATCGTGTCGTCAGGCTGGTGCGCGGTGTTGAGTTTGATATCGTCGATCTGCTTGGCTTGGACCCGCAAGGTTTTCAAGGTCTTTACATCCAGACCACGTCCGACCGCGTTTATCCGTCGGAGCTGGCGCCCCAATTGGTAGGCAATGTGCGCATTGCCGCCGAGGGTGATTTGGAAGAGTATCTGGACAAAAAGGCTCAATTAGTGGAGCTGGGACGCCTGCTGTTTCGCACTCCCGATCAGGAGAAGCAATACCGCGCTTTGCGCGATGAATTCTTGCGCGTGTTGATGCGCCCCGGCGAAACGCGAGGCTTAAACGGCATCGAAGCGAGCTTTGAAAGCATTCTTCGCGGCGAGCGCGGCTTTTTGCGCTTGCTTGCCGGCGGTGAGGAAGAGGGGCAACCGCAAGAGTTGGAATTCGTTCCGCCGATTAACGGACAAGACGTGCAAATCAGTTTGAGTATGCCGTTATTGCAAGCGGCCGAGCGTGCCATCGTGCGCGGCTATCGCGAAGCGCGGGATACTTTAGAAGCCAAAAACGCGCATGCACGTCCATACTTGAGCCAGCCGCGGGTTGGTTTCGCGATCATGGACTTAAAAGACGGCACCGTCCCGCTATTGGCGACGTGGCCGACCTATCAGCGTAGTGAGCTGCGCGATGGATTGGACGAACTGCAAGACGATCGCACCAATAACGTCTTTCGTAATCGTGCATTGGGTGGCGGTTTTCTCGGTTATCAAGCACCGTATCCAGGCTCCACTTTTAAATTATTAGTCGCAATAGAAGCCCTTGCCCACGACGCGTCGGCATGGAACCGCACCATACTTTGCGAAAACGTTTATATGCCGCGCGGATTGCGTCCGGGGCCGCGCGTGCAGCCATTGAAGTGCAACAACCACGCTGCCGGCGAAATGAATATGCACGACGCGATCATGCGTTCATGCAATACCTACTTTTATGTGCTCGCCACCGAGATTGGCTGGGATCGATTGTGGCGACGCTCGCGTCAGTTGGGGTTTGGTTCGCCAACTGGGATTGAATTAGTGTCTATCGAATCCGACGAAAGCGAACGCACGGAAGGGGATTGGGACAACGGCTCGCGTTACCAAGCCTCCGGCCCCAACCGCTTGTTGGAGCACAACGCAAACTTCCTCAAGAGCAAGCACGATGAGTTCCATGCTTTCACCATGGCGCACTTCGGCATTGGCCAAGTTTCGGTGCAAGCCAGCCCGCTGCAAATGGCGCGCTTTTACGGTTGGCTAGCCACCGGTCGATTGCTGACGCCGCGCATGGTTTTGGCCAGTGCCGGTGGAGCTCCTGCAGTTCCGCCCGAACCCAAGGTCCCGCTCGATCCCGGAATCCAACGTCTTGTGATGAAGGCGATGCGTGCCGTCACCGAAAACCCGAAGGGCACTGCACATAACGTTCAGTACCCGCTGGACCAATTTAAGGTGTCGGGCAAGACCGGCACCGCGCAGACGGGAAAAAGCACGCCGAACCACGGTTGGTTCGTAGGCTACTTCCCTTGGGATAATCCGCGTTATTCCTTCGCCATCATGTGCGAGAACGTCGAGCTTCACGGCGGTGAGATTGCTAACCTAATCCTGTACCGCTTCCTGGAATCGGAAGAGGCTCGCGCTTTTTTCGAGCCCGCCACTGAATAAGCCATGCATGCACCCAAACGCCCGTTGATGTTGACTGCGCTATTGAGCGCAATGGCCGCCCTGCCGCTGGCATGCGGTGGTGGAGGAGGCGGCAATGGAGGCAGCGGCGGAACCGTTGCCGGCGCCCATCTCGACGTTTCGTTGGACGGTTCGACCACCGCATACGGCACCGTCGTCAGCGGCATGAGCGACGGTGACACCATTTCGGTGCGCATTCGCAATCAGGGCACGCAATCCTTTAGCCTCAGTCCGGCGTTGTTTTCAGCCAGCGACGACATGGATGTGCGTGACTTTGCGATGGAGTTCCCATCGGATTACGTTGCACCGAGTGGGCCAAGCACCAGTGCGTTGGTGGCAGATTTACCCAGCCCGTTGCAGTTAACCGAACAGGACCCAGTGTTTGGTCTGACCCTGCTTCCCGATCGTGATGGCATGCAGTCGTTGGCCAACTTCGGTGGCGGCGAGCTAAGGATGGGCAACTTCGCATTGCCGGGCGTCGGTGAGGTTGAATTGCATCTGCACAAACTTCCATCGCCGTGGCAGGTCGATGGCAAGTTAATGGTCGACGGCGTTCATCAGCCCGAACTGCTTGCCCAAATTCAGCAAGATTATTCCGCATGGAGCGGTGCGATTGCCGGTCAGCCGAATAGCCACGTGTTCTTGTCTTTCTCCAGTCACGGCTGCCAAGGCTGGGTGCAAACTCACGAGGACATTTTCCACGTCATGGCGGAGCCGACTGCGTTGCGTGATTGGAGCAATCCGCAAGTGCGCATCATGCGGGAAAGTGAGTTGATCGGTTCGCAGTTCGCCGCTCCGGGTGGCGGTGAATGTCAACCGATTCGCGTCAGTGCCGAGCAAAAAGCAAAGGACATGGAGCAAGGCTCGAATACGCCCAATGCAGGGAGCCCGCAACGCAAACAACGCCATGCAGGTAGCAACGCATTGAGTGCGCTTTGCCGAATGGCATTGGAGACGGACTACGATTATCTTGGCGTCAAGTTTTCCGATGACCAAGCCGCAGCGACTACATATGCCACCCAGCTGGTAGCAGCCGTGGGTCACCAATTTCAGGCCCAGGTGCAAACGCGAGTGACCTTGGCCTACTTGGCGCTTTACACCACGTCGGCCGATCCGTGGACGGTGCCCGATAGCGGCGGAACCACTCTGCAATTGCTTGAAGAATTCCGCGACGCGTGGTTGAGCAATTGGCCGGTGGACGCCGAAGCGGCACATTTACTTTGCGCCGGAATGAACGCCGGCGGTGTGTCCTACTTGGACGAAGTCGGCGATCAGCGCTGGGCGTTTTCGGTCAGCACCTTCATTCAAGGGAACTTGAATTGGAGCAACTTCCCGTTCAGCCCGTCGCCGTTTAATTGGGACTTCATCGTCGTCGCTCATGAAACCGGCCACCTGTTCAACGCCGACCATACTCACAATTATTGTCCGCCGTTTGATGAGTGCGCCAAGTCGTCGGCATGGGGGGCATGCCAAGATGAAACCAACTGCACGCAAAAAGGCACGTTGCTGAGTTACTGCCACACTTGCGTCGGCGGCACCAACAAAATTCAACCGTACTTCGAGCCTTACATCGCCAACGAAATGCGCAAGGCGACCGACGAACACCTCGATGCATGGACCATCGAGCCGGGCCAAACGCTGACCTTCGAGATCGAATACGAACCGCTGAAGAGCGGCGACTCCAACGTGACGTTGAGTTGGACTCATAACGCAGCCAACGTCGCCTCTCCATTCCTGATCGAGTTCTCCGGAACCGACTGATGCGCCGCGCCGACGCCCTGCCGAAGCGCGTCTGGCGTTTTTTGCGGCGCACCGATTGGCCGCTGATTCCCGTCACGCTTGCGATCCTGGGATTCGGCCTGATCATGCAATGGAGCGTGGCCGGCGGCCGCGAAATTCCGGACGGCCACATTATTCGCATGGCGGCAGCCGGAATCTGCGGCGTGATTGCCACGATGCTGCCCGCCAAATTCTGGCGCACTTGGGCATGGCCGGCCTATCTCGGCTGCCTGTTTTTGCTCGTCGTCGTCCTGGTCGCCGGCGATGCCACCAATCACGCGCGCCGCTGGATACGCCTCGGCGGTAGCTTCAAATTACAACCGAGTGAATTTGCGAAGATCGCGCTGCTGTTGGTTCTGGCCAAGTGGTTCGCCGATCACCCGCGCCCACGCAGCTTGATGGACTTGGTCAAGCCGGGACTCATTGTCGCCATTCCGGCCACCTTAATCCTGGTCGAACCCGACCTCGGCACTGCGCTGACCACCGCACCGCTTTTCTTAGCGATGGCTTGGCTGGCCGGCACGCCGTGGAAGACTTTGCGCTGGCTGCTGATCCTGCCGATCCTGCTGGCGCCGTTCGCTTACTTCAGCATCGAGGAATACCAGCGCGAGCGCATCCAAACCTGGTGGAATCAAGACCAACTCACCGAAGAAGAGATCGCCGACGCCGGTTTCCACCTGTGGCACGCCAAGTTGGCCATCGGATCCGGCGGCATCGACGGCTTCGGCTGGGCACAAGGGCCGGAAAACCGCCTCGACCGCCTGCCGGAGCGACATAACGACTTTATCTTCCCTGTAATTGCCGAGGAATTCGGCCTAATTGGTTCTATCGGATTTTTGCTGCTTTACGCGGCGCTTCCGGTGGTCGCGCTGGTTCGCGCAATGCGCTATCGTGACCTGTTCACACGTCTGGTAGTGGCCGGTGTGGGCGTGCATTTTGCCGTTCACTTGTGCATCAATGTTGGTGTTTCCAGCGGTGCTTGGCCGACTACCGGATTGCCCCTGCCGATGATCTCGTGGGGGGGCAGCTCGATGGTGGTCAGTGGGGCCGCCATCGGCATGGCCCTTGCCATCGGCGCAACTCCAACGCCCCTGTTCCACGACCGTGCTTTCGAAGACTGACGCCCCTAAAATTGGCACCATGCGAGCGATCCAAATGGTTCGACCGGAGGCAGGTGCGGTTGCCTACGTGGATGACGCGCCGGTCCTCAGCCCCGGCCCCGGCGAAGTTCGGGTCAAAGTGGCGCAGACGGCAATCTGTGGTACCGACCGCCACATTTACCACTGGGACGACTCGATCAGCAGTCTGGTCAAGCCGCCGACCACCATCGGCCATGAATTCTGCGGTCACATCGAAGAAATCGGCGCCGACGTCAGCGGTTGGCACGAGGGTGAATATGTTTCCGCCGAGATGCATATCGTCTGCGGTAAATGCCGGGCGTGCATGCATGGCAACTTCCACATCTGCGAAAAAACGCTGATTGCCGGCTTGCAGCGTCCGGGCTGCTTTGCCGAATCGGTGGTCGTGCCGGCCAGCAATTTGGTGCGCCTCGACCCCGACGTAGTGCCCACTCACATTGGTGCGCTGCTCGACGCTTTGGGTAACGCCGTGCACACCGTACAAGCGGCCAACGGAGTTTCCGGTCGCCATGTGATGATCTCCGGCAACGGCGCGATCGGTGCATTGGCAGCAGCAGTGGTGCAATTCCGTGGCGCCGCCAGTCTGACCATCTCCGAAGTTGCGCCTGGGCATCTGCAAAGAGCGCGCGACTGGGCGGATGGATTGGAATCGGATACACCGATCCACATCCTCAACCCGATGGACAACAACAACTTCGTCGAAAACGTGCGCGACCTCACCGGTGGCGGCGTCGATGTAGTGCTGGAAATGAGTGGCGCGGTGCCGGCGATTAACGTCGGTCTCGATGCGCTTTATCCGGGTGGCAAGATGGTCATGCTCGGCATTCCGAATTGCCGCGATCTGACCTTGCAGTCGTTCACCGAGCGCGTGATTTTCAAAGGCTTGCGCATGGAAGGCGTGCTCGGCCGCCGCATGTTCGCCACTTGGGATCTGATGCTGGAAATGCTCGAGCAAGGGCTGAACTTGGACCACATTGTGACCCATCAAATTCCGCTCAGTGAATTTGAAAACGGCATTCGACTGCTCGATGCCGGAGAAGCTCACAAAGTGGTTATGGATCCGCAGGCATAGTCGATTTCTATGCTCGGCGCACGAGCCTAAATACCCTGATTTAGCCGATGTTAATGAGAATGAATCGCAAGATTAAAGATTCTTGCAAGTTTTGTCGGGCATGATGACGGTACTGTGACGAAGCATGACGATTCGGCGTTATTTCTGTGGCAAAGACAGCTGCCATGGAAAAGTTTGGCCTCATAGGAATCAGTCATCGACGCGCCTCCGCCGAAGAAATGGGTCGGGTTGCGGAAGCCTTCCAAGCCGTAGGCAACCTTGGCAAGCGCCTTGGATTGGATGAGTTCATCACTCTCCAGACCTGCAACCGAGTGGAGCTTTACTGGCGTTGCTCCTCTCAACAGCCGGCGGATGAAGTGCTGAAGGAAGCTAGCGCGCTGTTATTCCCCGATTGCGAAACCGGTCGCGAGATGGTGCACTCCGCCGGTTACGCCCTGAACGGAGAAGCAGTCGCCAAACACCTGTTTTCGGTGATTTGCGGTTTGGATTCGGTGGTCTTTGGCGATGAGCAGATCGTCGGCCAATTCCGCAGTGCTTTGATTCACGCCCGCGAGGTGGGTGAGTGCGGTCCGCAGCTGGGGCTGCTCGGCGATTCGGCGTTGAAGCTGTCGCGCAAGGTGCGCAAAGACGTCGATTATTCGCGCTTGCCTTCGTCGGTGGCCGAAGTCGCCGCGTTGGAGCTGCGTCAGACCTTCCAGGACCGCGAGCACACGCACGTGGTTCTGATCGGTGCCGGCGAAATGATCCGCATGACCGCCGCTCGCCTGAAGGGTTGGCACGGTGCCGAGCTGACCTTCGTCAACCGCACCAAAGAAACGGCCGAAGCCTTGGCCGAACTGCACGGCGGCCGCGCGCTTTCATTGGCGGAGTATCAGGCCGCCCCGATCGATTTCGACGCGATGGTTTCGGCCGCCAGCGTGCGCGAGTTCATCCTCCAGCCGGCCGACCTCCAGCACTTCGGCGAGTCCGCCCAATCGCGCTTGCTGCTCGACCTCGGCGTGCCGCAAAACCTGGATCCGGCCTTCGGTGAATTGGCCGGCTTTGAATACCTCGACGTCATCGAGCTCGGCCACCGCGTCGAAGCTTCGCGTCGCGAGATCGAACTGCTGGTGCGGCAAATTCGGCCGCTGATGCGCGAAGGCTTGCAGACCTTCCGCTCGAAGCTGTTCCAAAAAGCGTTGGCGCCGGTTGCCAACGAACTGCGCAAAGGTGTGGAAGCGCGCGCCGAGCAAGAAGTCGGCCGCTGGCTGAAGTGCCACCTTTCTCACTTGCCGGTCGAAGACCGCAACCTGGTCGAGCAACTCGGCCGTCGCGTCGCCAACCAGTCGGTGCAAGTACCGCTGACGGCGTTGCGCCGCTCATTGCGGGATCTGCCGCTGGGCGAAGAACTGATCGGCAGTTTTGCCGCCGCCGACTAAACCACGAGGCAAAGGATGAGCCACCCCCTACGCCTGGCCACACGCGGAAGCGATCTGGCCTTGACCCAGTCCAAAGCCGTCGCTGCTTCCCTGAAGGAAGCGACCGGTGCGGAAACGGAACTCGTTATCGTCAAAACCATCGGCGATCAGGTGCTGGATGTGCGCTTGGATCAAGTCGGTGGCGTCGGCCTGTTCACCAAAGAGGTGCAGCAGGCGCTGTTTGACGGTCGCGCCGATTACGCGGTGCATTCGCTGAAGGATTTGCCGGCTGAACAAGTGGCCGGCCTGTGCCGTGGTGCCGTGCCGCCGCGCGAGGATGCACGCGATTGCTTGCTGATTCGCGAGGAGGCGGTTGATCCAGGGAGAAAGCCGTTGCTCGTCAAAGCCGGCTCTGTGATCGGTACGTCGGCGGCGCGGCGCAGTGCCCTTTTGGCCGATTTGCTGCCGGATTGCGAAGTCAAACTGTTGCGCGGCAACGTGCCGACGCGGGTGCAAAAGCTTCGCGACGGCGAGTACGACGCGATTGTGTTGGCTTCTGCAGGGCTGCGTCGCTTAAACAGCGATCTCAGTGGACTTCAGGTCGTCACCATGGATCATCCGACCTGGCCTGGAGCTCCTGGTCAAGGCGCATTGGCCGTCGAATGCCGCGCCGACGATACTCAAACCCGCGATTTGCTCGCTCACTTGCACATCGCCGACGACGCCGAACTGGTCGACATCGAACGCAGCTTGCTACGCGCCCTGGGCGGTGGTTGTAGCTTGCCTCTTGGCGCTTCGGCAACGCGCGTAGAAGAAGGCTTTGAGCTGGTAGCATCCTTAGGCGTCGAAGACGGTCCGCTGCAGCGTTGCACCCTGGTTGGGGCCGATGCTGAGCAACTGGTTGCGCAGGTGCGCGATCAGCTAACCGCAACCCCTTCGGCCAATGGAGTCTGATCATGAGTCCTACGTTGTGGATCGGTCGCGAGCCTTTCGGCGCAGCTTCTTGGATGAAGGCCGCCGAAGAATCCGGTTGGAAAGCCAAACCGATTGCGCTGATTAAGCGCCAAGCTCTGGCTCTAGAGCCATCGGGGACGGAAGTCATGGAGCAGCTTCAAGCCGGTGATTGGCTGTTGCTGACCAGCTCCGGCGCGGTGCGCTACGGCTTAGAGAACCTGTTGCCGCATTGGCCCATCCTGGCGGAGATGAAAATCGCCGTCGTCGGTCCCGGCACCTTGGGCGCGCTGAAGCGCTTGGGGGATCGGCTGCCGTTGCTGGATCAAGCGATGGTCGCCGATGGTAGGGGCGGTCAAGCATTGGCCGAGCAGTTCATGAAGTTGAACGGCAGCGGCGATGCCGAAAGCCGTCCGCTGTTGTGGTTGCGCGCCGAAGATCCGCGCCCGGAAATGAAGGAAGAGCTGGAAGCCAATGGCTGGACCATCAAATGCGTTCCGGTTTACCGCACCGAAGGCATTTCCGAAGGCAGCGAACTTCCAGCCGCAAATGAGCCGGTGTTGTTGTTCTCGCCTTCCGGCGGTCGCGCCCTGCGCAGCCGCGTTTCCGATCCGGCGCAACAGCATGTGATTGCGCTGGGCAACTCCACCGCTGGTGCCGCCGAAGAGTTGGGATTCACTCTCGACGGTGTGCTGCAGCTGCCCAAGCCGGAATGCTTGGCCGAGTACCTCGCCGGCCTGACTCCGGACGACTAACGCGCCCATCGGCGCTGCCCGCGCCGGAAATGCGCCTTTCACCACGCGCCCGTCCACACGCCATCCACCACTAAACATGCAACTCCCCATTCGACCTCGTCGCTGGCGCCAAACGTCCGCCCTGCGAGACCTCGCAGCCGAGCCCGGATTGGAGCTGCGCCAATTGGTGCAAGGCCATTTTGTTTTGCCGGGTGAAGGCCGCACCGAAACCATCGGCAGCTTGCCGGGGATTGAGCGCTACACCGCCGATCATCTGCTGCCCATCGTTGAGCGCGACTTAAATAGCGGCGTTCGCTCGGTGATGTTGTTCGGCGCGCCCGAACATAAAGATGGCGAAGCCAGCGGCGCGTTGGATGAGCAAGGTGAAGTGCCGGTAGCGGTTCGCTTGCTCAAAGAGAAGTTCGGTGACGATTTGATCGTCATGGTCGACGTCTGCCTATGCCCGTACACCGATCATGGTCACTGCGGTTTTGTGAAGGCAGAAGAAATTGTCAACGATGAATCGGTTGCAGCGCTCAGCCAAATGGCCGCGGTACTTGCCGACGCCGGCGCCGACTTCGTTTCGCCGTCCGACATGATGGATGGCCGCGTAGGTGCAATTCGCAGCACCCTCGACCAAGCGGGGTTCACCAATACTTCGATTCTGGCCTACACCGCCAAGTACGCCAGCGCGTTTTACGGTCCATTCCGCGATGCCGCCGGTTCGTCGCCGTCATTTGGCGACCGCCGCAGCTACCAAATGGATTGGCGCAACCGCCGCGAGGCAATGCGCGAGTTGGAACTCGATGTAGACGAAGGCGCCGACATGGTCATGGTCAAGCCGGCAATGGCTTACCTCGACATCATTCGCGACTTCGCCGAACACAGCCCGGTTCCGGTTTGCGCGTACAACGTCAGCGGCGAATACAGCATGGTCAAAGTTGCCGCCCGCGAAGGGTTGGCCGACGAACGGGCCATGACCTTAGAGGTGCTTGGAGCGATTCGTCGCGCCGGTGCCGATTGCATCATCACTTACCACGCAAGTCATCTGGCCGCCCAAAAGTGGCTGGCTTAATCGTCATGCAAACCACCACTACGAATCCGTTCGCAACCAGCGCCGAGCTTTACCAGCGCGCCTGCGACGTCATGCCCGGCGGCGTTTCCTCGCCGGTGCGCGCCTTTGGATCGGTCGGCGGCACGCCTTTGGTGTTCCAGCAGGCTTCCGGCACTTATGTGACCACTGAAGATGGCGGCAAGTACCTGGATTTCATCGGTTCTTGGGGACCGTTGATCTTGGGTCATGCCCATCCGGCGGTAACCGAAGCCGTACAGCAAGCCGCCGCGCGCGGCACCAGCTTTGGCGCACCTTGCAAAGACGAAATCTTGCTCGCCGAAAAGATCTGCCAACTGTCGCCGATTGCCGAAAAGGTTCGCTTTGTGAACTCCGGCACCGAAGCGACGATGTCGGCTTTGCGTTTGGCGCGCGCGGCAACCGGCCGTGACTGGGTGGTGAAGTTCGACGGCTGCTATCACGGCCACGCCGACGCCTTCCTAGTGCGCGCCGGATCCGGTTTGGCAACCACAGGTGAATCTTCGTCGGCTGGTGTGCCGCAAGCCACCAGCGATTTGACCGGCATTTTGCCATTGGACGACGAAGGCGCCTTGGAGCAGTGGTTTGAAGCCAACGGCGACAAAACTGCAGCGGTGTTCCTTGAGGGAATTCCCGCCAACTGCGGCTTGTTGGTACAGCGCCAGGAGTGGTTGAAGAAGCTGCGCGACATCACCCGCGAACACGGCACCTTGCTGATCGTCGATGAGGTCATCACCGGCTTCCGCCTGGCCGATGGCGGCTTCTGCAAGCGCAATAACTACGAAGCTGATCTGGTCACCTACGGCAAAGTCATCGGTGGTGGATTGCCGGTGGGCGCTTACGCCGGACCAGCCGAGCTGATGGATTTGGTCAGCCCGCAAGGCGGCGTTTACCAAGCCGGCACCTTGAGCGGCAACCCGTTGGGAATGGCTGCTGGCCTGGCTGCGGTGACCGCTTTGGAAGAAGCCGACGGCTGGCAACGGTTAGAGGAACTGGCAGCTTATTGGCATCAATTGATTCAACCCTTGATCGAGCGCGAACGCCAAGCCGGCAGCGAGCTGTGCATGGTGCAGCAAGGATCGATCTTCTGGTTGTGCTTCGATAGCAACGAAGCCCCGCGCCGCTACGACCAAATCCCCGAGTCGGCGGCCGAACGCTACAAGCGATTCTTCCACGCGCTATTGGAGTGCAACGTATTGATCGCACCGTCGGCTTATGAAGTCGGCTTCTTGAACATGGCGATGACCGAAGCCGATTTGGACAAGGCCGCCGAAGCATGGGACGAAGCCCTGGAGGCAAGCCGATGAGCGAAAAACTAATTTTGAAAGCCCTGCGCGGCGAAGCTACCGAACGCACTCCGATTTGGTTGATGCGTCAAGCCGGTCGCGTGTTGCCGGAATACCGTGCGCTGAAGGCCGAACACGGTTTCGTCAAAATGGCGTCGACGCCGGAATTGGCGGCCGAGGTCACGCTTCAGCCGATCCGTCGCTTTGGGTGGGATGGCGCGATTTTATTCGCCGACATTCTGACCCCATTGATGCCGTTGGACTTCGGCATCGACTTTGCGCCGGGGCCGGTTTTTGAAAAGCCGTTGCAAGGTCGTGAGGACTTGGATCGCGTTTGTCTGCCACCGGCAGGCACGTTGGAGCACGTCGCCGAGGCGGTGCGCTTGGTCAAAAAGGAGCTACCGGAGCACGTCACCATGTTGGGTTTTGCCGGCGCGCCGATGACGATGGCGGCGTACTTGTTGGATGGCGGTGGTTCGCGTGAACATGCGCGGCTGCGCGCGGCGATTCACGGCGATCCTGAGTTTTTCGCCGAGCTGATGGACCGCTTGGCCGATCTGACCATTGATTACTTGCGCATGCAAATCGATGCCGGTGTGGAAGCCTTCCAGCTGTTCGACACTTGGGCCGGCATCCTCGACGAAAACACTTACCGCCGTGCCGCCTTGCCGGCTGCGCAAAAGATTTTCGCCGCGTTGAAGGACACGGTGCCGCGCATGTACTTGATCAAAGACGGCTCGCACCTGATGCAAGCCATGTCGGAAGCTGGTGCTGATGCGCTAAGTTTGGATTGGCGCACGCCGCTGGATAAGGGCCGCGCCTTCCTCGGCGATCACGTGCCGGTACAAGGCAATATGGATCCGGGTGCGCTGCTTGGAACTACCGATTCAGTGCGCGCCACGGTGCAAGACATCCTCGACCGCAATGCCGGTCGTCCTGGTCACGTCTTTAACCTCGGTCATGGTTTGCTGCCGCAAACGCCGGTCGAGAATCTGCAGGTGCTGAAAGACACGGTGTACAACCATGCAAGCGTCGTCGCCTGATTCGTATGGCGGTGCCGACGCGCCGGTGTTGGATGTACCGCAACACTTGGTCGAAAAATACGACCGTGTCGGGCCGCGTTACACCTCGTACCCAACCGCGCCGGCGTGGAAAGAAGAATTCGACGGCGAAGCGTGGGGCATTGCTCTGCAAAACGCCGACGCCAACGCCGACGCGCCGCTGGGAATGTACATTCACATTCCCTTCTGCATTCACCGCTGCTTGTTCTGCGCATGCAACGTCATCATTGGCAAGCGCGAGGACATCGTTGAGCAGTATTTGGATCGTTTGCAGTTAGAGATTCAGCGCACCGCTGAAAAACTTCCGAATCGCCGTCAGATCTCCGGTTTGCACTGGGGCGGCGGCACGCCGACGCACTTGTCGGTGGAGCAAATCCAACGGGTGATGGCAATGATCACCGAGTACTTTGAAATCCTGGCGGATGCCGAAGTGTCGATTGAGGTGCATCCGCCGGTGACCACGCGCGAGCAATTGCAGGCCATTTACGATCTGGGGTTCCGTCGGCTTTCCTTAGGCGTGCAGGACTTGGATTGGGAAGTGCAGCAGCTGATTGACCGCAATCAAACGGTGGAGCAAACCGAAACCATTCTCAACACTGCACGTGAATTGGGATTTGAATCGGTGAACTTCGATTTGATTTACGGTTTGCCCGGCCAAACGGCGAAGACTTGGGATTACACCCTGGACGAAGTCTTGCGCATGCGGCCTGATCGCTTGGCGATTTACAGCTACGCTCACGTGCCGTGGCTGCACCCGCAGCAAGAGCGCATGCCCGGCGATCAATTGCCGGGACCGGAATTGAAGTTGCACATGATCCGCCGCAGCAAACAGCGATTGGCGGGGGATGGCGGCTACGTCGAAATCGGTTTTGATCACTTTGCCGTACCCGAAGATTCGATGGCGCAGGCGGTGAAAGAGCATCGCTTATACCGCAACTTCATGGGCTACACGGTGAAGCCGGGCGAGGATTACGTCGGCTTTGGTGTGTCGTCGATTTCCGAGGTGGGGGGCTGCTTTATGCAGAACCACGCTAAGCTGAATTGCTGGAATCAAGCCATCGACGAGGAAGGTTGCACGGTTCACCGCGGTCTGCAACTGAGCGACGACGACAAGGTGCGCAAGCTGATCATTGAACGGCTGATGTGCAACCTGTGGTTGGACCTTGCTGAGGTGGAATCCCATCTGCAGCAACCCTTCACCGTAGCCTTCGCCGACGCTTGGGCGGCGCTGGCTGAAATGGAAAACGACGGCTTGGTGATTCGCGACGAGCGTCATCTTGAAGTCACGCAGCTAGGGCGCACCTTCCTGCGCAACATTTGCATGTTGTTCGACGCTTACCTACCTGAACAGGAAGGGCAGCGTTTCTCGCGCACGGTTTAACAACTCCGCGTCAATCCATGAGCTCCGCCACTGCTCAACAAGAACGCACCGCGATCCTGCTCATGCAAATGGGCGGGCCGCGGACGTTGGAGGAAGTGCCGGAGTACATTCGCACGCTGTTCTCCGACGCCGATTTGGTGCGCTTGCCACCGCCGATTTCGTGGTTCCGCAAACCCTTGGCGAATTTGGTTGCGCGCAAGCGTTCGCCGGTGGTGCAGGATCAATACAAACAGATCGGTGGAGGCTCGCCCAACAACCGCATTACCGAGGAACAAGCGGCGGCACTGCAAGCCGTGCTCAATCGCGAAGGCGGTGAGGGCGATGGCTGCAGCGAACAAGCATTCCGTTGCTACGCGGCGATGACCTACACGCCGCCGACTACTGCCGACGCTCTTCGGCGGGCGAAAGCCGATGGTTGCACGCGGTTTTTGGCGTTGTCGTTATTCCCGCATTACTCCAGCGCCAGCACCGGTGCCTCGCTGAGCGATTTGCGCCGTGCCTGTGGCGAAGTTGGAATGAACTCCAACGACGTGCAAATCCTCGATACCTGGGCCGAAGACACGGCATACCTCGACGCGATGGCGGCACGTGTGCAAGCAAGCTTGGATCAAGCAAAGCTCCACGGAGAACAAAACAATTCCACACCGCCGCACTTGGTCATCAGCGCCCACGGTGTACCGGAAAGTTACGTGCGCCGCGGTGACCCGTACGTCGACCAAATTAAGGCTTGCGTAGCTGGCTTGATGAATCGTTTGCCGTCGGAGCAAGCCCACACCTTGTGCTTCCAAAGCCGCGCCACGCCGTTTAAGTGGGTGGGCCCGGCTACCGACGCAACCATGGAAGCGCTGGCCCAAAGCGGCGAGCGCAACCTTGTGGTGTTGCCGATCTCTTTCGTCAACGACCACATCGAAACTCTTTTCGAAATCGATATCGAGCTCGCCCACATCGCCAAGCAGGCCGGGGCCGAGTTCGTCAGTCGTGTGCCGGCATTCAACGCTGAAGAAGACCTCATTCAAGTGTTGGCTGGATTAGTTCACGCGTCCTTAGGCCTGCCGCAGCGGAGTTCATGATGAATCAAGTTTCCACTGAATCGTCCATTCCCGTTACCGACGTCGCCGTAGTCGGCGCAGGGCTTGCCGGACTGGCTGCTGCAAACTTAGCCGATCAACGCAAGCATTCGGTCGCGGTTTTTGAAAAGGCCGATCGCGTCGGTGGCAAAGCGTTGACGGTTGAGGAAGATGGATTTGTGGTCGAGCTCGGTCCGTTGGGCTGGCTCAACCGCGAACCGCGTTTGTTGGAGTTGCTTGAGTCGATGGGCGCCGAAGCCGAATCGGCAGCCGATGCACAAGGCGACCGCTTTTTGTTGCATCAAGGATCGCTGGTGCCGCTGCCGACCGGGCCGGTGGCTTTTATGCGCACGCCGTTGATGAGTTTGGGCGGACGTATTCGTTTCATCAGTGAGTTTGCCCGCCGTGCGCGCAAAGATGGCGGAGATGAAAGCGTGCATGATTTTGCCACCAGACGATTTGGCAAGCAGGCGGCCGCGACTTTGTTTGAAGCATTCGTCAGCGGTGTCTTTGCCGGCGATCCGCGCAAACTTTCGGTGAAGGCTGCGTTCCCGCTTTTCAGTAAATTCGAGCGCGAACACGGCAGCATCATGGCCGGTGGTTTTGCTCACATGAAAAACCTGCGCAAAGCCAAAAAGCAAATTGAGCCGGGTTCGCTGCAAGCGCGTTATCGCCGCGGCAATTTATTAACAATGAGCGACGGCATTGGCGGTTTGGCCAAAGAGATTGCCAAGCCGTTAAACGAGAAGGTGCACTTGAAGCAAGCGCCGGATCAAATCGTGCGCAAAGACGGCGGGTGGTCGCTGCAACAGAACGGCGCCGAAATCGCGCGTGCACAAAAGCTGTTGATGGCATGCCCGGCACCTGTAGCCGCCGAATTGTTGCAGGAAGATTGCCGGAGCCTCAACGCCGCGGCCGACGCCATCCCCGGCGCCTCCCTCGCCGTGGTCACCGTTGCCTTTAAGCGCGAAAATGCAACCGGCCAAGTCGATGGCTTCGGATTCTTGGCGCCGCGCAAAGAGGGATTCCGTCCGCTTGGCGTTCAGTTCGCTCACTCCATCTTCCCCAGCCAAACCCCGGACGGCTACGTGCAATTGCGCGTCATGCTCGGCGGAACCCTGGACCCGGAAGCCATCCACCTCGACGATGACAAGTTGATGGATGCAGCGCTCGACCCATTGCGTCCTCTGCTGGGGCTCAAAGGCGACCCGGAACGTCAATGGATTGCCCGCTGGACCGACGTCGTGCCGCAATACACTCTCGGCCACCTGGATCGCGTCGCCAAATTCAACGAGGCGGAGAAGCAGTTCCCCGGACTGCATTTCCTCGGCGATTCCTATCACGGAGTCGGCGTGCCAGCCGCTGTAGCACGCGCCCATGATGTGGTTGGGGCATGGGAAACCGACCGCCCGCAGTGATAGAATCCTGCGCCATGACCGAAGCGACCCAAACCCCATTCGAGGCTCAACTAGAACAAGAACTGGCGGAAATTCGCGCTGCCGGTCTTTATAAGGACGAGCGCATTATCGTCACGCCGCAAGATGCCGCTATTCGCGTGTCTTCGGGCGAAGAGGTCATCAACTTTTGCGCGAATAATTATCTGGGTTTGTCCGATGATCAAGCGCTGATTGAAGCGGCGCATCAATGTTTGGACGAACGCGGCTTCGGAATGTCGTCGGTACGCTTTATTTGTGGAACTCAGGACATTCACAAGGAGCTCGAAGAGAAGATCAGCGACTTCCTCGGCTTTGAAGACACCATTCTTTACACCTCGTGTTTCGACGCCAACGGTGGCTTGTTTGAAACCTTGCTCGGACCGGAAGACGCAGTCATTTCCGATGCGTTGAACCACGCTTCCATTATCGACGGTGTGCGCCTGTGCAAGGCCAAGCGTTTCCGCTACGCCAACCGAAATATGGAAGAATTAGAAAATTGTTTGAAGGAAGCGGTGGATGGTGGAGCGCGACGCATTCTCATTACCACCGACGGCGCGTTTTCGATGGACGGATACGTTGCCGATCTTGAAGCGGTATGCGACTTGGCCGAAAAGTACGGCGCGTTGGTTCACGTCGACGACAGCCATTCCACCGGTTTCATGGGCGAAAACGGCAAAGGAACGCATGAACACTGTGGCGTGATGGGGCGAGTCCACATCATCACCAGCACATTGGGCAAGGCGCTCGGCGGCGCATCTGGCGGATACACATGTGCTTCCAAGGTCATCATTGAAACGCTTCGTAACCGTTCGCGTCCTTACTTGTTCTCGAACTCGGTGGCGCCACCAATCGTTGCCGCCAGCATCGCGGTGTTTGATCGCTTGTCGGCAACCACCGAACTGCGCGATCGCCTTGAAAGCAATACAATGTGGTTCCGAAAAGCGATGACCGACGCTGGTTTCGCGATTAAGGAAGGCGTGCACCCAATTGTTCCCATCATGTTGGGCGACGCCAAGCTTGCGGCCGACATGGCCAGGGATCTTTTGGACGAGGGCATTTACGTCATCGGTTTTTCTTATCCGGTGGTGCCGAAAGGGCAAGCCCGCATTCGCGTCCAAATTTCTGCCGCTCACAAACAAGAACACCTCCAAAAAGCTGTAGACGCCTTCGTTAAGGTGGGTAAGAAGTACGGCGTTGTCAGCTAACCTCGATCCGTGACGCCGGATCAAATGGGAACAAGTTCCCGCTAACGAAAAGGGAAATCCGTCGTTCCCAATTAATCAACATGCAAAATCAAGCCTGGCCTCAAATCATCCAGGGAGGGATGGGGGTCGCCATTTCCGGTTGGAAGTTGGCGCACGCCGTATCCGCCACTGGCAACCTCGGCGTGGTGTCGGGCACTGGCGTGGCGATTGCGCTGATGCATGGACTTTGGAAAGGGGACGAGGGCGGCCATTATCGGCGCGCCCTTTCGCATTTCCCCGATCAAGATGTGGTCCAGAGGCTGCTGGATAAATATTTCAATGAAGGCGGAACCGACAAACCGACACCGCACACCAAGTTTTATTCGCTAAACACTTCTCAGCACATGCTGGAGGTGACCGTCGCCGCCAACTTCGCTGAGGTGTGGCTGGCCAAAGAAGGTCACGACAACATGGTCGGTGTCAATTCGCTCGAGAAGACGCCGTTGCCGAACTTGCCGTCGTTGTATGGCGCCATGCTGGCCGATGTCGACGTCGTCATCATGGGCGCCGGCATTCCGATTCATGTCCCAGGCGTATTGGCGTCTTATGTGACTCACAGCGAAGCCAAGTATCCGTTGGAAGTCGCCGGCGCAGAACCCGGCGAGCGTCACTACACCACCTTTGACCCGCAGGCGGTTTTGCCGATGGCAAAGGATTGGGCGCCGTTGAAACTGCCGAAATTCTTCCCCATTGTCACCACGCCGGTGACTGCAAACGTGCTGATCAAGCGCGCTACTGGGCCGATCGATGGCTTCATCGTCGAGACTCCGGTTGCAGGTGGCCACAATGCTCCGCCGCGCGGCAACCAAGAGCTGACCGATGAGGGCGAGCCGACCTATTCGGATCGCGACTTTGCCGCGCCCAAAGCCTTTAAACGGTTTGGTCTGCCGTTCTGGATGGCCGGCGGATACGGCGACCGTGCCGGCTTAGTCAAAGCCGTCGAAGAGGGCGCGCAAGGGATCCAAGTGGGTACCGCCTTTGCCTACGCCGACGAATCGGGCTTCACTCCCGAGATCCGTGCCGCAGTTTTGGCCCAATCCAAAACCGGCCAGCTGCGGGTCAAGACGGATGGCCGTGCCTCTCCTACCGGCTTCCCGTTCAAGGTGGTACCCGTCGAAGGCTCTTTGTCGGATGAAAAAGTCGTTGCCGAACGGCCGCGAGTTTGCGACCTCGGTTATCTGCGCCATTTGTACAAGCGCGAAGACGGCAAGTTGGGTTACCGTTGTCCATCCGAGCCGGAAGCCGCTTGGTTAAAGAAGGGCGGTAAGCCGGAAGAGTTGGAAGGCCGTTTGTGTTTGTGCAATGCATTGGGGTCGGCCCTTGGCATTCGCTTGGCCAAGAAGGACGACTACCACGAGCCGGTGCTGGTGACCTCAGGCGACGCGGTTGCCGAAATCGCCAAATACTTGCCGCCAGGCAAGTCCAGTTACAACGCGTTGGATGTGCTCGAAGTGCTTGAGGGCAGGCGCGAAGAAACTCCCTTGCCTAAGCGCGTCGAATCAATCTTGCTGGTTTAACGCCCGCGCCATTGCAACCGCTTCCACACATCGGGGTGGAGCAGTGCAAGCACAGTGACGATTTCCAAGCGGCCTAGCCACATGGCGATCGACAGCAAGATCTTGGCGGCCGGTTGGAAGCCGGCGAAGTTGCCCATCGGGCCGACCTCGTTGAAACCCGGTCCGATGTTGCCTAAGCAGGCCAATGACGCGGTAAAGCCGGTGACCATTTCGGCACCCATCAGCACCAATACGCTGCCGAAGAACAAATACAGCAGCAGGTAAAGGCCGATCAGGTTGAGGACCGCGCGCAGAATGGGCTCTGGAATGGCGCGTCCTTTGTGACGCAACGGCAACACCGCACGTGGATGCAGGGAGCGGGTAATTTCGCGCCAGATGTATTTCACACCGAACAGGTTGCGGATGGCTTTTTGTCCACCCGCGGCCGAACCGGCGCAACCGCCGACTAGCATGATGATGATCAGTAAGACCTTGGCCCCGTCGCCCCATAGGTTGTAATCGGTCGAGGCGTAGCCGGTGCTGGAGATCAGACTGGCAGCTTGGAAGGCACCCTGGCGAATTTGCTCTTCCTTCGGTACGCCGCCGGCCAGGATCAAGGCCAGGCCTAAGGTGATGAAAAGGGTGACCAGGATGTAAAGGCGGAATTCACCGTCGCGCCAAACCTCACCTGGACTGCGCGACAAGCCAACCCAAAGCAACGGGAAGCTGGTGCCGGCAAGCAGCATAAAGGGAATCAAGATCCACTCGGCAACAGGGTTCTCGTATCCGGCTATGGAAGCACCATTGGGTGAGAAACCACCGGCCGACATCGTGGTTAACGCGTGGCAGACTGCGTCGAAGATGGTGAAATTGGCGCCCAACATGAGCGCCGCTACCAACGCGATGGTGAGGGCTACATAAAGCACCCACAGCTTGCGCGCCGACTCGCGCACCCGCGAGCTGACCACTTCGTTGGGGGCCGTGCTGGACTCGGCGAACAGCAGTTGGCGACCGGCGATGCCCAGCTGCGGCAGGACAACAACGAACAGCGCAATTACGCCCAAGCCGCCGAACCACTGTGTCATGCTGCGCCATAGGAAGAAGGATCGGCCGTATTGGCTGAAGTCCTGCAGGATGGTTGCACCGGTAGTGGTGAAACCCGACATCGATTCAAAAAACGCGTCGGCGTAGCCCAGCCCGGCAAAGAAGTAGGGGATCGCAGCGAAATGGGAAATCACCAGCCACGAGCCGGCGACCACCGCCAATGCTTCGGAGCGGCGGAAGTTGGGAATGACCGGTGCAGTTTTGGCAAATAGGGTGCCGGCGGCATAAGTTGCCAGAAGAGCTATGGCGAAGTGCCCAGCCGCTTCGTATTCACCGGCAACGCCGAGATAGCCGTCCCACAAAGCCAGCAGCATCGGCGGCAGGAAGCCGAGACAAAAGAATCTCAGCAACTTGCCGATGACACCGAGGACTTGGGCGATACGCAAGAGCTAGGCTGCGTTTAGGCTTCCGGTGCGCGAGTGAAATTGCGGAAGAAGTTGCGCGTTTCTTCTTCGGCTTCGGCTGTGCAAATGACCAGCAAGCTGTCGTGAGGGAGAATTTCGTCGCGGCCTTGCGGGATGATGATTTCATCGCCGCGAAGAATGGCACCGACGATGGCGAACACCGGCGCGCTCATTTCATGCAAGGCGGTCGGCGGAAACTCTTCCGAAACGCTAAGCCGCAGCACTTTCATGTCGCCGTGCTCCAGCTCGGCGATCAACTCCTGGCTGGAGCGATTGACGCGTCGAGCGACCGAGCCAATGGCGGCGCCTTGGGCCGATCGAACCACGTCGATGCCGACCTTTTCAAACAAGCGTTCATTGGTTGCTCGGTCGGCGCGAGTGACAATACGCGGTACGCCTTCTTGCTTGGCGAGCAGTGACACCAACAAATTGACCTCGTCATTACTGGTGACCGCGATCAGGACGGGTTCACTGCCGATCTGTTCCGATTCCAGCAACTCCAGGTCGGTGCCATCGCCGTGCAAAACTAAGCCACCAACAGTTTGAGCGATTTCTTCGGCGCGCTGGCGATTGGCCTCGATGACCTTTGTTGCCCAGCCGGCGGCATGCAAGCCATTCGCGACCGTCGTGCCGACGACACCGCCGCCGACGATTGTGGCGCGGCGCGGATCCGATCGCCTTGGATCGCGCAGATACTTGGCCAACATGCGATTAATGCCCTTGAGGTTGCCAATCGCGGTAATGCGGTCACCCGGCAGGAAATGGGTGTCGCCTTTCGGAATGAATTGTTCGTCGCCGCGTTGGCACAAGACCAACACCACGCCTTTGGGCACGCCAATTTGGCGCAACGGTGCCGACGCAATGTAAGAACCTTCAGCCACTTCCTTTTTGACCAATCGAACGCGTCCACCAACAAAGGCTTCGACGTCGAGTGCTCCGGGAACCATGACGATTCGAAGAATTTCCTGCGCTAGCCGTTCGGCCGGCAGGATGACCTGATCAATGCCCAGGGAGTGAGCCAGCTTGGCAGCTTCTTTTTCCGATGACTGCACATCGTGACGGCGCAGAAAGCAAATCACCGACTTGGCGCCTAGTCGTTTGGCGGCTGCGCAGGCCACTAGGTTGCGCTCGTCTACTGGCGTACACGCAATGAAAAAGTCGACTTGGTCAATACCGGCTGCTTCAAGTGTGGAGCTGGACGAACAAGAACCCCATCGGATTTCTACGTCAAGCTTGTCAAAGCGTGGGCCACGCGCGCTTTCCGGAGCCAGCAGAACCACTTCATGTTCGGCCATCAAGGCTTCGGCCAAACGCACGGCCAAGCCATCTTCGCCGCCGATGAGGACTCGCATGCGCTGATTCTAACAGCCCGCCGAACGGCTTTTTCCAGCCGCCGGCGGGCTTTTCCTGTTGGGGTTAACCGTTGACGCGGTTGCCTTTCTTCAGCTTCGCCAAGTTATTGGTGGCGTCGCGCAGAGCAACTCGCATGCGTTGGCGCGTATCATCCGACAAACCCGGTTGCTCCAAGATCGAATTGGCCAGGTCGATCGCCTTCTGGTAGAGGTCCAAAGCTTTCTTGTCTTCGGTCTTCAGGTAGAAGTGATAAATCACCGCCCAGTCATTCAGAACCTGCGGGTCTTCCGGGCTCAATTCGGCGGCACGCTGATAAGCCGGAAGCGATTTTTCCGGTTGGCCGAAGTCGCGGTACATCACGCCCAAGTTATTCCAGGCTTCGACGTCGTTCGGCTTGCACGTGGTGATCCACTTGTTGATGGTGATGGCACTTTCGCCGTCGCCGTTGTTAACGGCAATGCCGGCCAACCACTTCAACTGATCAATTGCGCCGGTTCCGCCATCGGCCGTAGCCAATACACCTGCAGCGTGGCCCGGGCCGTTGGTCTCTAAGTACTTGGCCCAAGCGTTGGCCGAGTAGCGGTAAGCCTTGGTGGAACGTGGCTGATCCTTGTCTTCGCTCTGAATGCGCACGCCTTCATCAAAGGCACCTTGCGCCAAGAAGAAGTACGAGTTGCTCATTGACGGCTGCAATTCCAACGCTTTTTCAAAGTGAGTGCGGACTTCCGCCCAATTGCGCGGTTGATTGGAATACTCGGCGAAGCCCATATACCAAACCATGGTTGCATCCTTGCCTTTGGACTTATCGATCTTTTTGAGTAGCGGCACCGCCTCGCTTCCCAACCACTGGCACATTGCGCTCAAGTCGACGGAGGCCTGGTTGCGCTTTAAAGCGTTGCCCCAATGTTTGGCCGCATCTTTTTTGGCTTTGCCGACCTTGGCTTTTTCCCCTTTGGCATACTCGGCCAAGATGATGGTTTCGCCTACCTTGGTGCTGTACCAAGCGTTGGCCTTATCCAACTTGGCGGCCATTTCAAAGTCCTTAATTGCGGCGTTAAAGCTGGACTTTTTAGTGCTTGCCTTGGTGGTGTTTTGCGCGGTGGCAACTTGAATGCGAGCGCGCTGGGCATAAACCGAGGCACTTTCCGTAAAAGCTTGCACGCCGGCTTCGATGGCACGCAATGCGGCTTTGCGGTCGCCGCCATTCAGCAAGGCTTCCGACCAGTTCTCATAAGTGCTGGGTTCGGCGCCGGGCAGCTCACTGGCCAATTCCAGGAAGTAAGCCGCATCGTTGAAGGCGTCGTTGATTTCCAATCCGCGCAGCGAGCCATTGGCGATGCCGACTTCGGTATTGCGCAGCTTGAAAGTGCCGAGCGCGGTCAAAACTTTGCCATCCTTGCAGCTTTCGGCATCGGCGGCTTCGAGCGCGGCAATGGCACCGGCGTAATCGCCGCCGGACGCTTTTTGCTGTGCGGACTTCAGCGCTTTGTCCAGGTCACCGGCCTGGGGGAACAGCAGGAGCAGGGTACTGAGGATCATCATTTTTCTTCGGCTTGGTCGGCCTGATCGTCGCTGGACTGGGCCATCTGGTCGAGAACCTGGCGAATGCGTTGCACGCCGCCGCGGTTCTCGAAGGGGTAGTGTTTCAGGGCTTGCGCCAAGTATTCCTCGGCGCGGTCGGTGCGCTGACGGCGAACCACATCCAAGTATGCGAGGTTCTCCCAGGCGTCACCAATCGCTTCATCAAGGTTTTGACGTTCCTCAGCGGGAACATCTTCCGGGAGCTGACTCCACTCTTCGGTGCCTAGCGCAATAGCTCTATGCAACTCCCGTTCCGCCTCGTCGAAGTGTTCGTCGAGGTAATACACCGAAATCAGCGCGCGGTCATTGACCAGGCGGACGTCATCCGGGGCCAGCTCGACGGTGCGGCTGTAGGCGGTCCACGACTCTTTGAAAAGCACGCGTGCCTCGTCGAGCTCACCTTCCTGCGCCTTCATCACGCCTAAGTCTCTACAGGCAAAGGCGTAATTGTTGGTCCAGTCGGCATTGTCCTGGTAGGTTTTGAACAAGCGAGCGTGGAAGGCGCGGACCTTGTCGAGGCGGTTGCCCTGGAAGAAATAGCCTTCCACCGAATAAATGCCGAGGCGCAGCGATTCGGCGACGGCTTCGGCCTCGAGTCGGTCCGGATCGGCCTCCAGAGCCGCCAAAAAGGCGGTTGCCGCGTCGTCGATCAGGCTTTGCATCCAATAAAGCCAGCCGTGGCCGGTGCGGATCAGGTGCAGCCAATCCTGGCACGAGCTCTGGTACGACGGCTCGAGTGCCATCGCGTTGAGGAAGCTATCCTCGGCGCGATTGAGCGCCTCGTGGGCCAGCAAATAGTCCTGCTGATTGCGGTGCACCCAGTATTTCGCCCACAGAGCCTCGCCCAAACGCCACTGAACCAACGGGTTTTCCGGGTGGGAGCGGCCGATGCGCAGCCACGCCACCGACAAAATCTCGCCCGGGGCTTGGTTTTTCAGCCGTCCCGCAGCCAAATCGTTGCCCGGATTGGCGATCAGCGCTTCAATCAGCACCTCGCGCGAGGCTTCACTGCGCCCTTGCCAGGCCAATAGGTCGGCCAACGGCACCGTAGCACTCTGGTGTCCGCCTTGGATTGCCCGTTCGAGATGGGTTTCGGCCGCTTCTGCAGCCGCCGGAACTGGCTGACCGGCCTGCAAAGCCTCGATGACCACGGCCAAGCCGGCGCGACCGATCTCCTCGGCCAGGTCCAACGGCATGTCATGCGCTTTGCCCCAAGAGACCGCATCTTCCGACGCAGTCCAGGCAGCGTCAAAGTCCCCGACCATGCGCAGACTGTAAATATGGCCCAGTAAGCCAGATGCGCGCGTTGGTTCAAGCTCACGCAGGCGCCGGAATGCGTATTCGGCGTCGTTGTACATGATTTCCAGCGCATCGGTGCGGCCGCGGGCTTCTTCGGCGCGGGCGAAATTCAAGCTGGTTTGGCCGTACAGCTCCCAGAAATCCGGTTCGCGATCCAGGGCATCCGACGTCGAATCCATCGCCGTCAGCGCATCGTTCAAGTCTTCGGCGGTCGCGGCGAGGTCGCGCAACTGCTGCAGACTGGGCCCAGATTGCACCGCCTCGCTACCCGAATTGGAGTCGGGGAACAGCTCTCCATTCGCCGCCAAACCCTGGCCGTTGCCACCACTGGGGTCGCTTTTTTGCGGTCCTTGGCAAGCCACTGCGGCGATCACCAGGGATGCCAAAAGGAATTGTGAACCCATGTTCACGAAAGAGGGGCGGAAACTCCTGGTCATCGACGGCATTATAGATAGCACTCATGTCGTACGGACGACCCTCGACTCTGGTTGCCAGGCTCCTGCCGGCATTCGCCCTCCTGCTTTCCCTATCGGTAAGCGGAGCCACCTGCTCCAACAACGCCGGCCGAGTTTTCGGTGGCGGTGGCGGAACGGGTGGTGGCGACGGCGGTGATGACGGCGGCGACGGCACCACCCCGCCGCGCCCCGACGCTGCGGTTATTGCTTTATTCGATGGTGCGCTGACCGTTGACGGCGCGCCCACCATGGTGGCAGTGGGTCCGAGCAATAACAGCGACAAGGTGGATGTACATGCACCGGTTGCGTTGTGGTTTTCGGAATCGCTGAACCGCGACTCGGTTACAACTACCAGCCTGCAGCTGCGTCGCGTCGACAGTACCGGCGGCGTGCTTGCATCGATTGCTTTTTATGCAGGCGACCGCTGTGTGATTTTGGAGCCAAGCCAAGTGTTGCAGGTGGATTCGGATTACGAAATCGTCGCAACCGATGACATTCATGACCTTTCCGGTAAGCGATTAGAAATACCGGAAGATGGCGTGCTGGCAAGTTTTCACACCGCCTTTGCTGCAAGCGGACGCACGCCGAAGGTGATTGCCGCATTCCCGCCTGCGGGGGCGTCGGCGGTGCCGAATAACCACGACGCATTGATCGTCTTCTCGAAGTCGGTCAACTACTCGACGGTTTTACCGGCCGTCAGCATTGAACAGATCAACAACAACGGTGTGGTTCTTGGCGTTGGCGCTTATGATCCGCCGGCTGCCGCGTTGCATGGTTCGCGGGTATTCCGCTATCAACGCGCCGACGGATCGGATGACCTCGACTTGGGTCAACGCATGCGCATTGCAGTGGAGAACACGGTCGAAGATACCGAGTTCAACCCGGTACGCATGGCGCAACCCTTCGAGTCGATTTGGAATACCTTGGGCTTTAGCCGTCCATTGTCGATCAACACGGCTGTTGGTGGGGGAGCGAACACGCAGCTCAACCTGAACAACCTTGGTGCATTTCCCGTCAACGTGCTCGTCGATGGCAACGGCATTCAAGTTGGCGATACCTTGCACGTGAATTTAACCGAAGAAACGGCGACGTCGTCGTTGTTGAGTGTAGACGGCACCACCGCGTCGGAATCGGTGACTACTGCCGATGTAGCCGGAACCGCGCATACCTTTGCGTTAAACATGCTCGCCGATCCGGCAGTGCCCGGCTTCTCGAAGTTAAGCGACGGTGATTTGTCGTTGGGTTCTTTCGTTGAGCGCAATGGTCGCCGTTCGACAGTTTTGGTGGATTCCAGTTTGCGCCAAGACACGGTTGCGCCAACGTTGTCACGCTATGGGCCGCCATTCGGATTCAGCGCAGGATCCTTCGTCACCGACTTGCCTGAGTTCCGCCCTTATGGTCAAGCCAACGAAGCGATCTCAACTGTCGCCGCTCGATTGGGCGGCAATGACTTTGTTGAACGCACTTCGGATTCGCCCAGTGTTCAGCGCTTCTTCCTAGGCCCGGTGGTGGATGGCATTTGGCCGGATGGGCGTTTCAACCTCGAGGAAAAAGGCTTTGACCTGTTGCTGACCGATACCGCCGGCAACGCGATGACGTCGGCAGTGCGTGGACGCGTAACCTTCCATTCGTTCATCGGTCCCGATGCATCGAATGATTCGATGACCTTGGAAGCCATTGATGCGCGCAGCTTGCATGCAATCCCCGGCGCGGTCTTCGAAATCGAAGCCGCCGACGGCAGCGACTTGCGCGACGCGGTCGAGTCGTTGATCGGCAAAGAAACCTTCACTGGTTTGTCCGGTCGTGCTTACAACGTGACCATTTCGGCCGAGGGCTACCACAGTGCAACCTTCTACGGATTGCAAAACACCGTTTGCTCGCTGCCGCTGCGCCCGATCAGCGGATACGGCCAAATCATGTCGCCGTCGGTGACCATAGAAAATGCCAACAGCGGTGAGGCGCGCTTGGCTCATCCGTTGTTGTTGGATGCGGAGGAGCGCAACCTGCCCGATGGTTTAAACGACATCGATATCCCGTTTGATTTCGGCTTTACCGGTGTCAGCGTGCAAGCCGATCGTCCCGGTTGGTTCTCGGCATTTTTCCGCTTGAGCGACGCCGATCCATTCATCCAATTCGCGCTTGATCCGCGCGTCATCGTCGATCCGTTTTCCACGTCGACCATCACCGACGCCGCCGAGTTGTCGATGGTGCCCATCGATGGTGCCTCGCGCGATAGTTACAGCGCCGATTGGCTCGCCGCGCCTGGCAGTCCCGACATCCAAACCTCGGCAGTGGTGCAATTGCCCGGCTTGGCTGGTTTGGCCACCGTCGGAATCGGCGAAGACCTGGCCGGCGGTCCTGGAGTTTTGGGTTCCACCATTACCGTGATGCACGACCTGACCTCTGCTGCGGCCGATGTCGCCGAAGTCGATGAAGCCGATCTGGAAATCGATCTGCTGACGCGCGGTTTCTACGACGATGATGGCCACGCAACCTTGTTGCTGGAAGACGCGACTACCGCCGGCAGTAACACCTTCACCTGGGTTTCAAGTTTGCCCACCGTCAAAACCACCGATTTGGATCCGCAAGCCTTCGCCGGTGAGCAGCTGAGGTTCAAGGACTCGCTGATCGATGACGGTGACGTCGGCTACTACTTGGTGACCCTAGACGACGGCTTGTCGCAATGGGATCTGTGGGTTCCGGCCACCGTGCGCACCGCCGGTCATCCGTTGTTCCCGACTCTGGACGAATCGCCGCTCGACGACAACCTCGACGCCGAATGGACCATGTTCGTCGAAGCCTTCCACATGCCTTCAGGCTTCTCGGAAAGCGGTTTCTTCTTCACCGAACTGCGCCGCGACTTTGAAGCCTTGGCCCGCTCGCCGCGAAAGACCGTAACCCCATAACCATCGAGTTCGGTATGCAACGAGGTGTTTGGCAACGTACTTGGATCGGCCTGGCGTTGATCCTCGCGGCTTTCATGCTCGGCGCCTGCGCCAGCCCTTACGCAAAAGACCGGACCATCCACCAAGCCGAGGTCGCACCGGCTGAGCTAGCCATCCTCGAAGTGGAGGACCGCACCCCCGGCCGCTTTGCACCCACCGAGGCACTTCGCTCGGCACTGGTGGGTGCCGCCATGGACGCCGGCTTCACGCCGCTGTCGCGCCATTTCGTCGACCAAGCCGACATCAACCCCGACGTGCCGGCCCTGGGGGAGTCCGGAGTACTCAAGCTGCGCATCCTCAGCTGGGTGGACGGTGGCGGCGAGGCCTCCAGCCTGCATTTGCGCTACCACCTCACCTTGCACTGCAAGGGTGAACTGCTCAGCGATTTGCTCGCCACCTCGGCCTTAACCCCCGACGCCACGCTGAAAAGCCTAGACGCCGACGCCCGCCTCGAGCGCCTGCTGGCCGACCTGGCTGCCCGGATGATCGGCGAAATGCCGCCTCCACCGGCCCTGTAGCGCGATTTCGGGGCAAAAATCACCATCGGCAGCTTGTGGCGGCGTCGGCAATTCGTCGCTATACTCTGCCCCGACCCTCACCCTGGGCACCCTGGTCTGGAATGGGGGCGTAGGTGGCTGCAATCCCGCGGCTCCACCGACGGAATCACAGGAAAGGAGAAAATGTCCGTCAGCAAAGAAGAAAAGAACAAGATCGTTGCAGATTTCGCCCGCAAAGACGGCGACACCGGCTCGGTCGAAGTACAAGTGGCTGTGCTCACAGCCCGAATCACAAATCTCACTGAGCACCTCAAGAAGCATCGCAAGGACGTCAGTACGACGCGCGGACTTTTGGGCATGGTCGCAAAGCGCCGGAAGTTGTTGAACTACCTGCGCAAGAACGACACCGGGCGCTACACAGCTCTGGTAAATAGCCTGAACATCCGACACTAAGCTTCCTGCACCGGGCACCGTTAAAAAACGGTGCCCGTTTTCATTGTGAAGACGAGGAAGAGCCTCGTAGTGGCTGATTCGTTCAGCCTGACGACTTGCAACCACTCCTGCCTGAAGCGGGATTAACCACGCGGAATAACTAAGCGGAAAAAGCGGAAAATGACCATTTCCAAAAACTCAAATGTCAAGTCGGTCTCTCGCGAGATCGGCGGTAGAACTCTCACCCTTGAAACGGGGTGGATCGCCAAGCAAGCCTCTGGCTGCGTCATCGCCACTTACGGCGAGACCGTAGTCATGTCGACGGCGGTAGACGGCGGTCTGCGCGACCTACCGTTCTTTCCTCTCACGGTGGATTACCGTGAAAAAACCTACGCCGCCGGCAAGATTCCGGGCGGCTTCTTCAAGCGCGAGGCGCGCCCCAGCACCAAAGAAGTGTTGGCCATGCGTTTGCTCGACCGTTCGGTACGCCCGATGTTCCCGGACGGCTACAAGAACGAAGTGCAGATCATGAGCGCGGTGCTCTCCTACGATCAGGAGAACGAGCCCGAAGTTCTGCACATGATTGCCGGCATGGCTGCCGTGCATATTTCCGGCATTCCCTTTGCCGGTCCAATGGCTGCGGTTCGCCTCGGCTACGTCGATGGCAACGTGTTGGTCAACCCGACACGCTCGATCGTTGAATCGGATGCCAACATCCTTGATCTGACCATGTCCGCAACCATGGACTCGGTCACGATGGTGGAAGCCGGCGCCAAGGAGCTGCCGGATAGCGAAACCGTTGCCGCTTTGGCCGCCGGTCACGAGGTCGCTCGCGAGATCTGCGAGATGATCGAAGAGCTGCGCGAAATCGCCGGCAAGGAAAAGACCGAAGTTACCGCTCCTGAGAAGGACACCGAAACTCCGGCCGCAGTTTTGGCCAAGTACGGCGAAGAAGCCGTGCGCAACGTATTGCTGACCCAAGGCAAGTTTGAGCGCTACGCAGCGATCGACGAGTGGGTCAAGCAGGTCATCGCCGATGCCGTCGAAGGCATGGAAGAAGGCTCGGATGAGTACAGCGAAGCTGCATCCAAGTACAAGGCTGCTGCCAAGCAGGTTGCCAACGACATCGAGCGCAAGATGACCTTGCAAGGTCAGCGCGTCGACGGTCGCGACACCAAGACGGTGCGCCCGATCGAGATCGAAACCCAGTTCCTGCCTCGCGTACACGGTTCGGCGTTGTTCACCCGCGGTGAGACTCAAGCGATTGTGACCACCACCCTGGGCTCGACCGACGATGAAATGTTCATCGACGGCTTGAACGAAGAAAAGGCCAAGTCGAAGTTCTATCTGCACTACAACTTCCCGCCGTACTGCACCGGTGAAGCCAAAATGCTGCGCGGCACTTCCCGTCGTGAGCAAGGTCACGGTGCTTTGGCAGAGCGCGCGCTCGAGCCGATGCTGCCGGATTACGCCGACTTCCCGTACACCATCCGCGTCGTGTCCGACATCACCGAGTCGAACGGCTCGTCGTCGATGGCTTCGGTTTGCGGTGGTTGCTTGAGCCTGATGGACGCAGGTGTGCCGGTCAAAGCTCCGGTCGCCGGTATCGCGATGGGCTTGATCATGGAAGGCGACGAGTACGCCGTCCTGTCCGACATCTTGGGCTCGGAAGACCACCATGGCGACATGGACTTCAAGGTCACCGGCACCGAAGACGGCATCACTGCGCTGCAGATGGACATCAAGGTCAAGGGCTTGAAGCGCGAGATCTTGGAAGAAGCTCTTGAGCAGGCACGCGAAGGTCGTTTGCACATCTTGAGCTGCATGGGCGATGCGCTGGAAACCGCGCGCACCTCGCTGTCGCCGTACGCACCTTGCAACAAGTCGATCAAGATTCCTGCCGACAAGATTGGCTTCTTGATTGGTCCGAAGGGTGCCAACATTAAGGCGCTGCAGGAAGACTTCGGCGTCAACGTCAACATTCTCGACGACGACGGCAACGTGCAAGTTTCCGGTTCGCCGGAGCAGAAGGTTGATGAGTGCCTCGAGACCATCCGTCAGCAGACCCGCACCATCGAGCGCGGCGAAGAGTTCACCGGTCGCGTGACTTCGGTCAAGGACTTCGGTTGCTTCGTCGACTTGGGCGGCGGTCGTGAAGGCATGTGCCACATCTCCGAGTTGGATATGGGCCGTGTCGACACCGTCGAGGACGTCTGCAAAGAAGGCGACGACCTGACCGTCATCGTCGTCAACGTCGACGAGCGCAGCGGCAAGATCCGCCTGAGCCGTCGTGTGGCGCTGCTGCCGGAAGAAGAGCGTGCCGAAGCCATCGAAGCCGCCAGCCGCCCGAGTGGTGGTGGACGCGGTGGAGATCGCCGTGGCGGCCGTGGTGGAGACCGCGGGGGACGTGGCGGCGACCGCGGAGGTCGCGGTGGACGCGACCGAGATCGCGGACCGCGCGGCGGCCGGGATCGTGGCGATCGGGACCGTGGAGGCCGTGGAGGCCGTGGAGATCGCGGTCGCAGCTCGGCTTTCGCAGACTAAGCCACCGAAAATCGTCCAATAGCGTAAAAAAGCGCTAATTTTTCGACCCCACCCTCCGACAAATGGGGGTGGGGTCGCTTTCTGTTACCCACATATTGTGGCCCTATTAACTTTGGGTGGTTTTTCTGGGAAAACCACGACTTTGACGCACTTTTTTCGTAGGAAAGCTCGCATTTTGTCGTTGTCTAAATAAGATTAATGTTGGGGGAACCACTAATGACTAGAACACTCGCTTTGATCCTCGCGGTCTTCGCTTCGGCTACGGGAATGGCCGTTTCGAGTGACGCGCAGGTGCCACAAAGCCTTGAGCCTGCCGCCGTTGGGGCGCAGGAAGGCTTGATCGCCTCATCCTGGATCGTCCAGGAAAAAGAAGAACCGAAGGTAGATGCCGCCAAGATCCGGCATGGCAAATTGGCCGATGTCGACTTGAAAAAGGACAAGGTCGCGGTGGTGGATTCGAAGAAAATCTACCTACAAATCCCGGCCTACAAGACCATTGTCAAGGACAAGATCAAGAAGGGCAGCGCGCGCTACATCAAGTTGATGGAAGAAGCCACTGCGCTTTACCGGGCGACCCTTGAGAAGATCGCCAACAAGGAATCGGTCAAGTTGGTCGTCGAAGTCGGTGGCGTTTCCGGCGTCAAGACGACGGACCTCACGGACGCTATCATCGACGCCCTGTAGTCGTCCGCAATCCCTCGGGCGGTACCACTTGGTAGCCATTGCGTAACTTCCGCATCCAAGCCTTCCTGCCCGTCCTGATCAGCTTCTGCTTGCTGTCAAGCGGAAGCTGTTCTTTTTTAGGCCCGGCGTTTACCCAGCCGGGGCCTGAGCAGCTTGCCCAAGCGGAGCAGGAAGCCGCGGAGCGCGAGATCGACAATACGCCGGTTGCGCCGAAGACGATTAGCGAGCTATTTCCGTTTATTCGTTTCCTGCGCCAAACCGACGGCAAGATTCGGGCGATGATTCCGGCACCGTTGAATGGTGGCGGCACCGGAACCGATCAAATGATGGTGGGCATGCTGACCAAAAACTGCCCGTCGCTGACCCGCGCCGAGGATCCGGCATTGCTGTCGGTCGAAAAGGGCTGGCAGATCGCCGGCGATCCGAATGCGGCGCCGCACGGCTCCACCCACACGATGCGGGCAGTCGAAGACATGCTGATCGTCGTCGGCACCGAGGATGACATCAAAGAGGTTCTCGACTTCATCGACCTCTATTACAACTCGTCGCCGCAGGTCGAAATCCAAGCGCAAATCCTCGAAATCTCGAACACCGACGCCTTCGAGCGCGGCATCGAGGAGTTGGTCATCCAGAACCTCAAAGACGGCAACCCCTTCGTTTATCCACGCCTAGACGGCAACGGCGATCCGATCATCGATCCGAACACCGGCCTATACGACAGCCCGACCGACGTCGGCATTCCAGGGCCTTTCTTTCGAGGATTTAACACAGATTTTCCATTCCCGTCATCGGGGGGTGGGTTTGAATTAAGCATCATTAATAAGAGCTACATCTTGGATGCTTTCCTCAAACTCGTGCGCACCCTCGAAGGTGCCGACATCGTCTCCCGCCCACGCGTGGTGACGCGCAATGGCGTTGCGGCGCAGCTGACATCAAAGGAACAGATTCCTTATCAGCAGTTCAAAAACGTCAACACCAACGGTAACTCCACCGTGTCGGTCGGCCAGCTGCAGGTTGGCGTCGACTTGAAGGTGATGCCGGTGATTGTGGGTGCCGACACCATTCACCTAACCATTGACGCGCACGTCAGTCGTGCAGGTCGTAACGTTGCCATTGCCACCGATGTATTTATGCCGGCGACCACCGACCGCAGTGCCAAAACTTCGGTGTCGGTGCGTCATGGCCAGTCGGTTGTAATTGGCGGCTTGATGCTCGACGAAGAACGATTCATCGAATCCAAGGTTCCACTGCTGGGCAGCATTCCGTTGGTGGGCTGGCTGTTCTCGTACAAGAACACCGAAAAGATCAAAACCGAAGTGTTCTTCGTGATCACGCCGGTGATCAAGACGCGCGCGGCATCTATCGAACCTTACGGTGACATCTTTGACCCCTTTGAAGACGGTGCGATTACGGAATAACAGCAGTCGCCAAAGCGGCGTCGTGCTGATTCTGACGCTGTTTGTGGTCATGATCACCTTTGCGTTGGTCACTCAGTTGACCATTCGCACTTCGGTGGCTTACCAAACCGCCAACAACTCGGCCGATCGCACGCGCATGGAGTATGCGGCGGTCACCGCCGGCGAGGAAATCTTGCGCATTCTCGGCGACGATATGCCGGCCGGCGAAGAAGGCGGAGACGGTGCAGCGGACTCTCTTGGCGATGCACTCGGTGATACGCCTGGGGCGGATCCCGGCGCCGGTGATCCAGGTGCCCAAGAAGGCGAGGGCGAAGAAGAGGATGACGGTTCCAATTCCGATTCCTTCGAGGACGAATGGGCGCGCCCGGCGCGATATACCTTGGGCGACATCGAGGTCCACGCCTTTGTGCAGGACGAGAACAGCAAGTTCAATATTTTGACGCTGTTCGATCCCGATGAGGAAGCGGCCGAGGAGGCGCGAAAGCGCTTCGTGCGCATTTTGGACTACCTGCGCGAGGATATGGAGGGCGACCTCGATCAACTGGAATCGCAAATGATTCTCGACGAGCTGGTTGCTTGGGTGGAAGGCGACAGCCGCGATATGGATTTCCCACCACCGAATCGGCATTCGGTTACTCATGCGGTAACGGTACCGGTTGAGTCGATGGAGGCCACCGAGGACTCAACTGGAGCAACCAGCCAAGACACCGAGCCGACCACCGAAGAGGAGGTCATCGAGTTGTACTTGCCCTACTCGTTAGAGGAGCTGATGCTGCTCGAGCACGTCGATGAGGAGCTTTTTTATGACCAACTCCGCCCCAACGACGAAATCGCTGCCGGTTTAGAAAGCGTGCTTACGCTTTATACTTCGTTGGCGCTCGACCCACCGGAAACGGAATCTCCGATTGATGAGTCCTCACTCACTGGTACCGACCCAACCAGCGGCACCGACCCAGGAGCAGAGCAGGAGCCAGGCCTCGGCGAGGATCCCGAAGACGACGAGAGTGCTCAAGTCGACAATTTTGAGGGCGGGCTCGACGACATGTTGGACGCCGGTGCCGGTATTGGTCTGAAGGTCAATATCAACACGGCTCACCCCGCCGTCTTGCACGGAATGCAGCCGCGGTCCGATATGCCTGAGTTCATCATCGATTCCATCTTGCGCTATCGCAACGAGGTCGATGAAGAAGCCAAGGCCGAGCAGGAAGGCGAGGACGCCGACTTTGACGATGTAGAGCTGGAGCGCTCGATCTACCGCGACGACGAGCCCGAGCCCCATCGCTATTTTCGTAATCTGGAAGACCTGAACAGCGTCGAGGGATGGGAAGACCGACTCGACCCCGAGCAGGCGGAACTGTTCCAGTCGATGGTCGGGGTGCAGTCCGATGTCTTTTCGATTTACCTGTGGTGCCGCATCCAGCCCGAAGGGTGGGAGCAAGAGCACCATTACGAAGAGCCTCCCGGCGCCATTTTGCGAATGAAGGCGGTGGTGTGGCGTCGTCAGGGCGAGGATGGGGTCAAATTCCTATTCATCGAGCCTTGGCACGAGGTCCCGTTCACGCGCTGGCGGATCCCTGATTTTCAAGAGGACCTGGGGATCTACGAAGAGCCTCTTTATGACTGATCGCGGCCACCGTCTACCGGGTTGAAGCCCTCCGCCAGCCGATGCTTGCACTCAGGCGCGGGGATGAGACAATCGCCCCTTCCCTGATCAGCACATCCCCCTTCTGGATTTGTTTTCATGAGCTCAACCGCTGTCGTAGGTCTCCAATGGGGAGACGAAGGCAAGGGCAAGGTCATTGATAGCCTTGCTAGCGAAGCCGATTACGTGGTGCGCTTTGCCGGCGGCAATAATGCCGGCCACACCGTCATCGTAGGTGACGAAAAATACGTGCTCCACCTGATCCCAGGCGGCATTTTGCACGATGGCACCATCAACCTTATTGGCCGCGGCCTAGTCGTCGACCTGGTGGCTTTGCTCGAGGAAATGGATGGGTTGGTGGAGCGCGGCGTGCCCATCGACGAGCGCTTGCGCATCGACGGTCGTGCCCATGTGATCTTCCCGTACCACCGTCAGTTGGATGGCTTGAGCGAAGCCAAGTTGGGCTCCGGCAAAATCGGGACCACAGGTCGCGGAATCGGGCCGGCCTACGCCGATAAAGTCGGGCGCGGTGGCATTCGCGTTGCAGACTTGCTCCAGCCGGAATACCTGGGAACGCGGCTAAAGGCAGCGCTGACGGAAAAAGCTTCGTTGCTTGAAAAAGTTTACGGTCAGCAGCTGCAGGGTTGCGACAACCTGGTTGAACACACCTTGGAAATCGCGGAACGCTTGGCACCTCTAATCGTTGATGGAGGAGCCATGGTTAGAAAAGCATATCGCGAAGGCAAGCGCGTCCTGTTTGAAGGTGCACAGGGCACGATGCTTGATTTGGATAGCGGCACCTTCCCTTATGTGACGTCGTCGTGGACCGGCGTGGCCGGCATTGCCGGAGGCACCGGCATGTCGCCGCGTAGTTTGGATCGTGCCTTGGCAGTGACCAAGGCGTACACCACGCGTGTGGGGGAAGGCCCGTTTCCGTCGGAACTGCACGGCGAAGTCGGTGAGCGTTTGCGCGCCGCCGGTAATGAATACGGAGCCACCACTGGTCGTCCGCGCCGCTGTGGCTGGTTCGACGTGGTGCTCGGCCGCTTTTCCTGTGAGGTTAACGGCCTAGACGGCATTTTCCTGACCAACCTCGACGTGCTCAGTGGCTTCGGCGACCTGCACGTGGTCACCGGCTACCGCCACAACGGCGAGGTCATCACTGATTTCCCCGGCGAGCTGTCGGTTCTCGAGGAGCTGGAGGTGGTCACCGAGGTGCTGCCCGGCTGGGACGAGGACATCACCGCGGTGCGCAGTTATGAAGATTTGCCGGCAAATTGCCAGCGATATGTCGACTTCCTGGAGCAACAAATGGGGGTGCCGTTCGAGCGCATTTCAGTTGGTCCTGGACGCGACCAGATTTTTGTTGGTAAAAACGGTAGCGAATCGCTTTGGCAATAACCCCTGACCTCCCCGCCGACCTTCCCCGCCACGTCGCCCTCATCATGGATGGCAACGGGCGCTGGGCGAATCGCAGCGGCTGGATGCGGCTGCGCGGCCACGAAGCCGGAGTGGATTCGGTGCGCGATGTCACCACGGCAGCCGCCGAGTGGGGGATTGAGCACCTGACCCTATATGCGTTTTCGGTGGAGAACTGGAATCGTCCGCAGCGCGAGGTGCGCGGCCTGATGCGCTTTTTGATGCGCTTTCTCGATGAAGAGTTGCCGACGCTGCTGAATAACGGCGTGCGCTTGCTCGGCATTGGTCGCTTGCAGGATCTTCCCGAGGACGTGCTCGCCAAATTGCGCGCCACCGAGCAGAAGACTAAGCACTGCACCAACATGACTCTGCGTTTGGCGCTGTCCTACGGTGGCCGTCAAGAGATCGCCGATGCGGTGAAACGCATCGCTGAGGAAGCAAAAAACGGCACTCTGAACCCGGACGATATCGAACCCGAGACCATCGCCGCGCGTCTGTATCACCCGGAAATGCCGGATCCGGATTTGATCATCCGTTCGGCGGGTGAGTTGCGCTTGTCGAACTTCCTCTTGTGGGAGGCGTCGTACTCCGAGTTCTACTTCACCGACACTTTATGGCCGGATTTTCGTCGCCAGCATCTGCTGGAAGCGCTGAAGTCTTACGACGAGCGAGTGCGCCGATTTGGCCGCGTGCTGGAAAATGACCCGGCGGCCGAGGTACAAAGCTAACGGATGAGCAGCGTACTCCGCACCCGACTGACCTACGGCAGCGTGCTGGTGGCAGCGGTGACTGGACTGTTTTGGTTGGACAAGGACCTCTTCCCGACCATTCCCTCCACCGTCGTCATCATCCTGCTGGCTCTTGCTGCGCAGCTTGAGTTTTACCTGATGGCGCGCGACGACGGACACCATCCGTCGATTGCGATGGGCATGTTGATGGGGGTGGCTTGGATGCTCGGTGTGGCGCTCGAATGGCCGCAGGAGCATTTCATCGGCATCGCGGTGGTGGCGCTGTTGGTTTTGGATGTGCTTTCGCAAAGGGTGACGCGAGCGCCGCGAAGATTAGGCAGCACCTTACTTGGCTTTTTGGCCGTCCCGTTCTTGCTTAGCTACTTAATCGAAATTCGCCACCTACCCGATGGTTGGTCGTGGCTAATCTTCGTTGTTGCTGTGGCCAAGGCCGGCGACAGTTGTGCATTTTTTGTCGGCTCGGCGATGGGACGTCACAAACTGATTCCCGAAGTCAGTCCTAATAAATCGTGGGAAGGTGCGATCGCGTCAGTCGTCGGCGGCGTTGCGGCCGGCGCCATCGTTGCGCATACAGCATTTCCGACCGCGCCCGATCCAGTGACCTATTTGTCCATTGCCGTGGTCACCAACATCGGCGCCCAATTCGGCGACCTATCCGAGAGCCTGTTAAAACGCGGTTTCCGCACTAAAGATTCCGCCACTCTGTTGCCCGCCTTCGGAGGCATGTTCGACTTAGTCGATTCCTTCCTGTTGGCAGCCCCGGCTTTGTTCTTCATGCTTTAATCATCGCGATGGAAACCAGAGTCCCATTGCTTTCGCTGGACGAGGAGCAACAGCTGCTCGGCCCGTACGACCGTCATACCAAACAAGTTTCCAAGCACCTCGGTGTACGCCTGAGTTCGCGCGCCGGTGAGTTGCGCATTCAAGGTCCTGAGTCTGCAGTGGAATCTTTGCTGCCGCGTTTGCAGAGGGTGCTCAAAGACTTGCGCAACGGAGTGCAGATGGCGCCGCGACGAATCGAGGCCGCGTTGTTGGGACTGAATGAGTCTTACGACTTCAGTGCCGACGCCGGTAACGGAGGACGTCGGCGCAGTGGTAGTTCCGATTCGGCTTTTGCCCGCAACGGCAACCCGATGCCGACGGCGCGTACCGATGCGCAAGCGGATTACTTAGAAGCACTGAATAGTCAGGAGCTGGTCATCGCAACCGGCCCTGCCGGCACCGGCAAAACTTATTTGGCGGTTGCCGCGGCTTTGCAATGCTTGCGTAAGGGAGAAGTCCGACGCCTGGTCCTGACTCGACCGGTGGTCGAAGCTGGCGAGCACCTCGGCTTTTTGCCGGGTGATTTAGAAGACAAAATTGATCCTTACTTGCGTCCGCTTTACGACGCGATGAGCGACCTGCTCGGTCCGGCGCAAGCGCGACGCATGCGCGAGTTGGAAGTGGTCGAGGTTGCACCGTTGGCTTATATGCGCGGTCGCACCTTGAGCGATGCGTTTGTCATTCTCGATGAAGCGCAAAACGCAACCACCGGACAGCTGAAAATGTTCCTGACCCGCTTGGGTGAAGGCACGCGCGCCGTTGTAACTGGCGACCGTACCCAAACCGATCTGAACGATAGCCAAAGCGGCGGACTAGACGACGCCATCCGCCGACTGCGCGGTTTGTCCGGCATCCAAATGATCGAGTTCTCGCAGCAGGATGTGCAGCGCAGCGATTTGGTTCAGCGCATCGTCGAAGCCTACGGTGACGATGAATGAGCACCGCTGAACTGCTAAAAATGGAACGCGCGCTTGACCGTTCCAACCCGCGAAATTTGAACGTCGACGTGGTCTTCGACTGCGCAAAAAAGGGTGTTCCATCGGCGTCGGTTTTGCGCGAATATTTGCAACGTGCGTGGCGAATTTATGCCGGACCGAAGAACGCAAACTTGTGCTTGGTTTTGATGCACGAAGAACCACACACTGCGTTGCACCAACAGTTTTTAAACGATCCAACGCCGACCGATGTGATGGCGTTCCCGTATGACGACGACGACTTGTTCGGCGAAATTGTCGTCAACATCGACATGGCGGAGCAACAATGCGCAAAATTCGCTAAAAATTTTTCGCAAGAAATTTTGCTCTATGCGGTACATGGCGCTTTGCATTTAATTGGCTTTGATGACCTCTGTGAGGCTTCTAAGTGCAATATGCGTTTTGCAGAGCGACGCGTGCTTGGCGACTAAGCGCGTGTTGTTTCGTAAATATTTCTTGAGTTGGGCGTTTGTTTTTCGTCCAATTTTTTTGTGCGGCAGTCCTACCCGCCCGCACGCAACTCCAACAACCACATGGTGAAACGCGCCAGACATCCTCGGACCGAAAATCCCGCACTGATTAAATTGTGGGAAGCGTACCGGACCGAGGAACGATTGGCCGCCCGCAACGCGTTGGTGGAGTACTACAGGCCGCAAGCTGCGCGCGTCGCCCGCCGAGTCAAAATGCGCTTGCCGCGATCGGTGGAAATGGCTGACTTGGAAGCTGCTGGTGACGTTGGTTTGATCCAGGCCATTCAGAATTTTGATCCGTCCCGCGGTGTTCCATTTGAAGCCTTTTGCGAGCACCGCGTTCACGGCGCGATTCTTGATGAGCTGCGACGTTTGGATTGGTTGCCGCGGCCGATGCGCCACCGCCTGAATCAAAAGAAAGAAGCCATCGAAGTGCTGCAAGGTGAATTGGGGCGCCCGCCGGAAGAGTCGGAAATCGCCGAGCATTTAGGACTGACATTGGAGAACTATCAGAAGCGCTTCGGCAAAGATCATGAAGCGCCGGTACTCGCGGGTGGCAAACCGGTAAACTCGGATAAAGAATCCGAACCGGGTTTGGAATTTTTAGAAGACTCGCGCGTCGAAGGCCCGATCGAAGACGCCCATCGCCGCGAACTTATCGAACAAATTGCCGGCACCTTATCGCCGGAGAATCGCGAGATCCTTTACAAGCGTTTCTTCGAAGGACGCACGCTGAAAGAAATCGGCGACGAAATGCAGATTTCGCAATCGCGCGTGTCGAAGATTTTGCACCGCATCGTCGACCGCTTGAAGGAGCGGTTTGCCAGCGCTTAGTCCAGCACGTTTGCTTAGCTGAGACTCTTGCTTGAACCGCGCGCCGCAGCGGAAATGGCGAACACCGTCTCCATGACTTCGCGCAACTGATCCAACGGGATCATGTTGGGGCCGTCCGAAGGCGACTGCAATGGGTCGGGATGAGTCTCGACGAAGTAGCCATCAAATCCGGCAGCAGCGGCTGCGCGCAACAATAACGGAGCCAGCGTCCAATCGCCGTCGGTGCGATCACCCAAACCGCCGGGGCGTTGCACCGAGTGCGTAGCGTCGAGCAATACCGGATGACCGCTTGCTTGCATCTCCGGCAAACCGGCGAAGTCGACGACTAAGCGTCCATAGCCGAAGAAGGTGCCGCGGTCGGTCAACCAAACCTTCGAGTTGCCGCTTTCGGTGACCTTGGCAGCAGCTTGCGCCATTCCTTCGGGTGCCAGGAACTGACCTTTCTTAATGTTGACCACCGCGCCTGTATTCGCCGCCGCAACCAGCAAGTCGGTTTGGCGACAAAGGAAGGCAGGGATTTGCAAAACGTCGGCAACTTCGGCTGCAGCTTTGCATTGCTCCGGCAAGTGCACGTCGGTGACGATCGGTACTTGCAGCTGCTGTTTAATGTCGGCCAAGATTTGCAAGCCGGTGTCCATGCCGACGCCGCGCTGCGCATCTACCGAGGTGCGATTGGCTTTATCAAACGAAGCTTTGAACGACCAATGGCACGGCAATCCATTGAGTGCCTCGGCGATTGCATGTGCGTACTCCACCGTTTGCGTGCCTTCCACGGCACAGGGGCCGGCGATCAGCAACGGCAGATCTTGCTCGCTGCGAGCAGCAGTTGGCAGAAAGTCCTTCAAGGTCGGCATGGCGCCTAAAGCTTATCAGCACGCAATGTGCCCACCTTCGAGAATGGGGGTGGACAGAATCGCCGGCTACGACAACGGCAGGTTGGTTACCGTCGACGTCAGTGAAATGGCGGGCTTGGGCTGCAGGTCGGGCGGGCAGAGGACCTGGAGTTGATGACCTGGTAAGCAGAAGCGAACCGGTGTGAAACCGGCGAAATCGCCGTCGACTTGGACCGGAGATGGGCGCTCGCCGCCGTGCACTTCCACGGTGCGCGCGCGCACGTTCACCGCGCCTTGAATGCGATCTAATCGACCGGTCGCCGCGGCTAAGGCCAATTGCGGAACCAGCCATTTGCGCATTTTGCGGAACAGGTAAAGCTCCCACAGGTTGTCGTCGTAAGCGCAGGCGGGGAAGCGGAAGATCGGGTGCGCATAAGTGCGAATACCGGTGACGATGCCGTATTCGAATTCACCCAAATCTTTGCCGTTGGCGATCACTCGTTGCGGATTGGGTTCCCAATCACGCAGCACTTGATGAAGCAGGCGGAAGTATTGACTCTTGCGAATCGGCCCGGTGCGCACCTCCGACATCTTCTTCATCAACGCGCCGCCCAAACCAAAATCCCACACCAGCGCGCATTGCATCGGCAACTCTTGCTGCTCGTCGTCGTGCAACACAATCTCGCCGACGTCAAGCAATTGGGCGTGACGGTCGACGACCAATTGCGCCAACAACGATTCGGCGCGCGGCAATTTGAATTCGCTGGCGAGCAAATTAGCAGTGCCCATCGCCATCATCGCCAAAGGCGGGGGCGGCGGCACATGCGAAGATTGGCCAACCGGGAATAAGCCTTCGCAAACGGCGTTCAGCGTTCCATCGCCGCCGATGACCACCATGCGATCACCTTTGCCGGCCGTTTCGGCGCCCCATTCAACGGTTTGCTCACGCGAGCGACCGACAAAAATATTGCAGTGGCAGCCGCGGCGGTCGAGTTCGGACGCGATCCGTTCGGCCCGGGCAGGTCCTGTTCCTTTGCCCGACCAAGGGTTGGCGAGGAGTTCTACACGCATGCAGGAGGCGTTAGCCTACCAAGAAGTGACCTCCCGCCGCTCCCGTTCCGATCAGATTCTGCTCACCGGTATGAGCGGAGTCTTTGGCCTTGGTTTGGCCCGAAGTCTGGCTCTGCCGGATGCCGCGTGCGCGATGGCGCAGCCGGTAGAATGCGCGCCGCAGCCGGAATGTTTGCACATCATCGGTCGACGGCGGCCCGAGGCTTGGCGAGTTTGCGGTTTCACCGACTTGGATTTGATGCGGCCCGGCGTGCTGGCCGCGTGGATTGATCAACATCGTCCAGCTGCCGTGCTGCACGCTGCTGCGATGGCACGACCGGCCGATTGCGAAAAAGATCCTGCTGCGGCATGGCGGGTGAATGCCGAATCCGCCGCCGAGGCTGCTGCTGCTTGCGCCGCCATCGGAGCGCGCATGGTTTTTTGTTCCACCGACCAAGTCTTCGACGGCACTGCGGATACCTACAGCGAAGACGCCGACCGCAATCCGGTTCAGGTCTACGGCAAAACCAAGGTTGCCGCCGAAGACGAAGTGTTGGAATACGGCGGGGTGGTGGTTCGTTTGCCGCTACTCTTCGGCCCGGAAGCTGCGCCTGGTCACATGGGTGCCGACCAAGCTTTGCTGGAGGCAAGCAAGCGCGGCGAATCCATCGGCTTGTTTTACGACGAAGTGCGCGCGCCGGCTGATGCAGCGTTGTTGGCAGCACCAATCTGGCGGTTGTTGAGCAGGGTCGAGGTGGAAAGCCGGGTTTACCACCTCGCCGGAGCCGATGCCGTCAGCCGTCACCAAATGGGGGAAGCGGTGTGTGCCGCCGCCGGAATTCCGTTCGAGCACGGTCGCATGTCGGTGAAGGAATGGGGCGGAGCGCCACGTCCGCCGCGGCTGGTGCTGACCTGTGAACGCGCGATCAGAGAATTGAACTTTGAACCGCCGGATCTGCGACAATCCCTTGCCCGAGTGGCGTCACTCCACTCGCAAAGCCCGTTCGAGTCATGACCGAGTCCACCGAAACTTCCCTTCCGACCCGTTTCACGCCGGCGGAATTCGAAGATTCCATTTACGCCCGTTGGGAGCAGAGCGGTGCTTTTGCACCTGCTGCCGAAGCCGGCGACAAGCCGCCCTACACCATCATGATGCCGCCGCCCAACGTGACGGGCGTGCTGCACATGGGCCACGCGTTGAACAATACGATGCAGGACATCGTCATCCGTCATCGCCGCATGGCGGGTTACGACGCACTGTGGCTGCCCGGCACCGACCACGCCGGCATCGCTACTCAAGCAGTGGTGGAAAAGCAGTTGTTGGCCGACGAAGGCGTGACGCGCGAAGAGATCGGCCGCGAAGCGTTTTTGGGCAAGGTTTGGGATTGGAAGGAGCATCACGGCAACTTCATTCTCAATCAGCTGCGCCGCATTGGTGCCAGTTGCGATTGGAGTCGCACCAAGTTCACCCTCGACGACGACATGAGCAAAGCAGTGCGCGTGTCGTTCGTTCGTTTGTGGGAACGCGATTTGATTTATCGCGGTGCGCGTTTGGTGAACTGGGATTGCCGTCTGCAGACCGCGGTTTCGGATGATGAGATCGAATACGAGCAACGCAAAGGCAAGCTTTGGCATTTGCGTTATCCGGTCAAAGACAGTGACGAGTATTTGATCGTCGCCACGACGCGCCCGGAAACCATGTTGGGCGATACCGGCGTGGCCGTACACCCCGAGGACGAGCGCTACGGTCACTTAGTCGGCAAGTCTTTGATGCTGCCGCTGGTCGATCGCGAGATTCCTGTCGTCGCTGATGAAACCGTCGATGCTTCGTTTGGTACCGGTGCCGTGAAAGTCACGCCGGGTCACGATCCGGCTGACTATGAGCGTGGACATCGCCATAACTTGCCGATCATTAATTTGCTCGAAGCCGACGGCACGCTGAATGAAAACGGTGGTCCGTTCGCCGGTTTGTCGCGTGAGCAAGCGCGCAAAGAAGTGGTTGCCGCGTTTGAAGAGAAGGGTTTGCTCGAGAAGATCGAAGATCACGTGCACAACGTTTCGATCAGCGACCGTTCCAAGACTCCGGTCGAACCGTTGGTTTCCGAGCAATGGTTTGTGCGCATGGAAGAGCTGGCCGGGCCGGCGATTGATGCGGCAAAGTCGGGTCGGCTGAAGTTCAAGCCGGCGCGCTGGCAGAAGGTCTATTTGGACTGGCTGGAAAACGTGCGCGACTGGTGCATCTCGCGCCAGTTGTGGTGGGGCCACCGCATTCCGGTTTGGTACGACGAGGACAACGTGCCGGTGGCGTCGGTCGATGAGTTGGAAATCGGCGCGCCGCATCCGAAGACCGGTAAACCAATCGTGCGCCAAGACGACGACGTTATGGATACCTGGGCGTCGTCGTGGTTGTGGCCGTTCGCAACGTTGGGTTGGCCGGAGCAAACCGAGGACATGCGTCGTTTTTACCCGACGCAGTTCTTGTCTACCGCGCGCGACATTATTTACTTGTGGGTGGCGCGCATGGTCATGGCCGGTTACGCCTTCACCGACGAAGATGAAAATGCGCCCGACGGCGTCGACCCGCAATTGGTCTTCACCACTTGCTATGTGCACGCCAACGTGCTCGACGCCAAGGGCAAACGCATGTCCAAGAGTGCCGGTAACGGCATCGATCCGGTGGAGATGGTCGAGAAGTACGGCGCCGACGCGGTGCGCTTCTCGCTGATGATTCTGACCCGCGAAGGTCAAGACGTAAAGCTCGCCGCCAATCGTTTTGAATTGGGTGCGCGCTTCTGCAATAAGGTTTGGAATGCGTCGCGCTTCGTGCTCGGCAATCTGGAAGGCGAAGTCGCTGACCAGCACGGCGACGCATTGGAAGATCGCTGGATTCGCGCCCGCCTCGCCGAGGTCACTGCCGAAGTCGGCGAAGCATTGGAGCAATACGACTTCCACGACGCAGCGATGGCGTTGTACCGCTTCACTTGGGACGACTTCTGCGATTGGTATGTAGAAGCCGCCAAGCGTCGCATTTGGGCGGCTGAAGATTGCGCCGCCGATTCGCCGGAAGCTGCCGACGCCGCCCGCGTGCGCTACACCTTGGGCCATACCTTGGGTGCGTTGCTGCGCTTGCTTCACCCGATTACGCCGTTCCTTTCCGAAGCCTTGTGGTCGGCACTGCCGGCGCAATTCCGCAACGGCGAAGACCTGCTGATGACCGCGGAATGGCCGACTGCCGCGGGTCAGGTCGACCACAGCGCTCTTGCCGACTTCACCGCAGTGCAGGATTTGGTGCGCGGCTTCCGCAACGTCAAAGCGCTATTGGAAATTCCGCCGAGTGAAAAACCGGGTGGCTCCATCGCTGCGCAAAGCGACGAATGGCAGCAGAAGCTGGAGCGGCAAACGCCGGTCATGTGCGGTTTGTCCGGATTGAGTTCCATCGAGATCTGCGCCGCCGATCACAAGCCGCAGAACCACGGCACCGACAGCACTAAAGCAGGTTCGGTGTTCTTGCCCTTTGCCGAAGACACCGACCCCAGCAAGTTGCAGCAATCACTGCAGAAGAAGCTGAAGAAGGTCGAGGGCGGCATCGGCGGCATCGAGAAGAAGCTGGCCAATGAGCGCTTCCTGCAAAACGCTGATGCCGATGTGGTAGAAAGCGAACGTCAGCGCTTAGCCGACTTGCAACTGGAGGCGAAGACGCTTCAGGAAAACCTGGGGGCGTTGGCGTGAACCTGCCGCCGTCCTTCAAACCGCGTGAGTTGTTGGTCGCGGCGCAGCCTTTTTTAGGGCCGCCGCCGGACCTCGCCGATTTGCGCTATTTGATGGTCGACCGCGGGCCGGAAATTACCGAGGAGTTTTACGCCATCGTTCTTTCCAGTCCCGAGGCATCGAAGTTCATCGCCGGGCCCGAAGAACTGAAACGTTTGCTGGCTTCGCTGGAGCGCTGGTTGCATGCGTTTTTCGCTTCGGCCCCCAGCCGCAAGGAAAGGGCCGAGTTAGCGGTGAAAATGACCGCCGCGCACTTGGAAATCGGCATGCCGCTGGAACTGTTCATCCTCGGCCACAAAAGCTTGCGCCGCATTTTGGTGCGCGAGCTGATGGAGCGCTGGCCGGCGGGCGACCGCCTCGGGTTGATGGACGCCAACGAGCGCCTCAACCAGGCCTTCGACTACGACCTGTTGTTAATGGTCACTTGTTATCACGGTTCGGCGTTGGCTGCTTCGCAAAGCACCGCGCGCCAATTGGAGATGATGAACAGTCAACTGCAGCAAAGCTTGGCCGCCGAAGAAAGCTTGTTGCGCACCACCAGTCATGAATTGCGCACGCCGCTTGCCGGCTTGGTGGGATTGCTGAACTTGGTTCGTCGCGGAGCCTACGATTCCAAAGAACAAGAGCAAAGCGCGCTCGACGACGTACTTGGTGCCGCCAACCACCTGCTGGCGCTAACCGACGACTTGCTCAATCTTGCACGCCTCGATTTAGGGCGTGCGCGCTTCGAAATTCAAAACTTTGACGGCAAAGAAGCTGCCGAGGAAGTGGTACGGCGTTTCGGTCCGCGGGCCGAAGAATTGGACCTGGAATTAAAGGTCTGCGCCGATGGTGCCGTCGGCATGCGTGCCGATCGCGATCGCTACGAGCAGGTGTTGTCGAACTTGCTGCAGAACGCGTTGCGCCATACCAGCGCCGGACAAATTGAAGTCGAGCTGAAAGTGCTCGAGCCATCCGGCTTGGTGCAAACTTCGGTTCGCGATTCGGGCGAGGGCATTCCGGCGGCGCTGATGCCGCACTTGTTCAAGCCGCTGACTCAAGACCAAGACGCCGAAGCCCGCCGCGCCGGCAGTTTGGGCTTGGGATTGACGATCTGCCGTCGATTGGTTTTGGCCATGGGGGGCCGCATCTGGGTCGACTCCGATGGGCCCGGAACCGGCGCCACCTTCGCTTTCACTCTTCCCGAAGCCGGCTCGACGATGGAGTTGCCGCAGTACTTCGGCGACGATGAAAGCGAACATCGTTTCTTAGTTGTCGACGACGACGCAAGTTGGGCAACCGATTTTTCAAGCTGGTTGGTCGACGAACTCGGCGTGCGCGTGACTACAGTCTCGAATATCGAACATGCAATGGAGCAAGCGCGCTTCCATCCCTTCGACCTGATCATGGTCGATGCCGGCCTGCCCAGCCAGCAAGAAAGTCGTGTGATGGATGGCGTCGATTTATTGAAAGAACTGGTCCACCTGCCCGATGCAATGTTCGCGCCCAAGTGGCTGGTCAGTGGTCACGATCGCCGCATGTTGGCCGAAGAACTTGCCGGCGAATGGCACGATGAGTTTTGGAATAAGGCCGAAATTCTCGCCGACCGCAAAACCTTCTTAGACCGCATCCGCGAGCTACTGACGCCGACGGAGACGGCTGAATGAGCACGATTTTTCTGCTCGAGGACAACAACCTAGTCCGCCGTTATCTCACCGAATTGCTGCGCATCGTTGGGAAATTTGAGGTCCAAGCCTTCGATCAGCCACAGCCCTTCATGGACGCTTTGCAGCAAGCCAACCCGCAACTTTTGATTTTGGACATCAATCTTGCCGACGCTCAAGTGGACGGCGAAGCGGTGGACGGATTGATGCTCTCGCGAAGGATCAAGCAGCAGGCCGCAGAAAATGCGCCGGTGATCATGCTGCTTTCCGCTCACGCGATGGCCGGCGACGAGCAGCAGTTCTTGGATCAGTCGTTGGCCGACGATTACCAGTCCAAGCCCATTCTCGACGAAGACGCCTTCCTGGAACGCATCGCCGCGTTGCTAACGTGAGGGCATGCCCCAAGTCCGACTGAAGGTCCTCCACGCCTGCTTGCTGGCGGTAGCTGCATGTGCGACTCCACAAACCGAGGCCGCGGATCCGTCGCAACACACGGTTGCAGAAGCCCAAACCCGGCCCATTGGATCCAGTGATGGATCCAAGATTGCGATGGATACCGAGCAAGGTGCCCAACGCATTCGCTTTTTAGCCAGCCGCCTGGCCAAGTCCGACGCAATTGCCGCTGCGGAGCAAAGCGCAAACCTGGAAATCATTTATCCCGATTCCGTCGAACATGCGCTCGAGTTGGCGCCCACCGTGCACGGAACCGAGGTGCGTTGGGCTACCACCGACTTCCTCGCCCGCGCTCAAAACTTGCATTGGGTGCAAGCTACTTCGGCGGGGGTGGATCGCTATTTGAGCAATCGGCCGTTGATGGAGAATGAATCCATCGTCTTCACCAACATGCAAGGCATGCACGGGCCGACCATCGCCGATCACGTGTTCGCATTGCTGCTGACCTTGACTCGTGATTTGCGCGTACACGCTCAGGACCAAAATCGCGGTCAGTGGTTGCGCCAAGGCAGTGGCAAGATGACCCCGGTTGCGTTGGAAGGCCGAACTTTGTTGGTCGTCGGCTTGGGTGGCATCGGCCGCGAGGTGGCCAAGCGCGGCAAAGGCTTCGGCATGACGGTTTGGGCAACCAAACGCCGCCGAGCCGATCCACCGCCTTATGTAGACCGGTTGGAAACTTCGCCGGTACTCGGCCAAATGCTGCCGCATGCCGACGTCATCTTTCTGTGCGTGCCGCTCACTGATGAAACCCGCGGCCTGATCGATGCCGAAGCCTTTGCCTCGATGAAGGACGGCAGCTACCTCATTAACATTGCGCGCGGTCCGGTCGTCGACACGGCAGCATTGATCACCGCTTTAAAAGACGGAACTTTGGCCGGCGCCGGCCTTGACGTCACTGATCCGGAGCCGTTGCCCGCCGATCACGAACTGTGGCAGCAACCGAATTTAATCATCACGCCGCATGTCGCCGCGCGCTCGGCACTAACCAGTGACGATTGGAGTCAGCTATACCGCGAAAACCTTCGCCGTTTCGCGCTGGGCGAGCCGTTACTGAATGTTGTCGACAAAACCGCCGGCTACTAAGCCGCGAATCAAACGATCCCAGCTAACCGCTTCCTTGGTGCGATCAAATCGAGTTCGCGTTTCTTCGCGCAACTGGCGCGCCTCAAGCATCGCAGCTTGCGGTTCGGCGATAGCCTCGTCAACGATGCGCACTAAATCCGAATCTTCGCGGAACAAAAACTTAGGTCCGGGGAAAAACCGGTGAATGGCAATATTGCTCGCCGCGATGGGGCGGGCAAATAAGGCCGCTTCCAACAACGCATTCGGCGGGCCGCCTTCGGAGCGACTGGTGCTCAACACCAAATTGGCGCGACGCAACACTCCGGCCATTTCTTCGCCGCTCAACGGGCCGACGTATTCCGCCCATGAGAACTTGGCGACGTCTTTTTGCAGCGCTTCCAACTCGTCGGCATCGATGGCTTCGCCGGCAATCCACAAGCGCAAATTTGCATGACGCGCGGCCGCTTTGCGCAACGCTTGAATGCCGCGGCGCGGTGCTTTGACCGGTCGCACGCCGCTGGGCAAGAACACCAAGAAGTCGTCGCGATTCAGCGCCGGCATATTCTTCGGTATCGGTGCGCCACCGCGCGGCTCGGGCAACGGAGCCGCAGCTTGCAAAATCACTTGCACATTTTCTATGCCGTAAACCTCTTCGGCGCGTTTCAGCGGCGTGGGCGCCAAAGCCACACAAGCATGTGCTCGGCGCGCGGCTTGCACCGCCCAACGAGGTGGTTTGCCGTTGAGGTCAGTGCCGGTGAACAACACGGCAAAGGGGATGCGGGAACGCTGCGCAAGCGCCTCGGCAGCAGGTCCGGTGCGGACCGCATTGAGCGAAACGATGACGTCGGCCTTTTGAGCCGCTTCTTTTAAATCGGCCGGAAAGGTCCAGCCGCCCTCTTCACTTGGCTTGAGATCGCGCTCCAATCCAACGCATTCCACCTCGTGGCCAAAGCGTTCCAATCCCGCTTTTAAACGACGGGCTGTGGTGGCATTGCCGACCCCGGCTTGCGGGGAAAACGGCAGCAACATCAAAACGCGATGTCCGTCGCTCATGGCTTTGTTTGGGAGTGAAGCTCGGGCGGGGGAGCGATCAAGTAACCGACAAGTTCATCAGGAAGTCGGCGTTGTTGGGCGACTTCTCCATGCGTTGGATCAACAACTCCATCGCTTCAACCGGGTTCATTTCGTTGAGCACCTTGCGCAGCAACCAAACGCGCATCAGCTCTTCTTTAGTGAACAGCAAATCTTCTTTGCGCGTACCGGACTTGTTGATTTCAATCGCCGGCCAAATGCGGCGATCGGCCAATTGACGGTCCAGTACCAATTCCATGTTGCCGGTGCCTTTGAACTCTTCAAAGATCACTTCGTCCATCTTGGAATTCGTATCGACCAACGCGGTCGCCAAAATGGTCAGCGAACCGCCGTCTTCAATGTTGCGCGCAGCGCCGAAGAAGCGCTTGGGTTTCAGCAGCGCATCGGCAACCAAACCGCCTGTCATAATCTTCGAGTTAGACGGCGCTTCGTTGTTGTAGGCACGTGCCAAACGAGTGATCGAATCCAGCAAAATGACGACGTCCTCACCTTGCTCAACCATCGCTTTGGCGCGCTCAATCACCATTTCCGCCACCTTGATGTGACGTGCCGGCGGTTCGTCAAAAGTACTGGCGACAATCTCGCGGTTCTCACCGATGACGGTGCGCTGGAAGTCCGTGACCTCCTCTGGACGCTCATCCACCAGCAGAATGATCAACTTGCACTCGGGATGATTCTCAACAATCGCATTGGCGATCATTTGCAGCAGCACCGTTTTACCGGTGCGCGGCGGAGCGACGATCAAGCCGCGCTGACCTTTGCCGACCGGCGAAATCAAATCAATGATGCGCGTTTCGGTCAGCTCTTGCTCGGTTTCCAGCCCCAAGCGTTCTTCCGGATAGAGCGGCACCAAGTCGCGGAACGGCGCAATCGAGTACTGCTTTTCCGGGTCTTCGCCGAAAACAGTCAGCACCTCGTGCAGCACCAGCAATTCTTCATTGCTTTGCGGCGCAAACAACACGCCGCTGACTTCCTGACCCTGCTGCAAGTTGTGCTTTTCAATCAACTCCTTATGCAGCAACGCATCGGTATCCAGGTTCGGCGTCAAATCATTGACGCCGTGGCGCAAGAAACCATGCCCTTCTTGGGCGATGTCCAACGTGCCTTTGGTGAAGAACACGCCATCCTTCTCCATGCGCAAGCGAATCAACGCACGCAAGCCTTCACCGCGCGACATGCCGAAGGCTTCTTCGACGCCTTCTTTGTCGGCCAACTCCTGCAATTCAGGCAGCGGAATCGGCAGCAGCTTGGACAGATGCAAGCCCTGCTTCTTGCGCTTGGTGGCAAACGTCTTGACCTGCTTCTTATCCCACGCCTCTTCAGGCAGTGGGGGCAGAGAAACCGAATAAGTGCGCTTGTTTTGTTGTCCGCCCTTGTGATGGCGGGCGCGCCTGCGACGACGGCGCCGGGAGGATGAATCGGCCATGGTAGTACGAGGATTTCCCGTCAGGAACCAAAGAGAACCTGCCCCGATCGTTTAGCGATGAGGCCGCCAAAAATCCGACGGCTCGGGGCTGGGCCAGCGGTCCCGCAACGTGCGGGGAGGGAGGGCTCGCAAGGGCGGAAGGACTTCCAGCACCTGTGCGCGAAGGTGTTCAACTCCGCTGACGTTGCTCAGGATAACATCTGCGGCAGATTTTTTCCTATCCATTGAGAATTGTGCGGCTTCACGCTGAACCCAGTCCTGATGGCTCCATCCGTGGCGCGCCATCGCCCGTTCGGCGCGTATTTCGGCAGGTACCTCGACGAAAATAAGCTGGTCACAGAGCCTGTGCAGACCATTTTCAAGCAGTAGGGGGACGTCGAGAACGGCCCAGCCGCTTTCCGATTCCTCGGCGCCACGCAAGCCGGAGCGCAGTTCGCGGCGTACGGCAGGATGCAGCACCGATTCCAGCTGTTTTCGCGCTTTATCGTCCTGGAACACCCTTTTTCCAAGCGCAGCTCGGTCGAGAATGCCGTCGGCGTTGGTCAAATTGGGGCCGAGCAGCGCGCTGACCTCGTCGGCGACGGCGCGGCTGAGCAGTAAATCGGCGACCATTTGGTCGGCATCCAGCAGCATCCCGGGAAGCAGTTCCGCTAGCAGCCGCGCCACGGTACTCTTGCCGGAGCCTACGCCCCCCAGGACCCCTGTGATTCGCAGCCCAGGTGGGCAAATTCCTTCCGGAATAGGTGGTTGCTCTGGCTCTGCCATGGCTAACATCATCGTTCGGCCTTGACCCTCCGGCAAGGCAGCGTAAAAATTGCGTTCCCGAACGGGTTCGCATGGCTAACCCAAGCTTGGTCGAACCCCCGCGCCTGTCAGGCGTTCCCCCCTTCAATAGAGAGTCCTTACGTACTCATGACCCAGTCCAACCGCGGAGCCGCTCAAGTCGGCCTGATGTGGGCCATCGCGCTTCTAGTCGTGGCACTTGTTTCTGTTTTCCTGGCGTATTCCGCCACCAGCCGAGTCACGGAGACCGAGGCTTCGCTGGCTGCTGAGCAGACGAAGACCACGAATCTGGAAACGCAGATCCAGAATATGATCAACGCGGACTCGAAAATCGGTAAGAAGATTGGTTGGCAGCCCTCGGGCGACTCCACCGCTCTGCCGCAAGAGGGTCCGATCACTGATTCGCTGGCCGAACTGGGTGCAATCTTCCCGTCGGTAGCCAGCGACGCCGATCAAATTCAGGCCACCCTGCCTGGCGTCATCGCCGACTACAAAGCATCGCAGACCCGGATTTCGGATCTGGAGCAGCAGGTCGCCACGCTGCGCGCTGACCTCGATGCACGTCAGTCCGAGGCAGACACCGCTGTGGCCGAAAAGGATTCGATGATCTCGGATCTGCAAAGCCAGCTGCAGGACACCACCACCAGTTTGAACGACACCATTCTCGACACCGAGCGCCAGCGCGACGCTCTGCGAGATCAGTATCAGCAGCTGGACGATCAGCACTCGCAGATGGTGGCCCAGAAGGACGCCGAAATCTTGCAGGTGCGCAACGCGTCCCTGAACTTGAAGCAGCGCAACGACATCTTGTCGAACCGCCTGAATGGTGTGACCCGTCGCGCCGAGTCGACGGACGGTGCCATCCTTACTTCCAACGCCAACATCAACAAGGCATGGATCGACCTGGGTCGCGTCGACCGCTTGGTCCCGCGACTGCAGTTCGAGGTCCTCGATAAGACCACCGGCGCTGTGAAGGGCCGCGTTCAGGTCGCCAGCATTGAAGAGGAGCGCGCCGAGTGCAACATCATGAACGTTGCCGACCGCTTCAACCCGATCGGCAGTGGCGACAAGGTTCGCAACGCCGTCTTCGATCGCAACCGCACTCCGGTCGCCGTGCTGCTGGGCCAAGGCTTTGGTCGCTACAGCGCTGCCGACATGAAGGCCAAGCTGGCTGAAGTTGGAATCGCCGTGGTCGAGGAAGTCGGTGTAGAAACTGACTACCTGTTGCTCGGTACTCCGTTCTTCGATGAGGAGACCGGTGAGATGCTGCCTTGGAGCGGTCAAGATAGCTACAAGGTTGCTCAAGGCATGTCGGTGGAGATCGTTCCCCGCCGCGACTGGTTGGCCTGGTTGGGCCTCTAGATTCATGAGTCGGTCGAGTTAGTCGGCCAACCCCATACCGGGCTGTAGGGAATCTTCCTGCGGCCCGGCATCCGTTTATGCCGGACCCCACATCCAGCCCGCAGGGCACGGAACCCGAAGCCGAAGTTGCGCAAAGCAACGACAAGGCAACAGCCGAGGCGGAGGAAACGCAGGACAAGCCGTCGGAAGAATCGACGCGCATGTCCTTCGGCGCGCATTTGGATGAACTGCGCAAGCGGTTGTTCAAAGCCTTGGGGGCGATCGCCTTTATGTTTCTGGGCGGTTGGACCTTTTTGGCCGACTGGCTGACTCGGGTATTCATGCAGCCGCATACGCGTGCGGTAGAAGGCTTGAAGAACGCCGATCCGCCGGTCGAAGTCAACCCGAAGCTGATCGTGCTGAATCCGCTGGAAGACTTGTTCTTCCAGCTCAAGGCGTCGCTGATGGTGTCGCTACTGCTTGGCTTCCCGTATCTGATTTGGCAGATCTGGGGTTTCGTCTCCGTCGGCCTGCACGAGCACGAACGCAAGCCGCTGAAGAAGTTCCTGCCCTGGTCGCTGGTGCTTGCTCTAGGCGGCATCTCGTTTTGCTACTTCATCTTCTTCCCGACCATTTTGGAGTTCCTCTACGGTCGGCTGAACACCAGCTTCTTTGAAGACGGCTACCGCTTGAAGGACTACTTCGGGCTGTACCTCATGTTCACCTTCGCGTTGGCGCTGATCTTCCAATTGCCGCTGATTCTCGCCGGCTTGGGAGCAGCCGGAGTCGTCGACGCCAAGTTCCTGCGCAAATACCGCCGCCACTTCATTCTCTGCGCCTTCATCGTCGGCGCGGTCCTCACACCACCGGAACCGTTCAGTCAGTTCATGATGGCGGTGCCGACCATTTTGCTGTTTGAGTTTGGCGTGCTGCTGGTTGCCTTCCAAGACCGACGCCGCGCTAAGGCCGAAAAATCATGAGCAATGCAGCTTCCACCGCCGTGGTTCTCTCGATCGGTGAGGAGTTGCTCGATGGCCGAGTGCAGGATTTAAATGCATCGTATTTGGCAACCCAACTGCAGCGACTGGGCATCCAAGTTATTGGCGTGCGCACCATCGGCGACCGTCCCGGCGAGCTCAATGAGTTGTTGGCTGAACTGGACGGCAAAGCCGATCTATTGGTCAGCTCCGGCGGCTTAGGACCGACCGCCGACGACCGCATTCGCGCCGAAACAGCAGACTTTCTCGGCAAACCGTTGGCCGAGGCCACTGACGACGGCAGCGCCGCTGACGAATTGCGCCAGATCTATCAGCGCGTGCGTCCGGGACAGGAGCCGCCATCCTTCTTTATGGATCAGTGCCGCATTCCCGCCGGCAGCAACGCTTTGGCCAATACCGCCGGGACTGCGTGGGGCTTTTTGACCGGATTGCCCAAGAAGAGCCATTACATGGCCGTTCCCGGACCGCCGCGCGAATGTCAAGCCACTTGGAAAGCCGGCTTAGATGCGCTGCAAACCGCGTTAGGCACGACCTCTGAATTGGCCTATGGTTTGTTCCACACCGCGTCAGTGCCCGAGTCCACCGTCGAGGAAAAGGTTCGCGATTTACTTCGCCTGGGCGGCAACCCGCGCATGGGAATCACTGCCAAGGGCAAACAGGTGACCTTATCCGTACTCGCCCGAGCCGAGCCTGCAGCGACCACCAGCGGCGGGAGCCAAGATCCCGGTCGTAGTGCTGAACAAGTGCTCGCCGACATGGCGGCCACTCTGGAGGAGCGGCTGCATCCTTGGCTGTGGGGGCGCGATCAGCAGACCTTGCAGGGTGTGGTTGTCGAAGAGTTGCTGCGCCGCAAACAAACCGTAGCCACCGCCGAATCGTGCACCGGCGGACGTCTATCGGCGGCATTCACCGGCGTGCCTGGAGCCAGCCAGGTATTCCATTTTGGCTGGACCTGCTACGCCAATGAGGCCAAGCATCAGGAGCTAGGGGTGCCGGTGGATTACACGTCTGAAGGCGGTCCCGGGGCGGTCAGCGGCGAAGTGGCGCTGGCTATGGCTCAGGGCGCACGGAATCAGGCCACCGCGGATTGGGGGATAGGCATTACCGGAATCGCGGGACCCGATGGAGGCACGGCTGAGAAGCCGGTAGGCACGGTTTGGATCGGCCTGGTCGGGCCTGGCGTAAACTTCGCCGTATTGCGCCACCAGTGGACTCGCGGCGGTCGCACCGGCGTGCAGTTAGGCAGCGTGCGCGACGCGTTGGAAATCCTAAGGCGTACCCTGTTCGACTTGCCGCCGCTGCCCGAGCAACGTGCCTAAACACCGATAAAGTTGCTCAGATTCTTGCCACCGCTGCCACGGGACGGTATCATTCCGCCCTCAAAACCGGATGGTGTAATTGGCAGCACAGCAGATTTTGGTTCTGTTAGTCGGGGTTCAAGTCCCTGTCCGGTTGCCAAGCAACGACCGCATCCCTTCACGGGGTGCGGTCATTTTTTTTGCCCGGCCCGGACCAGCCTGCTCTACGAAGCCCTGTGCGGTTGAACTTGGCAGCCGATTAGCGCTGGAACAAATAAGTCACAGCCTTGTCGTGCTCAAAGTCGTCGGCCACCATCGTGTGGTGAATGCCGTCCTTGGTTTCGACTAAGCGCCAACCCATGCTGCCGATGGCGTTTAACACCTCGATCTCGGTCGGGCCGACCTTCGCCGACCACGCCGATTCGGTGATCCACCAATAGATCGACTTATTCGAGTCGCGGGTGTTGCGCGGCGACGGATCCAGGTCGAGCGTACCTGCCGAAACCACCCAAGGCACGCCGTTGCGGCGTTCGCCGTGATCCCACAGCCAGCCATAGCTGGACCATTCGTTGGATGGTCCGGTGACGGTTACGACGAGCTTGGCGAAGCTGCGGCCGGCGTCGGCGTCGTTGCCTCGATTTCCGAATCCCAGCGATGACAGACCCAGAGTCAATACCAGGCAGAGAAGAAGCAAAAATCCACTCTTGTTCATGCATCCATTCTAGTGGCAAATTTTATTGTTAACGATTCGCCCTGAGATGGCACAAAGCTTTGTCATAACCCTGAACTCCACCACGGAATCTTTCATGTACGTCACAAAAGTTTTGCTTCTCCTGGCCGCAGTGGCCGCTCCTCTTGCCGCAACCGCCGAATTGGACTCGGGTCCGCCGGCCGTTTGCTTCCCGCTCGACATCGGCAAACACCAATCCATTCCATGGGGGAACGACGCTTTCCAACGGGCGAAGGGTTACGGAATAGAGCGCCTGACCGGCGACGTCGTCAAAGTGCTGGATCAGAGCGCGGTCGCGGTGGTGCATATGGAAACGTTGCGGCGTGCCGCAGTGTGTATTGCCACCAAAGATCCGGCCGGCAAGGCGAGCAAAGAACAGCGCATGGATCTGCAGCGCAAATTAACCATGGCGCTTCAGCGGCGCGCATTGGACGCCTTTCTCGACCAACCAGCCGACGGCAAACCCAAAGGCAAAAAGTTGGGTTTGGCGTTGCTGGATCTAGGCTACTTTCTCGGCGCGCTTGGACAACTGGGCTCCGGCCGCGATCACCAAGGCGAAGCGGAGCTACTGCGCGCAACCCGTTTGATGGGGCAGGACGGCAACGTATGGCTGGCTTATTGCCTTGGCGCCTTCGAAGCAAACAACCACCGATTCCCTCCGCACGCCTTGCAGAAACTGTGTCAGCTGGCGGCAAGCGATCCATTGCTAAAGACCAACTTGGTCGAGACCGTTGGCGTCGTCAGCGGTCACAACAGCTACGATGAATTGGTCGCTTGGGCAAACCAACAGAGTGCAGGAGCAAAATGAACGTCGAACGGTTGACCCTCAACGCGTGCGCGCTGCGCGGAATGGGGACACCGTTGCTTACCGTCAAATTTACGACGCGTGCGCCCCGGCTGTGCACGCGTTGTTGCTTGCGCATTCACCGATCGATGTGGTGGAGGATTTGATGCAGGAAACTTTCAGTAGTGCGTGGTCTGATTTACCCAAACTACGTGAGGAATCGCGCTTCGCCTCGTGGGTCATGGGAATTGCTCGCAATAAGGTGCGGCGTCACTTCCGCAGAATGAAGAACCAAAATTGGTTGCCGTTAGATCACGAACCGGTTGCGTCGACGGAATGCGGTGGACCACCTTGGCACACGCCGGAATTCGGCGGGGCAGGTGGGGTTGGGACTGGAGTCGAGTCCAACTCATCGATCATTTTGGCGGCGATCCACAGCTTTCCTGCCCGAGAGCGCGAATTACTGACTTTGCGTTTGATCGAAGAGATGGCTACTGGGCGGATCGCGGAGGCTTTGGACTTAAAAGCAGACTCGGTCAAGGTGCAACTCAGTCGAGCGATGGCGAAGTTGCGGCAACGACTAGATGGGAGGTTGAGTCATGACGGATGAGCAGCGGTTCTCGGAGGAATTGCGCGATCTGCGTTGGCGTGGTTGGCGGCAGGAGCCGCCGGTGCTGCCACCGCGCATCGTGCCATGGTGGCAACGCCCGCGTAGGGCGGCGGCGGCCGCCGCAGTGCTGATCCTTGCCTCGATCGGCTTTTGGCAGGGAGCTGGAATTTTGAACGCCCCTGTTCACTCGCCTTATGGCGCGGTTGCACTAGAAGGTGCGCCGCAGGCGAGTGGCGGCGGGTTGGATGGAATCCGTCGACTTGATCCGGAAGAGGTCTTGGCTCTTCAGGTGGGTCAGCGCCTGAGCACGCCAGCGGGGGCGCGGTTGCGATTACAGGTCGGCGAGATCGGCGGGGTAGTGCTTGAGGAGCACAGCTCGTTATCTATTGCGGATGCCACAAGTGTGGATGGCGACTACCTGCTCAACCTGGAAAGCGGGCGCATGGTGGCAACCATTTTTGCCGCCCCGCGAATCTTCCAAGTCGGCACGCCTGCCGGAATTGCGGTGGATTTAGGCTGCATTTACGAAACCGAGATCCTGGCCGACGGCAGCACTCAGCTAACTGTGATGTCGGGTCGAGTTTCTTTCGAGTCGCATGGCCGAGAGGTCGTTGTGCCGAGCGGCGCTCGCGTTTTGGCCGACGCTACTCATGGGCCGACCGCACCGGTGCGCACCAATGCGTCGCCGGAGGTTCAGGCGGCCTGGCGGACTTTGGTGCACTCGTCATCCACCGCAAGTTCGGTCGCGACCGCAACAAAGCAGTTGGTGGCGGCAGCCGGAGTCGGCGACGCGGTAACTCTTTGGTACCTGCTACGTGACGGCGACCCGGATCATCGCCGCCCGTTGGCTACGGCACTCCATCGCCTTGCACCCATGCCTGAAGGGATCACACTTGATTCCTGCGTTGACGGGGACGTCACTGCCTTGGATGCGTGGCGTCGGCAGTATTCGTGGTAAGGCAAGCTTGCTGGATTAATCCTGTCGGGTCAGGTGAAACCAGGCGAAGGGGTGGGCGGTGTTGCCGACGGCGATTCCGCGGCCATTCGGCCCAAACGCAACCGTGTGATAGCCGATGAAATCCGGGATCGGTTGCCAAGTGCGACCGTCATCATCACTCCAGTCGGCACCATGCGAGCCCACCGCGACCCAGACGGCCGGATCGGTGCCGGGAACCACGGCGACGCACGACCGATAACCGCTGGGGCCGGATTCACCGATGGCGGTCCATGTGCGTCCACCGTCCTCGGTGCGTGCCGCGCAGCCTTCGGCCAGGGTGGGATTGGTGTAATCGCCGCCTACGGCGATGCCGTGTAGCGAATCTCGGAAGGCGACCGAAAAAATCCCTTGAGCACCGGATTCGTCACCGGCCAACATGGGCAGGTTTTGGCTTTTCCAGGCGCGCCCGGGATTGCGGATTAACATGCGCGCCTGACTGCCGCCGGTAGCGATGCGCAGGGTGCCGTCGGCGTGAAGGTCGATAATGGTTCCACTTGCAGCGAAGCAATGTTCGTCGGTTCGTGCTGGGGGGCAATGTTCGATCCCTAATTTGGCCCAGCTGCCGTCGGCGCGTCGCTCAAAAAGAGTGAACCTGCCTTCAATTGGATCACCGAGCAAAAAGCCACCATCGTTGGTGACGGTGATGGAATCGAAGAACCCTTCCTTGTCGGGATTGTCGAGTCGCTGGGTCCAACTAAGGCCGCCATCGGTGGTCTCAAAAAGGGCGGAGGCGATGCCGGTGCCGGCAGCCATGAGCAGCGCGTGATTTTGGCTGAAGGCGTGCACATCCCGGAAGTCCAGGTTTGCTGCGCCGGGTGCGGGGATTTGTTGCCAAGTTTTTCCCTCATCGACGCTTCGCACAATGAAGCCGCTGCTGCCACTCGCCCAAATCGTGCCATCGGACGCGACGCTCAAACCGCGAAAGGATGCCTGAAAGGTTTGTTCCACCTCGGAAGTGGCGAGTAAATATCGGTTAGCGGAATCCCCAGGTTGCGGGTCCGGCGAGTCGCAAGCACCTAGGGTCAAAGTGATAAACGCTGCCCATTGGGCGAAGCGGCTTAGCGGCGGCGGGAATTCCATGCCTTGAGTATGGCGATTCCAGTCGTGGAAACTGAGCAGAAATATTAATCTAGGGGAATGGAAGCGCGATCCCGAGCCGCCGGTCGAGCCCAAACCATCGCCTTGGTGATCATCGCCACGGTGTTGATTGGTTGGGTTTTGCATATCGGTGCATCCATTTTGCAGCCGATGGTGATCGCCTTGCTGCTTGCCAATGTTCTGCAGCCTGTGGTGACCGCGTTGGAAAAGCGCAAGATTCCCGGCCCGGTTGCGGTGCTGGGATTGACCGCAATTCTGTTTTATTCGCTGTTCCAGGTAGGTTTGCTGGTGCAAGAAAGTGTCGCCACTTTCCTCGGCACCGGACCGACTGAGGTTGCAGCGGTGGTTCCCTTGGATCAAAATCTTCCGGCGCAGCCAGAGGATTCGGTTGGCGAACGTGATCCAAACGGTGCCGGAGCTAGCGGAGCCGAACAAGCCGACGGTGGCGATGACGCGGGTCCAGATGGCGCTGCAAACTCTGAAGCCGAGAATGGGGACGGCGGCGAAGATGGCGACGAGGAAAGCGAAATAGAAGAGACCACTTGGGGGCAGATGGTGAAGAACCTCAGTTTCCGAGTCGATCAATGGCAGCTTCCTTCGGATGACATCAAGGCAACGATTAAAAACGGTCTGAAGGAATTCGACGCCAAAAGTGCGTTGGCCAGCTTGATCGGTGGGGGCATCAACTTCACTCGCTCATTGGTGGTGATCCTGATTTACATGGCTTTTATTTTTGCCGAGCAGAATATCTTCCGCCGCAAGATGTTGGCGGTGGCCGGCAATCGCCGAGAAGAAGCGGCGCGCGCCATTGATACAATCAGCAAGGGCATTCAGCGCTACTTGTCCATCAAGACCTTGGTCTCGATTCTGACCGGTACTTTGTGCTACTTCCTATTGGTGATCTGCGAGATCCCATACGCCGAAGTCTTTGGCCTGCTTACGATGCTGCTGAATTACATCCCCACCTTCGGTAGCATTGTGGCCGGTTTGCCGCCGACCATTACCGCATTGGCGGTTCATGAATCCTGGCTGCCGGCGGTGGCGATTGCCATTGGCTATATGACGGTCAATTTGGTTTTGGGAACCATTTTGGAGCCACGCGTACTTGGCCGCGAACTAAATATCTCTCCGTTGATCATCATTATCTCGGTGGTGGTTTGGGGCGGCATCTGGGGCATCGTCGGCGCCTTCCTGGCGGTACCGTTGACGGCAACCATTCAGATCATCTTGGCCAGTAGTGAAAAGGGGCGACCGATTGCCATCTTGCTATCGGGCATTCCGCCCAGTGACGACGACGATCAAGAAGTCAGTCGACGGCCTCGTTTGCCGTTGCCACGTCGCAAGCGATCCTGATCGCCGACGAATGCAGTTCGTCGCAGTCTAGGTATCGCTGCAATTGGCGGGCATGCTCGGCGCGTACTTTGCCGGCAGGAAGGATTTGAATGCGCTCCCCGGCGTATTGCATCCACTTTCGCAGCGTGGCTTTCGACTCCCACGCAGTCGGCGTGTCGCCAGAAGTGAGAATGCGTTGGAAACCCCAGTCGTGCAAAAGGTCAATGGCAACCAACGGCCGGGGGCATTGCTCGAAGGCACGGTGGAAAGTGCAGGGCAATCCATCGGCAGCTTGCAAAAGGCGTCGGTTAGCGGCTGGATCGGGCATATTGTCCGTGCCTAAGCAGCCGAAGACGAAGCCCATGATTGCTAAACTCCTTCGCCGCAGGATTTCCGCCGCCATTTCTTCGATTTCAGTGTCGTTATAGGCAAAGCCTCCGGCTCGAGGGCGGACCATCACCATGACCGGAATGGACACTGCGGCGAGGACTTGGTCGAGCAGCTCGTCGCTGGGGGAAAGGCCGTCCAAGCTGAGATCAGCGCACAACTCAAGTCTGGCTGCACCGCATTCAGCAGCTTCGATTGCGTCTGCCAAATTGTCGACGCAGATTTCGAAGTCGGCAATTTTCATTCGCCCGGACCGCGCACCGGCTGAAGCCATGCCATTTCAAAGTCACCCTCGGCGAAGGGATTCGGGTGGATTTTGTCGGAGCGCACCCGCGCTCTCACAAACAGTTCGTCGCCTTGAAAGTTGTAGCTGCTCTGGAGTTCGGCCGAGCTATGCAAAACTACTCCGACCTCTACTCCGCGGGTGCCGACGAATTCCGTCACATACTGCACGCCTTCCTCGGGTTGAATGCGAATTTCCAAACCATCGTCATCGTGGCGGAAGTTCAAGCTCACACCGGTAGATGCGTAAAAGTTCCCGGCTTCCATGCTTTGCACTAGCCCGCCCTCGGCAAGGTTCGGCGACCGCACCATGATCCAGCCTCGACCAGGGTTGGTATTGTTGCCGCCCCAGTTGTGATAGTGATGCGAGTCATCTGTGGCCAGCCCGTATAGCAACGGCAATTGATGCGTGCGCAAGCGAGCGGTGTTGATTTTGTCCCACATCACCTCGGTGGAATCGTGGGTGTCATCGCCATAGTTGCGCACCGAGTTGTGGCCGTTGTAAACCTCAAAAAATCGTTCGTGACGAATCGCGGCGAAGTCTTCCCAGGTCAAACTCCAAGTGAAATTGGGGTGGTTTAGGTGGGCAATAATCGGCCGACCGCGCGCTTGAGCGACTTCATGAATGACGTCAAAGTTGCGCTGCAATGTATTGCCAATGCTGTCACCTTTCTGTGGTTTAATGACCTCGTCCAGTGGAAAAGCGTTGATGTGAATATTGGCTTTTTCAAAGCCGTCGGTCACTTCTTCGCCTTGAAGGAAAAGAAACTTGCCCGGCTCTTCGTAACGTTCGCGCAGTTCGGCCAAAGTCTTCAGGCGCATGGAACGTGACCCGTCACCTTCTTCACGCACTTCAACTTGGTCCACTCCGAATTGCTCCTGCAAAGCGATGAGCCGTTCGGGGGTTAGGCGCTTGCCCTCCTGAACCGGGAACCCCTTATCGCCTTCGGACAAGATGTTGTGATCCGAAAGAACGAGGAAGTTGTACTGGTTTTTCGCATACCAATCCGCAATCCATTCCGGCGCGGCATCGCCATCGCTCCACAGAGAATGAGTATGCGTATTGCCACGCCAAAATGGCGTTGTGCTATCCCACTTGGAATCCTCGTTGGAGCAACCGGACCAAATTCCAAGTCCGAGGGTGAGTAGGCAAACAAAGGCGATGGACTTGGTTTTCACAGTGAAGGCTCAGGGGGTAGGTTCCAGCACTTGGAATTGGTAGGTCAAACCTTTTTCTTCGACTGGCGGCGATTCTTCAAGCAGCTGCCATTGCTCAAGCGAGGGAAGAAAGGCATCGCAATTCAAAGTCGTGGCGACGCGCGTTAAATAAACTCGATTGCACAATCCGCTTTCCAGCGCTGCGGCATAAATCTGACCGCCGCCGATGACGAATACTCGTTCAATGTCGCGACCGTCGCGAATCTGCCGCTGGATTTCCTCCAATGCAGCCTCTAACGAATGCGCAAGATCGACGCCATCCGGAAGCTGCAATTCCCCGCGTGACAAAACCAAATTCCAGCGTTGCGGCAAGGGACGAAAACGTTCCGGAATGGATTGCCAAGTTTTACGCCCCATGATGACGGCATTCTTCCCGTCACCAATGGTGAGCTCTTTGAAGTACTTCATGTCGCCGGGCAAGTGCCACGGCAGATCACCATCGACACCGATGCCGTTTTGCTCATCGGCGGCAACCACTAATTCCAGCTTCATTGGCTTGGTCGTCGCGGGCGTGCCTGAATCCGACATCAGACCGCCACTTCGAATCGAATGAACGGATCGTGTTGGTAGTTCAACAACTCGATGTCCTCGAATTGGATCTGATCGAACGGTTTGCGCGCGACCTTCAGGAGCGGTGGCTTCTTCGGCGTGCGCTGCAACTGCTCCATCAAGCCATCGATGTGGTTCTCGTAAATGTGAGCATCGCCCAAGGTGTGCACAAAAATGCCCGGAATCAGATCGCACTCCTGGGCTACCATCGTTAGCAGCAACGCATAGCTGGCAATGTTAAACGGAACACCCAACGCGATGTCTGCCGAGCGCTGGTAAAGCTGCAGATCCAATCGCCCGTTGGTCACATTGAACTGGAAAAACGCATGGCAGGGGGGCAGTCGCATTTCCGGTACGTCGGCGACATTCCAAGCCGACACAATGTTGCGGCGACAATCCGGATCGCGTTTGATTGTGTCGATGGCGTTTTGGATTTGATCAATGCCGGTGCCTCCCCAATTGCGCCACTGGTATCCGTAAATCGGACCAAGCTCGCCATTTTCGTCCGCCCATGCGTCCCAAATCGGGGTGTGCTGGGTCAGGTCGTCATTAATGTTGGTGGACCCGCGTAAAAACCAAAGCAACTCGCGAACCACCGCCGCGAATAGCACCTTTTTGGTCGTCAACAGCGGGAAGCCTTGACGCAGGTCATAGCGGGTTTGAGTGCCGAAGATCGAGCGCGTGCCGGTGCCGGTGCGGTCGGATTTGCGTTCGCCGTTTTCGAGGACGTCGCGTACCAGGTCGAGGTACTGTTTCATGGAATGCCTAAGGGGGGAATGGATTGTAGCCCATTCGCCCCTCGGATTTCCTGCCGGCCGGGGCGGCGATTTAGTCCTCTTCCTGCTCGAATTCCCAGCGCAGCGACGGGTCGTTGGTGCCAATTTCCTTGGCCAGGGCCATCAGCTTTTCACCCTCCTCTACTTCGCCGGTCTCTTTGAGGACGCGGCCCAGGCGGAAAGTGTATTTGGCCTCGAGCGGATCCAACTCGACGGCGCGGCGCAGCAACTCGACCGCCTCGTCCAAATTATCCTTCTTCTCGCGGTACTCGGCCAGCTCCACAAAAACCAGCGGATTCTGGGAGCCTTCCTCAATCGCCTCGCTCAATAGGCGTGAACCTCGTAGCGGGCGGCCGGAATTGAGGTCGCGCATGCCAGCGACCTCTTTGCCGCGCACGTTGTCGAATTGCAGCTCGTTATTGATGTAGTCGTACCACTCGTTTTCGAGCTGGTCTACATCCTCATCCGTCTTCAATTTGAGGTGCTTGCGAAACAGCCGCCATACTTCTTTGCCGCGCACACTGCGTAAAGCTCCCAGACCCAGCGAAAAGCGCTTGACGTCTTTATCTTTGGCCAAGCCGAGTACGAACTTTTTAAACCTCTTTTCGTACTTCGGCGTTTTCATCAGGAAGTGAGCCAGGGTCCAGCCCCAGTTGTAGTGTTCATAAAGTTCATCGGCGCTGACCATACGCTCTAGGCGCATCGGTTCGCCGCGGGCGATGTCGCGTTTGACCTCGATCAGTCGGCTGGGCAACAGCAGGCCCACGGTCAGCTCTTCTTCCTCGGCATTCCATGCCGCACCACCGTAATACTCCGCGATGGCCTCCCCAGGAAAGTGAGGCATCGAAAAATCCGGATCAATGAGCTGCTGCAGGTAGTGGTTCGCTTCGTGGAACAAAACCTGCGTAGTAAATTCCGTGTCAGTACGTTTGTGGAAGAAGTTCAGTTCCATCGGGTCGACGAAACGGAAAAACCCCAAGGTGCCATAGCTGGCACCGCTAATCTGCAAGAAGTCGTCGTAGTTGGCGTACAAGAAAACCTGCAATTGCTTCTTGTGTTTTTCTTTGGGTGGCTTGACCTTCCAGTCCTTCGCAAACACCGTGAAGTAGGCTTCTAGCTGGTCGCGGTAGCGTTCAAAAACACTGGGCGCAGTCGTGAATTCAAACTTGAAGTGCTTGGATTGCTCCTTGTAGCGATTGCGCCACAGCTTGTGCTTTTCGATTGCAGCCAGCTCAGCCTTGCGCTCTTTGACTAGTTCCGCCTGAATCTTCTTCTTCTTTTCTACCGAGATCCAGCGCCGCTTATAGGGCACTAAGCCCTGTTCCAGCTTTTCCCTTTCTTGGTCCGTCTTCGGCTCTGGTAACGGTGCGTCCTGAATGACGGCCTCGTCAATCAAATCATCCGGGACCAGAATCTTGCCGTTTTCAAACAGGACGTAGATGCCTTCATCGGCGACCTGTTCCAAGCGAATGTCGATAAAAACTCGACCGTCCTTCAGCAGGAGAAGGTCGTTGCCCTGGACTTGGGCTGCTGGGGCGCTGGCGCAAAAGCACAGCGCCGCCATGGTGAGCATGGTGCGAATCATGGATGTGGCTATGAGATGGCCTTGAAGTAAAGTTTTTCGAATGCAAGCCAGTCGCGTTCGGTCCATTCGCCGAAGGTGGCTTCAAAGGTCTCTTCAATGATGCGTTGCTCGTTGTCTTTAGCCCGAGCCTGACGCGCCTTGTAGCGTGCTTCTTCTTCTTCCTCGGTTTCGGCTTCGCCGCTGTAAAGATCGTCGTCGTCTTCCTCTGCTAGTCGCGCGCTGACCTCTTTGATGTTAAGGAAGTAATCCTTAACAATGTTTTTGGTCAGACGGTTTTTACTGCCAGCGCCGTCGAGCAGGAAGCGCATCAACGCCCCGGCTTCATAGCGGAAGTTCTCCTCCTCGAAGGCATCGGAGTCCGACAAGAAAATCTCGCGCGGCGTATGGGCGGTGCCGGCTTTTACCTCTTCCCGCAAGCCCATGTTCTCCCAATCCGAGGGGCGCAGCTTCAGGTTCTTGCCTTTGATCCTGGCGTTGTAAATCACGCGGTTCAACCCAGAGCGCATCCACGGCGGTAAGTCGAAGAACAGGTTCGGGTCTTTCTGGCGCAACCAGTGCTGCATCACTTTCTGATTGAACAGCTGGTTCTGCACCGAGCCAACACCGACATTGTCGCGGTAAAGGACAAATTCCAGTGGTCGCGATGACGTCCAAATGAAGGGGCTGAAAGCCTCAGCTTCGTCGTAGTCCTTGCAAATGCGCACCAGCAGCTTGCTGACGTGCTCATCCTCGCCCAAGTAGGGGAATGATTTCTCGCAGAACTTATAAACTGCTTTGCCGCGATCGGCCCACATCTTGGCTTGCTTGCCTTCGTCGTGGTGAACCATCATGAAAGGGTCCATCTCGACGTAGGTCCATCCTTCCGTAAGCGACTCCTTAGCTTTTTTGCCGGTGGCCTTTTCGCGATCCTTGCGACTCTTTGTGCGCTCCTTCGGCGTCATCTTCTTGAAGTTGAAGGTCATTGAAGCGCCGGTAATGCCGCCTTGGCTGACGGTTCCCTCAGTCCTTGGGATCTCTTTGAATGAACCCAAGATCTTATTGATGTCCTTCTTCAACTTGGGATAAGCCTTCTCAAAACACTCCACCTGTACAGCAAAATCGATGTCAGCGGTGTGGTAAACCGATCAAGCAACATCTTTTCTGTAAAAAGCAGCAGACTCATCAAATGCCTTC